>NZ_JAMYRH010000005.1:0-457549 GCF_040321305.1 Mesorhizobium sp. M0478
GATGATGAGACATGCAGGCTCGAACCACTCCAAAACCCCTTCGGGCCAAAAGTGTTACCCATGTCTCCGATATAAACCGTAACCTATGTGTCCGGAATGGACCTGTTTTTTCTGGTCGGAGTGGCAGGATTTGAACCTGCGACCCCCTCGTCCCGAACGAGGTGCGCTACCAGGCTGCGCTACACTCCGTGACCAGACCGCGGGCTTATAGCTGCCGCATACCGTTCCTGCAAGCGGCAATGGCAGCGCTTCTGTCGCATTTCGTTGGCTTTCGTTGGGCATTGCCGCAAAGCTTGGCTTTCCCTCCCGGGATAAACCCGGCTTAAAGCCTTGTGTGCTAAGTCGCAGCCTCGATAGATCGTGTTTTCGCCATCTGGAGCTTTGCTGTCTTGCCCCTGAAAATCGTAGGCGACGCCCGGCCCAACAGCTTCGAATTCGAAACGGAAGCGCTGATCAAGGCGTCGGGATTTCGCGAGTACGATGCGCGCTGGTGGTTCGGTCACCCCGGCTCTGCGCAGCCGCCGGAGCTCAACCTGATCGGCGTCCAGGCGCTCGGCATGGGGCTGGGCACGTTGATTCGGCGTCTTGGCGCCGGGCCTGACATCGTCACCGGGCATGATTTCCGCTCCTATTCGCTTGCCATCAAGCTGGCGCTGGTTTCCGGCCTGATGGCTGCGGGCGCAAAGGTGAAAGACATTGGCCTGGCGCTGTCGCCCATGGCCTATTTCGCCCAGTTCGCGCTCGACGCGGCATCCGTCGCCATGGTCACGGCATCGCACAACGAGAATGGCTGGACCGGAGTCAAGATGGGTGCGGCGAGGCCGCTCACCTTCGGACCGGAGGAGATGAGCGCCCTGAAACAGATCGTGCTGTCGGGCGATTTCGATCTTGCCGGCGGTGGCTCCTACGAATTCGTCTCCGGTTTTCGCGAGACCTATCTCGACGATCTGGTGAGCGACAAGCGCATCGCGCGAAAGCTGAAAGTCGTGGCCGCTTGCGGCAACGGCACTGCCGGCGCCTTCGCGCCACAGGCGCTGGAGCGCATCGGTTGCGAGGTGATCCCGCTCGATGTCGAGCTCGACCACAGTTTTCCGCGCTATAACCCGAACCCGGAAGACATGCAGATGCTGCATGCCATCAGGGACAAAGTGCTGGAAACAGGTGCCCATGTCGGCCTGGGTTTCGATGGCGACGGCGACCGTTGCGGCGTGGTCGACAATGAGGGCAACGAGATTTTTGCCGACAAGGTCGGCGTCATGCTCGCGCGGGACATATCAACCCAATATCCCGGCTCGACCTTCGTCGTCGACGTCAAGTCGACCGGCCTGTTCAACACCGACAGCGTGCTCCAAGCCAATGGCGCCGTCACCGATTATTGGAAGACCGGTCATTCCTACATAAAGCGCCGCGTCGCCGAGCTTGGCGCCGTCGCCGGCTTCGAGAAGTCGGGCCATTTCTTCTTCAATTCCCCGATCGGCCGCGGCTATGATGACGGTCTCATCACGGCAATAGCCATATGTGAGATGCTCGTCCGCAACCCCACAAGTTCGATGGCCGATCTCTATCGCGCGCTGCCGCTGACCTTCGGCACGCCGACCATGTCGCCGCATTGCGCCGATGACGTGAAATACGGCGTGGTCGATCAGGTGGTGGCGGACTTCCAGGCGATGCAGCGCGCCGGCAAGGCTTTTGCCGGCCAGAAGATCGCTGACCTGATCACCGTCAACGGCGTGCGCATCGTGGCCGAAGATGGCACCTGGGGCTTGGTACGGGCGTCGTCGAACAAGCCGGAGCTTGTCGTGGTTGTCGAAAGCCCGGTATCGTCCGACCGCCGCCGGCAGATGTTCGAGGCCGTCGACGCCGTGCTGCGCCGCAGCCCCGAAGTCGGCGCTTACAACCAGACGTTCTGATTGGACCTTTCATGAGCGAGCGCATCGTCAGTTTTGTCATGAGCGGCGGTGTCGGCTCGCGCCTGTGGCCGCTGTCGCGCCAGGACAACCCGAAACAGTTCCACGATCTCTCCGGCGACGGCTCGATGCTGGCCAAGACACTGCGCCGGCTGACGGCGCGGCCGGAAGGTGAGACGCCGATCTTCCTGATCGCCGCCGAGCGCCATGCCGAGCGTGTCCATGCCGACCTTGCCGGCCTCGACCTCGCCGGCGGTGGCCCGCTGTTCGAGCCGACCGGGCGCAACACGGCTGCCGCCGTGGCGCTGGCCGCGTTGCGCACATTGTCGGAGTTCGGCGACAGCCTGGTGCTGGTGGTGCCGTCAGACCATGAAATCGCCACGCCCAAGCAGTTCTGGCAGAGCGTCGAGGCGGGCAGCCAGGCAGCGCTTGCCGGCCGTCTGGTGGTGTTCGGCATCAAGCCGGCGCAGCCCGAGACCGGCTATGGGTATATCGAAGTCGCAGCCGAAAGCGGCGGCGTCTTCGACGTGTCGCGCTTCGTCGAAAAGCCCGACCTCGCCACTGCGCAGAGCTATCTCAGTGCGGGCACCTTCTACTGGAACACCGGCATTTTCCTGTTTCGCGCCGGCGCCATGCGCGACGCCTTCGCCACCTTCCAACCCGACATCTGGCAGGCCACCGAAACCGCCTACAAGGCGGCAACGAGCGACCTGTCCGGCCTCTATATGCCGCTCGACCTCTACGCCGCCATCCCGTCGAACTCGATCGACTACGCCATCATGGAACGGGCCAAGGACATCGCGATGGTGCCGGCCGGCTTCCGCTGGAACGACCTCGGCTCCTGGCAGTCGCTGCTTGATGTCGGCCCTGCCGACGCCAAGGGCAATGTCGTCGTCGGCGATGTCGTCGCCATCGATTGCGAGAACTCCTACATCCGCAGCGACGGCCGGCTTTTGTCGGCGATCGGCATGAAGGATGTCGCCATCGTCTCGACCGCGGACGCCACCTTCGTTGCCCCGGTCAGTCACAGCCAGCACGTCAAGAAGATCGTCGAGCAGCTGGAGAAATCGGGACGGCTGGAAACCAGGTTTACGCCGGCACACGACCGCGTCATCGAGAGCGGCGCCTGGCGTCGGCGCGTGCATCACTGGCTGTTCGAGGAGACCTTGCCGCTTTGGTCGACTTCAGGCGTCGATGAGCGTCATGGCGGCTTCCACGAGGCGCTCGGCTTCCACGGCGAGGCGCTGTTGAAGCCCAAGCGCATGCGCACGACGGCGAGGCAAGTCTACGCCTTCGCCGTTGCCAAGGCCCGCGGCTGGGACGGTCCAGCCGATCGCCTGATCTCCCATGGCATCGCCTTCATGGCCGGCAAGGGCCGCACGGACCGGGGCGGCTGGGTGCGCACGCTCAATGTCGACGGCTCCGTCGCCGACCCAACCGAGGATGCCTACGACCATTCCTGCGTGCTGCTGGCGCTGGCGCATGCGCATATGTGCGGCAATCCGGATGCGCTGCGGCTGGGCCAGGAGACCTTCGTGTTCCTCGACGCGCATCTCGAGGACAGCCGCATGACCGGTTTCCTCGAGACGTCGGACGGGGAGGGCGAGCGGCGCTCCAACCCGCATATGCATCTGCTCGAGGCCTTCCTCGCCTGGTATGAGGCGACCGGCGACCGCACCTATCTGCGCCGCGCCGCGCGCATCATCGACCTTTTCCGCAGTCATTTCTTCGATGCCGAGAGCTGGACGCTGGGCGAATATTTCGACGCCGGGTGGAAGCCGGCCGCCGGCGAGAAGGGCACATGGACCGAGCCCGGCCATCATTTCGAATGGGCCTCGCTGCTCACCGATTTCGTCGCCCGCAGCGGCCAGGGCGAGTTGAGCAATTTTGCCCGCAAGCTCTACGCCTCGGCCATCGCCAACGGCCTCAACCGCGCCACCGGCCTTGCCTACGGTGCGGTCTCCCGGCAGGGCCTGCCGCTCGACCTCGTATCGCGCAGCTGGCCGCAGGCGGAAGCGATCAAGGCGGCGATTGCGCTGGATGGCTCGGGCGGTCCCGACCTCAAGCCCGAAATCGAGGCGCGCGTCGGCCGGCTATTCCGCTGGCACATCGACCCGGCGCCGCTCGGCCTGTGGATCGACCGCATCGACGAACGCGGCCGCTCCTTGGCATCGGACGTGCCGGCCAGCATCTTCTATCATCTGGTCTGCGCGCTGACGCAGTATCTTGATGGGACAGCGCAGAAGGGGTGAAGCGTTGGAGCTGCCAATCTCCCCCCTTGCGGGGGAGATGCCTGGCAAGGCAGAGGGGGGTGCTGTCCCGCCGACGTCTCAGCTACTCGAAGATCAGACCAAAGGTTGGCGATCCGTCACACCCCCCTCTGGCCTGCCGGCCATCTCCCCCGCAAGGGGGGAGATCAGCTGTCACTTCGCTTTCAATGCCTCAATACGGGCTCGCTACATCCCCGGTCTCGACATACACCGCCTTCAGCTGCGAATAGAGCGCTAAAGCCGCCAGCGAGTTCTCGCGCCCGATGCCGGATTGCTTCACCCCGCCAAACGGAATTTCCACCGGCGTCAGATTGTAGGCGTTTATCCAGCAGGTGCCGGCCTGCAGTTCGGCGATCACCCTATGGGCGCGCTGCAGGTCGCGGGTGAAGACGCCGGCGGCGAGGCCGAATTCGGTGTCGTTGGCGCGGTCGATCACCTCGTCCTCGCCGTCGAACTTCAGCACGCTCATCACCGGCCCGAAAATCTCCTCGCGCGCAATGCGCATCGTATCGGTGACACCGGTGAACACCGTCGGCTCGACAAAGAAGCCGCCATCGAACCCTTGCAGCGACGGCACGTTGCCACCGCAGGCGAGCGTTGCTCCATCCTGCCTGCCGGCCGCGATGTAGGAAACGACCTTCTCCTGCTGCGCCTTGTTGACCAGCGGCCCCATCTGCGTCTCAGGATCGAGCGGATCGCCGATGCGGATCTTTTTCGTCCGCTCGACCAGCCGGTCGACGAAGCGGTCATGGATGCCGCTTTGTACGAAAACACGCGTGCCGTTGGAGCAGATCTGCCCGGTCGAATAGAAATTGCCGAGCATGGCGCCGCCGATGGCGTTTTCGAGATCGGCATCGTCGAACACGATCAGCGGCGACTTGCCGCCGAGTTCCATCGTCGCATGCTTCATCTTCGAACCGGCGAGCGACAGCACCTTGCGGCCGGTCGGCACCGAGCCGGTCACCGAAACCTTGGCAACGACATCGTGGCCGACGAGGCCGGCGCCGACATCGCCATAGCCTTGCACGACGTTGAACAGCCCGTCGGGCAGGCCCGCCTCTGAGTAGATCTCGGCCAGCGCCAGCGCCGACAGCGGCGTGTTTTCCGAAGGCTTGAATACCATGGCGTTGCCCATGGCGAGCGCGGGGGCGGATTTCCAGCCGGCGATCTGGATCGGATAGTTCCAGGCGCCGATGCCGACGCACACACCGAGCGCCTCGCGGCGCGTATAGGCAAAAGGTCCACCAAGATCGATCGCATCGCCGTTGAAGGCGGCAACCGCGCCGCCGAAATATTCGAGGCAGTCGGCGGCCGATAGTGCATCCGCCACCAGCGTCTCCTGGATCGCTTTGCCGGTGTCGAGCGTCTCGATCCGCGCCAGATCGGCGTTGCGCGCGCGCAAAATGTCGGCGGCGCGGCGCAGGATGCGGCCACGCTCGACCGGCTTCATCCGCGCCCAGGCCGGTTGTGCGGCCCGCGCGGCTTCGATGGCGAGCTCCAGCACGTTCGGAGTCGCCGAATGCAAGGTGGCGATGACCTCACCGGTCGCCGGATAGATCACCGGCAGCGGCGCGCCGCCTTCGTCCTCGATGTAGCGGCCGTTGACATAGTGCGATGCCGTTGGCTGGGCGCGCATGCTGTTCTCCAGATGTATTCGCTATTGCGGAGCAGTCCGCCGGACAATGCCCTATCGATCCGCCACCTGCCAGCGCGGATTGATCCAGGGTTCCTGGTTGGACGGCGCCAGTGGCGTGCGGCCGAGAATGTGGTCGGAGGCCTTCTCGCCGGTCATGATCGACGGCGCGTTGAGGTTGCCGTTGGTCACCCGCGGGAAGATCGAGGAGTCGGCGACGCGCAGGCCGTCGACGCCGATGACCCGGCACTCCGGATCGACCACGCTCATGATGTCGTCGGCGCGGCCCATCTTGCAAGTGCCGCACGGGTGGTAGGCACTCTCGGCATGATCGCGGATGAAGGCGTCGAGATCCTCGTCCGACTGGACGTGCGAACCCGGCGAGATTTCCTTGCCGCGAAAGCCGTCAAAAGCCTTCTGGCCGAAGATCTCGCGGGTCAGCCGGATGCAGTGGCGGAACTCGGTCCAGTCGTCTGGATGCGACATGTAGTTGAAGCGGATGACCGGCGTCGCTTTCGGGTCGGGCGAGCGCAGCGTCACCGAACCGCGCGACTTCGACCGCATCGGCCCGACATGCGCCTGGAAGCCATGCGCCTTCGCCGCCGCCTTGCCGTCATAGCGCACCGCCGCCGGGATGAAGTGGTACTGGATATCGGGGTAGTCGACACCGGCCTGCGAGCGTACGAAGGCCGCGGCCTCGAAATGGTTGGTGGCGCCGAGGCCGGTCTTGAAGAACAGCCACTGCGCCCCGATCAGCGTCTTGGAGAATGGGTTGAGAACCGAATTCAGCGTGATCGGCTGGGTCGATTCCTGCTGGATGTAGAGCTCCATATGATCCTGCAGATTGCGGCCGACACCGGGCCGGTCGGCCACGACCTGGATGCCGTTCTCCGTGAGATGCGCGGCCGGGCCGATACCGGATAGCATCAGGATCTTGGGCGAATTGATCGACGATGCGGCGACGATCACCTCACGTCGTGCCTTAACGACCTGAATCTGTTTGTGAGCTTCGATCTCGACTCCGACGGCACGCTGATTCTCGATGATCACCCGGCGGGCGAAGCCTCTGATCACGCTGACATTTTGCCGCTTGAGCGCCGGCTTCAGATAGGCCGACGCAGCCGACCAGCGGCGGCCGCCGCGAATGGTTTGCTCCATCGGTCCGAAGCCTTCCTGCTTCCAGCCATTGTAGTCGTCGGTCAGTTCGAACCCGGCTTGGCGGCCGGCCTCGACAAAGGCGCCGTAGAGCGGATTCTTGCGCGGGCCACGCTGGACGTGCAGCGGGCCGCCGTGGCCGCGCCAGCCGTCCTCGCCGCCGTCACTGTCCTCCATGCGCTTGAAATAGGGCAGCACGTCGGCGAAGCCCCAGCCGGCCGCCCCCTGTTCGGCCCAGTGGTCGAAGTCGCGTGCGTGGCCCCTGACATAGACCATGCCGTTGATCGAGGACGAGCCGCCGATCACCTTGCCGCGTGGCGTCGCCAGCACGCGGCCGCCGAGATGCGGCTCCGGTTCGCTGGCAAAGCCCCAGTCGTAAAGGCTCATGTTGAGCGGGATCGACAGCGCCGACGGCATCTGGATCAGCGGCCCGATATCGGTACCGCCGAACTCGATGACGATCACCGAATGCTTGCCGTCTTCCGACAGTCGGTAGGCCATGGCCGAGCCGGCCGAGCCGGAGCCGATGATGACGAAGTCTGCTTCAAGCATGGTTCACATGCGCCCATCGTTCATATGCGAAATAAAATCGGCGAGCGAGACATTGCCGCCGGTAGCCATGACCAGGACCGTTTTACCCGTCACATCCACCTTGCCGCCGAGAAGCGCCGCCAGAGAGGCGGCGCCCGATGGCTCGAGCACCAGCTTCATCCGTTCGAAGGCGATCTTCATCGCTCGCCTAACCGATTGGTCGTCGACGGTGATGCCGCGCACGCCAGCGGTCTTGACCGCCGCGAACGGCGCGTCGCCCGGCCGCCGCGACATCAGCCCGTCGCAGATCGATTTCGGCGCGATCGGCATGGTCTCGATGGCGCCATGCGCTAGCGATGCACCCATGCCGTTGAAGCCTTCCGGCTCGACGCCGATGATCTCGGTTGCCGGCGACAGATAGTGGAAGGCGAGCGAGATGCCGCCGATCAGTCCGCCGCCGCCGACCGAGCAGAACAGAAGGTCGGCACTGGCGTCCTTTGCCTCGAATTGTTCGAGCGCTTCGAGCCCGGCGCCGGCCTGGCCGGCAACGATCTCCGGATCGTCGAATGGATGCAGCAACGCCAGCCCTTCGGTCTCGGCAATCTCGCAGGCCTTGGCGGCTGCGACCTCTTCACGGGCGCGCTCGCCATGATCGGTCAGCACGACGCGCGCGCCATAGCCTGTGGTCGCATCGCGCTTGGCGGCCGGCGCGTCGATCGGCATGACGATGGTGACGGGAATGCCGAGCGCCTGGCCGGCAGCCGCCAACCCTTGCGCGAAATTGCCGGAGGAGTAGGCGACGACGCCTTTTATGGCCTCATCCGGCGACAGCCGCTTCAACCGCCAATAGGCCCCGCGCACCTTGAACGAGCCGGCCCATTGCAGTGATTCCGGCTTGATAAAGACGCGGGCCGCACCCGTCTCCTTGGCCAAGGCTGTCGATTCCAGCAAAGGCGTGATCTGCGTCGCCTTCGACGTCACGGCATAGGCCTGTCTGAGGTGCTCGAGGGAGGGGACAATTGTCATCATTCGCCTCGCGGAAAGCGTTTCTGTTCCTCGAGATTGTCGAGGTTCATGTGGTTGCGCATGTAGCGTTCCGACGCCTTCTGCAGCGGTTGGAACTCCCAGGGGTAATGCGTGCCGTTGCGTAGCGCCGGATAGACCACCCAGCGCCGCGCCTGGCTGGTACGCACGGCGGCGTCGAAGGCGGCCATGTCCCAGCGCGCTCGTACGGCTCCCGTGAAGGCCGCCACCAGATCGGCATGCGTCGGATCGGTGGCAAGATTGGTGAGTTCTTGCGGATCGGCTTCGAGATCGAACAGAAGCGGCGGATCGATCTCGCAATGGATGAATTTATAGCGGCCGTCGCGGATCGCCACCAACGGCGCGTTGGAGCCTTCGGCGGCATACTCCATCAGAACTGGAGCATCGCGTTTCGTGCCCTCGAGCAGCGGCAGCAGCGACTGGCCGTCGGTCCACGGCGCGATCGCCGAGATGTCGATGCCGGCGAGATCGCACAATGTCGGCGTCACGTCGAGATTGGAAACCGGCGCGTCGATCAGCCCCGCGGCAACGCCCTTGCCGGCGATCATCAGCGGCACCCGTGCCGAGCCCTCGAAAAAGTTCATCTTGAACCACAGGCCGCGCTCGCCAAGCATATCGCCATGGTCGGAGCAGAACAGGATGACCGTGTCGTCCAGCATGCGCGTACGTTCCAGCACTGACATCAACTCGCCGACCTTGTCGTCGAGATAGGAGATGTTGGCGTAGTAGCCGCGCCGCGAGCGGCGGATCTGCTCCGGCGTGATGTTGAAACTGTCGTAGTCGCTGGCGCGGTAAAGCCGCTGCGAATGCGGGTCCTGATCGGCATAGGGGATGAATCCCACCTCCGGTTCGAGCGCCGGACAATCTTCATAGAGATCCCAATATTGCCGCCGTGCGACATAGGGGTCGTGCGGGTGGGTGAAGGAAACCGTCAGGCACCAGGGCCGGCTGGCCGCATCGTCGGAGGTGCGGGCAAGGTCGTAGAGTTTTTGCACCGCGTGGAAGGCGACCTCGTCGTCATACTCCATCTGGTTGGTGATCTCGGCGACGCCGGCGCCGGTCACCGAGCCCAGATTGTGATACCACCAGTCGATGCGTTCGCCGGGCTTGCGGTAGTCCGGCGTCCAGCCGAAATCGGCGGGATAGATATCGGTGGTCAACCGCTCTTCGAAACCATGCAACTGGTCGGGGCCGACGAAATGCATCTTGCCCGACAGGCAGGTGTAATAGCCGGCGGCGCGCAGATGGTGAGCATAGGTCGGAATTGAGGAGGCGAACTCAGCGGCGTTGTCGTAGACTTGGGTGCGCGACGGCAATTGGCCGCTCATGAAGGCGGCGCGCCCCGGCGCGCAAAGCGGCGAGGGCGTATAATTGTTCCGGAAACGTGCCGCGCGCGCGGCCAGCTCCTTGAGATGCGGCGCGTGCAGGAAGTCCGCCGGTCCGTTCGGAAACAGCGTGCCGTTGAGCTGATCGACCATGACGATCAGGATGTTGGGTCGCCTTTGTGTCACTGAGGCTGTCACTGTGTCTGTCGCCCGCCGAGTTTGGTTTCCAGATAGTCCTCGACCAGCGCAATCGCGGTCGCCGCGTCCGGCACGCCGTCCTTCAGCGCCCGCCTGATGTAGAGCCCGTCGATCATCGCCGCGGTCGCTTCCGCCGCGCGGTCGGCTTCGTGCCTGGCCAAGATGCCGGTCAGCCCGCTCATTAGGTTGGAATGCAGCCGCCGCGCATAGACCCTGAGCAGCCGGCGCAAGGCCGATGATTTCTGCGCCTCGACATAGAAGGCGAGCCAGGCCGCGATGGTTTCCGGCTGGAACTGGATGTCGGAGAAGTTGACGGCCACCACGGCCGAAACACGTTCGCGCGGCGAGCCGGCGGATTGCAGCGCGCGCCGCATGTCGATCGTCAGCTCGGCCAGAATATGCCTCATCGTCGCCAGCAGCAGCTCATCCTTGGCGCCGAAATAGTGGTGAGCCAATGCTGACGACACACCGGCGCGCCCCGCTATCTCCGACATGGTCACGTCAAGCGAGCCGCGCTCGCCGATCGCCGAGATCGTCGCGTCGATGAGCGCCTTGCGGCGCAACGGTTCCATTCCGACTTTAGGCATGATGTTCCCGGCTTTTGCGGCGGAGATTATTTTTTATTGACGCGTCAATCAACAAAAAACGATCCGATTGGAACCTGCACCAAGCGATTGTCGGCTTGCGGCCCTTTTCGATGCGGGCGGGATTGTTTATATTTGAACAATAAAGGCGAAGTGCGCCATTTGCCCACATGTTAGGCTGGCGCCAAGGATGGAGACCGCCATGACCGCATGCATCGTTGGCTGGGCGCATTCGCGCTTCGGCAAGCTGGAAGGCGAGACGCTGGAAGGCCTGATCACCAAGGTCGCGGTCGACGCGCTCGACCATGCCGGCATCGGCCCGGATGAGGTCGACGAGATCGTGCTCGGCCACTTCAATGCCGGCTTTTCCCCACAGGATTTTACCGCCAGCCTCGTGTTGCAGGCCGACGACCGACTGCGCTTCAAGCCGGCGACGCGGGTCGAGAATGCTTGCGCCACCGGTTCGGCCGCGGTCCGGCAAGGCATCCGCGCCATCGACGCAAACGCTGCCCGCATCGTGCTGGTGGTCGGTGCCGAGCAGATGACGACGACCCCCGGCCCCGAGATCGGCAAGAACCTGCTCAAGGCTTCCTATCTGCCGGAGGAGGGCGACACGCCGGCCGGTTTCGCTGGCGTCTTCGGCAAGATCGCGCAGGCCTATTTCCAGCGTTATGGCGACCAGTCCGACGCGCTGGCGATGATCGCCGCCAAGAACCACAAGAACGGCGTCAACAATCCGTATGCGCAGATGCGCAAGGATTTCGGCTACGAGTTCTGCCGCCAGGAAAGCGAGAAAAACCCGTTCGTGGCCGGTCCGCTGAAGCGCACGGACTGTTCGCTGGTCTCCGACGGTGCTGCCGCCCTTGTGCTGACCGACACCTCGACGGCGTTGATGATGCGCCGCGCCGTCGCCTTCCGCGCCAACGAGCATGTCCAGGATTTCCTGCCGATGTCGAAGCGCGACATCCTGTCTTTCGAAGGCTGCGAGCAGGCCTGGAACCAGGCTTTGAAGAAGGCCGGCGTGACGCTCGACGACCTCTCCTTCGTCGAGACGCATGACTGCTTCACCATTGCCGAACTGATCGAATATGAGGCGATGGGCCTGGCCAAGCCGGGCGAGGGCGCCAGGCTGGCGCTAGACGGCACGACGGCAAAGGACGGCAGGCTGCCGGTCAATCCTTCGGGCGGGCTGAAGGCCAAGGGCCATCCGATCGGCGCCACCGGTGTGTCGATGCATGTGCTGACCGCCATGCAGTTGACCGGCGAGGCAGGCGGCATCCAGGTGCCGGGGGCAACGCTCGGCGGCATCTTCAACATGGGTGGCGCTGCCGTTGCCAACTACGTTTCAATCCTCGACCGGATCAGGTAGAAGCGGCCCGTATTTTTGGGGCGTGGTGATGACAAATCCGGTTCTGGTCGAGGTCTTGCGCGGCGCGATCGTCGAGAGCGCCCATCGCGGCGCTGTCGCAATCTTCGACGGTGACGGCAAGCCTGTCCTGGAGATCGGCCATACGGCGCGGCCGGTGTTTCCGCGCTCGGCGGTCAAGGCGATCCAGGCGCTGCCGCTGGTTGAAACGGGTGCTGCCGATGCGTACGGCTTCGGCGACCGCGAACTGGCGCTGGCCTGCGCTTCGCATTCGGGCGAACCCGCGCATGTCGAACTGGCGCAGGCGATGCTGGCCAAGGCCGGGCTCGACAAGTCGGCGCTGGAATGCGGCGCGCATTGGCCGTCGAGCCACGACGCGACGATCGCACTGGCCCGCACAGGCGTCTCGCCGAACGCACTGCACAACAATTGCTCGGGCAAGCATTCCGGATTTCTCTGCACCTGCGTGCACTCGGGGATTGCCCACCAAGGCTACGTCAAGGCAGGCCATGGTTTGCAGGAGATGGTGCGCGACGCCATGCAGGCGGTGACCGGCGCTGCCCACGATGCGGATCACCGGGCAACCGATGGCTGCTCGATCCCCACCTATGCCGTGCCGCTGAAAAGTTTTGCCCTTGGCTTTGCCCGCATGGCGACGGGCACGAGCTTTGGCCCTGAGCGTGCCAAGGCGGCCAAACGCCTGCTGTCTGCCTGCATGGCCGAGCCTTTCCTGGTCGCCGGCACCGGCAAGGCCGATGTGGCGCTGATGCAGGCCGCGCCCGGCCGCATATTCGTCAAGACGGGCGCCGAGGGTGTCTATTGCGCCGCCGTTCCGGAGCTTGGCCTCGGCATCGCGCTAAAATGTGATGACGGCGCCGGCCGCGCCGCCGAGGTGATGATTGCCGCTGTGCTGGCAAAACTTCTCAGCGCCGACGGCGCACTGGAGGCGAACCTTCTGGAGCGGGCCAATCCGCCGATCGAAAGCCGCATCGGCGCCAAGGTCGGCTCGCTGCGGCCGACGACGGCGCTCAGCTGACCCTGTTTCGCTCAACCGTCAGATGCGCATAGCCGCTTACGCTTGACCGCGCGAGGTCGCCGGTCGCCGGTTCGGCCCAGCGCTGGCCGATGATGGCGCCGTTCTTGGCGCCGTCGATGACGTTGTCGGAAATGATGGCGTTTCCAGCGCCTTCTACCACAGTGACGGCGATGCCGGTTCCGGCCTGACGGATGATGTTTCCCGTCGCCACAACATTGCGCATATAAGCGCCCCAGCCGATCTGCATGCCGTAGAGCGGCGCGTTCTCGATGACATTGCCCGAGACGGTGGTGTCGGCCTCGACGCTGATACCGACGCCGAAGCCCGGCGCGTCGGCGGGGTAGGGGCCGGTGGCCGAGAGGTTGCGCACGATGTTGTTCGAGCAGACACCCATACGGCCGCCGTCGTTGAAATTGACGATCGAGATGCCGTTAGCGGCACCATCGACGATGTTGTTGCCGATGATGGCGCCTTCGAAGGAGAATTCGGAATAGAGCGCCGTTTCGCCCGACCGCGAGCACGTGTTGCCGGTCATCTGCAGATTGCTGGAACTGTTGGCGCGGATCGCCGAGAAGGCGCAGTCCGAGACGAAGTTGCCGGTGAGCGAGACATTGCCGGCACGGAAGGCGTTGATGCCATTGCCGTTCTGCCCGGTGCCGCCGCCGCGCGCGCCGATCCGCTGCACGCGGTTGCCGCTGACCATCGTGCCGTCCTCGGCCTGCTGCCAGCGATGGACAAGAATGCCGCCATTGCCGCAGTCGGATACGGTGTTGTCGGATATCGCCAGGCCAGCGGCCTCGACGGAGTAGATGCCGGCGTCCGCAGCCCCCGAAATCTCGGAGCGCTCGATGCGGCCCGACGCATGCTCCAGCGCCAGCCCATGCTTGCCGCTGCCGGTGATCGTGCAATTGTCGATGACGAGATGGGCGACGCGGCGCAGGTCGAGCAGGCCTTGGGCATCGTCGGCCAACTCGCCGTTGGCGCCGTCGAAGACCAATGCGGTGAACTCTATATGCTCGGCCTGTTCGGCCGTCAGCAAATGGCCATTGCCGCCATAGAGGATGCGCGAGGCGCCCGGCACGCCCGAAAGCCTGACGCGGGCGGGCAGGGTCAGGTTGGACACGACATAGGTGCCCGGCGGCAGGAACACCGGCGCGTTGCGGTCGCTGGCCTCGGCTAGCATCCTGGCGAAGGCCTTGCTCTGGTCGTCCGGTGCGTCCGGCTCCACGCCAAGCTCGGCGGCGTTGATCGAGCCGCGCACCGCCGTTTTCGCCAAGGCGTTGCCCACCGAAAGGCCGAGCACGGCAAAGCCGGCCGTCCCCTTCAGAAGCGTTCGTCTGTTCAACATCGGCACATCCCTTGCGATCATCCGGCTGATCGCAGGAATTGGGCCAGCCGCATCGGTCTCCGCTCGGCCATAGTCCGGCCAATGACCGGGTCCGGCAAGTGGCTTGTGCAGTCACGGAAGCGGGCCTAAGTTTATCCGATGAGCAGAGCTTTTACCCGCGAGGAAGACAGCGAAAACGCCATTGCCGGCATCGGCGAGCGGCCGATCAGCCAACACCGCAATCTGGTGACGGAGCGCGGCCTGGCGATGATCGAGGACAATCTGGCCGATCTGCGCGACATTTTGGCGAAAGCCGAGCGAAAAGCCGATCGCGAGCGCATTGCCGTTGTCTCGCGCGACCTGCGCTACTGGACAGCGCGCCGCGAAAGCGCCGAGCTTTCCGTGCCGGAACCGGGCAGCGACCAGGTGCGCTTCGGCATGGGTGTCACGCTGGAAGGCGATGACGGCAAGAGAGTGCACTGGAAGATAGTCGGCGAGGACGAGGCCGACCCCTCAAAGGGCAGCATCTCACACGTCTCGCCAATGGCCGTGGCGCTGTTCGGCAAGAAGGTCGGCGACGTCGCAAGCGTCAACGGCAAAGAATGGGAAATCCTCAAGCTGTCGGACGCCTGACGCCAGCTCACCCTATTTGCACAGCCAGCTTTCGCAACGCGGGCTCATACTTGGCCATGACATCGCGAGCAGCACGTATTTGCGTTCGACGTCGTCACACGGCACCGGCCTTAGGATGATGCCGTCGTCGGTTTCGATGATCTGGAGTTCATCGCCCACTTGCAGGCTCAAGCTGTCGAGCGTTTCCCGCGGCAGGATTACAACGCCCGATCCGTCCTCAAGTCCGTGAATGATGGTGTTCATAGCTATACCATAGGTTGCGCCCGATATTGCAACGCAACTTTGATAAGCAGTGCAACTGTTTCAATCAGCCCGCCAGCAGCCGGTCCAGCAACCGATCCGCAGCCTCCGGGATAACCGTCCCTGGCGGGAAGATTTCCGCGGCACCCGCTTCCAGCACTGCGCCGTAATCCTGCGGCGGGATGACGCCGCCGGCGACGATCAGCATGTCGCTGCGGCCGAGCTTCTTCAGCGCGTCGCGTAGTTCGGGGATCAGCGTCAGGTGCCCCGCCGCCAGCGATGAGGCGCCGATGACATGGACGTCCTGCGCCACCGCCAGCCTGGCGATCTCGTCGGGTGTCTGGAACATCGCGCCGACCGTCACGTCGAAGCCGAGATCGGCGAAGGCCGTGGCGATCACCTTCTGGCCACGGTCGTGGCCGTCCTGTCCCATCTTTGCGACCAGGATGCGCGGCTTGCCGCCGGACTTCTTCTCGAAAGCTTCGAGCTTCTCCAGCAATCGGTCGACCGTCAGATTGTCGCCAAGCGCATTGCGATAAACGCCGGAGATCGTTTGCACCGAGGCGACGTGACGGCCAAAGACCTTTTCGAGCGCCAGCGAGATCTCGCCGACCGTGGCATTGGCGCGCGCGGCGCGGATGGCAAATTCCAGCAGGTTTTCGTTACCCTGCGCAGCGCGGGTCAGCGCATCGAGCGCGCTCTCGACCGCGCCGACATTGCGCGTGCCTTTCAGGTTCTGCAGCTTCGACAATTGCCGGGCCTTGACCTCGGCATTGTCGATCTTCAGCACGTCGACGTCGATTTCGTTCTCGGGGCGATGCGCGTTTACGCCAACCAGTATCTGCTCGCCGGAATCGATACGCGCCTGCGTGCGCGCCGCCGCTTCCTCGATGCGAAGTTTTGGAATGCCCTGTTCGGTTGCTGACGCCATGCCGCCAAGCGCCTCGACCTCTTCGATATGGGCGAGCGCACGCGCCGCCAGATCGTGCGTCAGCCGTTCGATATAGGCCGAGCCGCCCCACGGATCGATGATGCAGGTGGTGCCGGATTCCTTCTGCAGGATCAACTGCGTGTTGCGGGCGATGCGCGCCGAGTGGTCGGTCGGCAGCGCCATCGCCTCGTCGAAGGAGTTGGTGTGCAGCGACTGGGTATGTCCCTGCGTCGCCGCCATCGCCTCGATCATGGTGCGGGTGATGTTGTTGTAGGGGTCCTGCGCCGTCAGCGACCAGCCGGAGGTCTGGCAATGGGTGCGCAGCGACAGCGAGCGTTCGTCGTTCGGTGCAAAATTCTTCTGCATCAGGGTCGCCCACAACAGGCGCGCCGCGCGGAGCTTGGCGATCTCCATGAAGAAGTTCATGCCGATCGCCCAGAAGAAGGAAAGCCGCGGGGCGAAACGGTCGATGTCGAGCCCGGCGGCGACGCCGGCGCGGGCATATTCGATGCCGTCGGCGATGGTGTAGGCGAGCTCCAGGTCCGCGGTCGCGCCGGCCTCCTGCATGTGATAGCCGGAGATCGAGATCGAATTGAACTTCGGCATGTGCTGGGAGGTATAGGAGAAGATGTCAGACACGATCCGCATCGAGGGCTTCGGCGGATAGATGTAGGTGTTGCGGACCATGAACTCCTTCAGAATGTCGTTCTGAATGGTGCCGGCGAGATCCTTCTGAGCAACGCCCTGTTCTTCGGCCGCGACGATATAGAGCGCCATGATCGGCAGCACCGCGCCGTTCATGGTCATCGACACCGTCATCTCGCCCAGCGGAATGCCGTCGAACAATTGCCGCATGTCGAGGATGGAATCGATGGCCACGCCCGCCATGCCGACATCGCCGGCAACGCGCGGATGGTCGCTGTCATAGCCGCGATGGGTGGGCAGATCGAAAGCGACCGAAAGGCCCTTTTGGCCGGCGGCGAGATTGCGCCGGTAGAAGGCGTTGGATTCCTCGGCCGTCGAGAAGCCGGCATATTGCCGGATCGTCCACGGCTGCTGGACATACATGGTCGGGTAGGGACCGCGCACGAAGGGCGGCATTCCCGGATAGGTGTCGAGATGCGGCAGCCCCTTGAGATCGCCCTGGCTGTAGAGATGCTTGACGGCAATACCTTCCGGCGTCAGCCGCTGGCCCTTGACCTCGACCGGCGCGCGCCGTGGCGCCGACCAGCCAATGTGGCTGAAATCCGGGATCACTGTGCGGCTCCGATTGCCTGGTCGATGCGGACCGGAAACAGCGCCTCGCACACCGCCACGCCCTCTGTGAAAGGCGGCCGCCGCTCAGCCGCCAGCGTCTCGACCGGGGCATCGTTTTTCAGCGGGTAAAGCGTGGTGCCGATGATTGCCCGTTCACCCGACCGGTAGGCCTCGGCGCGGCGCTCGGATGCTGCCTTGACGCGCTTCTGGATATGCCCTTGCTGCAGGCTTGCCAGAACGCCGCCTTCCGCTTCGATCCGCTGGAACTCTTCCCACGCCGCTTCGCACAGGCCCAGGGTCAGCGCCTCGACTGCGCCCGACCCAAATGCTGGGTCGGCGACATGGTCGATATGGCTTTCATTGGCCATGATCAACTGCGCATTGCGGGCGATGCGGCGGGCAAAGCCGGCCGGCAGCCCGAGGGCGACGGTGTGTGGCAGGATGGAGATCGAGTCCGCGCCGCCTGCTGCCGCTGCAAAGCTGGCGATGGTGGTGCG
This sequence comes from Mesorhizobium sp. M0478, assembly GCF_040321305.1. Classification (NCBI taxonomy): domain Bacteria; kingdom Pseudomonadati; phylum Pseudomonadota; class Alphaproteobacteria; order Hyphomicrobiales; family Phyllobacteriaceae; genus Mesorhizobium; species Mesorhizobium sp. M0478. The sequence continues at coordinate 17,935 of NZ_JAMYRH010000005.1, forward strand.
CAGGATGTTGGTTTCGGGATCCGCCGCCGTCATCATGCGGAACGACGTCTCGGCATGGATGTTGGCTGTCGATGCCGGGATGGAACAGGTTTCCTGGATGCGCGCCCACAGCCTGCGCAAGGCCCGGACCTTGGCCATCGACAGGAACTGGTCCTGGTCGACGCTCAGCGCAAAGCCGATATGGGGAGCGGCATAGACAAGCGGCTGGCGCGCATCCTCGAACATCCTGAGGTATGACACGGCGGAAGCGAGCATGGTGCCGAGTTCCTGCGCTTCCGTGGCGCCGGCATTGTGGAACACCCGCCCGTCGGCCTCCAGCAGCACACCCGGCACGCCCAGCGAGAAGAAATGCGCCAGCGATTGCGGCATCGATGCCTGCAACGCCTCGATCGACATGCGCAGCCGGCCGGTTCCGGCAAAGATTGCCGCCGGGTCGATGCCGAAGGAGAGGTTCAGCTTTGCCGGGTCGGAGCGGCGCTTGCTCAGGAACGCCACCAGCCAGTCGGCGACGGCACGGCTCCAGGGATGGGCGTCGATGCGGATCTGCGTGCGGTTGAGCGGTACGCCATCCAGCACCGTTTCCAGCGCCTGCGCCGTCCTTGGCAGGCCATAGCCGAACGCATTCGGAGCACCCTCGAAGACAAGCGACAATCCCGTCGCGCCTTGTGCCACATCGTCCAGGGCCTGCGCCTTGGCGCGGCCGATATCGGGATCGTCAATGCGCTGGCTGACGATCCAGGGCAATTTGGGGTTGGCGCGCACAAGCGGCTCGGCGCCGGCGGCGCGATCGTAGAGCGGTTCGATGCGAATCTGATCGTCGGTATGCGAGACCAGTTTTTCCTCGAAGGAGGCGCCGGCGAGCGCCTTTTCGGCCAAGGCCAGCCAACGCTGGCGCTCGACGTCAGCGGGTTCGATGCTCCTGGTCAAGGCTCCGGCGCCCATCCATGTTCCTCGTTTTTATGCGGCCGCACCAGCGTCAGCCGTCCAGTCTACGGTTCCCTGCCAGATATCGCAATGCAATGCGCTTGCGCGGTTGGGATTCGCTTCCCTGACATAGGGCAGCCTGCGTGGACGAACCATGGAACGATTGCCAAACAGCGGCAAAATCCGCAAGTTCCAAAAACCGATTTGGAGGATTGGTTCAATTTAGACGATTGGCCCAATCTGGATGAATAGCCAACTGGATGGATAGCCCAATTGGAGAATAGCATTGTCGCTGCGCAATGGCCTGACTATACCCTGCGGCACGGCCACAGGCTTTTAACACATCAGTTTGCGGAGACATGGTCATATGGCTGACGACACCAGCATTTTCCTCGGCGCCAGCCGCAAGCCCGACGACAGCTATCAGCGCGCCGAACAGCTCTTGCTGCAATATGGGAACCGCCATGGCCTGATCACCGGCGCCACCGGCACCGGCAAGACAGTCAGCCTGCAGATCCTGGCCGAGGGGTTTTCCAATGCCGGCGTGCCTGTGTTCTGCGCCGATATCAAGGGCGACCTGTCCGGCATTGCCATGATGGGCAAGGCGCAGGATTTCCTGGTCAAGCGGGCCGAGCAGGTCAAGCTCGACCCTTACGACTTCCAGGAATTCCCGGTCATCTTCTGGGACCTGTTCGGCGAGCAGGGCCATCCGATCCGCGCCACCGTCTCGGAAATGGGGCCGCTGCTTCTGTCGCGGCTGATGAACCTCTCCGAAGCGCAGGAAGGCATCATGAACATCGCCTTCCGCATCGCCGATGAGGATGGCCTGCTGCTGCTCGACATGAAGGATCTGCAAGCACTGCTGGCCAACATCGCAGCGCGCGCCGACGAGATCAGCTCGCGCTACGGCAATGTCACCAAGCCGTCGGTCGGCGCAATCCAGCGCACGCTTCTGGTGCTGGAACAGCAGGGCGCGGCGCATTTCTTCGGCGAACCGGCTTTGCGCATCGCCGACATCATGCGCACCACTCGCGACGGTCGTGGCGCCATCAGCGTGCTTGCCGCCGACAGATTGATGATGAACCCCAGGCTCTACGCCACCTTCCTGCTCTGGCTGATGTCGGAGCTGTTCGAGGAATTGCCCGAGGTCGGCGATCCCGACAGGCCGAAGCTGGTGTTCTTCTTCGACGAGGCGCATCTGCTTTTCGACGAGGCGCCGAAGGTGCTGATCGACCGCGTTGAGCAGGTGGTTCGCTTGATCCGCTCCAAGGGCGTCGGCGTCTATTTCGTTACGCAGAACCCCTTGGATATCCCTGAAAAGGTTCTCGCCCAGCTCGGCAACCGTGTGCAGCACGCGCTGCGCGCCTATACGCCGCGTGAGCAGCAGGCGGTCAAGACCGCCGCCGACACCTTCCGGCCCAATCCCGATTTCGACTGCGCCACCGCCATCACCCAGCTCGGCACCGGCGAGGCGCTGGTCTCGACGCTGGAGGTCAAGGGCGTGCCGTCCATGGTGCAGCGGACATTGATCCGGCCGCCGTCGTCCAGGCTTGGCCCGATCACGGCGGACGAGCGCCGCAAGCTGATCGACCAGAGCCCGGTCGCCGGCCAGTACGACCAGACCATCGACCGCGAATCGGCCTTCGAGATGCTGCAGAAGAAAGCCAGGGATGCGCAGGACGAGCAGGCGCAGCAGGCCGACACTGGCCGCTCGCGCTGGACCATTCCGGGCTTCGGCAATGACGATCCGCCGCCGCAGCAATCAGGCGGTCGCCGGGCCCCTGCACCACGGCCGTCCAACCGCCAGACGGTGGCCGAAGCCGCGATCAAAGCTGTCGTGCGCTCGGTCGGCTCGTCGGTCGGCCGCGCGATCGTGCGCGGGATTCTGGGCAGCCTGTCCAGGGGGCGGTAAAAGTGTCGGCCAGCCCACCTCGGACATGATCAGCGGCCAGAACATCGCCATCGACGGCGGTTGGTAAGGGATGGCCGGCCTCCTGGAACTGCGCGACGACCGCGCCCGTCTGGTCCTGGCGCCGCAAAAGGGCGCGGCGATCGCCCGCTTCGATGCACTGGTCTGCGGCGCAACGGTGCCGCTGCTCCGCCCCGACGATGGCACCGGCGCCTCCGGCTGCCAGCTTCTGGTTCCCTGGTCGAACCGCATCTCAGGCGGCGGTTTCGCCTTCGACGGCCGCTTCCATGCGATCGAGCCGAACGTGCCGGGGGAGGCCTTTCCAATCCATGGCGACGGCTTCCAGAGGGAGTGGCGGATTGCCAGCCACAGCGCCACCGAGGCAGAACTGGTCCTCGACGCCGGTGAAATCGGCCCCTACCGATATACGGCGCGGGTCGCCTATGCGCTGCATGACGGGGCCTTGGATGCCACGCTCACGGTGGAGAATCGCACCGGCATTCGCCTGCCTTACGGGCTCGGCTTTCATCCGTGGTTCCCGCGCAGCGCCGGAACGACGCTCGAGGCGAAGGCGGCGCGGGTCTGGCTGGAGGACAAGCATCATCTGCCGGTCGGCGTGGCGCCGGTGGCCGATTACCCCGCGTGGAATTTCTCGAACGCCTCCCTGTTGCCGCGAAGCTGGGTCAACAACGCCTTCGACGGCTGGGACCGCCGCGCCAGGATCACCCGGCCCGAGGACAGGATCGCCATCTCGCTCACCGCCTCGCCATTGCTCGACGTCTTCATCCTCTATTCGCCGTCGCAGGATGCCGATTTCTTCTGCTTCGAGCCGGTGTCGCATACCGTCGATGCGCATCACGGCAAAGGGCTGACCCCGCTTGAGCACGGCGCTACGCTGAGTGCAAACATGCGCCTCGATTGGCGTTCCGCTGCTTCGCTCTGATGCGTCATGTGCACACCCACTCGCGGATCTTGCATTTTTGTCCGTTCCGCTCGCACGCCTGCAGTGTCAGGTCTTCGGCATCCCGGCGTGTTTGCGCCGTCTCGGCGCCCCAACTGGTCAGCCGCCCTTCCGGCTTCTCGCCTACGGCGAGGGCGCCGCAATGCTTGTAGGGAAAGCCGGTATTGTCGTCATCGTCCCAATGGCGATGATTGCGGAATACGCTGACCACGGCGCAGCTGCCGCCGCCGGCGTTCTGGCAATGCTTCAGCGCGATGTCCATCGCCTCCTGCCGCTTGTCGGCGCCCCAAAAGAAGCCGTGCTTCTCGTCGGGGCTCGAATAGGCGATCGCCGCCCAGATGCCTCTCTCCTCCTGGGCCGGCGGCTCGGGCACGTCCGCCGCCGGGGCTAGGTCCGCCGCGCCCAGCCGCCCGGCGCAAAGCAACAGCATGCCGATCGCCGCAATGGCGGAATTCACCCTCATTGTACGCCTCCGTGTTTACCTGCTGCCGAGGCCACGGAAATGACGACGCAGCTGTTGCCGGTTGGCAGCAGCATCGCGTTGCCCCCTCCATTGGCCAGTTCATAGACGCTGATTTGTCCAAGATTGTTGGCGAGCTTGCTGTCTTTCGGAAGCAGGGCCGGAACATCGGCGCAATTGGCCGCGAATGGCGCCACCCTGACCATCGTACCTTCGCAAACGGATGCGGTGGGTGCCGCGAACACCAGACCTGCCGCCGGGCCGCTGTAGCCCTGTGTAGCGTAGTTCATGCCGACCAAGGCTTCCACGAGGTGTTTGTCGGGGGCCTCGTTGTTCCAGATCGACTGGACGCTGTACGTCGTGCCGGTCGTCAGCATCTGCCCAAGGGCTGGGAAAATGTTGGAACAAGACTGCAAGCCTGCCTCTTTGGCGTGTTGCAGAAATGGCGTCTCGGCCAGGGCCGGATTGGGCTGGTTGGTCTCCGCGACCGCCGGCTGCGGCAGTAAATTGTGGAGCAGGTCGTAGCGCATGGCCGCGAAGCCGGCCGTGGCGACGACGGCAATGGCGAGCAACGAGAAGACAGCGGTCCTCGCGCGGTTTCGTTGCGGTCTGCTCCGGTCTTCGATGCCGACCCGGACAGCATCCTTTCCCTGGTTGCGGGACATTATCCGGTCATGGATCGATTGCTGGTTCATCGCGATTGCCTCGTCAATTGATCGCCGCAACGGCCGCGGCCAAGCCCTTGAGGGTCGCGGTTACGTTGATCGTCCTGCCATCCGTGGTCGGGAAGGAGATGACGGATGCCGCGGCCTTCGAAATCTGTTCGCGCATGATCGGACCAACCGGCAGCATGCCGACGCAGACGGCCTGATTGCATCCGTCGAGTTGAATTTTTATCGGCTCCTTGCGCCCCTCGAATGTCAGCGAGACAGGAGCGTCGCTCTTGGCGATCGGCGGGGCGCGCAAGATCATGTAGGGGTTGCCTTCCTTGGTGGCGGCAAGCGACCAGCTGAACGCAACCTGTCCTGCCTGGTCCTCGATGATCTGGGTGACATTGCAGACCTTTTGGCGCGCCTTCAGGTTCTCGTCGCAGATCAGCGTCCAGTTCTCGAACGGACGGGTGGTCCGTTGATATTCGCCAAGCTTCGCATCCGCAGGGATCGCTACGTCGGAAGGTTTTACCCTGTAGCCGGAAGGGATTGCTTCCTGCCCGGCCGCTAACGGGCCGGACAGGAGCATTGACGTCATGGATATCGCGACAGCAAGGACTGCCTGCCTGATCATGGCCGGGCTCTAGTTCAGCGTAAGGCTGACGCCCGCGCCGACACCCCAGTGTCCGCCTGCCGTCGTACCGGACAGGTTCGCTCGAACACGTCCTTCCTCGCTGGTGTAGCCGGCGCCGAAGGCCAGGGCGCCTTCACCGCGCCAATAGCCTCCGCCGGCGGCCACGCTCAGCTTGCCGGGACGATCGTCGTAGCGCAGCGAGCCGGCCGCCAAGCCGATTGCCGCAGCCTGGCGCGCCTCGCCCCTGACCTCTCCCATGTCCATGTTGAGCTGGCTGAGTTTGGAGTCCGCATACGCATTGGCTTGCTGCAGCGTGGTGGCCGCCACCTGGTTGGTGTAGTTCTTCGAATTGTCTAGGTTGAGTGCTAACCCGCTGTTGAACTGCTGAACATTGACCGCATCGGTGTTGGCAACGCCCGGCCCGACATTGTGGATGACCACCGGCGTGTTCGGGTCGCCGCCGGCAAGGGTAATCGAGTTGGACTTGTTGCCGTTCCCGTCCTTGTCGTACTGGACGGCGAACTGATTCAGGTCGCCGACGCTACCCTGCATGGCTTCGACCGCCTGGTTGGTGGCGAAGAGCTGGCTGCCGTTGATGGCGTCGGTGGAGGTGCCGCTGATCCGGCCCGCCGCGACATTGGTGACGGTGCGCTCGTTGCCGACGGTGCCGACGCTGACCGTGCTGGTCGGAGCTGTTCCGGCGAAGGTATAGGCAACGCCGTTGATCGTGGTGCCGGTGGTGGCGACCGCCGCCGCCGTCGTCGAGCCCGCGCCGAGCGCGACGCTGCCCGGCTCGTTGGCCTTTGCGCCGGCGCCGAGCGCCACCGCCTGCGCTCCGTTGGTGGTCGCGTTGGTGCCGAGGGCGATGCTGTCGGCCTGGTTGACCGTCGAATTCTGGCCGATCGCGATGCCTCCCGGCGCCGTCTGCTGCACGATGGCGCCGTTGCCGATGCCGATGCCATTGTCGCCATTGACGGTGGTGCGCGGACCGACCGCAACCGAATCGACGCCGACCGCGAGCGAATCCGCTGCCGTCGAATTGGCATGGAAGTACAGGCTCCCCGTCACCGCGAACGAGCTCAGCGCGCCCTTCAACTGGCGAAGCGTGACCGCGTCCTGGTCCTGCGTGCCGTCGGCCACGTTGATGATCTGGCGATAGGAGGTGGAGGTGCCGACCGAGACGGCGCCGAGCAGGCTCATGTCCGCGGTGTTGTAGGGAATGAGGCCGGTGCCGGAGAGGATCGATCCCGATACGGGCGCGACCGCCCGATCCGAAACCGAGCCGGCGCCAAGCGCCACGCCGCCGATGACGCTGGCCTGGGTGTCGCGGCCGAGCGCCAGCGCATTGTCGGCGCTCGCGGTCGCCTGGTAGCCCAGGGCGGAAGAGCCGATCCCTTGCGCGAAGGAGTCCGCGACGGCAAGCGTCCTGTCGTTGGTGCGCACATAGCGGATGCCGTCGCCATTGGCGTCGGTGTAGGCCAGCGAGGTGTCGCCGGCAATATTGCTGATCGAATTGCCGAGATTGGTGATGTCAGCAGTATTGGCGGCGATATCGGTGGTGTTCTGCGTCACCTGCTGGTTGGTCGCAAACAGCTGCGAGCCGTTGACCGCATCGGTCGAGGAGTTGCTCAACTGCCCGGCCGCGACGTTCTGGATCTGGCGTTCGGCGCCCACCGAGCCGACCGAGAATGCACCCGCGGGCGTCGCGCCGGCGAAGGTGTAGGCAACGCCGCCGATCGTGGTGCCGCCGACCGCCGTGGTCACGGTCGACACCGCATTCGCGCCGATCGCAACGTCGCCGGCATTGTTGGCCACGGCATTCGGGCCGACCGCAACGGAATCCGTCCCCAGGGCCTGGGAATCCGCCAGCGTCGAATTGGCATGGAAATACTTGATGCCGCCGCCGGTGCTGATGCTGTTGATTGTGTTGCCGAGATTGGTGATGTCGGCGGTGTTGGCGGCGATGTCGGTCGTATTCTGCGTCACCTGCTGGTTGGTGGCGAAGAGCTGCGAGCCGTTGATCGCGTCGGTCGACGAATTGCTGAGCCGGCCCGCCGCGACATTGGTGATGGTGCGTTCCGCGCCGACCGCGCCGACGCTGACGGTGCTTGCCGGCGTCGTGCCGGCGAAGTTGTAGGCGACGCCGCCGATCGTCGTGCCGGCGGTGCCGACCGCCGCGGCGGTTACCGAGCCCGAGCCGAGCGCCACGTCGCCGGCGTTGCTGGCGTTGGCGAGGGCGCCCAGCGCGATTGCATTCTGGGCGCCGGCATTCGCTCCTACGCCGAGAGCGGTCGCTTGAAAGGCGGTTGCAAACGCGTTCTGGCCGATCGCGGTGCTGGACGTGGCTGTGGCATTGGCGTTGGCACCGACGGCGGTGCTGTATTGGCCCGAGGCCTTGGAGATGTATCCCATCGCCGTTGCGTCAAGCGCCGATGCGACGGCGCCGCTGCCGAAGGCCGAGGCGTTGGCGTCGGAGGCGCTCGAATTGGTGCCGGCCGCGATGGCGTTTGTCCCCGTCGCGGTCGCGACTGGTCCGATAGCAACGGAGTCCGTGCCCGTTGCGGACGAGTCCGCCGCCGTCGAATTGGCGTGGAAATACTTGATGCCGCCACCGGTGCTGATGCTGTTGATCGTGTTGCCGAGATTGGTGATGTCGGCGGTGTTGGCGGCGATGGCCGTCGTGTTCTGCGTCACCTGCTGGTTGGTGGCGAAGAGCTGCGAGCCATTGATGGCGTCGGTCGACGAATTGCTGAGCCGGCCCGCCGCGACATTGGTGATGGTCCGCTCCGCGCCGAGCGCGCCGACGCTGACGGTGCTCGTCGGCGTCGTGCCGGCGAAGTTGTAGGCCGTGCCGCCGATCGTCGCGCCGCTGGTGCCGACCGCCGTCGCGGTCACCGAGCCCGAACCGAGCGCTACGTCGCCGGAGCTTGCCGTCGCCGTCGCGCCGTTGCCCAGCGCGACATTGCCGGCAAGGCCGGCTGCACCCGCCGTCGAGCCATTGCCCAGCGCCACGGAGCCTTGCCCGACGGCCTTGTTGTTGTTGCCGATGGCAACCGCGCCTGCGGCCTGGTTTGCGGCTGTGGCGGTTGCCGTGCCGTCGCTGTTGGCGATGTTGTTGGCGCCGCCGGTGAAGGCGCCGGTGCCGCTGGCATAGCTCGGATCGCCGATGGAGACCGCGCCGTTGCCGTAAGCCGTGTTGCCCGAACCGATGGAGACGGCCTTGCCGCCGGTTGCCACCGCATTGGTGCCCATGGCGACCGCTTCGGCCGAATCCGCCTTGGCGTTGTTGCCCACGGCGATGGCGCTCGTGGCGCTGGCGGTGGAGAGGGCGCCCAGCGCAACCGCATTCTGGGCGCCGGCATTCGCTCCTACGCCGAAAGCGGATGCTTGAACGCCGGTTGCAAACGCGTTCTGGCCGATCGCCGTGCTGGACGTGGCGGTGGCGTTTGCGTTGGCGCCGACGGCGGTGCTGTATTGGCCCGAGGCCTTGGATATGTACCCCATCGCCGTTGCGTCAAGCGCCGACGCGACGGCCTCACGTCCTACGGCAGCGGAATCGGCGCCGCTGGCGACAGATCCCCAGCCTGCGGCTGTCGCATAGTTGTTGCTGGCCGTGGAACTGGTGCCGAGGGCTGTGGAATTGCCTCCCGAAGCAACGGACAAGGTGCCCAAGGCATTGGCGCCTGCCCCGGTGGCACTGGCCTGGACGCCGAGGGCAACGGAATTGACACCGCTCGAGATCGTACCTTGGCCAAGTGCCATCGCTCCGCCTGTACCGGAGGCTGCCGCATTCAGGCCGATTGCGACGCCGTATTGGGTCGACGCACTGGCGTTGCTTCCCATCGCAACGGCATCGGCGGAAGATGCTTTCGCGGCGGTGCCGAGCGCGACGGCAGAAGCGCCGGAAGAGACCGAATTCGTGCCGATCGCGATGCTGTTGGGCAGTGCGGTGTTGGCCTGAACACCCGCCAGTGCGCCGACGCCGAATGCGATGGACTGGTTGCCCCAGGCACTGGCGGTGTTGCCCATCGCCGTTGCGCTCGTTCCGGTCGCTTTGGTCAGGACGCCTATGGCAACGGTGTTTTGCTGATTTGCCGTGACATCCGTACCAAGGGCGATGGCGCCCTGCGAGAGCGCGCCTGATCCCGCGAGGGTGCGCCCGCCAATGTTGATGGAGTTGATGCTGGTCGCGGTCGCCTGGAATCCAATGGCGACGGCATTCTGGTTGCTTGCGACAGCGCTGTTACCTTGGGCAATCGAATCCACGCCGGATGCCGTTGCCCCGAACCCGAGCGCGGTGGCGCGCAATCCGGTCGCCCGGGTAACAGGGCCGATCGCGGTCGAGTTGACTCCGTCGGCACGCGCATTATTGCCAAAAGCGGCCGCGCTTGTGGTTGCAACCGAATTGACGCCAATAGCGCTTGCTGCGTCCCCGTTGGCCTTGGCGTTCCCGCCCACGGCGAGGGCATTGACGCCGGTTGCGCCTGCGAAGACACCTATGCCTATGGAATTGAGGCCATTGACACCCATCGCATAGCCGATGGCGATCGTGCCGTCGCCCGTTGCACTGTTGGAACTGCCCAACGCCACGCTGTTATTGCCATTCGTCGCGGCGCCGTTACCGATGGCGACGGCGTTGCCGCCGGTCGCCGAACCGCCGCCAGCCTGATATTGTGCCTGGGCCGGTGTGGCGAGGCCGAGCGCGGCGATTGCGGCCAGGCCGCCGAGCACGCTGGCCGGGCTCACGCCACAGGCCAGAGCCGAACGCACGCTGGTGCCGCTTCTCAATGTTCCCAGACCCATATTCTTGCGACCGAATCCAAGAACCCGGTGAGCCATGCGCAGCACCGCCATCAGGCGGCGCCGCACCGAGCGGCTGTCGGCCGCGCCCGCGATCCAGTTTCCGACAAAGCTTGAAGAAAGTTCGATCCTTCTCCGCCCCTCGACGCGTTTGGTCATGCTAGTTTTTCCTCGCAATTGCCGAGGCGCTCTGATGTGCCGCACCATTCGCCTCGGTGGCCAAAAAATCTTCGAAATTGCGCGTCTTCTCCCGCAACGAGAGACCGACCTTCGCGCCTTGTTTTTCAATCAGCTGATAGGCGCTCGCGACCCATGGCTGCGTCGGCTCTGGAACCGTATGCAGTGCAGCCTCCGTCCGTTCCGGCGGCAGGCTTACCGCCACCAGCGCGCGGCAGAGATCGAAATGAAATCCCGGATCGCCTTCACCACAAGCCGGAGAGGTCAGTCCAAGCACGAAACAGGCCAGGAGATGGTCGAGTTCCGCAGCGCTGATCCGGCTGGCGTATTGGCGTTGCAGTGCTGCCCAGGCCGCTTCGGCCTTAGGCGCGAAGACCTCGATTTCCGCGAATTGAATGTCCATGGGACAATCCGACATGCTGTATCATCTGGTTGCTCCCCCGCCCCAAATGACTTCCATCGCGACCATGAGCACATTCGCGGTGCAGGTATTTTGGAATAATCCGGAATCTTTGTAGGAAAATCCGGTATTTGGTCCCTGCGCGACAACTGTGACTGCTCTGCCACACAACCTTCGACTATACTGAAGATCAATCGAGGTATCGCCGCGGACAATCATGCGCGCCGCAACAGTCGTTAACGTTGCAGCTTCACCTGCCTGGGGGTTCTGTTCCGGTATCTGGACATGGTGACCGTCAAGTGGCTCTGGTCCGAGAATCCACTGAGATGAGCGACTTCCGCAATCGACAGGTCGCTCTCGATGAGAAGTTTTTCGGCGAAATCGAGACGCAGCCGCAGCAGATATTTGTGCGGCGGCTCGCCAAAAGTCTTGGTGAATGCCAGGATGAAATGGCTCGGCGAAAGGCCACAGAGTGCGGCCAGCTCGGCCACCGCGATCTTGCTGGAAAAATTTACCTCCAGGAATTCCCGCACCCGCCGGGCGCTGCGGTTCGACAGACCGCCCTTTGGGGCTTGTGGCAACTTTCGCGCTCCTGCGTAGTTCCGAAGCAAATGGACGCCGAACATGGTGACCAACGAATCGACATAGAACTCGTTTGGAGTTTCCCGATCCGTCAGTTCCGCCTTCAGCAACTGCGCGAGTTGCAGCGCCTGGAAGTCGACGGTCCCGAACGGCGGCGGCTGAAGCTCGGCATGGCCGGTGTCGAATTCACGCGTTGCCAGCTCGAAGAGACTCTCGGGGGTGAGCGCCACGATTACGCTTTCCGTGGTGGATGACCGGGTCACCTTGCCGCCGAGGTCGGCTGGGACGATCATGATCATACCGACGTCGCCGTCGTATTCGTGGACTTTGTCGCTGCCCAGCGATGCCGCTATCCCTGGTGAGGGTGCAAGCAGAACCGAAGCGAAATGTTCCGCCGCTTTGAATGTGTGTGATCCCGGCCCATGAACGACATGAGCCGCGCCGCCTCGAAACGTGACCAGGTAGCGCCCCGCGCTTTCCGGAATTCCGTCGAAGATGCGACGATCCGCGCGCCGCCGCTCTGTCCCGGCGCTTTCCTGGACGTTGCCTCTATGTTGCATCTTCGTCTCTGCCACTGCTGCGCCGATCAATCCAATCCTGTGCTGTATCGAGGCGCCCAGAATTCACGTTTGCTCCTGGGCGTTTCCTTCGAATCCTACAGATGCTGCTTTATATTGAAAGAAGAATTTGAGCTCAAATGAAAATTTTACCAGGATTTTGACTATAAATTTACAGGGTTGAATTTTTAGCCAAGGCTACCTGACCATTTTCCGATCTTATCTTACCATTTGTGCCTAGTTATTGTGCATCGTGTGCCATCACAATCCAGCGTTGTATTCTGAATATAGGTCGCGCGGCCATTGACAGATCTGGCGACTATCTGTCATTGCCACGGACGATCCAGCAGCAGTTATCGCCCGAGCCATGGCTTCTTTCCCTTGTGCTTCTTCATGGCGGTGGCCAAATGGCCTTGATCCGAAAATCCTGCGAGGTAAGCGACTTCGGCGATGGCGACCCTCCAGGAACGTCTGGGATCCAGGGCTGCGGAGAGAGCGTATCCCGCTCCCCGCATGGTTGCTCTTCCGGGATCGGCATTTTCGGGGATTATGTCGAGGGCGTGCCGATCGACCCGATCAGCGCCTGCGCTGCGTTCCTGAACCTCGCCCGCATTTTTCATTCAGCCTTGCCTCAGCCGCTTTGCCAGCCCATCGAAATTCCGTGCCGTGCAAACAGCCAACCCGGAAATCCGGACGGTAATTTGTATCCCCCATAGTCCTGCCCAAAGGCAGCCTAGCGCATCCCGCGGATAGAAAAAACATTGTAAGTGAAGAAAAAAGTTCGCGCGAGAAAAACATGGCCTGGCTTGGCCGGCGCTACGGAATTATTCGGCTCATGCAGGCCTGCTAAAGATCGCCTCGGCGTTTCTCGTACAGATCCCAGGACAGCTCGACCATGGCCAGAAGAACGTCTTCCTGGCTCCACCCGGCGGCAACCGCCGCCTCGACAATTCCGCGGACGAGCGGCAGCAATTGGCGCTCGCATTCGGCCGACAGGTTGGCCTCGGCGCCGTCGGCAGGCGGACTATCGAAATCAAATCCCACCATCGGCGTTCCCCCGCCATCAATGATCTAATGAAATGTATGTCTCTGCAATCATACTCCCGTCTAATATACATCAATCGGTAACGAAACACAGCAGCGTCGAGATTGACAGGGCATGGCCGCCCCGATTGCAGCGGCTCCATGGTTCGTCTGGATGTCTTTTTTGGCCTCCTGTTGCCGGCATTGCATATCTTGGATGCGAACCCCAGGCATTCGCGTAAAGCTATCGGGATCCTGGCGAGCTTTGCCGCATGGAGCGGAACCTGCCGCTTCATGGCATCGATGAAGTCGATCAGGTCACCGGGCCGAGCAGGACCGAGCCATCCGGCACCCCGCCATCGATCGGGATGGCTCTGCGGTTTGCGCTCGCCGCCATCGGCTGGCCGATGTCGGACGTCACGATGACCGGGCTCTTCGACGGCACGCGGTCGTAGAGGTCGATGATGTCCTGATTTATCAGGCGCACGCAGCCTGACGAGACGGATTTGCCGATCGAGTTCCATTCCGGCGAGCCATGCAGGCGGTAGAGCGTGTCGACGTTGTCGTGGAACAGGTAGAGCGCGCGGGCGCCGAGCGGGTTCTTGAGGCCGCCGGGCATGCCGCCGTTCTTGGCGCTGTATTCTTCCAGTTCAGGCTGGCGGGCAACCATCTCATCGGGCGGCGTCCATTTCGGCCATTTCTGCTTCCACTGGACGACGGCGTCTCCCGACCATTCGAAGCCGGCGCGGCCGAGGCCGACGCCGTAACGGATCGCCTGGCCGCCTTCGCGCACCAGATACAGGAAATGGTTGGTCGTATCGACGATGATGGTGCCTGGCCGCTGGCCGGTCGGATCGGGAACGATCTGGCGCAGGAACTGCGGGTCCATCTTCTTGATCGGGATGGCCGGGAGCTCGAACCCGCTGTCGGAAATCGGGCCGTACATCGTCGCATAGTCGCCGAGCGGCGGCTCGTCATAGGTCGGCGGTGGCGGTTCGACCGGCGCCGGCGCCGGTCCGGTGGTGGTGCAGGCGGAGACCGCAATCGAAGCGGCGCCAAGGGCTGCAGCATTCAGAAAGCCGCGACGGCTCAGGCGATAGGGGTCGATTTCGGTCTTCAACATGGTTGCCTTTTTTAAGTCTCGAATCGCAAGAAAGCGTGAATGCCTTCAAGCGGCGCAGTGGTCGGCCTCCCCCAATGCCTGACGCGATAGGCGGTTCCGATTCTGGCCTGAGGGTGGACAAACAAAGGCGAAGCTGTGACCGCCCTGCCACTGTTGCTCGAAGGCAACAGAGTGATCAGCCGCCGGTCAGCAGGCCTTCAAGCGACGGCAGGATCAGCGCCGGCGGGAAATCCCGGTATTCCTCGGGCTGGTTGGCGCGGTTGATCCAGACGGTGCGAAAGCCGAATTTGGTGGCGCCGGCGATGTCCCAGCGGTTGGACGACTGGAACGAGACGGCGCCCGGATAGAGCCGCCAGCCCGTCGCCACCATGTCGTAGGTCGACGGGTCGGTCTTGAAGCGCCTGACGGCGTCGACCGAAAAGATATCGTCCAGCACCTGGTCGAGGGCGGCCGACTTGACCGCCGCTTCCAGCATCTCGGGCGAGCCGTTGGACAGGATTGCGAGCTTGGCGCCGGATGCTTTCAGTGCCTTCAGCACGGCCGGCACTTCCGGATAGCAGTCGAGCCGCCAATAGGCTTCGAGCAGCTTGGCCTTCAGTCCCTTGTCGGCGGAGGGAACCTTGCGCAGGGCGAAATCGAGCGCCTGTTCGGTGAGCTGCCAGAAATCGGCATAGCCGCCCATCAGCGTGCGCACCCAGGAATATTCCAGCTGCTTGGCGCGCCAGATTTCCGAAAGCAGCGGGCCGTCGGGGCCGATCTCGCCGTCGTGACGGCGCACGGCGGCGTGCACGTCGAACAACGTGCCATAGGCGTCGAAAACGTAAGCCGCGTAATGCATGGCGACAGTTTTGAGGGCAGGCGGCGCAAGGTGCAAGCATCGATTGTAGTCTTGATCGCTTTCTTGGGGCGCTCTGGCCTCAACAAAAACCGCTCCATGCCGGTTGACGGCGCCGGTCAAAGCATCTTCCAATGCTTGGCACAGGCAGCTTTGAAGCGGAACCGAACAATGACACTGGCGACTGCGGCGCTATCGGCGACATGGACCTTCGTCGACGGCGACTGGTACGAAGGCAACGTCGCCATTCTGGGTCCGCGCAGCCACGCCATGTGGCTCGGCACCAGCGTCTTCGACGGCGCCCGCTGGTTCGAAGGCGTCGCCCCCGATCTCGAGCTGCATGCCGCTAGGGTGAACGCATCGGCGACCGCGCTCGGCCTCGCGCCGTCGATGAGCGCCGATGAGATTGTTGGACTGACCTGGGACGGGCTGAAGAAGTTCGACGGCAAGACAGCGGTCTACATCAGGCCGATGTACTGGGCCGAGCATGGCGGCTACATGGGCGTGCCGGCCGATCCGGCCTCGACCCGTTTCTGCCTCTGCCTCTACGAATCGCCGATGATCTCGCCGACCGGCTTTTCGATCACCGTGTCGCCGTTCCGGCGGCCGACCATCGAGACCATGCCGACCAATGCCAAGGCCGGCTGCCTCTATCCCAACAATGGCCGCGCCATCCTCGAAGCGAAGGGACGCGGCTTCGACAATGCGCTGGTGCTGGACATGCTGGGCAATGTCGCCGAGACCGGAACCTCGAACATCTTCCTGGTCAAGGACAGCCACGTGTTGACGCCGGCGCCCAACGGCACCTTCCTGTCCGGCATCACCCGCTCGCGCACCATGACGCTGCTTGGCGATTACGGCTTCAAGACCACGGAGAAGATGCTGTCGGTGCGCGACTTTCTCGAAGCCGATGAGATCTTTTCGACCGGAAATCATTCCAAGGTCGTGCCGATCACCCGCATCGAGGACCGCGATCTGCAGCCCGGGCCGGTGGCCAAGAAAGCGCGCGACCTTTATTGGGAATGGGCGCATTCGACTTCCGCCGGTTGAGCCGCTAAAAGGCAATTGGCGCTTCATTCCGGAGTTGTTCCAGATCAATGCAGCCCTATCTTAATCCGGTATCCGCACCGGATTTTTCCATGAGGAGTATGACCGATGGCTTTTGAATTGCCCGCCTTGCCCTACGACTACGAGGCCTTGCAGCCTTACATGTCGAAGGAGACGCTGGAGTATCACCACGACAAGCACCACAAGGCCTATGTCGACAACGGCAACAAGCTGGCCGCCGAAGCGGGCCTTGGCGATCTGTCGGTCGAAGAGGTGGTCAAGCAGTCGTTCGGCAAGAATGCCGGCCTCTTCAACAACGCAGCCCAGCACTACAACCACATCCATTTCTGGAAGTGGATGAAGAAGGGCGGCGGCGGCAACAAGCTTCCGGGCGCCCTGCAGAAGGCTTTCGACGCCGACCTCGGCGGCTACGACAAGTTCAAGGCCGACTTCATCGCCGCCGGCACCACCCAGTTCGGTTCGGGCTGGGCCTGGGTCTCGGTCAAGGACGGCAAGCTGGCGATATCCAAGACGCCGAACGGCGAGAACCCGCTCGTCCATGGCGCATCGCCGATCCTTGGCGTCGATGTCTGGGAACATTCCTATTACATCGACTACCGCAACGCGCGGCCGAAATATCTCGAGGCCTTCGTCGACAGCCTCATCAACTGGGACCATGTCCTTGAAATGTACGAAGAGGCGAAAGCCTGATCGACCCAGAGAAGCCCCGGTACTCCGGGGCTTTTCTTTCTCAGCTGAAGCAGCAGGCACACAAAATTCGGCAGAATCCGGCCGGCGGACAGGGAATAATCCCGGCCCGCCCTCCGTTAACGTTAGGTCGCGACCCCTCATCATCCTGGAGCCAATTGAATGAGAAAGCTTGTTATCGCCATCTCTATGCTCAGCCTCGCCGCCTCGGCGGCTTTTGCCGACCCGATCCTCGACCGACAGGGACTGATGAAGGAACGCGGCAAGATTGTCGGCGGCCTGTCGAAAATCGCCAAGGGCGAGGCAGACTTCGATGCCGCCGCCGTGCTGACGGCGCTGCAGGCGCTGCAAGTCAATGCCGAGAAGTTCGATGTCGACGCGCTGTTCCCGGCCGGCAGCGACAGCGGTGATACCACCGCCTCGCCCAAAATCTGGGAAGACATGGCGGGCTTCAAATCGACCGAGGACAAGTACCTCGCCGACGTCAAGGCCGCAGTCGCCGCCGCACCCGCCGATGTCGATGCGCTGAAGGCGCAGATCGATACGCTCGGCAGTGATTGCGGCACCTGCCACAAGACCTATCGGGTGAAGAAGAGCTGATCCCGGGCAATGCCCTTGTGGAAAAAATTTGTCGGCGCCGCCCTTGTCCTGGGCGTCGTCGGTGCCGGCGCCGGCTGGTTCCTGTCGGCGCCGGTCAAGCTCGACACTGGCACCCTGGCGCAGCTCGGCCCCGGCGACGCCGCCAGGGGGAAGCGCATTTTCAATGCCGGCGGCTGCACCTCCTGTCACGCCAAGCCGGGCTCGCAAGGCGACGGCCGTTTGCAACTGGTCGGCGGCCTCGAGCTCAAGACGCCGTTCGGCACCTTCGTGCCGCCCAACATCTCGCAGGATCCCAAGGACGGCATCGGCGCCTGGACGGTCGAGGACCTTGCCAACGCCATGCTGAAGGGCGTGTCGCCGTCGGGCGAGCATTTCTATCCGGCCTTCCCCTACACATCCTACGCCCGCATGAAGCCGGCTGATATTGCCGATCTCTATGCGTTCCTGAAGACGCTGCCGGCGGTGGCCGGCAAGGCGCCGGACAATTCGCTGAGTTTCCCCTTCAACATCCGTCGCGGCCTCGGCCTGTGGAAGCGGCTCTATCTCAGCAAGGAGCCGGTGATTGCCTTTGCCGATGGCACGCCTGATCCGGTACTGGCCGGCCGCTATCTGGTCGAGGGACCCGGCCATTGCGGCGAATGCCACACGCCGCGCGACTTCACCGGCGCCACTAGGAAGAGCCAGTGGCTGGCTGGCGCGTCGGCAGCCGAAGGCAGCGGCGTCGTGCCGAACATCACATCGGGCGAGGGCGGGCTCGGTGACTGGTCGGAAGCCGACATCGCCAACTATCTCGAAACCGGTTTTACCCCTGATTTCGATTCGGTCGGCGGCGCCATGGTCGACGTGCAGCGCAACATGGCCGAACTGCCGCCGGAAGATCGCGCGGCAATAGCCGCCTATCTCAAGGCGGTGCCGCCGCATCCCAACGGCTACCCGGTGCGCAGCAAGCCGGCCAAGTGATCCCGGCTACAGGTGGCGATCTACAGGTGGCGATCGCCGAGGAAGTCGAAGCCCGTCTCGAAGAAATGGCTGTAATTGCAGGTCAGTTCCTCGCCGGGTGCGATGTCGCGCAAGGCATAGGTTTCCTCGGGCGAGGAGACATCGCAATTCGGTTCGTCGTCATGGTTCATGTAGCGGGCGTCGTCGGCTTCGAAGACGATGTAGTTCGGATCCCGGCGGTCTGGATAGGAATAACGGTCGAGATAGTTCTTCACCGGGCCGCTCTCGCCTTCATAGGTCTCGACGTCGATGATCCGGTCGAATCTGGGGTCGAGCTTCCAGACCAGCGTGCCCTTGGCAATGTGGTTCCTGGCGAAAACCCCGATGCCCTGGATCGGTGATTTCTCGAGATAGGTGTCGACGAGCAACATAGTGGCCCCTTTGCGTATGTCATGGTCTGGAAGGTGGCGCGCATGGGTAGCGCGCAGCCATTGCAAATGCGAGTGAAAATGAGCAGCCCGGAATTCAAAAAGTGACGACCGGCGCGCCTCGACGGGCGCGCTTTTCGCTTCGACATCAGCGCTGCTGCAAGGCCAGACGAACGCCTAACGCGCAGTAGATGCCGCCAACCACCTTGCCTTGCCATTTCACCACCGACGGATTGCGGCGCAGGAACGTGCCGAGCCGGCCCGCACTCACGGCAAAGACGACTGTGCTGAAAAGGCCGAGCAGAACAAAGATTATGCCCAGCGTCATCAGCTGGAGCATCACCGATCCGTTTTCAGGCCGCACGAACTGGGGCAGGAAGGCGAGGAAGAAAAGCGCCGTCTTTGGATTAAGCACTTCGGTCAGGACAGCTTGACGAAACGCCTTGCTGGCGGAGATCGCGAGTGCGCCGGCAGTAGGGTCGGCCGGTATTCTCTCGATGATTGCGCGGATGCCGAGGTAAACGAGATACGCCGCGCCGATGTATTTTACGACGCTGAACAGCGTTGCCGAAGTGGCGATGATCGCCGAAATGCCGACCATCGCCATGATGGTATGGAACACATCGCCAGCCGCGACGCCCGCGCCCGTCGCGACGCCAACCCTGGTTCCGGAACTCGTCGCTCGCGCGACCGTCAAAAGCGTGGCTGGGCCTGGAATAAACACAAAGCCAAGCACAACCGCTATGTAAGCCGTCAAGGTGGATAGATCGATCATTGCGACGCCTCCGTTGCATTCTCAGCCTTGCCCGTCACCTCAGGTTCGGGCTTGCCCGTAACCTCGGGTTCGGCCTTGCCAGTCACCTTGAGCGCAAAGGAATAGGTGTAGGCGATCTCCTCCAGCCTGGAGAACCGGCCCGACGCGCCGGCATGGCCGGAATCCATGTTGATCTTGAACAGCACCGGATTGTCGCCGCTCTTGCGCTCGCGCAGCCGCGCCACCCATTTGGCCGGCTCCCAATAGGTGACGCGCGGATCGGTGAGGCCGGCCAGCGCCAGGATCGGCGGGTAGTCGTGATCGGCAACATTGTCATAGGGCGAGTAGGCGGCGATGGTATTGTAATCTTCCGCCGACCCGATCGGGTTGCCCCATTCCGGCCACTCCGGCGGCGTCAGCGGCAAGCTTGCGTCGAGCATCGTGGTCAGCACGTCGACAAAGGGAACCTCGGCAACGATGGCGCCGAAATTTTGCGGCGCCATGTTGGCGATCGCACCCATCAGCATGCCGCCGGCCGAGCCGCCTTGCGCGACGATGCGGTCGTGATGGGTGTAACGCTCGGCGACGAGATGCTGCGCGACGGCGATGAAATCGGTGAACGTGTTCATCTTGTGCGCCCGTTTGCCGTCGTCATACCAGCCATAGCCCTTGTCCTTGCCGCCGCGGACATGGGCGATGGCAAAGACAAAGCCACGGTCGACCAGCGAGAACCAGTTGGTGTTGAACGCCGCCGGAATGGCAATGCCGTAAGAGCCGTAGCCGTAAAGCAGGCACGGTGCGGAGCCATCGAGCGGCGTGTCGCGGTGGTGCAGCAGCGAGACCGGCACCAGTTCGCCATCGGCGGCCGGCGCCATCAACCGGCGCGTGACATAATGATCCGGATTGTGACCGGACGGCACTTCCTGGGTCTTCAGCAGCACACGCTCGCGGCTGCGCATATTGTAGTCGAAGACCTGCGCCGGGGTCGTCATCGACGAATAGGTGAAGCGCATGATCTCGGTGTCGTATTCATAGGACCCCGACAGGCCGAGCGAGAACGCCTCTTCGTCGAACGAGATCAGATGCTCCTCGCCGCTGCGGCGATCGCGAACGACGATGCGCGGCAGCCCTTCCTTGCGCTCGAGCCTGACCATATGATCCCTGAAGCCGACCACCGACAGGATCAGCCGGCCTGGCTCGTGCGCCACCAGCTCTTCCCAATTGGCGCGAACCGGGTCATTAGCCGGCGCCGTCATGATCTTGAAGTCCTTGGCGCCGTCGGCATTGGTGAGGACGAAGAAGATGTCGCCGCCTTCTTCCAGATCATATTGCAGGCCAGTCTCGCGCTTTGCCACCAGCTTTGGCTCGGCGAAAGGCTCATCGGCGCGCATCAGGTGATATTCCGAGGTTTCGTGATCGTTGATCCCGATCATGATCCATTCGTTGGAGCGCGTGCCGCCGACATCCATGAAGAAGCCGGGATCGGTTTCCTCATAAATCAGCCGGTCATTAAGGGGGCTGCCGCCGAGCGCGTGGAACAGCACCTTGGACGGGCGATGATTGTCGTCGAGCCTTGTGTAGAAGAAGCCGTCATCGGCGGCATTCCAGACGCCGCCACCACTGGTGGCCTCGATCTGGTCGCTCAGTTCCTTGCCGCTGGTGAGATCGCGCACGCGAAGTGTGAAGAATTCAGAGCCCTTGTCGTCGAACGCCCACAACAGCTTGCGGTGATCGGCCGAATGGTCGACGCCGCCGAGGCGGAAATAGGGCTTGCCCTCGGCTTCCGCGTCGCCATCGAGCAGGATCTGCTCATCGCCGCCATCGCGCGGCATGCGGAAATAGCGGGGCTGTTCGCCGCCAAGCTTGAAGGATGAGCCGTAAGCATAGGGGCCATCCTTCATCGGCACCGTCGAATCATCTTCCTTGATGCGCCCCTTCATCTCGCCGAACAGCTGCTTCCGAAGCTCTAGCGTATCGGCCATAAGCACTGCTTGATAGGCGTTTTCGGCTTCGAGATGGGCGCGGATGCGGCCCTCAAGCAGGGAAGGGTCCCTGAACATCGCCTGCCAGTTCTCGGCCCTCAGCCAGGCATAGTCATCTGTGCGGGTAATGCCGTGGTGCGTGTCGAAGACGGGGTGTTTCTCGGGGCTCGGCGGGCTGGCGGTCGGAAAAGCTGAGGTCTTGGTCATTGCGTCTCACTGAAGAAATTACTTGAATGGCAAATGAACACGCCGATCAGCGCGGGTTCAAGGGCCGGGATGTATTGGTTGCGGCGGGCTCGGGAGATGAGCCAAAAGGAGAGGATGATGAATTTCCATATCAACACCGCTGCGGCTCTCGCCGTCGTCGCTTCGACCGTTCTGGCTTTCACCGGCCAGTCTCATGCAACCGCGTTCGCCGCTTGGCAAGTGGCTGGCGTGCCGTTCGGCGACACGCTCAACGTTCGCAAATATCCGTCCGGCACCTCGCAGAAGCAGGCCGCCTATCCCAACGGGACGATCCTGCAGATGACCGGCAAGTGCACCGGCGGCTTGAATCTTCTGGAGATCGCCGGCCAGCCGCACTGGAAACAGAAACAGGCAATTCGCTATCAATGGTGTCAAGTTTGGCACGACCCGGCGCAAAATGGTGGTTTTGTTAGTGGCTGGGTCTATGGAAAATACCTCACGCCGTATTGAATCCGGTCAGACCGAAGATCTTCTTCGGCGTGTTTCGCCAACGCTTTGCAACTTGCGGTTTGGTACGAATCCGACAATCAGCCGCCCAAACCTCGAAGCATAGACCAAGCATCGCTGCCCACTTTATGAGTCCTTGCTGATTTAGCGGTGGTGTGACCTTACGTCATGCTAGTCCTGGTCCGACCAGAAAATATCGCGAAGTTACAGAGTGCACGAAAGATTGAAGCTGAAGAGCGACTATTCGATGAATATCGTTGAATATAGCGCAAGATGCGAATTGACTTACTTTGTCTGTGGGCTCATTAAGATGCCCGGACGCGAATCCATGAAGCTCTTCCCGCGTGAAATTCGCGCCATGCCCGATCTTCCAAAAAGGGCGCAAACAGAAACATCCTTTGTTGGGGCCTAAACCATGGATATCGTCGAAACACCTTCCAGAAATAGCGATGCGCTGATCGAGCTGACCGCCGATGTGGTGGCAGCCTATGTCAGCAACAATCCCGTGCCGGTCGGCGAATTGCCGAACCTTATCGCTGATGTCCATGCCGCTCTCGGGCGCGTGGGCGGAGCAAGCGAACAGCCTCTGGCCGACAAGCAGAAGCCTGCGGTAAACCCGAAGCGCTCTGTTCATGACGATTACATCGTCTGCCTTGAAGATGGCAAGAAGTTCAAGTCGCTGAAGCGCCACCTGATGACCCATTACGGTCTGACGCCCGATGAATACCGCGAGAAGTGGAATCTCGACGCCAGCTATCCGATGGTTGCCCCCAACTATGCCGCTGCCCGTTCGCAGCTGGCCAAGAAGATGGGCCTCGGCCGCAAGCGCAAGGGGCGGTAACACCGGCTCCAATGGACAAGATCAACGGCGCCCCTTACGGCGCCGTTTTTGTTCCTAGAACAATTCCAGGAAAACTGCCGAGCGCTTTCCCTTGGAATTGCGTCGAAAGAAGAGAAGATAGAGCAATCAAGCAGTCTGCTTGAGAGCCATCTCGGCGTCCCGCTTGACGCGCTTGACCATCGAGCGCAGGCCATTGGCCCGCTGCGGCGACAGATGTTCGTCGAGGCCAAGCGACCTCAGCGTCGCCTCTGCGTCCGTTTCAAGGATCTGGCTGGCAGTCCGTCCCGAAAACAGCGCCAGCATGATGGCGACCAGACCGCGCACGATATGAGCGTCTGAATCGCCTGTGAAGGTGATGACCGGATCGGCGCCCGGCGCTCGGCTCGTGGTCAGCCAGACCTGGCTGACGCAGCCCGGCACCTTGTTGGCGGCGTTGCGTTCGGCGTCGGGAAATGGCGGCAGCGCTTCGCCGAGCTCGATCACATAGCGATAGCGGTCTTCCCACTCGTCGAGCAGGGAGAAGTCGTCGCGGATCGTCTGGATCGTCGTGGCCATTGCTCAGGATATAGTCATCCGCGGCTGCGGCGTCACGGAAAAAGAAGAAAAGCACCGCAGGCATCGAGAGGTCCGACCGGCCTGCGGTGTCGCTGTAGATACAGCTGAAACGGTGTTTAGTTCTTCGCCACCAGCTTGGCAGGTATGTTGACTGTCGCCGGCAGCACGATGTCCTTGGCGACGCTGCCGGTGGCCAGCGATGTATCGGGCGAGGTCTCGGCGCTCTTGTCGTCCAGCATCGCGGCGGCGATCTTGGCGGTTTCCTTGGCCCGGGCGCTGATCGTATGCATCGCCGACTTGCCGGTTTCGCAGACGTCCGGCTTACGCTCGCAAATGCCGGCGATGTCGCCGACCGCTTCGCGCGCCGCAAAAAGCGCCTGGAACGGCCCGACGCTTTCGCGGCCATCCTCGTCGGGGCCGACGGTCAGCGGCAGCGCCAGCAACACCAGCGAAAACCAGAACGCCATTCTTATCAAAAAGCCCATCGATCTGCCCTCTCGTCCAATGACCGGATCATGCGTCCATGCGCAATGACCTCTTTATATCAGCGACAATGGCACATGAGGCGCAAAGGACGGCTTTCTTGCTCAGCGAAAATTTTCCTCAAATTTTAGGCAAATTCGAAGCGAGGCGTTTTGCAGTGCATTAGCCTCAAATGCCGGCAATTTTCTTAACCTTGCAGTAACCATCTAAGCGATTGTTGCGCATGGATATCTTCAGAAGAGCAGGCATGCCGGCTCAGGGTTTCGCAGCCACGGGCACGCCCTTTGCACATAACGCTCCGTTTACTATGGCTACAAATGGCGGTGCATTCCGGTGCCGGCGCTCCAATTTTTGCCGCAGCGCGCTCGTTGTTCCGGTCAGCCTTATTCATTCCTTAAACGCTGGATGCGAGTTTCAAACAAGCAAAAGCGACCTGCAAAGCAGGGGCAGTCACGACCGGGTGCGAGTGCGTTGAGTTTGACAACTGCCAGATATATTGAACTGCCTGGCGCGCTGGCGGCCGGTTGCGAACGCATGGTCCATCCGGCCATCATCGGCCAGGGCGATCGCCTGCGCCAGCGCCGGTTCATCGGCATCATGCTTGCCGCTCCGTTCTTCGCCGCCGGTGCGGCGGTGACACTGGTCACCTCGGGCATGGGCGCCGCCGTCACCGTCGCAACCATTTTCGCCGCCTTCGGTCTTTGCTGGTTCGCCGCCTTGCTGGTGGCGGCGTCGGGCAAGATGACGCTGGCAGCCCAGGTTGCCCTTGCCGCCGGCGGTCTTGCCCTTGCCGGCGCCGTCGCGGCAGCAGGCGGCCTGGCGTCGCCGGTTGCGCTGCTGGCCCTGGCACTGCCATTCGAGGCCTGGTGGATCGGCGGTTCAAAGCGCGCGGCACTTTGGGGCGGCCTCTCAACCTTGGCCGCAATGCTGCTGCAGCCCTTTGTCGGCTCTGTCGTCCCGCTCGGAGGGGCGCAAGTCGCGGCGTGGCACTGGCTGCTGCCGCTCGCCTGGGGCCTGACGCTGGTTCCCCGGCTCGCAGCCCTCGGCGATGCCGCACGCGCGCAGCCCGCGCTCCTTCCAAACGACCGCCTTGAAGATATGATCGACGCCGTTGTCCTGCATGTCGCCCGGCATGGCGAGGTCCTGGATGCCTCGGCCAAGGCGCGCACCATCCTGAAGCTGCCGCCGGAACTGCTTTTCGGCGCCGGCATGTTCGACCGCATCCACCTGTCCGATCGCGTTGCTTATCTCAGCGCGCTTGCCGACATGCGCGATGGCGCCCTGGCGCGCCGGCTCGATCTTCGGGTTAGGCTGCCGCAGGACGGCAGCGCCTCGACGGCCGACAATTACCGGCCATTTCAGCTCGAACTGATGCGCGCCGAAGAGCAGCAGGAGACCTTCACTCTGCTGCTGCGCGAGAACGACGAGACTGCCGAATTGCGCGACGAGCTTGCTGCCGCCACTGAGGCCGCAGCGTCGGCCGAGGTGGCGAAGGGCCGCTTCCTGGCGGTCGTCAGCCATGAGCTTCGGACGCCGCTCAACGCCATCATCGGTTTTTCCGACATGCTGCTGCATGAGATGTTCGGCGGCTTCAAGGACCCGCGCCAGAAGGAGTATGTCGGCCTGGTGAAGCAGTCGGGCCAGCATCTGCTTGCCGTCGTCACCTCCATCCTTGATGTCTCGAGGATCGAGGCCGGCGCCTACGCGACCGAGCCCGAACCGTTCCGATTCATCGAAGCGGTCGAGATGTGCCAGTCGATGATGCAGCTGCAGGCGAATGCCAAGAACATCGGTCTCCAGGCGCAGATTGCGCCGGACGCCGGGGAGATCAATGCCGACCGTCGTGCCGTGCAGCAGATCCTGATCAACCTCGTCTCCAATGCGGTCAAGTTCACGCCCGATGGCGGCAATGTCGTCGTCGGCGCCAAGCGGATCGGCTCGCGGCTGCATTTCTGGGTCAGGGACACCGGCATCGGCATCGCCGAGGAAGATTTTGTCAATCTCGGCAAGCCGTTCATGCAGATCCAGAACGACTATACGCGCCGCTTCGAGGGCACCGGGCTCGGCCTGTCGCTGGTCAAGGGCCTGGTGGCGCTGCACGACGGCACGATGTCGATCGAAAGCATGCCGGGCGAGGGGACGACGGTCACGATCAGCCTGCCGGTGAACGGGCCGAAGAGGAGCGCGACCGACAGGAACGGCGTGCTGCCGATGTCCGCGACCAGGACGAAAGGCGACGCGAAAGGGGACAGGAATGGCTCGCTCCGCAAAACAGCCTAAGGCGGTCAAGCGCCGCAGCGGCGCGTTCGAGGCCGGCGCGATTGCGCTGGGCGGCGCGATCTCGCGCAATCCGGTCCTGGTCGGCGGCTCGACCGCCTTCCTGGTGACGCTGTTCTACGTTTCCGCCAACGCGCTGTGGTACCAGCCGTTTCCGCATGCCGGCGCCTTCTTCGCCACCCGCAGCATCGAGGGTTTTCCGCACCCCGGCGCGGACGAACCCGAAACCACCATCAACATCCTGCGGCCCGGCCCGGCTCCGGTCAAAAGCGATCCGACCGTCGAGCAGGTCCAGGGCATCCTGAAGGATCTCGATTTCTACACGGGAACGGTCGACGGCATTTCCGGGCCGAATACCCAAAAGGCGATCCAGGCATACCAGCAGAAAGTTGGCCTGCCGGCCTCCGGTGAGATCGACGCCGTCCTGCTCGACCAGCTCGGCGCCAAGCAGACAACAGCTGGCATCCCGCATCCTGTGCCGAGGCCCGTGGATATGGCCGCCGCTCGAGTTGCCGCGCCCGAGGCCGCGCCTGCGCCCATCCCGGTTTCCGCGCCGGTATCCGCCCAGGCGCCCGATGCCCGCATCGTCAAGATCCAGGCCGGCCTGAAGGCATTCGGCAATGACGACATGCAGCTCGACGGCGTCGTCGGCGCCCGCACCAAGGCGGCGATCAAGGAATTCCAGTCGCTATTCGGCCTGCCGGAAACGGGCGAGCCCGACGAGGTCGTCTACGTCAAGATGCGCGAGATCGGCCTGACCAATTGAGTGGTCAAGACGACCGCTCGCGGATAGACGAAAATCCGGCTAAGACGCCGCGCATGTCCTCCGGAGCCTCGTCATGCGCGTAACCACCGAGTTTTGGGTGTCGGCCCTGCTGCGCCGTGTTTTCGGCGCCGGCGGCTTTGCGGCCGTCGTCAAGCGCGGCGCAACCGAGGCCGGCGCTGTCTTCGTGCTCACGCGCGGCAGGCTGGGCGAGGTCTCCCTGTTCGGCCCGGCGCCGCAGACGAGCTACGATTCGGACAAACCGGATGATCGCTTTTTCACGCTGCTCGGCGCCGGCGACGATGCCGCCGTGCTTGACGCCAGGCTTGAGCAGGAGAAAAAATTCGATCCCGACATCTGGGTGGTCGAGATCGAGGCCGGAACGGTTTCCGTCGAGGAGCTTCTCTCCGTCAAGACGCCTTGAGGCTGGCCCCTAGGCTGGCTTTGTCGACGTCCGGCGCTTGGTCGCCATTCGCGGCGACAGGAGTGTTGCCGCGCACCGCTCGCGACAATGTTTCGGCCTTCCAGCCGCGTACCTTGTCGAGCGCCGCCTCGTGGTGCAGCAGCCGGTAGCGGTCGAGGAAGATGCGGATCGCCTGCGGGTGCGGAAACTCCCGGGGGTAAACCGCGACCACGATCAGAAATGCCCTGTCCTCGCTGAGGTCGAGCGCCCGCAGCGCGGCGAGCAACGAGACATAGCTCGAATGCTCGGTCAGCGACCGCGCCGTGGAGAAGTCGATGTCGAGCGCGTCGGCAAGCGCGGTCTGGAAGAAGGCGGCGTTGCCGGTCAGCGCCGTCTCGCGCAGCTTGCTGTAAGTTGCTAAGCCGACGAAGGGATTGACCGATGTCGCCTCGCCCTCGGCGAGCATCATCGAGCGCAGGCGGCGCCTGGCGGTTTCGGCGGCGCTGCCGGGCAGTTTTGGTGCGCTGGGAGCGGCGGCAGCGGCTTCGGCGTCGGCACCCGCCACGTCGGCGATCGGCTCGGGCTGCCGCACGCGCACCAGGGTCGGCTTTTCCAGCGCCTTGATCAACTGCGCGATGGTCGGGTTCAAATCCTTGCGGCGGGCAATGGCGCGCGCATGCGGCAGGCCGTGGCGGCCGATCAACGCGATCAGGTCGATGTCGCCCAGCGCCCGCGAACGGACGAGCAAGGGCGCGCAGACATCGACCGGCTCCTCGCAAAGCCGCCGCACCAGGGCGGCCGGCGCATATTCGCATTCGGACAGGGCAGCGGCGACATAGCGGCGCGATTCGACCGGCACGCTGTCGAACAGCGGCAGCGTCAGATCCTCGAGCTGGGCGATCTCGCGGCGCGACGGGCGGGTCAGCGAGCAGAACGCCGACACGGCGGCGCGAAACAGCCTTTCGGCTTTTCCCGATTCCGTCCGTATGGCGATTTGCCTGAAATCCGAAGCTGACACGGAAGATACGCCTGACACTCGACACAACCCGGACCATGCTCAACCGCAACTGTGTCGGTTTCGCGCTAGGCCTGGAACAAACATCAAATTAGCCGCGATCCGTTAGCGCTCCGTTAACCCTCTGCCGGCCTTAATCACATTTGGAGGCGTTGCGTTGTGCTCCGGGGCAACCGAGAGGAATACGCGAACCATGGGCATGGTACTGTCTTTCGTGCCGCGATCGGCACCAGTCAATCGAGCAGTTCAGGACACCGGTACGCCGGCGGCGGTGATCATTTTTCCCGGCGTCCGCTACGAGCATCCGCCATTGGCGGGCCAGGCGCGACCGGCGGACCAGCCGGGCACACCACGGACGCCTGTTCCGCACCACTGAATTTGCTGGTCGTCGGGGTGAGGTCAGTAGTCCTGCAGTTCGCAGGAGCTCTGGTCCAGGAACTGCGACACAACTGGCTTCCAGCTGTCGTCAGGCACGAAGGCGCGGATGACGAAGATGCCTTCCTCGATCGGCGCCTCGACGAAGATCGCCCCTTGCAGGTCTTCGGGAAGCTCCCTGCGCACGTCGATCATCTGTGCCGGCGTCAGCACCACGGTGTCCAGCTTGTTGCCGGTCGCCGTGCGATCGTTAAAGGAATAGAAATTGTGGCCGTTGCGGTCATAGACCGACACCGACCAGAACGGCACGCTGCCCGGCGCCTTGATCCGCACCATGCCTTCGGCAAGGTCGAAGCGGCAGGCGGCGGCGTAAAACAGCGGATCTACCGACTTCACCACCGGCGCGCCGCCCGCCTCGGCATCCAGCCTAGTCATCTTGTAGAGGTCGGACGCCATCGCCAGCCGTGACCAGGCATCGCGCTCGGTAAATTCCGGCACCAGCAAAAGCACCACGATGTGGACGATGCCGGCGCCGAGCAGGCCGAGCAGGATGGCGTGCAGCAACCTACGCATTGCAGCCAGCCTTGACGATCCGGGGCAGCGACACGTCGGAAAGGCCGGTGCTTGAGGCAATCGGCGTGTCGTAAAAGGTGAGCACGAAATACATCCGGCCAAAACCTTCGGTCAGAAGCCAATTGCCGGGGGCCGGACGGTTGCCGACGGCAATGATCACCGAATTGTCGGGCTGACGCAGCACTTGGTAGGATTGCAGCGCCGCCAGCCTTGGCTTGCCGGTGTCGACCACGCCGAGCGATTGATCCGCGGCATAGAGCGTCCAGAACCGGGCGGTGGGGAAACTGCCCTCGATCCTGTAGTCGCATTGCCGCTGAAGCTCATCGCCGGCCGCATCGCGTTCGGCGATGAAGGACAAGCCCTCGGCCTTGCCGAGCGCCAGCACGCCCTCGCGCGCCACGCGCGCCTTCGAATAGGGGTCGGCATCTTGCGTGCCGATCTCGGGGAAGGCGGTCCATTGGCCGATGCTGATCGCGCCGACGCCGCTCTGCGCCTGCAGCGCATACCAGACGCTGCCGCCGCCGAGGCCGATGGCTATGGCAAGTGAAAGCAGCGTGAAAAAGGCGGTCTTGAGCATGAAGAACCGGGTCGAGAGAATTATCGTTCGGGGATATAGCGGAGCAGGCCACAGAGCAAGCAGCGCTGTGGAATCAAAGCGCCGACAGGGTCTCCGGTGTCTGCGGCGAGCCGAGCACGGGCGCGGCCTGGAACACCTTGGTCATCTCGCGCAGCGTCTGTGTCGTGCGGCTGGACAGCACCGCCGGGCGCTCGGCCGCGGCATCGGCGGCTGCCTGATCGGCATTTTTCTTCTCCGCTTCCTCGGCTTTGGCCGCGATCTCTTCGTCGACGAAGGGCTTGTCGAGGCCGGGGATCGGCTTCAGGTCGATATTCTGGTGCGCGTAGACCATCAGCCGCTGCCACACCATCGCCGGCAGCGTGCCTCCGGTCATGTTGCGGGTCGGGGTGAAGTCGTCATTGCCGAGCCAGACGGCAGCCGTGTAATTGCCGGTGAAGCCGACGAACCAGGCGTCGCGATAGGATTGCGTCGTCCCCGTCTTGCCGGCGACGACGATGTTGGGCAGCTGCGCGCGCCGCGCGGTGCCGATCGCCGGCACCGCAGCCAGCATGGTGTTCATGTATTTCAGAGCCTGTTCCGACAGAACCCGATGCGGCGCCGGCGCATCCTTGGCAAAGTCGTAGACGACATCGCCGGTGCGGGTGACGAGCTGGGTGATGCCGTGCCGCGAGCCGGCGAAGCCGTTCTGCGCGAACACGCTGTAGCCCGTCGCCTGGTCCATGACCGTCATGCCCGATGTGCCGAGCACCATGGTCTTGTGCGACTCCAGCGGCGATTCCACGCCGAATGATTCGGCCATCGCCTTGATCGGGCCGATGCCGAGATAGTCCTTGGCCAGCCGTACCGGCACGGTGTTGATCGATTTGGCGATCGCCGTGATCAGCGTCACGTTGCCGGCCGAGCCACCATTGTAATTGTGCGGTGACCAGCCGCCCCAGCTGATCGGCCCGCCTGAGACGACGGAGTCCGGGGTGAACCCGTGCTCCATGGCGGTGGCGTAGACGTAAGGTTTGAACGAGGAGCCGGTCTGGCGCAGCGCCTTGGTGGCGCGGTTGAACTGGCTTGCGCCATAGTCGCGGCCGCCGACAATGGCGCGCACCGCGCCATTGGTCTCGATCACCACAACGGCGCCCTCGGTGACGTTGTATTCCTTGCCGAACTGGCGGAGATGGAATTCGACGGATTCCTCCGCCGCTTTCTGGATGTTGGCGTCGAAAGTGGTGTGGGCGACCAGCGAATGCTGGCCGGGCTTGGCGATCTTCTTGACCTCATCGAAGGCCCAGTCGAGGTAATAGTCCGGGCTCTTCTGCTCGCCGCGGTCGACGATCTCGGCTGGATGCAGCCTTGCCTGCAGCACCTGGCCTTCGGTCATGAAACCGGAATCGACGAGGTTCGACAGCACCACATTGGCGCGAGCACGGGCGGCGGGCAGGTTGATGTGCGGGGCGTATTTGGTCGGCGCCTTGAACAGGCCGGCCAGCATCGCCGCCTCGGCGAGGTTCAGATCCTTGACGCTCTTGCCGAAATAGAAATCCGCCGCCGCCTCGATGCCGAACGTGCCGCCGCCCATATAGGCGCGGTCGAGATAAAGCTGCAGGATCTCCTTCTTCGACAGATTGGCCTCCAGCCACAGCGACAGGAAGGCTTCCTTGATCTTGCGTTGGAAGGTCCGCTCATTCGACAGGAACAGGTTCTTGGCCAGCTGCTGGGTGATGCTGGAGCCGCCCTGGACGACGGAATTGGCCCGCACATTCTCGAAGATGGCGCGCGACAGGCCTAGCACGTCGATGCCGTAGTGCTCGAAGAAGCGCCGGTCCTCGGTCGCCAGCACTGCTTTGATGACATGGTCCGGCATCTCGTCGACAGGCACGGAATCGCGCTGGATGATGCCGCGCTGGCCAATCTCGTTGCCGTAGCGGTCGAGGAAGGTGACGGCGAAATCGCCCTGACTGCGCCAGTCGCCAGTGGTGATCTGGAAGGCCGGCATCGCGAGTGCGAGCAGCACGACGACGCCGCCGGCGCCCATCGTAAAACCTTCGCTCAGCACCTCGATGATGCCGCGTCGCCAGCCGGTGACTCGGAAGCGCCGCGAAAAAATGGTTGCCGATTCCCAGAACTGGCCGGCCTTGAAGCCGATTTCGTAGAGCGAGGAATCGATCCACGCGTCCACCGCCAGCAGTGCGGCGGCGATCGGACCTCTTCGTCTTGGACGTCGTTCTAAAGGACTGGCCATTCCCGAAACTCACCCAACCCACCTGAGAACCGCAAGCGGGCAATTTCAGGGCGGGCATACCCGGCGAAGACTATTCTTCCATTTCAGCCCGGCTCACAAGGGCAGCCAGGCCACACCGCACGGTTTGTTGAGCGCCGCCCGCATCGTGACGCTGGAGTTCTGCTCCGTCGATGCCGACGCCAGTGGCTTCGAGCCAGACTGGCACAAGGGCCGGCGGGTCGGATTCGTCACCTCAGGCGGCTATGGCTACACAATAGGCAAAAGCGTCGCGCTGGCGTTGCTGGACGACGAATTCGCCGGGGAGGGGACCGCGCTTTGGGTGCACATTGTCGGCGGCGTCGAGCGGCCGGCGCGAATTATTCCGGCTCGCCATACGGCCCGAGGGCAAGGCGATGCGGCAATGAGGAGTTTTGGCCATGGTCGATGACATCATAAGGGAGACCAGGCGCGAGCGCCGGCGCGGGCACACCGGCGTGGCCGGCAGCGGGTCAAGCCGCCACCCGAACTATCGCTCGCTCAAAAACCCGTTCCTGCCGCAGCCGGTGTTTTCGGACGACCAGGTCGCGGCCATCCACGGCACGGCGTTGCGCGTGCTGGAAGAGCTCGGCATCAAGGTGCTGCCGCCGGAGGCACGGGCGATCTACGCCAAAGCCGGTGCGCTGGTAGATGAGGACAGCCAGATGGTGCGCATCGGCCGCGATATCGTCACCGCCGCACTGGCCTCGGCGCCGAAATCCATCCGGGCGCTGGCGGGCAACCGTAGCCGCGATCTCATGCTGGAGCTCGGCTCGATGACGTTCCTCGCCGGGGCCGGGGCGCCCAACGTCACCGATCTCGAACGCGGACGGCGTCCGGGCACGCTCGCCGCTTTCGAAGAACTGACCAAGCTTGTTCAGAATTTCGATGTGCTGCATATGCTCGGCCCCTGGATCGAGCCGCAGGATGTCGACAACCATTTGCGCCACTATGCCGTCAACCGTGCGCAGCTGACCCTGTCGGACAAGTTTCCCTTCGTCTTCGCCCGTGGCACGCCGCAGGTCGAGGACGGGTTCGAGATGATCCGGTTGGCGCGCGGCCTCTCGCAGGACGAGTTCCTTGCCGGCGTCCATTGCTATACCGTCATCAACACCAATTCGCCGCGCCAGCTCGATATCCCGATGGCGCAGGGCATCATCGACTTCGCCAAGGCCGGCCAGGTGTCCATCATCACGCCCTTCTGCCTGGCCGGCGCCATGGCGCCGATCACCGTCGCCGGCGCATTGACGCTGCAGCATGCCGAGGCGCTGGCTGGTCTCGCGCTGGCGCAGATGGTGCGGCCGGGCGCACCGGTGGTTTACGGATCCTTCTCCTCCAATGTCGACATGAAGTCCGGCGCACCGGCCTTCGGCACGCCCGAGCACGTCAAGGCGACGCTGGGCGCCGGCCAGCTGGCGCGCTTCACCGGCCTGCCTTGGCGGTCCGGCGGCGGCAGTGCGGCCAACATTTCCGATGTGCAGGCGGCGCACGAGACGCAGTTCGCGCTGTGGGGCTCGGTGCTTGCCGGCGCCACCGTCTGCATCCATGCCGCGGGCTGGCTGGAGGGTGGCCTCAGCGTCTCCTACGAGAAGCTGATCACCGATATCGAGGCATTGCAGACGGTTGCCGAACTCTGCGCTAGGACCCCCGGCGACGAGGATTCTATCGGCTTCGAGGCGATCGCCGAAGTCCAGCCGGGCGGGCATTTCTTCTCCGCCGGCCACACCATGACGCGCTACCGCACCGCCTTCTACGAGCCGCTGGTCGCCGACTGGTCGAATTTCGGCAGCTGGACGCAGTCCGGTTCGAAGTCGGCCACCGAGCGCGCCACCGGCATCTGGAAGCGGACGCTGGCCGAGTTCCAGCCGCCGGCGTCGGCCGTTGCCACATCCGATGTGCTCGACGAGTTCATTGCCCGCCGCACCGAAGAGGGCGGAGCGTTGCCGATGTCGTGAGGTTGGCAGCCGTCACATCGGCCGCTTGTCGCCGGTCTTCGACGGCTCGCGGCCAATCGGCCCGGCATCGGCCTGCGTGTGCTTGTCGGCGGCGATCCGGCGGATGCGATCGAAGCGGCTCTCCTCCGCCGGCTTGGTCGCGGATACAGCGTTTGGCTTCGGGGCAAATGTGATCATCTGTCGATCTCCCTGTCGTTGCTGACTGGTCTTGACTGACTGACGGAAATTCCTGGCTCGCCGGGGAAATGTCCCCGGCAGCCTGTTCTGATTTATGCCCGCCCAGATTCCCAGGCGGGCAATTTTCGGGCGATGGTCAGTAGCCGCCCATGCCGCCACCGCCGCCCGCAGGCGCCGCATCCTTGGCCGGAACGTCGGTGATCATCGCTTCGGCGGTGATCAGAAGCGCTGCAATCGAGCCGGCATCCTGCAGTGCGGTGCGCACCACTTTCGCCGGATCGACGATGCCCGCCTTGATCATGTCGACATAGACCTCGTTCTGGGCATCAAAGCCCTGATTGTGGTCCTTGCTGTCGGACAGCCTGCCGACGACGATCGAGCCTTCGACACCGGAATTCTCGGCGATCTGGCGGATCGGCGCTTCGAGTGCCCTGAGCACGATCGAAATGCCTGCCGTCACATCGTCATTGGCGCCAGTCAGCCCGGCCAGCGCCGATCTGGCGCGCAGAAGCGCCACGCCACCGCCGGGCACGATGCCTTCTTCCACCGCCGCGCGCGTCGCATTCAGCGCGTCGTCGATGCGGTCCTTCTTTTCCTTCACTTCAGACTCGGTGACGCCGCCGACGCGGATCACGGCGACGCCGCCGGCGAGCTTGGCCAGCCGCTCCTGCAGCTTCTCCTTATCGTAATCGGACGTGGTCTCCTCGATCTGGCCCTTGATCTGCGCGATGCGCGCCTGGATGGTCGCCTTGGTGCCGGCGCCGTCGATGATCGTGGTGGTGTCCTTCTCGATCAGTACGCGCTTGGCGCGGCCAAGCATCTCGATGGTGACGTTTTCGAGCTTGATGCCGAGATCCTCGGAAATCATCTGGCCCGATGTCAGCACGGCGATGTCTTCCAGCATCGCCTTGCGGCGATCGCCGAAGCCCGGCGCCTTGACGGCCGCGACCTTGAGGCCGCCGCGCAGCTTGTTGACGACCAGCGTCGCCAGTGCTTCGCCTTCGACGTCTTCCGAGATGATCAGCAACGGCCTGCCGCTCTGCACCACTGCTTCGAGGATCGGCAGCATCGCCTGCAGATTGCCGAGCTTCTTCTCGTGGATGAGCACGTAAGGCTCTTCCAGTTCGACGCGCATCTTGTCGGCATTGGTGACGAAATAGGGTGAGAGATAGCCGCGGTCGAACTGCATGCCTTCGACGACGTCGAGTTCGGTGTCGGCGGTCTTGGCCTCCTCGACGGTGATGACGCCGTCATTGCCGACCTTGTCCATCGCCTTGGCGATCATGGCGCCGACGCTGGCATCGCCATTGGCGGCGATGGTGCCGACCTGCGCGATCTCGGCCGACGACTTGACCTTCTTGGCCTTCGCCTTGATGTCCTTGACCACGGCGGCGACAGCCTGGTCGATGCCACGCTTGAGGTCCATCGGGTTCATGCCCGCGGCAACCAGCTTGGCGCCTTCGCGCAGGATCGATGCGGCCAGCACCGTGGCGGTGGTGGTGCCGTCACCGGCGAGGTCGTTGGTCTTCGAAGCCACTTCGCGCACCATCTGCGCGCCCATGTTCTCGAACTTGTCAGCAAGCTCGATTTCCTTGGCCACCGTCACACCGTCCTTGGTGATGCGCGGCGCGCCATAGGCCTTGTCGATGATGACGTTGCGGCCCTTGGGGCCGAGCGTGACCTTCACCGCATTGGTGAGGATCTCGACGCCGCGCAGCATGCGGTCGCGCGCGTCGGTGGCGAATTTGATTTCCTTGGCAGACATTTTTTTCAATCCCGTTGGTGTGGTGAAGCAAGCGGCTCGCCGGAGCCTGGCAAAGCCAGGCCGGTCAGGCAGCCTTCTTGGCTTTGACGCTCTTCTCGGTGACGACCGTCCCGCTCTTGCCGATAGCGGCCGTCTCGCTCTTGTCGATGACGCCCATAATGTCGGCTTCCTTCATGATCAGCAGGTCCTCGCCGTCGATCTTGACCTCGGTGCCCGACCATTTGCCGAACAGGATGAAGTCGCCGGCCTTGACGTCGAGCGGAACAAGCGCGCCGTTTTCGTCGCGTGCGCCCGGCCCAACGGCGATGACTTCGCCTTCCTGCGGCTTTTCCTTGGCATTGTCGGGAATGATGATGCCGCCCTTGGATTTGACATCGCCTTCGGCGCGCCGGATGACGACGCGGTCGTGGAGTGGCCGAAACTTCATGAGAACTTCTTTCTGGGGCCGGCATAGGCGACCGCGCCGTTCTTATAGGCGTGTTGGCACTCGATAGATAGGAGTGCCAAAAATTATTCGTGGCCAAAATTAAATATTAAAAAGTATTATGATGTCTGCCGGGTTCGAAACGTCGCGAGGCGCCTAGATATTTCGAAAAATTGAATTTCGAGGCCAAAGCGACTATTTATATCGTAAGTTCGATTTCACAATTTCAGGCACGAGGAGATTTATGCGATGGCCGAAGGCAATCAGAGCATCATGGAAAAAGCTGAAGCCCGCTTCATGGACAAGCAGAAGAAGACGGCCGAGCGCAACAAGGCAACCTCCGACTACATGTCCGAAGCGAGGGCCAGGGAGATCAAGACGGCAAGGCTCAGGGAATTGCGCCTGGCCAAGGAAGAGGCCGACCGCGTCGCGGAAGCCTTGAACCCGACACCGAAGAAGAAGCGGGCTACCGTCAAGAAAGCCGCCGCCGCGCCGAAGGGGGGCACGTCATGAGCCTGACATTCCCCAATCCAAGCCGCTTCTATGACGAGGCCGGCAAGCGCATCCGCTTTGTCGGCCATGACGGCATGTTCCAGATTTCCTTCTCTGTCGCCGCCGATGCCCTCTCGAAGGCGCCATCAGGGACGGCGACCGCGGAAGCCACCTATCTGGCGGCCTTCGACACCGCGTCCAGCTCCATCCATGACATTGCCAGCAAGGCCTACGCCCGCACCCGCAAGAGCATTTATGTGCTCACAGCCGCGGATTTCGGCTAGCGCGCGTTCGTCTTGCATCAGAGCGGCTGAGATCAGCGTGCGTCAGGACTTGCGGTCGGCTTTTGCCCGCCGCTTGACGTCCCGGCTGTTCAGGCGGTCGGCCATCGCTTCCGCATCCCGCAAATTCATGGCCACCATTACCTGTTGCTTAAGCTCGACAGGCTGGCCGGTGAAGATGTCGAAGATAGTCCAGCTCTCGGGCTCGTCCATGCGCAACGCGTAGCGGTTTGCCATATCGGCATCAGGCCCTTGACATGAAAAATGCCGCCGCCAGGATCAGGATTGTCCAGGCCACCACCGACAGCTTCAAGGCCAGGCCGCCATGCATTGAAAGTATCTCGCGCATGCGCAGGGCCACGGTCCTCTTCGACAGGGCGGGTGCTGCCGCAATCGCGACCGGGGGCTTGACGCCAAGCTTTCCAAAAGCCGGCAGCAGCGGTGGCGTTCGCATGAAATGACCTCGAATTGCCGGAGAAAACAGGGCTCCTCATAACACCCTTCTTGAAACTCCCTGCATGCCAAATAGAACCCGGTCCGTGAAAGGGCCATGCCGCCCGATTCGCCGCCTTCCATCAGGCGGATCGTCATCTGGCGAAATCCGTGCAACGCGGTTAGGTTGCGCGCGAAACTGAGGTTGTTCAAAGCGTGACAGGCGAACGGAGACGACGATGACGGCGCCCGGCGATTTGCTGCAAGCCTTGTTCATGAGATTGAAGAGCGATGCCTCGCTGACGGCGCTGCTCGGTGGCGCCGGGTTGCGCGAGCAGGCGGCCGACAGTGCCGCCTTCCCTTATGTGACCTATGGCAGGACCAGCGCATTCGATCTGGACACCGGCGCCGACAATGATGACGACCAGCTCATCACGCTGCATGTCTGGTCGAAGGCGCAAGGCGAGGCCGAGACGCGTCTGATCATGGACAGCATCCGGGCGCGCCTTGACGGCGCCGCTTTCGCCACCGGCTCGCGCGACCAGACCCGCCTGTCCCTGGAGTTCGCCGAGGCCCGCTATGACGAGGACCTGGCGCTCTACCACGGGGTGCTGCGGATACGCGCCCTCACCGAGCAAACTGATTGAAGCAACCTAGATTTGCGCCTGGATCTCGGCCTTGTCGATGACTGACCACACCTCGCGGATGCGACCCTCTCCGAATTCGTAGAAAACATTCTCAGCGAACGACACGCGCTTGCCGTTCACCGGCAGGCCGAACAGCACGCCCTTGGGATGACAGTCGAAATGCAGGCGCGCCGCCACGCGCGGCGGCTGGCAGACCAGCAGTTCGATGTTGAAGCGGAGGTCGGGAATCGCCTCGAAATCGCCTTCGAGCATACGGCGATAACCCGACAGGCCGAGCATTTCGCCATTGTGCTGCACCTCGTCGCCGACAAAGTCTCCAAGTTTCGCCCAGTCCTGGTCATTCAGGCAAGCGATATAGCCCCGGTAAAGGTCGGCAAGGTCTTTATCCGTCATGGCGCCCTCCGATGATTTGGCGTTTCCCGCGCTATTTAGGGCGGCCCTTCAGAATGGTCTCGCCTTGACCTGTTCCCAATCTGGCTGCGAATTGAGAACCTGCGCGCAAAAACCATAGCCGCGCAGCCGGTTTTCCGGTTATGAATCCATTGCCCGGTCTGAGGGACTGGGCGGTAGGATCGCATTCATTCGGCGCGCGCAGGGGGTTTTGCGGGGATGGATTTTCACCCGTTCACCGTTCACTTCACGTTCAGCACAGTTGCGTTACAACGCCGACCATGAAAACGCTTCGCTCTCATGTCAGAACCGCGATACTGGCGCTCACGGCGGCCGGCCTGTTGGCGTCGCAAGCGACGCCGGCAGCCGCGGCGGATTGCTACGCGATCGGCCAGCAGGTTGCCGAGCAGAATGGCGGCACGCTGGCCAAGGCTTCGCAGACGACGCGTGGCGGCCAGGAGGTCTGCGTCATCGTCGTGCTTGTGCCGGGCAAGGACGGCCAGCGTCCGCGCCGCTCCGAGATCGTCGTCCCGGCGAACTGATCCAATCTTCCCCCTTGCAGGGCTCGTTTCCCAGGCCACCGGAATCGGCCTATATCTGACACATCAACAGGCCTGACCGATCATGCGCGTACTCGTCGTCGAAGATGACAAGGATCTCAACCGGCAACTGGCCGACGCGCTGGTCGATGCCGGCTATGTCGTCGACCGCTCCTATGACGGCGAGGAGGGGCATTTCCTCGGCGACACCGAGCCCTACGATGCCGTCGTGCTCGACATAGGCCTGCCGCAGATGGACGGCATCAGCGTCGTCGAGCGCTGGCGCCGCAACGGCCGCAAGATGCCGGTGCTGATCCTGACAGCGCGCGACCGCTGGAGCGACAAGGTGTCGGGCATCGATGCCGGCGCCGACGACTATGTCACCAAGCCGTTCCACATCGAGGAGGTGCTGGCCAGGGTGAGGGCGCTGATCCGCCGCGCCGCCGGCCATGCCTCGTCCGAGCTCACTTGCGGGCCGCTGCGCCTCGACACCAAGGCCTCCAAGGCCGATGTCAACGGCGTGCCGCTGAAGCTGACCTCGCATGAGTTCCGCCTGCTGGCCTATCTGATGCACCATATGGGCGAGGTGGTGTCGCGCACCGAGCTGGTCGAGCATCTTTACGACCAGGATTTCGACCGCGATTCCAACACCATCGAGGTCTTTGTCGGCCGGCTGCGCAAGAAGATGGGCATCGACATGATCGAAACCGTCCGCGGCATGGGCTATCGCATGCGTGAGCCGGAGGCGTAAGGCGGAACCGCTCCCCATACCAGCAAGGAAGCCTTTTTCGGCGCGGCTCTGGCCGCGCTCGCTGGCCTTCCGCGTCATCGGCTTTTCCACGATCTGGGCGATCCTCACCCTGATCGTCATCTTCACTCTGATCACCACGCTCTACCGCCAGGCCAGCGAGCGCGGCTTCGACAGCCTGCTGTCGGCGCATCTGTTCAATCTGATCGGCTCGGTCGGCGTTTCCGAATCCGGCCAGCTCACCGGTGCTCCCGACCTTGGCGACCTGCGCTTCTCGGAGCCGAATTCGGGCTGGTACTGGTCGGTGGAGCCGGCTTCCGAAGGTGTGCACGGCAACCTTCATTCGTCCTCGATGACCACGACGATCCCGTCGCCGACCGTCGCCGAGGTGCCGTTCAATTCGAGCTTCCAGCGCAGCTACTCCACCGACGGTATCGGCGACGAGCAGCTCGAAGTGTTCGAGAGCGAATTCGTGCTCGACGCCAAGAACCGCGCCGCGCGCTTCCGCGTGATGGGCAACAAGACCGAGCTCGAACAGGAGATCGCCACCTTCCAGGGCCGATTGCTGACCTATCTCAGCCTGTTCGGCGTCGGCATGATCGCCATCAATGCGATCGCTATCCTGCTCGGCCTCCAGCCCTTGCGCCGGGTTCGCAACGCGCTTGCCCAGGTGCGCGAAGGCACGGCGCAGCGGCTCGATG
The DNA here is from genome assembly GCF_040321305.1 of Mesorhizobium sp. M0478. Taxonomy (NCBI): domain Bacteria; kingdom Pseudomonadati; phylum Pseudomonadota; class Alphaproteobacteria; order Hyphomicrobiales; family Phyllobacteriaceae; genus Mesorhizobium; species Mesorhizobium sp. M0478. Next base: position 58,782 of record NZ_JAMYRH010000005.1, read on the forward strand.
GCCGGTTTCCCGCCGAGATCGAGCCGCTCGCCAACGAAACCAATGCGCTGATCGAAAACAACAAGCGCATCGTCGAGCGCTCGCGTACGCAGGTCGGCAACCTTGCCCATTCGCTGAAGACGCCGCTCGCCGTGCTGATCAATGAGGGCCGGGCTCTCGGCGGCGCCAAGGGCCAGCTCATCGCCGACCAGGCGGCGTCGATGCAGAAACAGGTCGACCACTACCTGCAGCGGGCGAGGGTCGCGGCGCAGCGCGACAGCGTCGTCTACCGCACGCCGGTGACGCCGCTGGTGCAGCGCATGGTGCGCGTGCTGCAAAAACTCAAGCCTGATGTCAGCCTGTCGCTTACGCTGCCGGCGGTCGACATCGTCTTTGCTGGCGAGCGCGAGGATTTGGAGGAACTGCTCGGCAACCTTCTCGACAATGCGATGAAATGGGCGAAGAGCACTGTTGCCGTATCCGTCACGCCGGCCGCAGCCGGCCTGTTCGAGCTATCGATCGAGGATGACGGTCCCGGCATCCCCGAGGACAAGGCCCGCGATGTCTTGAAACGCGGCCGGCGCCTCGACGAGACAAAGCCGGGAACCGGGCTCGGACTTGCCATCGTTGCCGACCTCGTCAACGAGTATGGCGGGGCGCTGGCGCTGGAACGCTCCACGATGGGCGGGCTGAAGGCGGTTGTGCGCTTGCGGAGCTTGCAATGATGTACTGCCCAGGGCCAATCGACACGGCCGAATGCCTGTGTTATGGCGGCCCCTCGATTGCGCAAAAGCCGTTAAGAACGGCCAAATTTCCGACAAATATCAATACTATGACGTCCTGACGCCCCCGATGACGCGGCCCCCAGCGCATCCCGTTCAAGAAAACCGGTTGTTGGCATGAAGATTCGCGTTGCGCTCGTTTCCGCACTGCTCGCTCTTTCCGGCTGCGGAACGCTGGGCAAGGGCAGTGGCCCGGATATCTCCATCACCAACCCGCCCGCGTCGCCTCCTGCAGGGGCCAAAGTCGCGACGACGATCATCTCGGCCATGGCCGGCGGGCTCGTCGGCGGATCGATCGGCAGCGGCCTGAACAGCACCGAGAAGCGCAAGGCGCTCGAGGCGGAATACAAGGCGCTCGAATATACGGCGAGCGGCCAGAAGGTGACGTGGAAGAGCGACAGTTCGGCTCATTCCGGCGAAGTCGTCGCGGCCCAGCCCTACCGCGTCGGCTCGCAGGATTGCCGCCAGTACACCCATACGGTGTTTACCGGCACGGCCGGCCAGACCGCGCGGGGCACCGCATGCCGCAACGCCGACGGCAGCTGGACGCCGCTGACCTGAACATTGGGCCGGGGTCGGAATCCCGTCAAAGCGTCGCAGCACCCTCATGTTGTGAGAGCAGGGCTCTCGCTCTATTGGAAGAACCATGCTGTTCTGGGTCATAGCCGCAATCCTCACGCTGGGCGCAAGCCTGACGGTGCTGCTGCCGCTGACCAGTGGCGGCAAGGACGCTCCGACCAGCAGCGACCACGACCTCGAAGTCTATCGCGACCAACTGGCCGAGCTTGAGCGTGACGCCGCGCGCGGGCTGATCCAGCCGGCGGAAGCCGAGGAGGCGCGCGCCGAAATCGCCCGCCGCATCCTTCGCCTGGGAGATGTTGGTCAAGCCAATGTCGGTCAAGCCGATGCGCCTGGCACGCGGCAGCCGTCAAAGGCGGCAAGGCTGGTGGCAACGGCTGCGGTACTGGCGGTCCCTCTGCTCAGCTGGGGCCTTTACAGCCAGCTCGGCTCGCCGGATCTGCCGTCGCAGCCGCTTGCCGAACGGCTGGCCAAGAATCCGGCCGATAGTTCGGTCGACGAGTTGGTGGCGCGCGCCGAGGCCCATCTTGCCGCCAACCCTGGCGATGGACGCGGCTGGGACGTGCTCGCCCCGATCTATCTGCGCCTGCAGCGCTTTCCCGATGCCGTGACCGCCTATCGCAATGCCATCCGCCTCGATGGCGACACGGCTGCCCGCGAGGCCGGTCTCGGCGAAGCGATCGCCAATGCGGCCGGCGGCATCGTTTCGGCCGATGCGCAATACGCTTTCGAACAGGCGCTAAAACTCGACCCGGGAAACGCGAAAGCCTCGTTCTATTTGGCGATGGCGCTGGCCCAGGAAGGCCGCATACCCGAGGCAACCACGGCTTGGCAGAAAATGCTCGATTCCCTGCCGCAGGATTCGCCATGGCGCGGAGCTGTCCAACAGGCACTGGCCGAGGCCGCCAACCGCAGCGTCGCGTCAGGAGAGCCCGCCAAAGGCCCCGACGCCGCAGCCGTCGATGCCGCCTCGTCGATGGCGCCGCAGGACAGGCAGGCCATGATCGAAACCATGGTCGCCGGCCTCGACGAAAAATTGCGGCAAAATCCGCGCGACACGGAAGGATGGATGCGGCTCATTCGTTCCTATGTTGTGCTGGGCAAGGCCGACCAGGCGCGCGACGCGCTGCATCGCGGTATTGCCGTGTTTGGCGCCGACAGTGAGGAAGCGAAGAAATTCACCGCCTTTGCCGCCTCGCTCGGCCTGACGGCGACGGAGTAGGACATGACGCGCAAGCAGAAGCGATTGTCGGTGATTGTCGGAGGTCTTGCCTTCCTCGGCGCCGCCACCGGGCTGACCTTCTATGCGTTGGGCCAGAAGGCCTCCTATTTCTATATGCCCGCCGATCTGACCACCGCCAGCTTGCAGCCGGGACAGCGCATCAGGCTCGGCGGCCTCGTCGAAAAGGGCACGGTCGTGCGCGGGCAGGGCGCGACGGTTGCGTTCTCGGTCACCGACACGCACAAATCGGTCAAGGTCAGCTATACCGGCATCCTGCCCGATCTGTTCCGCGAGGAGCAGGGCGTCATCACCGAAGGCAGCTTTGGCGCCGACGGCGTTTTCGTCGCCGACAGCGTGCTGGCCAAGCATGACGAGCGCTACATGCCCAAGGAAGTCGCTGACGGGCTGAAGGCCAAGGGCGTGTGGCAAGAGAGCAAGAGCCAGTAATGGTTGAGACCGGACACTTCGCGCTCGTCCTCGCCTTTGTGCTGTCGCTGGTGCAGACGCTGGTGCCGCTGATCGGCGCCCGTACCGGCAACCAGAGGCTGATGGCTGTCGGCGGTCCCGTCACGGTCACAGGCTTCGCGCTCACGGCGCTGTCGTTCGCAGCACTCGCCGGCGCCTATGCAAGTTCCGATTTCTCGGTGGCGAGCGTGTGGGAAAACTCGCATTCGCTGCAGCCGCTGATCTACAAGATCACCGGAACCTGGGGCAATCACGAAGGCTCGATGCTGCTCTGGGTGCTGATCCTGACCTTCTTCGGTGCGCTGGTCGCTGTCTTCGGCTCCAACCTTCCGGCGACGCTGCGCGCCAATGTGCTGGCCGTGCAGGGGGCTATCGGCGCCACCTTCTTCCTGTTCATCCTGACGACATCCAATCCGTTCACCCGGCTCAATCCGGCGCCGATCGAGGGCCGCGATCTCAACCCGGTCCTGCAGGATCTTGGCCTCGCCATCCATCCGCCGCTGCTCTATCTCGGCTATGTCGGGTTCTCTATCTGCTTTTCCTTCTCGGCCGCCGCCCTCATCGAAGGCCGCATCGATGCCTCCTGGGCGCGCTGGGTGCGGCCGTGGACGCTGGTCGCCTGGATGTTCCTCACCGGCGGCATCGCGATGGGCTCCTACTGGGCCTATTACGAGCTCGGCTGGGGCGGCTTCTGGTTCTGGGATCCGGTCGAAAACGCCTCCTTTATGCCGTGGCTGGCCGGCACGGCTCTTCTGCATTCGGCGATCGTCATGGAGAAGCGTTCGGCGCTCAAGATCTGGACGCTGCTGCTTGCCATCCTCACCTTCTCGCTGTCGCTGCTCGGCACCTTCCTGGTGCGCTCCGGCGTGCTGACCTCGGTGCATGCTTTTGCCACCGATCCGACCCGCGGCATCTTCATCCTGTGCATTTTGACGCTGTTCATCGGCGGCTCGCTGGCCCTGTTTGCGCTGCGCGCCTCGCGGCTGACGGCCGGCGGCCTGTTCCACCCGATCTCGCGCGAAGGCGCACTCGTTCTCAACAATCTGTTCCTGACTACGGCCACGGCCACCGTGCTGGTCGGCACGCTCTATCCGCTGGCGGTCGAAGCGCTTTCGGCCGGCAAGATCTCGGTCGGCGCCCCCTTCTTCAACCTGACATTCGGCCCGCTGATGGTGCCGCTGCTGGTCGTGGTTCCTTTCGGACCATTGCTCGCCTGGAAGCGCGGTGACCTCTATGCCGTCGCCCAGCGCCTGATGGCGGCTTTCGGCGCCGCTCTCCTGGCGATGCTGGTCACCGGGCTGTTCATCGACGGCGCGTCGGTGTTCGCCGCCCTTGGTGTCGGCCTCGCCTGCTGGCTGGTCTGCGGCGCGCTCACCGACCTCGCCGTCAAGTCCGGCTTTGGCAATGTGTCGCCCGCCATCATGCTGCGCCGTTTCGCCGGCCTGCCGCGTTCGGTGTTCGGCACTGCACTTGCCCATCTCGGCCTCGGGCTGACGACGCTCGGCATTGTCGGCACGCTGTGCTTCGGCACCGAAAGGATACTGTCGATGCATGCCGGCGAGAGCGTCGAACTCTCCGGCCACACGCTGCGTTTCGACGGCCTCTTCCCGGCGCAGGGTCCGAACTACAGCGAGCAGCGCGGCCGCTTTTCCCTGATCGGCGCCGATGGCGGCGTTTCAGCCGAAATCACCTCGGCAAAGCGCTTCTTTCCGGTGCGGCAGACGACGACGACCGAATCCGGCATCGAGACGATCGGCTTCAGCCAGCTCTATCTGTCGCTGGGCGATGAAGGCACCGATGGATCCGTCGTGGTGCGCCTGTGGTGGAAGCCGCTGGTGACGCTGATCTGGGGCGGAGCTCTGGTGATGATGGCGGGAGCCGCAATGTCGCTGCTCGACCGTCGCCTGCGGGTTGGCGCACCCTCGCGCCGCCGCAAGCAGGCAGCCTCCATGCCGTCGGCAGGCGCGCCGTGAGCACCAGGTTCTCGTTGGCCTCGCTCACCCTGCTTCTGGCGCTGCTGTTTGCCGGCGCGGCGCAAGCGGTGAAACCGGACGAGGTTCTCACCGATCCGGCGCTCGAGGCGAGGGCGCGGCTACTGTCGGAAGGCCTGCGCTGCATGGTCTGCCAGAACCAGTCCATCGACGAATCCGATGCAGACCTCGCCCGCGACCTGCGCATCCTGGTGCGCCAGCGCCTGGTTGCCGGCGATACCGACCAGCAGGTGATGGACTATATCGTGTCGCGCTACGGCGAGTTCGTGCTGTTGAAGCCGCGCTTCAGCCCGCGCAACGCCTTGCTTTGGGGCACGCCGGTGCTTCTGCTTCTAGTCGGCGGCATTTTCGTTGTGCTGACCACACGCTCCCGCCGCTCGTTGGCAACCAAGGCGCTGAGCGCCGAGGAACAGGCGGCGCTGGACAAGATGCTGAGCGACTAGCTCGGCCATTCCTCCAAAGGCCAGTCCCGCGACGTGTGGATGGCGCGCAGGATAACGATGCTCTGACGGCCGGCGATCAGGCGCAATTCATAGGCAATGATGTAGGGCAGGCGGCCGATGGGCTTCTCATAAGTGCCTGTTACCCGGCCAGGTCGGCCCGTCGCCATATCACCAAGGCCCCGGCCCATTTCACGGATACGGTCCGCGAGGCGTCGGGCGGCGGCAGGATTGTCCTGAGCGATAAAGGCAACTTGCTGCGTGAGATCGTCCAGCGCTTCTCGCGACCAGGTGACGAACAGCTTCACGCCTTGCCTGCGCGCCTGGCTTTCGCTGCTTCGATCACCGCGTCGAGCTCCGCCATGGCGTCGTCGTGGGGCACGACGCGGCCAGCCTCTGCGTCGGCCATGCCACGTTTTATGCCTTCGATGATATCCAGCTCGCGATCGACATAGGCTGAGACCGCCTCGGCGGCGAGGAACGATTTACTACGCCTGGTATCGGTAGCGATCTGCTCCAGCTTCAGCTTGGTCTCGGACGAGACTCGAATGGTCATGGTGGTGCTTGCTGTCATTGTGAAAGCCTTGTGCTGAGTTGTGTACACCATAGGGCAGCAGGCGAGCGCAACCAAGAGATTTGTGCGACCGCCCAACATTACAAAACTTTCATGCACCGGAAATGGCGCCGTAATGTGCGCCTCTCTATTTCTCTTGTCCGAGGATGCTCTGCCTGAGCCGCATCCAGTGAAAAGAGGATACGAGACCCATGACTATCGCCCCCAACCCATATTCCCGCACCCGCAAGCGCCTGTTGGCCGCCGCCGCTTCGCTGGCCATTGCCGGCGGCATCGGTTTCGGCGCCGTTGCCACTGGTACAGCTCCCGTTCTGGCCGACGCCGTGCGGGTCGAAGCGCCGCAGGTACCGGGCTTTGCCGATGTCGTCGAGCGCGTTTCGCCGGCCGTGGTCAGCGTCAAGGTCAAGGCCAAGATCGAGCCTGCCGCCGATGACGGCTCCGACCAGTCCGACGATCCGGACGGCATGAACAACCTGCCCGACAATCCGCAGCTGCGCCAGTTCTTCAAGCAATTCCGCGGCTTTGGTGATCAGAACGGCCATGACGGCGGCAATCGTCGCTTCAGCCACCGCGACCATAACAACGACCAGCCGCGTCCGGTGGCGCAGGGTTCGGGCTTCTTCATCTCCGATGACGGTTATCTCGTCACCAACAACCATGTCGTCGAGGAAGGCTCCGCCTTCACAGTGGTAATGAATGACGGCAAGGAGCTTGACGCCAAGCTGATCGGCACCGATCCGCGCACCGATCTGGCGGTGCTCAAGGTCGATGGCGTCGGCAAGTTCACCTATGTCGATTTCGCCGACGATTCCAAGGTTCGCGTCGGCGACTGGGTGGTGGCCGTCGGCAATCCGTTCGGCCTCGGCGGCACCGTCACCGCCGGCATCGTCTCGGCCCGTGGCCGTGATATCGGCGCCGGTCCCTACGACGACTTCATCCAGATCGACGCCTCGGTCAACCGCGGCAATTCGGGCGGCCCGACCTTCAACCTCAACGGCCAGGTCGTCGGCATCAACACCGCGATCTTCTCGCCGTCGGGCGGAAGCGTCGGCATTGCCTTCGACATTCCGGCCTCGACCGCCAAGCAGGTGGTGCAGGATCTGATGAAGAGCGGCTCGGTGCAGCGTGGCTGGCTCGGCGTCGAAATCCAGCCGGTTACATCGGACATCGCCGAATCGCTGGGCCTGAAGTCGCAGAACGGGGCTCTGGTTTCGGGCGCCCAGGACGGTGGCCCCGGCAAGAAGGCCGGCATCACCGCCGGTGACGTGATCACCCAGGTCGAAGGCAAGGACGTCGCATCGCCGAAGGAACTGGCTCGTCTGATCGGCGCCTACCCACCCGGCAAGTCGGTCGACGTCACGGTGTGGCGCGACGGCAAGAGCCAGACCATCAAGGTCGATCTCGGCACGTTGCCATCCACTGACAAGCAGGCCTCGGCCGACCCGCAGCAGCCCGCGGCACCGGCAAAGCCCGCCGCGCTGGCCGATCTCGGCCTCACCGTCACCAAGTCGGAAAACGGCAAGGGCCTGGTGGTGACCGATGTCGATCCCGACAGCGATGCCGCCGACCGCGGCATCCAGCCCGGCGATGTCATCACCTCGGTCAATTCGACGGAGGTGAACGGCACCGAAGACGTCGCCAAGGCGATGGCCGATGCGGTCAAGTCCGGCCGCAAGGCGGTGCTGATGCAGATCACCCGCGACGATTCAAACCGCTTCGTCGCGCTGCCAGTCGCCAAAGGCTGACATCACACAGTTTCCAGTGCGGCGGTTTCAACACCCCCGAGCCGCCGCACGGGAAGCAAGGGGCCGAACGCGTTAGTCAGTCATCGTGTTCTGCCCCCGGCGGCAGCGGGCCCATCGCCCGCTGCCGCTCTAACATCGAAGCATGTCGCCCAAAAGTGCACGGCGGTTTTGGCAAAACGACATGCTTGAACGAAAGCTTTTGCGCTCATGGCCGCCCCTCAATCTTCCGGCGAAATCGCGTATAACGGCTCTATGAAGATTCTCGTCATAGAAGACGATCGCGAGGCGGCCGACTATATGCAGAAGGCCTTTGCCGAGGCTGGGCACACCGCCCATGTCGCCGGCGACGGCGAAACCGGCTTTGCGCTGGCCGATGCCGGCGACTATGACGTGATGGTCGTCGACCGCATGATGCCACGCCGCGACGGGCTCTCCGTCATTGCCGGCCTGCGCTCGCGCGGCAACACCACGCCGGTGCTGATCCTGTCGGCGCTGGGCGAAGTCGATGACCGCGTCACCGGTCTGCGCGCCGGCGGGGACGACTATCTGACCAAGCCCTATGCCTTTTCCGAATTGCTCGCCCGCGTCGAGGTGCTGAACCGCCGCGCCAGCGCCAGGGAGGCCGAAACCGTCTACCGGGTCGGCGATCTCGAGCTTGACCGGCTGTCCCATTCGGTCAAGCGCGCGGCGCGCGAGATCACGCTGCAGCCGCGCGAATTCCGCCTGCTCGAATATCTGATGCGCCATGCCGGCCAGGTGGTGACGCGCACCATGCTGCTCGAAAATGTCTGGGACTATCATTTCGATCCGCAGACCAACGTGATCGACGTTCACGTCTCGCGCCTGCGTGGCAAGATCGAGAAGGGTTTCGACAAGCCGATCCTGCATACGGTTCGCGGCGCCGGCTATATGCTGAAGAGCGGCTAGAGCATGATCCCAAAAAGTAGGTACCGGTTTTTGGAGAAGATCATGCTCCAACAAAGGGGTAGGTCATGATGAGATTTCAGCCAAATCTCATCATGAGCTAGAACTCGATGGCCCTTTCCCTGCCGGCCATCATGAGGACGACGGCGGCGCGGCTTTCAGCGCTTTATTTCCTGCTTTTCGCGCTATGTGCCGTGTTGCTGGTCTTCTACATGACGTCGTTGTCGGCCCGCATGCTGACCGGCCAGACCCAGCAGACCATCAATGACGAGGTGCTCGGCCTCGCCCGTGCCTATCAGAGCGGCGGCCTGCCGCGGCTGGTGCGCGTCGTTGAGCAGCGCTCGCGCCAGCCCGGCGCCAACCTCTATCTCATTGCCGATGTCAACGGCCAGATCCTCACCGGCAACGTGCAGAGCCTGGCACCGGGGGTGCTCGAGACCGATGGCTGGACGACCGAACCCTTCTCCTATCGCCGTTTCGGCGAAGGTGAGCTCGAACGGCAGCGCAACCAGGCTGCCGACCCGAACGGCGCGCAGCCCGGCGAGACCGAAATTCAGTCCGAGGGCGAGAAGGGCCACAACGCCATCGCGCTGGTGCTGCGGCTGCCCAACCAGATGATCATGCTTGTCGGCCGCGATCTCGGCGAGCCCGAGCGCTTCCGCGCCGTCGTCCGCCGCGCGCTGATGCTGGCGCTGGGCATGATGGGCCTGGGCGGGCTGCTGATCTGGTTCCTTGTCGGCCGCGCCGCGCTGAAGCGCATCGACAGCGTCTCGGAGGCAAGCCGCCGCATCATGGGCGGCGATCTCACGGGACGGCTGCCGGTGACCGGCGCCGGCGACGAGTTCGACCGCCTGTCGGAAAACCTCAACACCATGCTGGCCAGGATCGCGACGCTGAACGAAGGGCTGAAGCAGGTCTCCGACAACATCGCGCATGATTTGAAGACGCCGCTGACCAGGCTGCGCAACCGCGCCGAGGCCACCCTTTCGGGCAAGCACAAAACCATCGATTACCGGCAGGCGCTCGAAGGCGCCATCGCCGAATCCGACCAGCTTATAAAAACCTTCAACGCCATCCTGATGATCTCCAGGCTGGAGGCCGGCTATTCCTCGGAGAGCACCAGCAAGGTCGATCTCGCCGCCGCAGTGCATGACGTTGTCGAGCTTTATGAGCCGGTGGCGGAGGAGGCTGGCGTGGTGCTCGAAACTGCCGCGGACGGGGATTTTTCCGTCGATGGCAACCGCGAGCTGATCGGCCAGGCGCTGTCGAACATCGTCGACAACGCCATCAAATACTCGACCGATGCGACGGAAAAGCCTGCCGTGCGCGTAGCCCTGCAGCGCGTCGGTCACGAAATCCGCCTTTCCGTTTCCGACAATGGCCATGGCATCCCCGACGATGCCGACCGCGCCAGGGCGACCGAGCGCTTCGTGCGGCTGGAAAAGAGCCGCTCGCAGCCGGGATCCGGTCTTGGCCTCAGCCTCGCCAAGGCGATCATGACTTTTCACAATGGCCGGCTTGAACTTCTGCCTGCCAATCCCGGATTGTCCGTTATCATGAGCTTCCCGGCGCGGGAGGACCATTGATGGCGGTGAGGATGGCTGCGAAACGGATCGAGACCGAATGGCGCCTGCAACTGGCGGCGCAGCTCGCGCCGCTGGATGAGACCCGCGCCCGGCGTGAACTGTCGGAGATCGCTGGCGATGCCAAGGACGAGAACCTGCCGCGGCTGGCGAAATTCCTAGTGGGCAAGGGCGCCGCACAGGAGTTTCTCGCTGCCGTCTTCGACCTCTCGCCCTTCCTCCGCGATGTCGCGCGCCGCCGGCCGCAAATCCTCGACGCGCTGTTCGATGGCAGTGTCGAGGCTCGGCTGCTCGCCATCGCCGAAGCGATCGGCAAGGCCGCCTTTGCCGAGACCGTTTCCGAATCCAGCCTGATGATGGAACTCAGGCAGTGGAAGGGCGAAGCTCACTTCCTGATCGCACTTGCAGACCTCTCCGGCGAGGCCGATGCCGCGCTGACGGTAAGGCGCCTCAGCAATCTCGCCGATGCCTGCACCTGCGCGGCGGTCGACTTCCTGCTGCGCGAGGCGCACAGCCAAGGCAAGCTCAAATTACCCGATCCCGAAAATCCGTCACGGCAATCCGGCTGGATCGTGCTCGGCATGGGCAAGCTTGGCGCGCATGAACTGAATTTCTCCTCCGACATCGACCTCGTCGTCTTCTTCGATCCGGATGCGCCGGCGATCGTCGATCCGCTCGAGGCCACAGAGCTGTTTGCGCGCCTGACCCGCAGGCTGGTCCGCATCCTGCAGGACCGCACCGGGCACGGCTATGTCTTCCGCACCGATTTGAGGCTTCGTCCCGATCCAGGCTCGACGCCGCTGGCCATCCCGGTCGAGGCAGCACTTCGCTACTATGAGGCGCGCGGCCAGAACTGGGAGCGCGCCGCCATGATCAAGGCGCGTCCCGTGGCCGGCGATCTCGATGCCGGGGACGCGTTCCTGCGGGAATTGCAGCCCTATGTCTGGCGCAAATACATGGACTATGCGGCGATCGCCGACGTTCATTCGATCAAGCGCCAGATCCATGCCCACAAGGGTCATGGCGAGATCGCGGTCAAAGGACACAACGTCAAGCTCGGCCGCGGCGGCATTCGCGAAATCGAGTTCTTCGTCCAGACCCAGCAACTGATCGCCGGCGGCCGTTTTCCGGAGCTGCGCGGCCGCGAGACGGTGCCGATGCTGGGTGCGCTGGCGGCGCGCAACTGGATCACCGCCGATGCACGCGACGCGCTCACGCAGCAATATTGGTTTCTGCGCGGCGTGGAACACGCCATCCAGATGGTCGCCGACGAGCAGACGCATATTCTGCCCGACGATGATGAAGGGCTGGAACGCATCGCCCATATGCTGGGCTTTGCCGATGCCGCCAGATTTGCCGAAACCTTTCGCGCGGCTTTGCATGAGGTCGAGCGCCATTACGCCGCGCTGTTCGAGACTGCGCCTGAATTGTCGGCCGGCGTCGGCAATCTGGTCTTCACCGGCGATGTCGACGATCCCGACACGCTGCAGACCTTGCATGGCCTTGGCTTCCAGCGGCCAAGCGACATCTGCCGCGTCATTCGGGGCTGGCATTTCGGCCGCTATCGCGCCACCCAGTCGGCGGAAGCGCGCGAGCGGCTGACCGAACTGACGCCGGCGCTGCTCAAAGCCTTCGGCCAGACGCGCCGGGCCGACGAGGCGCTGGTTCGCTTCGATGAATTCCTCGCCGGCCTGCCCGCCGGCATCCAGCTGTTTTCGCTGCTGCAGTCGAATCCCGCTCTGCTGAAGCTTATGGCGACGATCATGGGCGCCGCGCCTCGGCTGGCGGCAATCATCACAAGGCGCCCGCATGTCTTCGACGGTCTGCTCGACCCGGCGCTGCTCACCGAATTGCCCAACCGCGCCTATCTCTCAGCGCGGTTGGCCGCTTTCATCGATGGCGACAGGCCCTACGAGGATGTGCTTGACCGGCTGCGCATCTTTGCCTCCGAGCAGAAATTCCTGATCGGTGTCAGGCTGCTCGCCGGCTCGATCGACCCGGCGCGCGCCGGCCGCGCCTTTTCCGATCTCGCCGACCTCACCATCGACGCCGCATTGCAGGCGGTGACCACCGAATTCGCGCTGCGTCATGGCCGCATCGCCGGCGGCACCGTGTCGCTGCTCGGCATGGGCAAACTCGGCAGCCGCGAATTGACGGCTGGTTCGGACGTCGACCTCATTCTGCTCTACGACCACGACGCGGATGCCGACGAGTCCGACGGCGACAAGCCGCTCGCACCATCGCACTACTATACCAGGATGACGCAGCGGCTGATCGCGGCTGTCTCGGCGCCGACCGCCGAAGGCGTTCTCTACGAGCTCGACCTGCGCTTGCGGCCATCCGGCAACAAGGGGCCGGTGGCCACCCACATCGATGCCTTCACGAAATACCAGCGCCAGGAGGCCTGGACCTGGGAGCACATGGCGCTGGCCCGGGCGCGCGCCATCGGCGGCGACGCGGCCCTTTGCGCCGAGGTCGAGGCCGAGGTGGCGGCACTTCTGGCCTTGCCGCGCGACGCCGCCAAGGTGAGGGCAGAGGCATCCGAGATGCGCGCGCTGATCGAGAAGGAAAAATCGCCGCGCGATCTCTGGGACATCAAGCTCATCTCCGGCGGCCTCATCGACCTCGAATTCATCGCGCAGGTGGCGGTTATAACCGGGCAGGTCGAAGCCGGCCGCAGGGTGACCGCGACCGGCGAAATTCTGGCGCATCTGTCGCCGGATTTCGCCGAGGCTGACGTCAGGCAGCAGCTTTGCGAAGCCTACCAGCTCTATCTGGCGCTGACCCAGATGACGCGGCTTTGCCTCACCGGCGCATTCGAACGCGATGACGTTCCGCCGGGACTGTCGGATCTGCTTCTGGCGGTGACTGACCTGCCGGATTTCGGTGTGCTGGAAGCACACCTCAAGGAGACGTCGCAAAAGGTCAGAAAGGATTTCGACCTTTTGCTTCGTACGAAACGGTTGTGAGGGCGTGAAGCGCTGGCGGCTGTTTCGGATCGCATCGGGGGTGACGATGCAACAGGAGAATACCCATGAGAAAGACAACCGGACTTGCCCTTGCCTTCGTCGCGCTTGCCGGCGCCGTTGGCACCACCGCCTATGCCGAGAACAATGCCAGCGCCAGAATGCGCGAGGGCGCGATGATGCGCCTCGACAAGGCGATGAAGGATTCCAACGGCACCATCAGCTTCGACCAGTTTTCCGACGCCATGAACGCGCGGCTGAAGAAGCTGGTCGCCGACAATGGCGGCAAGCTGACCGTTGCCCAGCTCGCCGACGCGCTGGAAAAGGCGCGGTTCGAGGAAATGGCAAAGCGTATCGTCGCCCGCTACGACACCAAGGGCGACGGCACGCTGACCACGGACGACATCACCGGGCGTGAGAAGAAGGTGTTCGCCATGCTCGACCGCAACAATGACGGCAAGATCGAGCGCAACGAACTCCCAAAGAAAGGCCGCATGGGCCGCCACCACCAATGGGACGGCGGCGACGACAGCATGGAGTGAGTGGTGATTGTGGCTCCGGCGGCGAAGCCGCCGGAGTCCTTACATGACCGCGCCTACTCAGTCCTTGAACGCAGCGGAGAGCACCGCTGGCATTGGCGGGCCGTCAGGCCGCCGCCTTCACCGCCGGTTGCGCCTTCTTCACCGGGATGCGCACCGACACGATCGTGCCGACGCCTTCGGTCGAGCGGATTTTCAGCGCTCCTCCTTGCAACTCGGCCAGCGAGCGCGAGATGGCAAGGCCGAGGCCGGAACCGGCGTGGTTCTTCGAAAACTGGTTCTGCACCTGTTCGAAGGGGCGGCCAAGCTTGCTCAGTGCCTCCTTCGGAATGCCGCAGCCATTGTCCTCGATGGTCAGCACCAGCGCGCCTGACGTGTTGCGGGCGCGCACCGAGATATGGCCGCCCTGGCCGGTGAACTTCACCGCATTCGACAGCAGATTGATGGCGATCTGCTTGATCGCCCGGCGGTCGGCGAACAGCGTCATCGTATCGGCGATGCGGGTTTCGACCGTGATCGATTTCTCCGCCGCCTGCAGCGAGATCACCCGCACCGTCTCGCGGATCAGCGGGCAGAGATCGATTTCCTCGCGGTCCACCGAGAATTGGCCGGCTTCGATCTTCGACATATCGAGTATGTCGTTGATGACGCCGAGCAGATATTTGCCGCTGCCGTTGATGTCGTTGGCATATTCCTCGTAGCGCGGCGAACCGAGCGGCCCGAACAGGCCTTGTTCCATCAGTTCGGAGAACCCGATGATGGCGTTGAGCGGCGTGCGCAGCTCGTGCGACATGTTGGCCAGGAATTCGGATTTGGCCCGATTGGCGGCCTCGGCGCGCTCGGTTTCCTTCATATATTCGCGGTTGAGCTCGACCAGTTCCTTGGCGCGCTCTTCCTCGGCCCGGCGGGCGAGGCTGAGGTCGTGGATGGTCGCCATCAGCCGGCGCTCGCTGTCGACCAGCTTTTCCTGGTGCAGCTTGATCTGGGTGATGTCGGAGCCGACGGAGACCGTGCCGCCGTCCCGGGTCCTCAGTTCGTTGACCTGCAGCCAGCGGCCGTCGGAGAGCTGCCGCTCGAAGGTTGCGCCCCCTTGCGGCCCGTTGGTGTTGGCCAGCCGCCGTTCAGAGGCGAAGGCCAGCATGCGCTCTTCAAGCACGGCGCGCGCAGCGCCCGGCATGACGTCGCGGTCCGACAGGCCGTTGTCCTTCTGGTATTTGGAATTGCACATGATCAGGCGCTGGGCGGCATCCCACAGCACGAAGGACTCGTTGATGTTTTCGATCGCGGTCCGCAGGCGCAGGTCGGCCGCCTCCGAGCGCAGCGCCAGATGCCGCTGCTCGGTGACGTCGACGGCAATGCCGATCAGCTGGATCTCAGGCGCTTCCGGGTCGATCACCTGGGCCCTGGCGCGCATCCACACCCACTGGCCGTCGGCGTGACGCATCCGGAACACCTGGTCGATATGGTCGATCTCGCGCTCGACGATTTTGTTGGCCAGCTCGAACAGGTCGCCGTCCTCGGGGTGGATGATGTCGTCGACCTCGCCGAACGACAGCATCGAGTTGCAGGGCTCGTAGCCCAGCATGTCGTACATCGAGCGCGACCAGTACATCTTGCCGCGCACCATGTCCCAGTCCCACAGGCCGCAGCGACCGCGAACCAGCGCCATGTCGATGCGCTGATGGGCTTCGAGATAGATGCGGTCGGCTGTCTGGGCGCGCGATGCCTGGCCGAAATAGGCGTAGAGGATGATGATCAGCACGCCGGCTGTCAGCACAAACAGCGTGACGTTGAGCGAGACGGTCTTGCGCCAGTTGTCGAACGCCGCTTCCTGCGGCACCAGCACGGCGGCGGCGTTCTTGCGGTCCCGGGTCAGGCTCACCGCCGCGTACCAGTCCTGGCCGCCGATGCTGACATCCATGACCCCGGCGCGGTCGCCGAACATGAACAGCGGCTGGCCGTCCAGCACCAGGCTGTCCAGCGATCGCCCTTGCCAGCCGGTCGACAGCGGCGACACGGCAATGATCTTGAAGGCGCTGTCGGTGATCACAAGCACATGGCTTCTGCCCATGGCGCCCTGGCGGCTCGTGCTTTCCAGAAGATCAATTGCACCGCTGGATGCCGCGGTCGGGTCGGCCGAGATTGCGTTCGCCATCTGGCCGGCGGCGAGACCTAGCACCGCCTTGCCATCGCGCTCGGCCTCGTCGCGCTCGTTCATCAGCGACAGCACGCGCAGTGCGGCGATGACGATCAGGAAGATGATGATGAGAGCCGGTATCGAACGGCGCAGAAGGGGTTCGGCAGCCAGGAGCCGCCGGTAGGCTGGTTCAGCGATGAGCCGCGTATTGCCGGCGAGGCCGTCGCCTCGCGCCTTGCGCCGCTCAAAAGCCGTCCCTTCGGGCGCGCCCCACGCGTCCGCCTTGGCCATAAATGGCACTCCCCGAATTTCCGTACGCTTGACGATCCGGCAACACCGCACATCCGAATCGTCTGTAAAGAATCAAAGGTGATTCGCCTTGTCCAGAGGCGCGGCCGAAAAACATTAAAAATTGATTGAAATAACGCTGAAATCCCTCCCCTTGAGGGGAGGGTGGCCCGAAGGGCCGGGTGGGGTCCTCGGCGAAGCGCTCGACTCTCTCAATCACGGTCGAAGTTGGTCGAGGTCGCGCACTGCCGCAACGACCCCACCCGTCCATCCGCCTTCGGCGGCTGTCCACCGTCCCCTCAAGGGGGAGGGATCAGGCCAGCGTTCGCTCCACAATGTCCCGCAAATCCGCCGACAGGTTCTCGGCACCGGCGATGGCCAGCAGCGCTTCCCTGGCCTTGGCTTGCCTGCCCGGCTCCAGCGAGCGCCACGAGCGCAGCGCTGTCGCCAGCCTGGCCGCCACTTGCGGATTGCGTTTTTCAACCTCGAGTACGGTCTGGGTAAAAAACCGGTAGCCTTCGCCATCGGCGCGGTGGAAGCCGGTCTGGTTGGCGCTGGCGAATGTGCCGACCAGCGAGCGCACCCGGTTCGGATTGGCCATCGAGAAAGCTGCGTGGCCAGTCAGCTCGCGTACCGTGTCGACTGTCCGGCGTCCCGGCACGCTGGCCTGGATCTGGAACCATTTGTCCATGACCAGCGGATCGGCGCCATAACGCGCCTCGAAATCGGCCAGCGCCTTGATCGCCTCCGGCGAACCGTCATGGCGGTGCGCAAGGACGGTCAGCGCTGCGGCGCGGTCGGTCATGTTGGTCGCGGTTTCGAAATGCCGGGCGGCGAGCGCAGCACCTTTCGGCAGCAGCGAGAGGTAGTCGAGCAGGATGTTGCGCAGCGCGCGGCGTCCCGCACTTGCCGCGTCGGGGCTGAACGGCCCGTCGCCGGCGAGGCGGCCGTATAGGTCGGTGAACGTTTGCTGATTGGCGCGCGCGATTGCCAGCGCCAACGCCTCGCGAGCGGCGAAGATGGCGTCGGGATCGATGTTCGTGCCGATGTCGCGGGCAATGTCGGCCTCGCCCGGAAGTGACAGCGCCAGCGCCCGGTAGGCAGGTTCCAGGGTCTCGTCGCCGGCGATCTTGCCGGCAAGTCCGGTCAGCCTGGCGGTGAAAGCCGGCTTCGCGCCGCCGAGGATCTGGCGGAAGGCCGCTATCAGCGCATCGGTGAGCAGCGTGTTGAACGCCTGCCAGCGCGCGAAGGCATCGCTGTCATGGCCGGCGAGGAAGAACTGGTCGTCGGCCTTCTGCTCGACCGAAAGTGTGATCGGCGCCGAAAAGCCGCGATTGAGCGACACCGCCGGCCGCTCGGCGACGCCTGAGAAGCGCACCATATGTCGGCGCTTGCGGATATGGATGACACCGTCTTCGACGGTGGCGCCTTCGACGCCGCCATAGGCGACCGGTTCGCCGCCGGCGCCGACCAAGCCAAAGGCGAGCGGAATGTGCATCAGGCGCTTGCGGCTCTCCGACGGTGTCGGCGGCACCGACTGCTCGATCTCGAGCGTAAACTCGCGCGTCGCCGGATTGTGCGTCGAACTGACGGTCAGGTTCGGCGTGCCCGCCTGGTGATACCAGAGCGCGAACTGCGACAGGTCTCGCCCGGAGACGTCCTCGAACACCTTCAGGAAGTCCTCGATCGTCGCGGCCTCGCCGTCATGGCGCTCGAAATAGAGATCCATGCCGGCGCGGAAAGCCTCGGCCCCGAGGATAGTGCGGATCATGCGCACGACTTCCGAGCCTTTTTCGTAGACGGTCGCCGTGTAGAAATTGTTGATCTCGCGGTAGCGGCGCGGCCGCACCGGATGCGCCAGCGGTCCCTGGTCCTCGGGGAACTGGTGTGCCCTCAGCGTGCGCACTTCGGCGATGCGCTTGACCGCGCGCGAGCGCTGGTCGGCGGAGAATTCGTGGTCGCGAAAAACCGTCAGCCCTTCTTTCAGGCAGAGCTGGAACCAATCGCGGCAGGTGATCCTGTTGCCGGTCCAGTTGTGGAAATACTCATGCGCGATGATCGCCTCGATATTGGCGAAATCGGCATCGGTGGCGGTTTCCCGGTCGGCCAGCACATATTTGTCGTTGAAGATATTGAGGCCCTTGTTCTCCATGGCCCCCATGTTGAAGTCGGAAACGGCGACGATGTTGAAGACGTCGAGGTCGTATTCGCGGCCGAAGGCCTGCTCGTCCCATTGCATCGAGCGCTTCAGCGCATCCATGGCGTAGCCGGCAAGCCCCTCCTTGCCTGGCTCGACATAGATGCCGAGTTCGACCTCGCGCCCGGACATGGTGACGAAACTGTCCGCAACCTTGCCGAGATTGCCGGCCACGAGCGCAAACAGATAGGACGGCTTGGGGAAGGGGTCGTCCCAGACTGCAAAGTGCCAGCCGTCGGCAAGCGCGCCGCTTTCGACCGGATTGCCGTTGGAAAGCAACAGCGGCGCTTCGTCCAGCCTCGCCTCGATACGCACGGTATAGACCGACAGGATGTCGGGGCGGTCGAGGAAATAGGTGATGCGGCGAAAGCCCTCGGCCTCGCATTGCGTGCAATAGACATTGCTGGAGCGGTAGAGGCCCATCAGCGCCTCATTGCTGGCCGGCGCGATCTCGGTCTCGAGCAGCAGCTGGAAACGGGCCGGCGGCCTCAAAATGGTCAGCTGGTCCGGCGTGGCGAGATACTCGGCCGGGGCAAGCTCGCGACCGTCGATGGCAATGCGCTTGAGCACCAGCCCGTCGCCGTCCAGCACCAGCGACGTCGAGGCGGCGGCGCCATCGCGGCGTTCGATCGTCAGCACTGCGGTGACACGCGTTGCGTCTGGCGAAAGGCGGAAGGTGAGGCCGGTTTGCGGGATGGAAAAGTCGTTGGGGCGGTAGTCTTCGAGCTTGAAGACCTGGCCGGTATCGGTTCGCATTCCCTTGGGTTTCCCTGTCGCTATCGGAGCCGCTGACGTGTCCTGGCCCATTAAATCTAAAGTTGCGCGCTCTTTACACGAAACGGTCACTCGACAAAACTGCGCCAATGCCTATTTCGGGGCGTTCCCCTTCCGCCATTATCGTGAGGCCTTGATGACCGTCGTCACATCGAAGTTCGGCATGGGCGCCTGTGTACCGCGTCGTTCGACGCGCATCTCAGCGGAGATCCGGGAAGCAACAAAACAGTGAAAGCCGGGCCTGGAGACGAAGCGGGCGGGAAACTGTCCGATCATCCCGGCGCGCATCGGCCCAAAAATCAATGTCGATTTTTGGAAAGCACGATGCGCAGATTTAAAGTGTCAGAGCGTCCTTTACGCGTCGAAGACGACGCGCGGCGCTCTAATGTTCTCACCGGGATCATGCTCAAGGTCATGTCGGTGGCAGTCTTTGTCGGCATGCAAACCTGCATCAAGGCCGCCGGCACTTTGCCGGCCGGCCAGATCGTCTTCTTCCGCTCCTTCTTCGCCATCTTCCCGATCATCGTCTTCCTGGCCTTCAAGAGAAAACTCGGTACGGCGTTCGCCACCAAACGCCCGCTGAACCACATTGCGCGCGGTGTCGTCGGCGTTTGCGCCATGGGGCTCGGCTTCTTCGCGCTGACCCGGCTGCCGCTGCCGGAAGCGATCACGCTGAACTATGCCCAGCCTTTGCTGGTGGTGGTGTTCTCTTCGCTGTTCCTCGGCGAAGCTATCCGCGTCTATCGCTGGAGCGCGGTTGCGGTCGGTCTGGTCGGCGTGCTGATCATCTCGTGGCCGGAGCTGACGCTGCTCACGTCGGGCGCCGCGCTCGGCGACCAGGAGGTGCTGGGCGTCATCGCTGCTCTCTTCTCAGCGGCAATCTCCGCCAATGCCATCCTGCTCGTGCGCAATCTGGTTCAGACCGAACGGACAGCGACCATTGTGTTGTGGTTTTCGGCGACGGCGAGCGTCATGGCGCTGTTTTCGCTGCCTTTCGGCTGGCAGGCGCTGACGCTATTGCAGACCGGCCTTCTGGTCGCCGCAGGCTTCTGCGGCGGGCTGGCGCAGATCCTGATGACGGCAGCCTATCGCCACGCCGAGGCCTCGGTGGTGGCGCCGTTCGAATACACCTCGATGATCCTCGGTGTCGTCGTCGGCTATTTCGCCTTTGGCGATATCGCCACCATCAACACGCTCGTCGGCGGTGTGATCGTCGTTGCCGCCGGCATGTTCATCATCTGGCGCGAGCGCCAACTCGGCCTGGAACGCACCCGAACGCGCAAGGCAGCGCCACCACAGGGGTGAGGAGGTCCGCGGGGTTGGCTCAGTTAGCTTCCGCACGTTCCTTCGCCAGCCGCACCAGCACCGCTCGCGTCTGCTCGTCGGCCGGGAAGAAAGACTCGATCGCCAGTTCCGACAGCGTCACGTCAAGCGGCGTGCCGAAGACAGTGATGGTGCTGATGAAGGACAGCACCTGGTCGCCATGCGCCAGCCGCAGCGGATGGACGATGCCGT
Source organism: Mesorhizobium sp. M0478 (assembly GCF_040321305.1). Lineage (NCBI taxonomy): Bacteria > Pseudomonadati > Pseudomonadota > Alphaproteobacteria > Hyphomicrobiales > Phyllobacteriaceae > Mesorhizobium > Mesorhizobium sp. M0478. The sequence continues at coordinate 79,482 of NZ_JAMYRH010000005.1, forward strand.
TGGGCTCGACCGGCACCGGCCGCGCACCCTTGAGCCCGGACGGATAGGTTCGCAATTCGCGCTCCAGCTCGACCAGGACGGGATCGCCGGCGGCATCGTTCTGGTGTTTCAGCCGCTCCAGCAGATGCGCCCGCCATTCCGCGAGATTGACGATGCGCGGTGCGATGCCGTTCGGGTGCAGGCTGAGGCGCAGCACATTGACCGGCGGCTGGAGCAGCGACGGCTCGGCAACATCGGCCAGAAACGGGCCGATGGCGGCATTGGCGGAAATCAGGTTCCAGTGCCGGTCGACGGCCAGGGCGGGGAACGGCTCATGCCCTTTGAGCACGCTCTCGACCGCGGCAAGCGCCGGCGCCAGCGTCGCATCTGTGAGTGGCCGCTCGCTGAAGCTCGGGGCAAAGCCGGCAGCCAGCAACAGCTGATTACGCTGCCGCAGCGGAATCTCAAGCTGCTCGGCCAGATGCAGCACCATCTCGCGCGAGGGCGCGGCGCGGCCGCTTTCGACGAAGGAGAGATGACGCTGGGAAATCTCAGCCTCCATTGCGAGATCAAGCTGGCTCATGCGCCGGCGCGTGCGCCATTCGCGGATCAGGCTGCCGGCGGAGGTTTGGGCTGTTGTCATCGGGCAGGATTAAGGCGGCGGGAGAGGGATTTCAATTACGTCGGAGGTTATAGCGGAGGCCGAGGCGAAATCTTCTCCCCCTTTGAGGGGGAGATGGCCGGCAGGCCAGAAGGGGTTCGACGGGATGCGACCTTCTTACGGAAATGGACGTTGGCGCTCCACGCGCAACGACCCCACAGTCGCCTTCGGCGACATCTCCCCCTCCAAGGGCCCTCAAGGGGGAGATCAGCTAGCTAGCCCACCTCTCGCAACTTCGCTTTCACCTCGAGAAAATCCCGCCACGCCAGTTTCTTGTGCGCCGGCGTCCGCAAGAGATAGGCCGGGTGCAACGTCGGCATGGCCGGAATGGCAGTGCCCGACACCGTCGTGTGCACCTGCCAATTGCCGCGCAGGCGCAGGATGCCCTCGGTAGTGTTGAGCAGGGTTTTGGCCGAAGGGCCGCCGAGATTGACCAGCACCTTCGGATTGACCAGCTCTATCTGCCGCTCGATGAAGGGACGGCAGATTTCGGTCTCGTGCGGCGTCGGCGTGCGGTTGCCGGGTGGCCGCCAGGGAATGACGTTGGCGATATAGACCGAAGTCCGGTCAAGCCCGATCGCCGCCAGCATGCGGTCGAGCAGCCGGCCCGAGCGGCCGACGAAGGGCAGGCCCTCAATATCCTCGTCGCGGCCGGGCGCCTCGCCGACCAACATCACCGAACCTTCCGGATTGCCGTCGGCAAAGACCAGGTTCTTGGCGGTGAATTTGAGGTTGCAGCCATCGAACGACGCCATGTGCTGGCGCAGTTCGTCGAGCGTCGAGGCACTTGCCGCCATTTGCCGGGCCAGGGCCGCCTGTGCCTCGTCGGGCACCGTCGCCATGGCCGGAACGGAACGCGCCGGCGCGTCCGGCACCCGGCTTGCGTCCAGCCCGGGGCTGGCGGCGGCTTGTTCCGGAAACTTGTTTTCGCGAGGCGGCGCGGCAGGCGCCGTTGTGCGCTCGGGGCGCTTCGGTGCTGCCCCGGCAAACCGGTTCACCGGCGCGTCCTCCAACGCTTCGTCGACACCGGCAGAGGCGTAGAAGGCGAGCAACTCGGCCAGGTCGGATCGGTTGTTGGGGGAGGCGGCAGTCATACCGGGCACATTCGTCCGCCGAGAGACGATTTGCAAGGTTGGGCGGTTAGTAATCTCCCCCTCAAGGAGGGAGATTACGCGCTCGTCGGCTTTCGCCAATCACGAAGGGCATTTCGTGGCGATTTTCACGGCGTCTGCCGCTTACCCCGTCGGTATCCGCGGATCCTGCACCAGATAGAACGTCCAGCGCGGCGTGTAGTCGGTGATCAGAAACTCGAAGCGTCCCCTCTTCAGCGGGTCGATCTGTCCACTCTTGAACAAGAGCCGGTCATAGGGTTCGAAATCGCGGTCGAAATCGGCGTACGCGCTCGACAGGATGTTGTCGGGCGTCTTGTTGCGCTGGTCGAAGGACAGGCCGTCGCCGAACACGCTCGGCTGGTTGAGTATCTCCTGCAGCTCGAACTGGAATTCAACCCAGGCCTGGCCGCTGTTGTTGAGCACCTCGATACGCATGTACAGGATGCCGTTGGCGAATTCGCCGTTGGTGCTGAACGGCTGGATCGGTTTGGTGGTGCGGATGGTGAGCGTCACCGGCGTCGACGAATTCAGCTCCTCGGAGATGACCAACGGATCTTCCTTGGTGCCGGTGCCCGAGGCGCCGGTGATGTGGAAACCGCCAAGCTCGTCGGAAAAGGAATAGGCGCCGGTCGCCCACACCTTCACCGGCTCGGCCTGAGCGCGAACCGGCGTAAGCATTGAAAGGGCGAGAAGGATCGCTCGGCAGGTCCGGCCGGGCGGAAGGGGGAAGCGCGTCAATGAATAGCCGGACGGCGTGCGCATGGAAATAAGTATGGCCGATAAGAGAGCCGTCGAACAATTAAAATATGGGACGCTGAGCGCGGCCGCGCGCAAAACGCTTGCGGCAGAGTTGTCATCCGCGACTTTTTGTCGAAATCGGCATTGTCACGTCAGCGCCGGTTTCCTGTCGCGGATTGATGCGCTATGCAGCGCAGGAGCCAGCAAAATGCCCGGAAACGGTCGGCCAGTGCGGAGGGGTTGATGAGCGAGATCGAACGCGAGAGCATGGAATTCGACGTGGTCATCGTCGGGGCCGGCCCGGCGGGCCTTGCCGCAGCGATCCGTCTCAAGCAGGTCAATCCCGAGCTTTCCGTCGTGGTGTTGGAAAAGGGCGGCGAGGTTGGTGCCCACATTCTGTCAGGCGCCGTCGTCGATCCCATAGGCATCGACCGCCTGTTGCCGGGCTGGCGCGAGGAAGATGGCCACCCCTTCAAGACGCCGGTTACGGCCGACGATTTCCTGGTGCTCGGCCCCGCCGGCTCGTTCCGTCTGCCCAATATCCTGATGCCGCCGCTGATGAGCAATCACGGCAACTACATCGTCTCGCTCGGCAATGTCTGCCGCTGGCTGGCAACCAAGGCTGAAGCGCTAGGCGTCGAAATCTATCCGGGCTTTGCTGCCGTCAGCCTCGTCTACAACGATGCCGGCGCCGTCACGGGCGTCATCACCGGCGACATGGGCGTCGAAAAAGACGGCACACATGGCCCGGGCTTTGCGCCGGGCATGGCGCTGATGGGCAAATACGTGCTGATCGGCGAGGGCGCGCGCGGTTCGCTGTCCAAGCAGCTGATCGCAAAATACAAACTGTCCGACGGCCGTGAGCCCGGCAAATACGGCATCGGCCTCAAGGAGCTGTGGCAGGTCAAGCCCGAGAACCACCGGCCGGGCCTGGTGCAGCACTCCTTCGGCTGGCCGCTCGACCTGAAGACAGGCGGCGGCTCCTTCCTCTACCACCTCGAGGATAACCAGGTCGCGGTCGGCTTCGTCCTGCATCTCAACTACAAGAACCCCTGGCTGTCGCCCTTCGAGGAATTCCAACGCTTCAAGACGCATCCGGCGATATCGCGCACCTTCGAGGGCGCCAAGCGCATCGGCTACGGCGCGCGCGCCATTACCGAAGGCGGCTGGCAGTCGGTGCCGAAACTCTCCTTCCCCGGCGGCGTGCTGATGGGGTGTGCGGCGGGCTTCGTCAACGTGCCGCGCATCAAGGGTTCGCACAATGCGGTGCTGTCCGGCATGCTGGCGGCCGAGCATGTCGCGCAAGCGATCGGCTCCGGCCGCGCCAATGACGAACTGTCGTCTTATGAGGACGCCTGGCGCGCGACCGATATCGGCAAGGATTTGAAGAAGGTCCGCAACGTCAAGCCGCTCTGGTCGCGCTTCGGCACCATTATCGGCGTCGGCCTCGGTGGTCTCGACATGTGGCTGAACACGCTGTTCGGCTTCTCGCCCTTCGGCACGCTGAAACATGGCAAGGCCGATTATGCCACGCTTGAGCCCGCGGCCAAGCACAAGAAGATCGCCTATCCCAAAGCGGACGGCGTGCTGACCTTCGACCGCCTGTCCTCGGTGTTCCTGTCCAACACCAATCACGAGGAAAACGAGCCGGTGCATCTCATCGTCGGCGACATGGAGTTGCAGAAGCGTTCCGAGCATGATGTCTTTGCCGGGCCTTCGACCCGCTATTGCCCGGCCGGTGTTTACGAATGGGTCGACAAGGACGGCAACGCCGCCGCCGATCCGTCTGACAAGGATGTGCGTTTCGTCATCAACGCGCAGAACTGCGTGCACTGCAAGACCTGCGACATCAAGGATCCCAACCAGAACATCAACTGGGTGCCGCCACAAGGCGGCGAAGGCCCGGTCTATCAGGGCATGTGAGCCTCACCGACCGGGGCCGTCTCAACCAGCAAAAATGGCGGCGATGGCCGGGTTTACCAAGGCATGTAAGGCGCTCGGCGCCAAAGATTGTTGAAACCGTCGTCTGCTTGTGGTCTCATTGCCGCGTCCATGGGGAAAATGGCATGCGCGTGCTGGTCTTGTTTTGCGTCGCCGTCGTAAGCGCGGCCTGCGGCGTCGTCGGGACGGCGTCGGCGGGGGTGAAAACCGTCGTCAAGACGCGAACCTATGACATCACCGGCACGACAGGTGCCGGTCTGGTTATCGCCATGAACCGCAGGGGCCCCAAGCACGGTTTCATGACCCACGCCATCGCGCAGACAAGCTACACCGCCGACTGGAGCCTGGACGTGGGTCAGGTCAACGGCGTCTGCCGCCTGCGCCAGGCCAATGGAACGCTCAACATCGCCTACACCTACCCGCGCGTCGCCTCGGCCGTCACGCCGGCGCTGCGCAAACGCTGGAACCGGTTTTTCACAGGCGTTCTCGCTCATGAAGGAACCCATGGCCGTATCGCCGGGCAGATGATGCAGGCTGCCGAGCGGTCGGTTCGCGGCCTGAAATTTGCCAACGATCCGCAATGCAACAAAACGCGCGTCGAAGCCACGCGGCGCTTGCAAGCCACTTCCAAGCTCTATGAGGCAAAACAGATCGCGTTCGACGCGCGCGAGCACAGTGAAGGCGGCCATGTCGAGCGCATCATCGAGGCCTTGGTAGGCTTGTGAAACCGTAAGCCCCGTGGCGTACGATCTAGCCGCCCATGCTGGGCTGGATCAGCGACACAGTCGCGGTAGAATCCTCGTCGACCGGCTTGGTCTCGTCGCGCATCAATGAAAATTCCACCATCACCGGCAGATGGTCGGAGCCGGTCTCTTCCATCTGCGTCGACGACAGGATGGTCACCCCGCCCTTCGAAAACACCTGGTCGATCGGCAGGCCCACATAGCGCCGCAGGAAATCGGGCAGGGTCCGGTGGATCCAGGTCGGTCCGGCCGACGGCATCACGGTCAGTCCGCCGAGCGAGGCAACGCGCCGTACCGCGGCGCTCCACGGCACGGCATTGCAGTCGCCGGCCATGATCGCCGTCTCGCCGAGCGAGGTGAGCGTCTCGGTCAACTCGCCGATCTGCCAGTATTGTTCCTTCGGCCACGGCCAGCTCAAATGGATCGCCGCCACATCGACCGGAGTGCCGCCGAAATCGACGGTGGCGGCCGCCATCGCGCCGCGCGGTTCGCAATGCGGCTCGGTGCCGGCCGCAAAAGGTCGCCGGGACAAAAGCGCCACGCCCCACACGCCGTCGGGATGGGCGCACAGGATGCGATAGGGATAGGCGTTCTCGATATAGCCGAGTTCGGTCGCCCACATGGCCGATACTTCGTCGAGCGTGATCACGTCCGGGTTGGTCCTGGCGATCAGCGAAAGAACCTTCTTGGGTGTCGGATTGTTGAAACGCAGGTTCATCTGCAGCAGCCGGTAGACCGGTTCGTTGCCGGGCGCGGCGTCATTGGCGGCCTGCACCGGCCACAGGCGCGGCAAGGTGCTCAACGTGCTGGCGAAGGCGGCCACGGCCAGCAGCAGGCCCACGCCCGCCTGCAGGCGAAACGAGGTGGCGAGCAGCGGCAGCGCAATCAGCCCCATCAGCACGGCAAAATGGATGCGGAAATGGGCGAAGGAATCGAAGGCCGGATGCAGTGCGCCAAAGAACCCGGCTACAAGCGCGGCCGAGAGGCCGAGCATTGCCAGGAACGCCATTGAAGCCATCATCTTTCGCACGCGTGCCATCAGACCGGGTTTTGCCCATAGACCGGGTAATACATTGCCGAGGTATCAGGCCTTTATCGGCTGAAATGCGGCCCAATCAAGATGACGAAACGCCTCGCGGCAAACATTTATGGCAAGCCGGTCTACTGAAAGGCCGTCTCCGAAAAGCTTCTCAGCTTGCGCGAATGCAACCGTTCCATCGGCATTTCCGCCAGCTTCTCCATCGCCTTGATGCCGATGGTCAGATGCTGCGCCACTTGCCGCTTGTAGAATTCGGTCGCCATGCCGGGCAGCTTCAACTCGCCATGCAGCGGCTTGTCGGAGACGCAAAGCAGCGTGCCGTAGGGCACGCGGAAGCGGAAGCCATTGGCGGCGATCGTGGCCGATTCCATATCGAGCGCGATGGCGCGCGACTGCGACAGCCGCTGCACCGGTCCGCGCTGGTCGCGCAGTTCCCAGTTGCGGTTGTCGATGGTGGCGACGGTGCCGGTGCGCATGATGCGCTTGAGATCGTAGCCGGAAAGTCCGGTGACTTCGGCGACCGCCTCCTGCAGCGCCACCTGGATCTCGGCCAGCGGCGGTATCGGCACCCACACCGGCAGGTCATCGTCCAGCACATGGTCTTCCCGGACATAGGCATGCGCCAGCACATAGTCGCCCAGCGCCTGAGTGTTGCGCAGGCCGGCGCAATGGCCGAGCATCAGCCATGCATGTGGCCGCAGCACCGCGACATGGTCGGTGATCGTCTTGGCGTTGGACGGGCCGACGCCGATGTTGACCATGGTGATGCCGCCATGGTTCGGCTTCTTCAGATGATAGGCTGGCATCTGAGGCAGGCGCGGCGCCGCCACGCCTTCGCTGGGCGCGTTTTGCCCTGCCTTGGTGATGACATTGCCCGGTTCGACGAATTCGGTATAGCCGTGGCCGCCTTCAGCCATCTGGGCCCGCGCTCGGGCGACGAACTCGTCGATGTAGAACTGGTAGTTGGTGAACAGCACGAAGTTCTGGAAATGCTGCGGGCTGGTCGCCGTGTAGTGCGTCATGCGGTGCAGCGAATAGTCGATGCGCTGCGCCGTGAACGGCGCCAGCGGCCTTGGTTCGCCGAACGCGACCTCGAAGGTACCGTTGGCGATCTGGTCGTCGGTGCCGTCGAGATCCGGCACGTCGAACAGGTCGCGGATCGGCCGTTTGATGCGGTCGGCGGCGGCGCCATCGACATGGGTTCCTTCAAGGAACGCGAAATGCAGCGGGATCGGCGTGGTCGATTCCGAAACCGTTACCGGCACGCCGTGATTGCGCATGATCAGGCGAAGCTGCTCTACGAGATAGCGTTCGAACAGCACCGGCTGGGTGATGGTGGTCGAGAAATGCCCGGGGGTCGGCATGTGGCCGTAGGCCTGGCGCGAGTCGATCTGGGTGAACGAATTGGTGGTGACGCCGATCTCCGGGTAGAAGGCGCGGTAGCGCTTGCTTTCGTCGCCGCCGGCGGCAAGCGTGGCAAAGGAGTCGCGCAGAAACTTGGTGTTGCGGTCGTAGAGCACCTGCAAGGCGGCCACGGCCTTTTTGGCGTCGTCGAAGCTCTGCTTGCCGAAAGGCTCCGGCATGACGACCGATTCGATAGCTTGTGGGTAGATTCGCTTTTCCATGGCTCAATATAGAGACTTGAGGCCGCACTTGGGAGGGGAGGGTGGCCGCCAAGTGGTCGATTTATTCGCCCACGCCCAAGGTGTGCTGAGATTCAGGTAAGGCTGAGCCGGAGTCGAGGACGGGCGCGAAGCGACCAAACTGGTTGGCTTCGAGAACCGGAGCGGAGCGTACTCGAAGCATGTGAGCACCAAGGCCGCCACTTGCAGGCCGGCATCACCTTAATACCGGCACACCTTACCCGCGCTGCAGACTGACCAGCAAGACAAAGCCGACGCCATGCTTCTTCGTCGCCGGCGCGTCGATCGTCGTGTCGGCATTGGCCCGCATCATTGGCATGGCCAGGACCGGCGCCGACAGCACGACCAGGACGAGCGCCGCCCGCGGCAGGAGCCGAAGGGTCTGGAGGGCGTTGATGGCGATGCGGTTCATGGCTTTTGCTTTTCTGTTTGGATCTATGTCTTTGTCGTCTCAGGGGCGAAAATGGTTCATGCAATCGAATTGGCAGGAACTGGCTGCATCCCAGGAACGGGCCGGACGGCCGGATTCGGCCACGAGGATGGCGAAGAGCATCCCGAACAGGCTCATCAACAGGCAGACGATGGTGAAGCGGCGAGCGAGCATTTGCGGAGTGTCTCCTTGAACACGCCATCAAAATGCCCTGATGCGACTGAACCGGCGCTGATGCCGACGTTCATCTGCGGTTCAAAGTGATTGACGATGTTTTAGGGAGAGCATCGGTTCGGGTTTGCGCCGCCGCAAACGGCACGGTCGTCGCTATGGCGCGGACCGTCCTGCAAAAGAAAACGGGGCCTGTGAAGGCCCCGTTGGTCAACTCAAAGCAGCAAGATCAGAGCTTGTGCCAGGTCTGGCTCTTGCAGATCAGCCCGCCGAGCACGCAGCCGCTCATCTTGAGCGAGGTGCCCGACAGTGTTGCCTTGCCCGAATAGGTCTTGTCGTTTGCCGGATCGGTGATGTTGCCGGCATATTTGTTGCCCCCGGCCGCCTTGAGCGAACCGATGGTCTTCCCGGCATATTTGCCGGTCTTCAGGGTGATGGAGAATGAACCGCTGCCGCCGATAACTGCTGTGTCGCCGGCTTGTGTCTTCCAATTGCCTTCGATCGGATCGGCCCAGGCCGCACCAGCCATCATCACGGTGGCCGCCAGGGCCAAGCTCACTTTGCGAAACATATCTGTCCTCCCTGGTGTTAGGTGGGGCAGCCGCCTCTCTGCCCCTTACGCAAACGTAAGCTAATCCAGCTCCCGGCAAAACAAAAGCGGGTGCCGCGACGGAAGGTTTCGCAATTTTCATGCGGGGTCGGGAGAGCGCAGCCCGTGAAAATGAAACGATCGAGGCGTTGGCTTTGGTTTGCGTGGTTAGCAGAGTGTTGATCGGCGTCTTGCAAATTTTCGTCAAATCGATCGAAAAACGGCGGGATTGCTGACTTTGTATCCTTAACGAATTTCCGCGTTTACCTCTTGTTTTAGCTTTGTTTTCTCCAAATTAAGCACGCCATTTAACGACGGATTCAAGGCTCGGCCTCATTCTCGGAAGCATCGAAAGAGCGGCTCCCCGGGGAACACCGGGGGACAGAAGAGGCCCGCTCTCGGGAGCCAGACAGGGGAATAAAATGGCACGTTTTGAAATGCTTGAAGCCGGCTTCGGCGCCATGGGGGCAACTGCCCAGGCCGACATTCTTTTCGAACTGGGCATGATGTATGCGACCGGCCGCGATTGCGAGACCGATGTCGTTGCCGCCCACAAATGGTTCAACATCGCCGCCATCAAGGGCTCGGTCCGCGCCGCGGAACTGCGCTCGGAACTGTCGGCCGCAATGTCCAAGGTCGAGATCGCCAAGGCGCTGCGCGAAGCCCGCGAATGGATGACGATGCACTGAGATCGCGAGCAGATTATCGCAGGCAGATTATCGAAAGCAGGGAAGCCCCGGGATCAAGACCGCAAAGACGGTCGGAACCGGTGAAACGACAAGGCCGCGACAAGACGGCCGACCATGAAAGAACAAGAACGCGGCAGGCCGGCACGGTCCAGTCGTGCACAATGGGGACGGCGGGCAGGTTTTCGTGGCGCGGGGGCGCATGGGGACTGCTACGAGCAAAAAGCCACGACCGGCCGGAACAGGCTGGCGTGGCTTTTTGCGTTGATGAGGCCCAATCGAGCGGCGCCGATGCGCCTAGACAGGCCCAATGAAGGATGAAATTGTCCCGCCTTCGGAAAGAAGCGCGGCCAGAGCGGCTGCGCGAGTGTGGGAGGAGTTCTATCACCATGAAAAAAATGGGTATTTTGAGCGCGGCCGTATTTGGCCTGATGATGAGCGCGCCGGTTGCCTTTGCCGATGACATCACCATTTCGGTGGTCGGCCCGATGACCGGACAGCTCGCCACGATCGGCGATCAGTTCAAGCAGGGCGCAACGGCAGCCGCCGATGCGATCAACGCCGCCGGCGGTGTCAACGGCTCGATGATCAAGCTCGACATCGAGGACGACCAGTGCGATCCCAAGCAGGCGGTTTCGGTGGCCAACCGGATCGTTGCCAACAGCGTCAAGTTTATTGACGGCCATGCCTGTTCAGGTTCGAGCATCCCGGCTTCCGCCGTCTACGCCGAGGCCGGCGCGCTGATGATGAGCCCGGCCTCTTCAAATCCCGAGCTGACCGATGCCGCCGCCAAGGCCGGCTGGCCGACGATCATGCGTCTCTATACGCGTGACGACGCGCAGGGCGCCTTCATCGGCCCGTGGATCGCCAAGAAATATGCCGGCAAGAATGTCGTTATCCTGCATGACAAGAGCGCCTACGGTCAGGGCGTTGCCGATGCGGTGAAGGCGACGATGAATGCCGGTGGCCTCAAGGAGATCGACTATGAAGGCATCAATGCCGGCGAGAAGGATTATTCGGCTCTCGTCACCAAGCTGAAGGACCTCAAGGCTGACGTCGTCTATTTCGGCGGCTATCACCCGGAAGCCGGGCTTATCCTGCGTCAGTCGGCCGAGCAGAGCGTTAAGTTCCAGCTGATCATGCCGGACTCGATCGCCTCGCCGGAATTCTGGCAGGTCGCCGGCCCCGCCGGTGAAGGCACCCTGTTCGTCTTCCCGTCGGACCCGCAGGCCAAGCCGGAAGCCAAGGAGGCCATCGCCAAGATCAAGGCGGGCGGCTTCGTGCCGGAAGGCTTTACGCTGTTCTCCTACGCCGTCGTTCAGGCGTTTGCAGAGGGCGTCAAGCGCGCCGGAACGGACGATCCGGTCAAGGTAGCCGAAGCGCTGAAGAACGGCACGCCGTTCAGCACCGTGGTCGGCGACGTGACCTTCGACGAGAAGGGCGATCTGAAGAACGCCAGCTACGACATCAACCAGTGGCATGACGGCAAATACGCGCCGATCGCGCAGTAATCGTCCGCGTACTCACGGAAATGGCCGGGCTTGTCCCGGCCATTTTTCGTTCAAGCCTCGGCTATGCAGCCTCGTCAACGAAGCGCACCAGCACCGTTCCGTCAGTGACCTGCGCGCCCTCGGTGGCGATCTCGGCGATCACGCCGTCATGGCGGGCTGCGATCGTGTGCTCCATCTTCATCGCTTCCAGGATCAACAGCGGCTGGCCCTTGATCACCCTTTCGCCCTTTGCCGCGCGCACCAGCTTGACCATGCCCGGCATCGGCGCGCGCAGGCTGCCGGAAGCGGCGGCCGCCTCGTCGGTTCGCGCCAGCGGATCCGGGACGAGGAAACTGTAGCCGACCGCGCCTTCGAACACCGTGGCGTGACCGGGCCAGCGGGCAAGGCGAGGGGCGGCGCGAAGATCATGCGAATTGACGCTGTCATAGGGCGCGTCCAGCGCCACCTCGAAGCGCCCGTCCGGCCGCACTGAAACACGCGCCAGTATATCGTCCTCGCCATGGCGCAGGCGCGTGCGGCGCGCAATGCTGTGGAAATGCGCATAGCCGGCAAGCGACGACCACGGATCGTTCGACGGCGGCAAAGCACTGGCGCCCGCCGCGGCAAGGGCCGCCGCGGCAACGATCTCGCTGCTCGGCGGGGCCACCGCGGTCAGCGCTTCCTGATGCCTGCCGATCAGGCCGGTATCGACATCACCGGCGGAAAAATCGGCGTCCGCGGCAAGTGCCGCGAGAAACGCGGTGTTGACGGTCGAGCCGGCAATCTCGGTCTGCGACAACGCAGTGCCGAGCGCGTCGAGCGCCGCCTGCCTGTCCTTGGCGTGGACGACCAGCTTGGCGATCATCGGATCGTAGAAGGGCGAGATCGCGTCGCCGGCCCGCACGCCGGTTTCAATGCGCATCGTGGCGCCTTCGGGAGCTTTGTCGGGAAATCTCAGGTGGTGCAGTGTGCCGGTCGCCGGCAGAAACCCTTTCGCCGCGTCCTCGGCATAGATGCGCGCCTCGAAGGCGTGGCCGGAAAGCGTGATTTCGCTCTGCGTCTTCGGCAGCTTTTCGCCGGCGGCTACGCGCAACTGCCATTCGACGAGGTCGGTGCCGGTGACCATTTCGGTGACGGGATGCTCGACCTGCAGGCGGGTGTTCATTTCCATGAACCAGAAACGGTCGGCCTTCAGCCCTTGCGAGGCATCCACGATGAATTCGATGGTGCCGGCGCCCGAATAGCTGATCGCCTTGGCGGCCTTGACCGCCGCTTCCGTCATCGCCTTGCGCAGCGCCGGCGTCATGCCGGGCGCCGGCGCTTCCTCGATCACCTTCTGGTGGCGGCGCTGCGCCGAGCAGTCGCGCTCATAGAGATGCACGGCATTGCCAAAATTGTCGCCGAACACCTGGACCTCGATGTGGCGCGGCTTGTCGACATATTTTTCGACCAGCACGCGGTCGTCGCCGAACGCGGCCTTGGCCTCGCGCCGTGCGCCTGACAGCGCTTCCGAAAAATCTTCGGGATGTTCGACGCGGCGCATGCCCTTGCCGCCGCCGCCTGCGCGCGCCTTGATCAGCACGGGATAGCCGATCTCACGCGCCTTGGACGCCAGCAGCACGATCTCCTGCGCCTCGCCATGATAGCCCGGCACCACCGGCACGCCGGCCTTTTCCATCAGCCGCTTGGCCGCATCCTTCAGCCCCATGGCGCGGATCGAGGCGGCCGACGGGCCGATGAATGTGAGCCCCGCCGCCACCATCTGGTCGACGAAATCGGGGTTTTCCGAGAGGAAGCCGTAGCCGGGGTGGATTGCTTCGGCGCCGGTCGCCAGCGCCGCCGCAACAATCCTGTCGCCGCGCAGATAGCTTTCGCCGACCGGCGAGGAACCGATATGCACTGCCTCGTCGGCCATTTCGACATGCAGGGCCTTGGCATCGGCGTCGGAATAGACGGCGACGGTGCGCACACCGAGCCTGCGTGCGGTGCGGATCACACGGCAGGCGATCTCGCCGCGATTGGCGATCAGGATCTTGGCGAACATGGAGCCTCCCGGGTTTGTCTCGGGCGGCGCCGGTCTGGCAGGAATGAGCCTATTTCGAAGCCGCGATTTTGCAGCCGCCGCTCGCGATCTGAACCTTCCACTTTTTCAGGCCAACCTGACAGCTTCGCAACGCCAACTCTTCCGCGGCCTTCTGAGATGGCGCGTTCAGCCGCGCACCGCAGATGATGTAAAGATCGTCGACGCGCGAGTAGAATGTGGTCGCGTAGGCCGAGTGGCCACTCGCCGCGACATAGGCGTTGTACGACTTCGTGCAGGGCTCCTTTGGATTCAGTGACAACGGAGGCCAGAATCGGGTGTCTCCCTTGCTGCCCGCCAGCGATCCAGCCGCCCCGATACCGGGTGCCGTAAATACGAGCAGGCCGGCAAGCATCGATACAGTAATTCGTTTGATGCGTGTCGATTTCATCTTGTGCCGCCCATTTGAAAAATGCCCAAGCCGATGCTTGTCGGCCTACTTCGATGCCGCAACTTCGCAGCCCGCCCCTGTAATGACCTTGTAATGGCTGCGGGCGGACTCGCAGGATTTCATCGCCCGTTCTTCGGCAGCCTTCTGTGACGGTGCATTCAAGCCCGAGCCGCAGATGATGTACAACGAACGGATCCGGGCATAGGGCGTGGTCGCATAGGCCGAATGGCCGCCGGCGGCCACATAGGCGTTGTAAGCCATGGTGCACTGGTCTTTCGGGCTTTTCGGCAAATACGGATAGAAATGGATGTCGCCTTTGCTTCCCGCCAGCGATGCCGCGGCGCCAACGCCGGGTACCGCAAATATAAGCAAGACTGCAAGTACCGACGCAGTCGTTTTTCCCGAATATTTCGGCCTCATCTTTACCCCATCCCCGTTGCCCAATGCGGGATGAACAATAGCGTCTATTCTCCAGTGCCGCCAGCCTGCTCACCGAAAATTTCTTTTGCGTAGGTGGATGAACCATCTTATCCATGCAGACTAGCATCCTTCAATAGCAGCAACGGCTTGTCGGTATAGTTGAGCTGTTGGCTCGTCGAAGCAGCAGAAAATAACTGTTTCGGGCGTTGAGTTCTGTCCGACGAAGGTACCTGCGATGCCAACGGCAATCTGCGTCGCCTCATTTTTCGGATAACGGTAGATGCCGGTGGAGATCGCCGGAAATGCCACGGTCCGGCAATCCCTGGCGGCGGCGATTTCGAGCGACCTGATATAGCAGGAGGCGAGCAGCCCGGCTTCGCCTTTTCCGCCGCCTTGCCAGACAGGTCCGACCGTGTGGATGATGTAACGTGCCGGCAGGTGATAGCCCTTGGTAAGCTTTGCTTCGCCGACCTTGCAGCCGTTCAGCATCCGGCATTCGAATTCGAGCTCCGGGCCGGCCGCCCGGTGAATGGCGCCGTCGACGCCGCCGCCGCCCAGCAGCGAGGAATTGGCGGCGTTGACGATGGCATCGACCGCAAGCCTGGTGATGTCGCCGGTGTGGACATGTATCCGTTGGCCGAGCTTGCTCATCACTACATCCTGAACACGCCGAACTTCGTTTCCTCGATGTCGGCGTTGAGCGCGGCCGACAGGCTGAGCGCCAGCACCTCGCGCGTTTTCGCCGGGTCGATGATGCCGTCGTCCCATAGCCGCGCCGAGGAGTAGAGCGGATGGCCCTCATGCTCGTATTTCATCAGGATCGGCTTCTTGAATTTCGCTTCCTCGTCCGCGCTCCATTCACCGCCCTTGCGCTCGATTCCCTCGCGCTTGACCACCGCCAGCACGGTCGCCGCCTGTTCGCCGCCCATCACCGAAATGCGCGCATTCGGCCACATCCACAGGAACCGCGGCGAGTAGGCGCGTCCGCACATGCCGTAATTGCCGGCGCCGAACGACCCGCCGATGATCATCGTCACCTTCGGCACCTTGGCGGTGGCAACCGCCATCACCAGCTTGGCGCCGTCCTTGGCGATGCCGCCGGCCTCGTACTTTCGCCCGACCATGAAGCCGGTGATGTTCTGCAGGAAGATCAGCGGGATCTTGCGCTGGCAGCACAGCTCGATGAAATGCGCGCCCTTCACAGCACTTTCGGAAAACAGCACGCCATTGTTGGCAACGATGCCGACCGGCATGCCTTGTAAATGGGCAAAGCCGGTGACCAGCGTGGTGCCGTAATTCTGCTTGAACTCGTCGAACTCGGAGCCATCGACGACGCGCGCGATCACCTCGCGCACATCATAGGGCTGGCGCAGATCCGTCGGCACAATTCCGTAAAGTTCCCGCGCGTCGTGAAGCGGCGGCATGGGTTCCTGTAAGGTCAGGCTTACAGTCTTGCGCCGGTTGAGATTCTTGACGATGCGCCGGCAGATGGCCAGCGCATGTTCGTCGTCCAGCGCATAGTGGTCGGCGACACCGGACAGCCTGGTGTGCACGTCGGCGCCGCCAAGCTCCTCGGCGCTGACATCTTCGCCCGTAGCCGCCTTCACCAGAGGCGGGCCGCCGAGAAAAATGGTCGCCTGGTTGCGCACCATGATCGTTTCGTCCGACATTGCCGGCACATAGGCGCCGCCCGCAGTACATGAGCCCATGACGCAGGCGATCTGCGGAATGCCGGCCGCCGACATGTTGGCCTGGTTGTAGAAGATGCGGCCGAAATGCTCGCGGTCGGGAAACACCTCGTCCTGGTTGGGCAGGTTGGCGCCGCCGCTGTCGACCAGATAGACGCAAGGCAGATTGTTTTGCAGCGCGATCTCCTGCGCGCGCAAATGCTTCTTCACCGTGAGCGGATAATAGGTGCCGCCCTTCACCGTGGCGTCGTTGACCACGACCATCACCTCGGTGCCTTCGACACGGCCGACGCCGGCGATGAGGCCGGCCGAGGAAATCTCCTCGCCATACATGGACCATGCCGCGAACTGGCCGATCTCGAGGAAAGGCGAGCCGGTGTCGAGCAACTGCGCCAGCCGCTCGCGCGGCAACAGCTTGCCGCGCGAAACATGACGCTCGCGCGCCTCCTCCGAGCCACCGCGCTCGACGGTTGCCGCCTTGTCCGCAATGTCGGCAACCAGCGCCCGCATGCGCTCGGCATTGGCGAGGTAGGTTTCGGAGGAGGGCGAGATCTGGGTTTGGAGTACGGCCACATCGGTTCCTATTGCTCTGCCACGACTTGCAGCTTGCCGTCACGGCGCTCGAAAATGTACTCGGAGAGAAGATCAGGTTCGGTCTTGAAAACCTTGTCGATAAATGAGCGAGCAAACTGAACCGCATTGGGAAGCCGCTTGTCTACAACGACGATGGCATCGCGTTTTGGAATGGCTATGAAAACGCCGTTGGGGAATTGCGGTCCAAGCGTGGCCCAGAATTTTTCGGTCAGGAGGAGAGCGGGTGAGATGGCCTCATCCCCTTCGACGGTGAAGATCGATATCCCGTCGAGGATACGCTCCTGCTTGACCTTCGTAATCTGCTTGTTGATGTTTTCCAGAGCAAGCTGGCGAAGCTGTGCGAGTGAGCGGTCTCCAACATCGTCAAGCCGGACGCTGGCGAGCGAGTCCTCATTGTCGATCTGGTAAAGGATCACGACGTCACCCGCCAAGGTTTCAAACGCCGGTCCTTTGTCGGGCTCTGTGCCATCGCCTTTGAAAGCGTCGAGATGTTCGCGCGGTCGAATGTTGGCAATCAGTAGATCGGCCTGGAAGCCGCTTTCGCTATCGCTGAGCACGAGCGTGGTTAGAAAACGTTCGATTTCGGTTTCCGCCTCTCCCGCCGGCAGGTCGCGAATGCGGCCTAGCAGGTTCGTAACGTCCACCTGAAGATGAATATCCTTGCCGGTAGAACCGACCCTGGTTACGTCAAGACGCGCCGGATCGGCGGGGTTGGGAATTGCTTGCTTGACTCGGCTGTCAGCCTTCAGGCGGGAAATGACTTCAACCCGCAGTGCTGCAACGTCTCGAAATTGCGGCATATCTGAAGAGGCGGCATTCGCAAATCCCGACAATGGGATCAATGCGACGATAGTCCGTGCTAATACTCCAAGGTATTTTGGCAAACCAGGCATTGAAATCGCTCACACCCCTTCCGCCATGATCTCGCGTCCGATCAGCCAGCGGCGAATCTCACTGGTCCCGGCGCCGATCTCGTAGAGCTTGGCGTCGCGCAACAGCCGGCCGGTCGGATACTCGTTGGTATAGCCGTTGCCGCCAAGCAGCTGGATGGCGTCGAGCGCCATCAGCGTCGCTTTTTCGGCGGCAAACAGCACGCAGCCAGCGGCATCCTTGCGTGTCGTCTGGCCGCGATCGCAGGCAGCCGCGACAGCGTAAACGTAAGCGCGCGCGGCGTTCATCGTCGAATACATGTCGGCAAGTTTGCCCTGCACGAGCTGGAACTCGCCGATCGGCTGGCCGAACTGCTTGCGCTCATGCACATAGGGGATCGCCACGTCGAGACAGGCCGCCATGAGCCCGAGCGGGCCGCCGGCGAGCACGGTGCGCTCATAGTCGAGGCCCGACATCAGGACCTCGACGCCGCGGCCCTCCTCATGCAGCACATTGTCATAGGGCACCTCGACATTGTCGAACACCAGTTCGCCGGTGTTGGAGCCGCGCATGCCGAGCTTGTCGAGCTTTGGCGATGCCGAGAAGCCGGCCATGGTCTTTTCGACGATGAAGGCGGTGATGCCGCGCGATTTCCGCTCCGGATCGGTCTTGGCGTAGACCACCAGCGTTTCGGCGTCGGGGCCGTTGGTGATCCACATTTTCGAGCCGTTGAGCACATAGCGGTCGTTGCGCTTTTCGGCGCGCAGCTTGAGCGAGACGACGTCGGAGCCGGCGCCCGATTCCGACATGGCCAGCGCACCTGCCCTTTCGCCCGAGCACAATGCCGGCAGGAATTTCTCCTTCTGCGCCGGCGTCGCCCAGCGGTTGATTTGGTTGACGCAGAGGTTCGAATGGGCGCCGTAGGAGAGACCAACCGAGCCCGAGGCGCGCGAAATCTCTTCCACCGCAATGACGTGGGCAAGATAGCCCATGCCGCTGCCGCCGAAATCGGGATCAGCGGTGATGCCGAGAAGGCCGAGCGCGCCGAGCTCTTTCCACAGATGCGTGGGGAATTGATTGCTGCGGTCGATCTCGGCAGCGATCGGCGCTATTTTCTCCTGGGCAAAGCGGCGCACCAGATCGCGTAGCGCCTCGATGTCCTCGTCATGCCCGAAGCTGAGTGTGCTCGTGTACATGCCGTTCCTCCCCGATTTCGATCTTCGCGCCAACCAGGCGCATTGTCATTGAAAGATATGTCGCCGTGACTTCAGCCATCGACAGCCGCTCGCCCGGCCGGAACCAGACGATGACGCCGGTCATCATCTGGATCAGGGCCATGGCAGTGAGCCCGGTGTCATCGACACTGAAGGCGCCGGCCTCCGCGCCGTCGCGCAGGATGGCGCGCAACTCCTTCTCATAGGCGGTGCGCATGCGCAGGATCTGCGTCAGCCGGTCATGCGACAGGCTGCGCAATTCCATGTTCGAGACATGGGTGGAGTGGCGGCGCTCGATGTGGAAAGCGATGTGGTTTTCGACATAGGCGGCAAGCCGCGTTGCCGGATCGGCTGCGTCGGGGCGTGCGGCGTCCCACGCTTCCATCA
Source organism: Mesorhizobium sp. M0478 (assembly GCF_040321305.1). NCBI lineage: Bacteria > Pseudomonadati > Pseudomonadota > Alphaproteobacteria > Hyphomicrobiales > Phyllobacteriaceae > Mesorhizobium > Mesorhizobium sp. M0478. The sequence goes on from NZ_JAMYRH010000005.1 coordinate 98,348, forward strand.
GCCCTTCCATATGTTCGCGCATCAGCGTGAACAGCAGGTCTTCCTTGGTCGGAAAATAGCGGTAGAGCGCGGCCGCCTGGACGCCGACCTCGGCGGCAAGCTGCCGCATCGACGTCGCCTCATAGCCGAAGCGGGCGATCAGGCTGACCGCTGCCTCGCGGACGGCCGCTTCAGTTTTTTCGCCATCGGATCCCGTTGTGCGTGCCATGATCGCCTCCCGGTATTTAGTAATAAAACGAACGTTCAATTAATTCAAGATGCAATAAAGTGGTTCCGTCTAGACGATGATCCGAAAGTCGATGGGCGCGTCGAGGAGTTCGAATTCTTCGATCTCGACCTTCGAAACCGAAGCTCCCCGTGGCCCTTGCCGGAGCCGTTCGATCATTGTGGAAACCGCAGCATCGGCACCGGCAATCGAGGCCGTCACCGTGCCGTCTCGTTCATTGCGTACCCAACCTACGAGGCCAAGCTCTATCGCTTCGCGTCGCGCCCACATCCGATAGCCGACGCCTTGCACCTTACCATGCACGCGCGCCTGCACCGCCTTTTGCCGGTCGTTATCTCCCATGCTCAAGAACTGGCGCGGGATCGGACGAAAGCAACAGCCTTGAACGGTTGGATTGTTGTTGGATCGACGGAAGCCGGGGACCCGGCTGATTCTGTCTTGGCCTTTGGCGGCATTGGCAGGCCGTGTCGCGACGGCAATCGGCCGGGCTAATTTCCCCGCGCAGCGGCGAGCGCGCCGGGCAGTTCCTCGGCAAAGATGTCGAGCTCATGATCGAGGCCGACGCTGACCCTTATGCAACGGTCGAGCCCTGGCGCCATTGGTTTGCGAATGAACACGTCGCGCGACAAAAGATTTTGCAGCACTTTCAGCGCGAAGGCGCCGTCCTTGCCGCAATCGATGGTGACGAAATTGGTCGCCGATGGCAGCGGCTTCAGCCCGTTCGTCTCGGCAATCCCGGCTATACGTGTGCGTCCGGCAGCGACTCGCGCCACCACGCTGTGCAGCCAGTCCTGGTCGGCCAGCGCCTCGACGCCGGCGATCTGCGCCATGCGGCTGACGCCGTAATGGTTGCGGATCTTCTCGAAATCGCGGATCACCTCAGCCTCGGCCACCGCATAGCCGCAGCGAATGCCGGCCAGCCCGTATGCCTTGGAGAAGGTGCGCATGCGGATGACGTTGGGCCGCGCGACATCGATCGGCGGCAGCGCCGAGGCCGGCCCCAATTCGCCATAGGCCTCGTCGAGCACCAGCATGGTGGTTTCCGGCAACGCTTCGACGAAGCGGGTGATATCTCCTGCTTCCCACCAGCTGCCCATCGGATTGTCCGGATTGGAGAGATAGACCAGCGGCGCCTTCTCCTTGATAATTGCCTTGAGCAGTCCATCCAGACTTTCCTTGTCGTTCTCGTAAGGCACCGTGACCAGCCGGCCGCCGACGCCGGCAATGTGGAAATTGAACGTCGGATAGGCGCCGAGCGAGGTGACCACCGCGTCGCCAGGCGCGACATACATGCGCGCCACTAGGCTAAGCAGCCCGTCTATGCCTTCGCCGACCACGACGTTTTCGGCGCCGACGCCGAGATGGCGGGCCGCAGCCTGCTTCAGATCGTAATTGTCGGGATCGCAATACATCCACTGGTCACGCGCGACGCGCTCCATACGGGCGATAACGCGCGGCGAAGGCCCGAAACTGCTCTCATTGGCGCCGATGCGGGCGCGAAAAGCACGTCCGCGCTCGCGCTCCTGCGCTTCCGGTCCGACAAACGGCACCGTGGAGGGAAGCGCGCCGACAAGCGGCGTGAGGGCAGGGCGCTGGCGCATGGCAAAAGCTCACGAGAAGATGAGCCTTCTTGCTAGCGTGCCCGATAGGACGGCGCAAGTTCTGGCGCGGCTGGAAATAGTGGCCATGACGCCCGGGATGAAATCGGCGCGGGTGGCCACGCTCTACGACCTGACTGCCGGTAGGCGGCAGCCTTTTGAAGGCCACTGCAGCCAATGACATGGCGACGGATGCTTCAAAAAAACCCGGCGGTTGCCCGCCGGGTTTGCTTTTCAGCCAGGCTGAGCGTCTTAGAACGAGCGCTGGAAGCGGAGGAGACCGCCGATGCTGCTCTTCTTGTCGGCGTTGGTGAAGTTGGAGAAATTGGCGTCGTCGAACTTGCCTGCATTGAGGTAGTCGACTTCGGCCGTGACCGTGAAGCCGGGAACAACGTCGTAGGCGATGTTGGCGGCAACACCGAGATTCTTCCATTCGTCATACGAGACCTGGGCATTGAACGAGGTCTTCTCGTTGATGGTGTAGGTGCCACCACCCCAGAAAGCCCAGTTGCCGCCCCACTGCTTGTAGAAGCCGCGGCCGCCGGCGTCGATCGCATAGCTCGAGTCCGTCAAATTGTCGTCGGTGCCGTAGCCGCCCATGATGAACAGCGACAGGTTCTGCATCGGGGTGACGTCCAAACGCACCTTGCCGGCGACTTCTTCATAGTTGCTGTCGTAAGCGACGACGCCGGTGATGGCGCCCCAGCCCTGCGTATACTTCAGACCGCCGACGACATGCGGAACGTAGCTGTCGATCGTGTCGAAGCCCGAGCCCTCTTCGAGAGAGACGACGGCCGAGAAGCCGTTGCCCGCATCGAAGTAGTACTGGACCACGTTGGTATCGAAATCGCCGTAGGGAACGAGCGTATCCTGGAGCACGTTACCGGCGTAGCCGATGAACGTGTCGAAGGCCGATTCGTCCTTGCCGACCCGCAAGCCACCGAGTTGGATCCAGGCGAAGTTCAGCGAAACGTTCTTGTTGCCGGCAGGGTTGGAGTTGAACTCGTCTGCTTCGGTAGTCGGATCGTCTGCCGACGGGTAGCCGTTACGGTTGCCGAAGTTGAAGCGGGTCTCGGTGTAGGTCTTCAAGGTGCCGAGCTCGGTTTCCTGGCCGGTCCAGGTCTTCAGCGTGAAACGGGCATTCTTGTAGAAGGTATCCTGCTCGTCGCCATCCTTATGGTCGAACGACCTCGCACCGTCGAACGAGCCGACATCACCCACGCCGATGTCGTAACGGACATAGCCGCCGATGCGCAGGCAGGTTTCGGTGCCGGGAATGTAGAAGTAGCCGGCGCCGTAAACGTCGCAGATCTTGACGTATTCAGCCGGTTCCGGCTCGGCGACGACGACGGCGTCGGCGGCGCGCGCACCGGAAACTGCGATCAAGGCCGCAGCGGAGCCGAGGAGAAGGCTCTTAATGTTCATTTTCTGACCTCCAGTCAGAATCGAACAAGACAGTGAAGCCGGCGACAGGCGTTTTCTCTGTAACCAATTGTTATTGTTGAAGTTTATTGAAATAATGGACCTTTGCGGCAGGTGATGCGGCCATCACCACAGGCGCTTGTTGGCGAAAGCATGCCCTGAACCGGATTTGAGATAGCGCTCGAATGAAGCTGCCTTGGCCTGGTTCGAAAAGGCCATATAGCTGACGATCCGCCACGGCAGAAACTTGGATGTATGGCTGGATTTCCCCGCATTGTGCTCGACGAGCCGTCGTTTCAGGTCCGTCGTTATGCCGATATAGCGTTCGCCTTCCGCAGCCGTACTCTCCAGAAGATACACATACCACATGAGCTGCTCTCCTTTGCCGGGGCCTCGGAGGGCATCCTCTCCGCCATCCTGCTTCGCGCTGAGGTGGGCTTGTCCTGCGAAGCTCGAAGAGCGAAGCAGGACTGCCAATCGAATTTTGCAAGGGATTCTCTGGGCTTACGCTGTGCGGCACGTAGCACACCACACGGTCCGGCCCTCCTACGCCAAGGCTTCGGAGGGCATCCTCTCCGCCATCCTGCTTCGCGCTGAGGGTTGGGCTTGTCCTGCGAAGCTCGAAGAGCGAAGCAGGATGGCGGAGAGGATGGGATTCGAACCCACGAGAAGCTTTTGACCTCTACTCCCTTAGCAGGGGAGCGCCTTCGACCACTCGGCCACCTCTCCGTTGCGCCGCTGGATAAAGAAAAGCGCGGGCACAATCAACAAGCCGGCGCCATTATCTCTGAAAATTCCGGATTTGGCCGCAGCGCCGCCTTTTGCATGCGGCGAATCTGCGGCGGTTCCCTGGCTGTCGAGTCGGCGACATGGCCGCAATCTCGGCCGGCCGTCGCCGGATTCGGCCGCATTCGGGCGCTGCCGCAAAGGCTTCCGGGCCCTTCGATAGTTAATGAGAGCTTTCTGGCTGAGGCCAAATCGTGTCATTTGTGCAACAACGCCGGGGGATAGCACCCGCACAGCCCTTTCGCCGGTACGATCGTGGTTGAACGCCGCCGCCTCATGGGTAATGTCGATTTCGAAGGAGCGGCGCGGTGCGCATCTTTTTCGGTAGTGGGGATGGGGCAGGGAACGCTGTCCTTCAGCAAAGAATACCCAGACCCGTTTTTTAACTTTTGACTGGAGGTCAGAAAATGAACATTAAGAGCCTTCTCCTCGGCTCCGCTGCGGCCCTGATCGCAGTTTCCGGTGCGCGCGCCGCCGACGCCGTCGTCGTCGCCGAGCCGGAACCGGCTGAATACGTCAAGATTTGCGACGTTTACGGCTCGGGCTACTTCTACATCCCCGGCACCGAAACCTGCCTGCGCATCGGCGGCTATGTCCGTTACGACATCGGCGTCGGCGACGTCGGCTCGTTCGACGGTGCGGTTACCGGCGATGCTCAGGATGGCAGCGCCAATGACACCTACCGCAAGAAGGCCCGTTTCGCGCTGAAGACCTGGACCGGCCAGGAAACCGAACTCGGCACCTTGAAGACCTACACCGAGACCCGCTTCAACTTCCAGAACAGCAACAACTACTTCTTCGACAACGAAGCTGGAAACACCGGGGCCTCGCTGAACTTCGCCTGGATCCAGCTCGGTGGCCTGCGCGTCGGTAAGGACGAATCGGCCTTCAACACGTTCATCGGCTACGCCGGCAACGTGATCCAGGATACGCTGGTTCCCTACGGCGATTTCGACACCAACGTCGTCCAGTACTACTTCGATGCGGGCAACGGCTTCTCGGCCGTGGTCTCTCTCGAAGAAGGCTCGGGCTTCCGGACGATCGACAGCTATGTCCCGAACGTCGTCGGCGGCGTGAAGTACACGCAGGGCTGGGGCGCCATTACCGGCGTCATCGCTTACGACAGCAACTACGAAGAAGTGGCCGGCAAGGTTCGCTTGGACGTCACCGTGTCGCAGGCCCTGTCGCTGTGGGTCATGGCCGGCTACGGCACCGACGACAACCTCAACGATCCGGCGAATGTCAAGGATGTCTTCGGTCGCGGCTACTTCAAGCAGTGGGGTGGCAACTGGGCTGTCTGGGGTGGTGGCACGTACACCATCAACGAGAAGACTAGGTTCAATGCTCAGGCTTCGGCTGACGACGCGAAGAACTATGCCCTGGCAGCGAACATTGAATACGATGTCGTGCCTGGCCTGACGATCACGGCTGAAGTTGATTACGACCACTACGGCGGGTTCAACGATCCTGCGAGCTACACCAACGTGGACTGGACCAACGCCCGGCAAAAAGACAGCGTCGGCGGTATCCTCCGCTTCCAGCGCTCGTTCTAAGGGCTGGGTTTATACAGGTGAAATTCAGCCCGGGCGCATCTACGCCCGGGCTGTTTTTGTTTCGTGACTGGAACAAGGCAAGCAGAAGGAACAGGGGGTATCGGCAGCTGAACAGTCCGTAGGGTGAGTTTGTGGGATCCGCTGATGGGCGGATGAATTCACAACTGCGTGATTAAATCTCTTGAAAGGACGCTTCCAAGCGGGTAGGTCTGACTCTATCCACTCGGGGGTGTGGCAATTTATGACCATCGACGCGATACAAGAGGGTGACCCCTCCGAACATTTCTCAATGTTCTCTTCTCAAAATGCGAAGATAAAATACAGCTACAACAAGATCAGAGAAGTAAGGTCGCACCGGGTCGGAGAGCTTTTTTCAGCATACCGAGACATACTCTGGGATGATGGGCGGCATAAATACAATGTCAGCTCCTTCATCGGCGAAATAGACGAGATTCTCCTCGGAGAACGGTTCAGCGCCTTTGACCAGAGCACCCTGGACAATCTTATCGGCACCTTGCGCCAGCGCGGCAACAGCAACGCAACCATCAATCGAAAGATGGCTGCCCTCAGCAAACTGCTGCGCAAGGCTTACAAGATGGGGGATATCCACAGCCTGCCCGAGTTCCGCCGCCAGAAGGAGCGGGCGGGACGGATTCGTTTCCTCGAAAGGGACGAAGAAGCAAGGCTGTTCGCCGCCATCAGGACCCGCAGCGAGGATGCCTACCGTCTCTCGGTCTTTCTCGTCGACAGCGGTTGCCGCCTTGGCGAAGCGCTCGGACTGATCTGGAACGACATCCAGGAACATCGCGTCTCGTTCTGGATCACCAAATCCGGCCGCAGCCGCACCATCCCGATGACCGAGCGGGTCAAGGAGGTGATCAAACTGCCCCCGTCAGAGGGCCGCCGGCCCAAGGGTCCGTTCACCAAACTCAGCCAGGCACAGTTTCGCGCCATCTGGAACGATGCCAAGGTCGAAGTCGGTCTCGGCGCCGACGACCAGGTGGTTCCGCACATCTTGCGTCACACCTGTGCCTCGCGTCTGGTCCAGGGCGGCATCGACATCCGCCGCGTGCAGATGTGGCTCGGCCACCAGACGCTTTCGATGACCATGCGCTATGCGCATCTGGCCACCAACGATCTCGACGGCTGCGTTGTCGTGCTGGAAACGCCCCGCGGCGAGGGGTTATCCGGCGATGGAAAAAGCTCGGCCTTCGCATCGCCGCTGACCACGGCCTCAGTGCCAGCGCCTGCTCAAAAAAGTAAAGCGGCAGCGGCGAAGGCACCCAAGGCGCCCCGGAAAAGCTCGAAAGCCAAATAGTTACCCAAGGCTTTCATATACTGCCTCGGCAACCCCAGGATCATCTTTGATCTTGGGGTTTACTTTTTCTGGGCCGCATTTGGTACTCCATCCAGGAAAGCCGCGATAGCGCCCGGCAGATTGCCTGTCTCCAGGAAGGGCGCATGGCCCTGGCCCTCGACGGTGATCGCTTCCATGCCGGAATGACGCTTTTGCATCTCGTCGAGTGTGTCGGCCGACAGGAGTTTCGAGTTGGCGCCGCGAATGGCAAGCAAAGGTATGGCCGCCAGCGCCTCGAACTGCGGCCACAGATCCGGCAACGGCTTGCTGAGGTCGAGGCCCGCCACCGTCTCGACCAGCTGCGTGTCGAAATCCGGCAGCAGGAGGCCTTCGTCCGTCTCGCGGTAGAGGGCCGACACCATCCGCTCCCAATCCGCTGCGGTCAGAGCGGGAAAATCCGCGCCGTGAGCGACGCGTTGGGCATCGATCGCCTCAGCGCGGCTCTTCGGTTTCGGTGCCGGGTCGAGATAGGTTTGGATATAGGCGAGCCCCGCGGCCTCGATCACCGGTCCGATGTCGTTCAGCACGATGGCTTTCAGCGCGGCCGGCCGCAGCGCGCCGAGCACGTGGATGATCAGCCCGCCGCGCGAGGTGCCGATAAAGGCCGCTTCCTCGACGTTCAGAGCGGCCAGTCCGGCGAGGACATCGCCGGCTTCGATGCCGACATTGTAGTGGCAGATATCAGGATCGTAAGCGGACTGGCCGCGGCCACGGTAGTCGAAGGCGATGACCTTGCGCGGATTGTCGGTTCGCTGCGACAGATAAAGCGCCAGCTCATGGAAATCGCGCGCGTTGCGGGTCAGGCCGGGCAGGCAAACGACCTGCCAGTCTGCCGAATTGGTCTCGCCATAGACGCGGGCGTGAAGCTTGAGCCCGTCCGGCGCGGTGTAGAAAAAGTCGGAGAAGCCGTCGGTGCTCGACATATTAAAAGGACTCCCTGTCCGGATTGTCTCCGTCTGCTACAGGCGAGGGTGGGAGCGGTCAAATCGAGGGTTGTCGGCAAGCTGACACTCTTGGAAATGTCGGAGGGACAGCGCCCCCCTCTGTCCTGCCGGACATCTCCCCCACGAGGGGGGAGATTGGCGGTTCAGGCGCTACGCCCTTCCTTCGACGTTGGAGATTGGCGAAATCGGCAACGATAGCTGATCTCCCCACTCGTGGGGGAGATGTCCGGCAGGCCAGAGGGGGGCGCGAAGGATCGCCAACGTCTGCCCATGGCGACAGCTCTGCCGCCTCAACCCCGCCCGTTCACCAAATCCCCAACGATGTCGTACTTCCCCGAAATACGCATCTTGTAGACCTCGTAATTCTCCATCACGCGCTGCACGTAACTTCTTGTTTCGGTGTAGGGAATCCGCTCGATCCAGTCGACGACGGCGTCGATGCCCTTGCCGCGCGGGTCGCCGTACTTGGCTACCCATTGGCTGGCGCGGTTGGGGCCGGCATTGTAGCCGGCGAAGGTCAGCACATAGGAGCCGCCGAAGCGGTCGAGCTGCTCGACGAGGAAGGCAGCCCCCAACGTCGCATTGTAGCCGGCATCGCTGGTCAGCCGATCCTGGGAAAAGCTCAGTCCTGCCTTCTTCGCCAATTGCTTGGCGGTGCCCGGCATCAGCTGCAGCAGGCCGCGCGCGCCGGCACTGGAGACGGCGCCGACATTGAATTCGCTTTCCTGGCGGGCGATCGCATAAGCCAGCGCCTTGCCCGAACCGGAAATGTCGGCGGTGTCGGGAATGACGCCCAGCGGATGCGACAGCGCGCCGACATCGATGCCGCGCGCGCCGGCGATCTTGCCGATCTTCAGCGCCATGAAATGATTGCCCTGCTTTTCCGCCAGCACGGCAAGCAGCGCCAGCTCGCCGGGGCTGGTCAACTGCCCGGCGAGGTCGCGGTAAAGCGTCTCGGCATAGCGGTCGTAGCCCGCCTCCTGCAGCCGCTTGATGGCGCTGACGGCTTCGCGGCCGTCAAAGCTTTGGCGGTCGACAGTGCTTGGCTCGGGATAGGCGATGTTCAGCGTGCGCAAGCCAACCCGTTCCGCCGCCAACTGCCCGTAGAAAGTGGTGCCATAGGCTGCCGCCTTGGTGAAATAATCCTTCGCATTGCCGGGACCGCCGACTTCCGCCGCGCGGCCAAGCCAGTAATAGGCGCGTGACAGCGACATCGGTCCCTGCGCGAGATCGGCGATGCGGGCAAAATGGGTCGAGGCCGTCGCAGGATCGTTGAGGCCGCGCAGCGCATACCAGCCGGCGTGGAATTCAGCCTCGGCGGCGCTGGCGGGACTTTCGGCGGCGTGCGCGGCAACGATCTTGTAGGCGGTCTTCCAGTCGCTCTGATCGACCAGCGCGCGCGACAGCACGCGGCGTTCTACCCACCAGGCATCGGGATCGACCAACGCGTCGCGGTTCGTTGGCGCTTTCATCATCACCGCGGCGGCGTCCGCAAACTTCCGCTGCTTGCGCAGATATTCGGCTTGCGCGAAGAAATAGCCGGCCGATTGCTGTGCGGCAGGCACTGCTTTCAACAGCTTGGCCGCGTTCTTGTCGCCACGCGAGGCGGCGGCCCAGGCATCGGCCAGCGGTTGCGCGCCGGCAAGGGTTGCGACCCGCAGCGCCGAATTCTCCCGGTCGGCATAAAACATCCGCTCCATGCGGAAACGATGGTCGGCAGCCGGAATGATGGCGCCAAACTCCTTGATGACGGCCGCCTCGTCCCTGGCTTCCAGCTTCTCGGTGCGCCAGAACGGCGACAGCACGGAAAGCGCCGCCTTGGTGTTGCCAAGAGCTCTATAGGAGCGGGCAAGGATGACCACGCCTTGAAAGGTCAGCGGCTGGCTGCCGTCAAAGGCTTTCACCACGGTCTGCGGCGAGGGGTTTTCGCGGTAGAGCGCGCGCTCGCTGTTCTTGCGCAAGGCCATGGTGCCCGGCCAGTTCGGCAGCATCTTTGCGGTATCGGCAATCTCGCTGCTCGGCACACGGTCGCCGCCATAGAGCGCGATCGCCCAGGCCAGGATATGACGGTCCAGCGAATTGGCCGGCAATGTTTCGCGCACCGCTCGTGCCGCGGCGATATCGCCGGTGGCCAATGCGTCGAGACCGCTTTTCAGCACGACGATACTGGCGGAGGGCGCATCGGTCTGCGCTCTGTCTTGCATGTCAGGCATCGGGATCGATGAGGTCGTCTGCTCGTCGACGCTCTCGTTTGCCGCCGTCCCCACTATCAGCAGGGCAACGGCGCCAAGCAATATGAAGCGGAGTGGCCGACTGGCCGGCATGATCCTGATCTTTCCCTGTTGCGGCACTTTAGATGGCAAGCCCAGGTGCCCGAGAGCCTAGACTTAGGTCGTGAAGAGCCCGTAAACAAAGGGTTATCCAGGCCGTTCGAATTGCGCTTGCTGGCACCATCGGCATGCTTGCCGCGCAACAGTGTCGAGACTATGGTGCGCGGCTTCGCTTTCGGCTAGAAGGCGCCCGATGCAGTCGCCCAAAAGTGGGAACCGGTTTTGGGACGACGACATGCATAAACAAACAAGTCCCAAGGAGTTGGACGACATGCTGAGAGGCTCGCTTACTGCGCTCGTGACGCCGTTCGAAAAGAGCGGACGTTTCGACGAGAAAGCCTTTCGCGCTTTCGTCGAATGGCAACTTGGCGAGGGCACGACGGGCCTCGTCCCGGTCGGCACCACCGGTGAGTCGCCGACGCTGTCGCATGACGAGCATCGCCATGTCGTCAAGGTCTGCATCGATGTGGCCAAGGGCCGCGCTCCGGTCGTCGCCGGCGCCGGCTCCAACAACACCGCGGAAGCGGTCGGTCTGGTGCAATATGCCGAGCAGGCGGGCGCCGATGCCGCTCTGGTCGTCACGCCTTATTACAACAAGCCAACACAGCGCGGCTTGTACGAGCATTTCGCCGCTGTCGCCAGGGCGACCAAGCTGCCGATCATCATCTACAACATCCCGCCGCGCTCGGTGATCGACATGATGCCGGAGACGATGGGCAGGCTGGCGCACGACTTCCAGAACATCGTCGGCGTCAAGGATGCCACCGGCAAGGTCGAGCGCGTGTCCGAACAGCGCGCCACCTGCGGCAAGGATTTCATCCAGCTTTCAGGGGAGGATGCCTCGGCGCTCGGCTTCAACGCCCATGGCGGCGTCGGCTGCATCTCGGTGACGTCGAATGTCGCGCCGCGGCTGTGCGCCGAGTTCCAGGAGGCCACGCTGTCCGGCGACAGCGCCAAGGCGCTGGAATTGCAGGACCGTCTGCTGCCGCTGCACAAGGCGATCTTCCTCGAGCCCGGCCTGTGCGGCGTCAAATACGCGCTGTCGAAAATTGGCAAGGTCGAGAACGTGGTGCGCTCGCCGCTGGTGACGATCGAGCCATCGACCGCCGAGAAGATCGATGCGGCGATGAAGCACGCCGGCTTGATAAACTAGGGATGAGGCGCCACCTCTCCACATCATGAACCAAGTCAGAAAAGCCGATCCCAACAACAAGACCGTTGCGGAAAACCGCAAGGCGCGGTTTTCCTATGAGGTGCTCGACACGGTCGAGGCCGGCCTTGTGCTGACCGGCACCGAGGTCAAGTCGCTGCGCCAGGGCCAGGCCAACATCCAGGACAGCTACGCCTCGGTCGAGGGCGGCGAGATCTGGCTGATCAACTCCTATCTGCCGGAATATCTGCAGGCCAACCGCTTCAACCATGAGCCCAGACGGCGCCGCAAGCTGCTGCTCAACAAGCGCGAGATGGCAAAACTGGCGCAGAGCATCGACCGCGAAGGCATGACGCTGGTGCCGCTCAAAATCTACTTCAACGACCAGGGCCGCGCCAAGCTGCTGCTTGCCGTCGGCCGCGGCAAGAAACTGCACGACAAGCGCGAGAGCGAAAAGCAGCGCGACTGGTCGCGCGAAAAGGGCCGGCTCATGAAGGAACGCGGCTAGAACCTCGGGCAGTCCCAGAAAAGCCAGACGTCGGCTTTCAGGTTTCGAACAGCTGCAGCAGCAAAACACGATGGGGGAAGGCTTGAAGAACCGGATCATCCTCTGGGGTGCGGCCAGTCTGGTCTTTGCGGGTCTTGTCGGGGCAGGCGGCTTCTTCTATTTCCGGGCCTTCTCGCCGGATCGTGACAGCTATCCGGTCAGGGGTATCGACGTTTCCCATCATCAGGGTGAGATCGACTGGCGGCGCGTTGCCGCCGACGATGTCGCCTTCGCGGTCATCAAGGCGACCGAGGGCGGCGACCATGTCGACGATGCCTTCGCCAAGAATCTGCGCGAGGCGCGCGCGGCCGGCCTCGCCGTCGGCGCCTATCACTTCTTCACCTTCTGCCGGCCGGGCGCCGACCAGGCGAAAAATTTCATCGCGGTGGTGCCGCACGACCAGCCGCTGCTGCCACCGGTCGTCGACATCGAATTCGGCGGCAACTGCCCGCAACGCCCGTCGCCGGAACAGCTGAGCGCGGAACTCCAGGCCTTCCTCGGACCGGTTGAAGCTGCGTTCGGCAAGCCGGCGATCATCTACCTGACCGACGAGGCTGAGGACGCCTATGCCGGACAGATGGCTGTGCGGCAGCGCTGGCTGCGCTCGCTGGCGTTCAAGCCGAGCGAGGACGGCTGGATTTACTGGCAGTACCACAATATGGGCCGTGTCGACGGGATCGAGGGCGATGTCGATCTCAACGTCCTGCAGGGTGGGCAGCAAACGCTGGCCGAGCTATTTGCTGCGCCCGCATCGCTCTCTTCGCAAAAGCCTCCATCGCCTGAACGAATCATCTGGCCTTGAGTTTGGCATCCGCAGTCTTACGCAGGCTTGGGAACAGGCCTGGAAAGAGCCGAAAAAGCCATCCCCGCGGCCATGATCAGTATGGCGGCGAACTGGGCGCGGGTCGGCGTCTCGCCGAGCACCGTCATCGCGATCAGCACGGTTGCGATCGGCACGCATGGCATGAACAGCGATGCCGCCTGCGACCCCAGCTGCCGGACGATATAGGTGTACAGGAACATGGCGGCCGCACCTGCCAAAAACCCTTGAATGACGATCTGGCTGGCAATCTCGGCCACTGATGCCGCGCGGAGGCCGCTTGGGGCAAAGAAATAGAGCAACGGCAGCGGCACGCATGACAGCAGCACCACCGTTGCGGTCGCCGCAACCGGATCGACGCGCCAGCGCCGCACGAGAACGGCATAGGCGGCAAACATCGCGCCCGATGCGATGAACAGCAGATCACCGGAGAAGACATCCTTCATACCGCCACCGGTGTGCGCTGGCGCAATGAACAGGATCAGCCCGGCGATGATGGCGGCGACGCCGATGGTTTGCTGGCGCGAGGTTTTCTCCCTCGTGGCGATGCGCGACAGCACGAATGAGAAGAACACGATCGAGGCAGGGCAAAGTGCGGCACCATGCGCTGCCGGCGCATAGGTCAGTCCCCAATTGATGATGATAGGGTAGGGCAGTCCGGCCAGTGCCGCCAGCGTCAAGGCACGCCTCCAGCCCAATGCCTTGCCAGTCGCCCGGCCGTTTCTCCAGACGACCAGCAGCATGACCATGCCGGCGCCGGCAAAGCGCAACGTTGCCAAATCGGTCGCGGTCAGATGTTCCCGCAGGCTGAAGCGGGCGGCGACGAACTGCACGGCGTAGATGCCGATCATGGCCAGGCCAGCAAGGATTGCCGGCTTCGTGTTTCGGTCCTCTGTCACGCGCATTCTTGTCCCGCTCGATCCTGCCAGCGGAAGGGTACTTCCTCCAGACGGCTTTCGTTGAAAACGCAGCCTATTGTCGAAAATGGTGCGTCAAAATATGCTGTTTTCGCAATGTGGAAGTGAAAGTCACGCGATATGGGCGCTGCAAACGTGAATCATGAATCCGATCAGCTCGACGCCATCGATCGCAGCCTGCTTCGGTTGCTGCAGGAGGACGGGCGTCGCACGACGCTTGACCTAGCAGCCCGTGTCGGCCTGTCGCCGACCGGCACCAGCCAGCGGGTGAAGCGCCTGTTTCGTGACGGTTTAATCACCGCGGTCCGGGCTGTGCTCAACCCGCAAAAGATCGGCCGCGGCACGCTTGTCTTCATCGAAGTCAGGCTCGACCAGGCGGCGCCGCATGTGTTCGACCGTTTCGCCGAAGCGGTGGCGAAAGCTCCCGAAGTGCTGGAATGCCACATGGTCGTTGGCGGCTTCGACTATCTGGTGAAGGCGCGCATTTCAGAAATGGCCGCTTATCAGGATTTTTTGAAGCGCGTGATCCTGCCGCTGCCCGGTGTCAGGGAAACGCACACCTATACGTCGATATCGGATATAAAGCCGGACGCGCTGCTGCCGGTGTGAGACGGGCCGGACCAACGCAAGCGGTTGCCACGCCTCCGCTTCAAGCGGCCTGGGAAACCTCCGGCGCCAGCGTCACATTCCCATCGCCCCAGACCTTCAGCGCGGTGATCACGGGCTCCAGGCTTCGGCCACGAGGCGTCAGGCTGTACTCGACCTTCGGCGGCATCTGCGCATAGACCTTGCGGGCGATGAGCCCAGTCTGGCTCGCTCGGCTATGCGCACGCGGCAGCGCTGCCGCCGACGGCGATCACAGCCTTCGAGGCGTTGTTCGACCGCCTCAATGTGAAGAAGCCTGTCGCGAGCGCTACGAATACCATATCTGACTGTGATCGCCACCGCATCGGGGCCCGAAACGCGACTGGGTGCTTGGGCTTGGCGCCCATCATGTCGTCGACCATTCCAAGCCGCTCGCCGCTCAGGTTGCAGCCCTAGGCATCGGCGCACCGGCCTTTGTGTTCTCGACCACCAACACCGCTGGCGGGATTTTGATCCGAGATCGCCAGCCCGACCTAGCTCCGCAGGTTCTATCAACGAACATCGCTTCGGTCGGCACGCCTTTGGATTGTAGCGTGAGGAGGTGCCATAACTATGCGGATCCCAGCGCGGCCGGAGTCGTCTCGACCGTCAGCGATTTCGGCACCGGAGTTCCAGCCGTTGCAAGCCCTCCCGCGAGACCGCCCGGAGATGGCTGGCGAGGCAATTTGGCTAGTTTACCCTTGAAATTGTAAGCATCTTCCAGTTTTGGACCGTACACTGCCCCGTCGCCGTTGTAGGCCTGTCCAAAGTCTAGCCATTTCCTGTTCCGAATTTCATCGATGAGATTGTTCGACTTGCAGAAATCCGCGAACCCTAGGACCTGCCATCGCTCGTCTGTAGCGAATGCGTCCGCCAATGCCGACGCGGAAGCGTATCCACATATCTTGTGGTTGAACCCCATTATTTGGGGGCCACCAAAGCTGGACGACAGGCAGACCTTTTCTCGTGAAGATAGCGTTTCGGCAAAACGAAAAGCTTTGTACTCGACGCTCTGGTCATCAACATGGGACGATTGCCAAGCGTCTTTGGTCGAAACGCGGAACTTGTGATTCTTATGGGAGGCGCCGGGGATCCCGGCGTGTCCGCCAAATTGAAAATACTTATCGAATTGGGCAACGTTTGTCGCGCCCCAGTATTTGAATAATTTGTGATTTTCAAACCGCAGCACCGGCAGGCCGAGTGTGAATTTACGGCCGCCACTTTCAACGTACCACACGGCGAGCGCTGCGACCGGATCGATGCTGGTCAGCTTACCGAAGGTTTCGATCAGCCCGCCAACCCGATTGTATGTTTCGGCCAGCGCGCGCAACGTACCCTTGGTGCCCGTCGTGTCGATGAACAATGCAGGTGTTAAGGTGGCTTGCACCATTCCGGTGTCGTCCTTGTAATACCCGGATGGGGCGGCGGTTTCCGTCAATGCCAAAGGTGTGAAAGCCACAAGTGCCGAACTCGATACGGATGTCGGCTTGGCGCCCGCGCTAAGCGCGACTTCGTCCTTGTCCCCGAAACGCGATTTCATCGTCTCGTCTATGTGATGCCATGTATAGATGCTCGCAGCCGTTGCGGCAGACTGAAGCTGAACATGGCCGGAGTCTTGATGTTGAAAGTAGTAGCCCGCTGTCAGGCCGAGCTTGACGGCCTGTTCGGCGTAGAATTTGTAGCAGGGGTCGCCCCCGTTCTCCACCATTTTGCCGTTGCGATAACAGTAGCAATCCGCAGCCTCACCCCACTGATGCCATCCGGCACCGGGTAGGGCACTGGTCAGCCAGTCAGCCTGTCTGGCAATGTTGCGATATTGCAAAAGAACAGATGCCAGCCAAGGCGCGCCGTCATTTTTCATCTTCTTTGCTGCGGCATCGATGTCCGCCGGCTTCCGTTTGTCCCATCTGCAGTAGTATTCCGCCTGCTTCTGCGGAGTACGAAGTCCTTGTGATACCCGGAATTCATATCCGGCCGCCCTGCAAATATCCAAAAGAGATGACAGTTTTTCTGCGAATCCTGGCTCCAAGCCAAACCCGCTAGTGTCCGAAATCGACATCCGAGAACCCCCGCCCTCAATTATACTGACAATCTATTGATAGTTGTTTGGAAGTCAACAAGGAGGAGAGATCGTACCAGGCTGGCGAGACGGCGGTCTCCAGCGCAGACGACCCAAAACGTGTCAAGCGCCGATCGGGACAGGCAAGACAGGACGTGCCGGAAGGGCCTCAAGGCCCCTGAAGGTGCTCGGCACTATGTCCGCAGGAACTCAGCGATGTCGCTGAAAACCTTGACGAACATCGTCTCCGTCAAGACACCGGTGTTGGTGTTGTAGCGCGAGCAGTGATAGCTGGAAAACAGCGTGACGCCGCCGGCCGGCAACTGACCGCCGTGCTTGAACGGATAGGCGGCGACGCGCTGGCCCAGCGCCCTGACGGTCGACTGGTGGGCGATGGAGCCCAGCGCCAGCAGGGCGCGCAGTTTGGGAAAGCGTGCAATCGTCGGCACCAGAAAGCTGCGGCAAGTGGCGATCTCGGCGCCGACCGGCTTGTTTTCAGGCGGCACGCAGCGCACCGCATTGGTGATCGCGGTGCCGATCAGTTCGAGCCCGTCATCCGGCCGCGCCTTGAACTCGCCGCGGGCAAGACCGTGAGCGATCATCGTTGAGTAGAGCAGGTCGCCGGCATAGTCGCCGGTGAACGGTCGCCCGGTGCGGTTGGCGCCGCGCAGGCCGGGCGCCAGCCCGACGATCAGCAGCTCGACGGCGTCCTCGCCATCAGGCGGCAGGAAAGTCGGCACCGGCGCATTGAACCACGACGGCTCGCGCTGCCGCCAGTCTGCGATGAAATCATGCAGGCGCGGGCAGAGCGGGCAGTCGCGGTCGGGTTCGGGAGCGGCGTCCAAGGCCGCCGCCGTCAATAGTCTTCCTCTTCGACTTCGGCCGGCTCGGGCCTGCGCACCGGCCGTTCGGAGGGATCGCGGCCGACCTCGTTCTTCAGCGAGGTCAAATCGATGAAATGGTCGGCCTGGCGGCGCAGATCGTCCGAGATCATCGGTGGTTGCGAGGCCATGGTGGAGACGATCGAGACCTTGCGGCCGCGCCGCTGCAGCGCTTCGACCAGTGTGCGGAAGTCGCCGTCGCCGGAGAAGATGACATAGTGATCGACAACATCGGCAAGTTCGAGCGCATCGACGGTCAGTTCGATGTCCATATTGCCCTTGATCTTGCGGCGGCCGGTCGAGTCGGTGAATTCCTTGGCCGGCTTGGTCACCACCTTGAAGCCATTGTAGTCGAGCCAGTCGATCAAAGGGCGGATCGAAGAGTATTCCTGATCCTCGACCAGAGCGGTGTAGTAATAGGCGCGCAGCAAATAGCCGCGCTTCTGGAAGCTGGACAGCAGTTTGCGGTAGTCTATGTCGAAGCCGAGTGCGCGCGAGGTGGCGTAGAGATTGGCGCCGTCTATGAAAAGAGCGATTTTTTCACGGGGGTCGAACATGGCAATATTCCTTTTTCGAAATAGGTGGCGGACTAATCGAAATGGGTCGTTATATCGGTCGGCTCGTAAATAAACCGGCTGACCTTTCGTCAACCGAGATAGCGCCAGTTTTACGGCAATCCAAGGGTGCCGGGGCGCACTGCAAGCAATTGTGATCGGAGCCGTGTCGTCGCCGGTAGGCGGGCTTTGCCGGCAAGGCATTCACCGGCGCCAGAGACTGGCATTCGCCAGCCGATGGGGCCACGGCGCCATAATGCTTGTATTTTGGCGGCGTTCGGGTTATGGACCGCGCCTGTTTTCCATCAAATCCAGGCATGAAAGGGGCAATCAATGGCCCGCGTAACCGTTGAAGACTGCATCGACAAGGTCGACAACCGCTTCGAGCTCGTGCTGCTCGCCGGCCACCGTGCCCGCCAGATCAGCCAGGGCGCGCCGATCACCGTGCCCCGCGACAACGACAAGAACCCGGTCGTAGCGCTGCGCGAGATCGCCGACGAGACGCTGTCGCCCGACGACCTCAAGGAAGATCTGATCCACTCGCTGCAGAAGCATGTCGAGGTCGACGAGCCCGAGGCCGACGGCGAGGCGATCGCCGACCAGACCGGCAACGCAGTTGCAGCTACCGATGCCGACGACGCCGAAGAAAACGTCACCTTCGATCGCATGACCGAGGAAGACCTTTTGGCCGGCATCGAGGGCCTGGTTCCCCCGGAAAAGAGCGACGACTACTAATCGCTGCCCTGGACCTGCCGGGAATATGGTTCCGGCACTTCCGTCCCGTGAGTTTCGTGGCTATCTATGAGATGCGCCGTACATCAGTGCGGCGCATCAATCATTTCAGCACCGTGAGAACCCGCCCATGATGCGTCAGTATGAGCTTGTCGAGCGCGTTGCGCGCTACAAGCCTGACGTCAACGAGGCGTTGCTCAACAAGGCCTATGTCTACGCCATGCAGAAGCATGGCCACCAGAAGCGCGCTTCCGGCGATCCCTATTTCTCGCATCCGCTCGAAGTCGCCGCCATCCTCACCGAAATGCACATGGACGAGGCGACGATCGCCGTCGCCTTGCTGCATGACACGATCGAGGACACCACCGCGACGCGGGCCGAGATCGACGATCTGTTCGGCCCCGAAATGGGCAAGCTGGTCGAAGGCCTGACCAAGCTGAAGAAGCTCGATCTCGTCTCCAAGAAGGCCGAGCAGGCGGAAAACCTGCGCAAGCTGTTGCTGGCCATCTCGGAGGATGTCCGCGTTCTGCTGGTCAAGCTCGCCGACCGGCTGCACAACATGCGCACCCTCGACCACATGCCCGAGGCCAAGCGCCTGCGCATCGCCGAGGAGACGATGGACATCTACGCGCCGCTGGCCGGGCGCATGGGCATGCAAGGCATGCGTGAGGAGCTGGAAGAGATCGCCTTCCGCTTCATCAATCCGGAAGCCTACCGCGCCGTCACCGCGCGGCTTGCCGAGATATTCGAGCGCAACAAGGGTGTGCTGACCGACATCGAAAAGGCGCTGTCGGCGCTGTTCGAGAAGCATGCCATCAATGCCGGGGTGAAGAGCCGGCAGAAGAAGCCGTGGTCGGTGTTCCGCAAGATGGAGGCCAAGGCGCTGTCCTTCGAGCAGCTCTCGGACATCTTCGGCTTCCGCGTCGTCGTCGACAGCGTCGAAGACTGTTACCGCGCGCTCGGCGCCATCCACACCACATGGTCGATGGTGCCTGGCCGCTTCAAGGACTACATTTCTACGCCCAAGCAGAACGACTACCGTTCGATCCACACCACCATTGTCGGCCCGTCGCGCCAGCGCGTCGAACTGCAGATCCGCACCCGCGAGATGAACAAGATCGCCGAATATGGCGTCGCCGCCCATTCGATCTACAAGGACACCGGCGGCAAGACGAACGGCGCCGCCCATGCGATCTCGAAGGAGACCAACGCCTATGCCTGGCTGCGGCGCACCATCGAGCAACTGGCAGAAGGCGACAACCCGGAAGACTTCCTCGAAAATACCAAGCTGGAGCTGTTCCAGGACCAGGTATTCTGCTTCACGCCGAAAGGCATGCTGATTGCGCTGCCGCGCGGCGCCACGCCCATCGACTTCGCCTATGCCGTGCACACCGATGTCGGCGACACCTGCGTCGGTGCCAAGGTCAACGGCCGCATCATGCCGCTAATGACGGAACTGAAGAACGGCGACGAGGTCGAGATCATCCGCTCCAAGGCGCAAGTGCCGCCGGCGGCGTGGGAGTCGGTGGTGGTCACCGGCAAGGCGCGTTCAGCCATCCGCCGCGCCACCAAGAACGCCATTCGCAAGCAATATTCAGGTCTTGGTGCCCGCATTCTCGAGCGCGCCTTCGAACGCGCCGGCAAGACCTTCACCAAGGAAAGCCTGAAGCCGGTGCTGCACCGGCTGGCGCGCAAGGACATCGAGGATGTGCTGGCCTCGGTCGGGCGCGGCGAACTTGCCTCGACCGACGTCATGAAGGCCGTCTTCCCAGACTACAAGGACGAGCGCGTCACCGTCAGCGCCCCCAAGCAGCGCGAGGAGGGCTGGTCGAAGATCCGCAACGCCGCCGGCATGCTGTTCCAGATGCCCGGCACACGAGCCGCGCGCAAGGACAAGGACCAGCCGCGCGATGGCGCGGTGCCGATCCGCGGCGTGCGCGGCGACCTGCCGGTGCGTTTCGCGCCGGAAGGGGCCGTGCCTGGCGACCGCATCGTCGGCATTGTCCAGCCGGGCACCGGCATCACCATCTATCCCATCCAGTCGCCGGCGCTGCAGGCCTTCGACGACCAGCCGGAGCGCTGGATCGACGTGCGCTGGGACATTGACGAGCAGACCAAGGAGCGCTTTCCGGCGCGCGTCTCGGTCACCGCCATCAACGCGCCGGGCTCGCTCGCCGACATCGCCCAGGTCGTTGCCTCCAACGACGCCAACATTCATACGCTGTCGATGGTGCGCACCGCGCCCGACTTCACCGAAATGCTGATCGATCTCGAAGTCTGGGATCTGAAGCACCTCAACCGGCTGCTGTCGCAGCTCAAGGATAATTCGAGCGTCAGCGATGCGCGGCGTGTGAATGGGTGAATAGTGAATAGTGAATAGTGAATAGTGAAAGAAGGCGTTCTCACTACCATTCACCATTCACCAATTCACCATTCACCATTCACCATTCACCATGGACATGGGGCGAGTTATGAATACCGACGAAGTTCTGGGCATTTTCCGCGAGGCAGGCGCTGTTCTGGAGGGACATTTCATCCTGACGTCGGGTCTGCGCAGCCCGGTCTTCCTGCAGAAGGCGCGCGTCTTCATGCATGCCGACAAGACCGAGCGGCTTTGCAAGGCGCTGGCCGAAAAGATCCGCAAGGCGGTGCCGGGCAAGGTCGACTACGTCGTCGGCCCGGCGATCGGCGGCCTGATCCCGGCCTATGAGACGTCGCGCCATCTCGGTGTGCCAGCAATCTGGGTGGAGCGCGAAGGCGGCGAGTTCAGGCTGCGCCGCTTTGAGATCGCGCCGGGATCGCGCGTCGTCATCGTCGAGGACATCGTCACCACTGGTCTTTCGATCCGCGAAACCATCGACTGCCTGCGCGCGATTGGCGCCGAGGTCGTGGCGGCGGCCTGCATCATCGACCGCTCGGCCGGCAAGACCAATGTCGGCGTGCCGCTGATCGCGCTTGCCGAATATGAGGTGCCGGCCTATCCCGCCGACCGCCTGCCGCCGGAACTTGCCGCCATCCCGGCGATCAAGCCGGGTAGCCGCAACATTTAGGGGACATCACCATGATCGCCGGCATCGATCATTTCGTGCTGACGGTCCGCTCGGTGGAGGACAGCTGCGCCTTCTACCAGCGGGTGCTTGGCCTCAAGCGCCTCGACGAGCCGAACCGGCCGACGGGGTTGCTGTTCGGATCGCAGAAGATCAATCTGCATCAGGCAACGCACACTTTCGAACCGAAAGCCAAGACGCCGATGCCTGGGTCCGGCGATTTCTGCCTGATCGCCGCAAGGCCGCTTGCCGAGATTTGCGCCAGTCTGGAAGCCAACGGCGTTGCCATCGAAGTCGGCCCGGTCGAGCGCACCGGCGCCCGCGGTAAGATGATGTCGGTCTATTTCCGCGATCCGGACAGCAATTTGGTCGAAGTCAGCGAATATCGGGAATAGTCTATCCGCCTCGGCGTCGTCTTCGCGCGGACATTGCCGTCGTCAGGGAGCTTTCATCGATATTGTCCTCAGTTTCGCCCCAATGGCGCTCTTGTTACCCGCCTGCGGCAGACCATCGTTACCCGCCTGCGGCAGACCATCGCGGCGGCGTTTCATTGTTCCGCCGCAAGGCAGTCGCTATATCAAAGTCGTTGTTGCCTTTCTGCGCCCTCGAAGCGCAAGATGGAGCGACCGCGCCCGGCCAGGGATGGTTGCAATTTGGGCGTGACGAACCGGGAACTGGAACAGAGTGCTTTTTCGACGCCGAAAGCCTGATGGCATTCTGGAGCGGGTGCGTACCTATCTGTGGCCGCGCCGCTCGTTTTCGCGCTCGTTGCAATATTTCTCCAAGCGCATCCTGCGGCTGAAGGCGACACCGCATGCGGTCGCGGCCGGCGTCGCGGCCGGCGTTTTCGCCTCCTTCTTTCCGCTCGGCTTCCATTTCGCCGTCGCCGCCGTGCTCTGCTGGGTAGTCGCCGGCAATCTGGTGGCCGCCGCCCTCGGCGCGGTATTCTTCGGCAATCCGCTGACTTTCCCGCTGCTGTGGGGAGCGTCCTGGGAAGTCGGCAAGCTGATCCTGCATGAACGCCTGCCCAAGAACGGACCGCCTGCGCATCTTGGTGAGATGATGCACACGCTGTCGTTTGCAAAACTGTGGCATCCGGTGCTCGAGCCGATGCTGATCGGCGCTGTGCCGCTCGGCCTGATCTTCGGGCTGATCTTCTACGGTATCACCCGCTGGGGGATGACAGCCTTTCGCGAGCAGCGCAGGAAGCGCATGGCAGAGCGGGCGCATAAGGCCGAGCACCGCGGACGGGAAGTTCCGGCGGAATGATCATCGGCATCGGCAGCGACCTGATCGACATCAGACGCATCGAAAAGTCGCTGGAACGGCATGGTCAGCGCTTCATCCAGCGCATCTACACCGAGGTCGAACAGGTCCGCTCGGAAGGCCGCAAGGGCCGCGCAGCCTCCTATGCCAAGCGCTTCGCCGCCAAGGAGGCCTGCGCCAAGGCGCTTGGCACCGGCCTGGCGCAGGGCGTGTTCTGGCGCGACATGGGGGTCGCCAACCTGCCCAGCGGCGCGCCGACGATGGCGCTGACCGGGGGAGCGGCGGCACGGCTGGCCAAAATCCTGCCACAGGGGCACAGAGCGGCGATCCACCTCACAATCACCGATGATTTCCCGCTTGCTCAAGCCTTTGTGATCATCGAGGCGTTGCCCGCCGAACAAGCGCCACATTGATTGCATCAGACGACCGCTATCTAACGCCGACTTGACGTTGCCCAGCGCGCGCCGAGACTCTATACCATCCAACGCACAATCGAGGACGACATGAGCGTGGCTGAAAAATCCGAGAAGAAATCCGGCGGGCTTGGCGAAATCGTCAGCGTCATCATCCAGGCTTTGCTGCTGGCCATGGTCATCCGCACGTTGCTATTCCAGCCCTTCTCGATCCCGTCCGGCTCTATGCGGCCGACCTTGCTCGAAGGCGACTATCTGTTCGTCACCAAATGGTCCTACGGCTTCTCGCGTTATTCGCTGCCATTCGGCCCCGACATCTTTTCCGGCCGCATCTGGGGTTCCGATCCGAAGCGCGGCGACGTGGTGGTCTTCAAGTTCCCGCCGGATCCGTCGCTCGACTACATCAAGCGCGTCGTCGGCCTGCCGGGGGACAAGATCCAGATGAAGGACGGCCAATTGTTCATCAACGGCCAGGGCGTGCCTCGTGTGAAAACCGGCCAGATCCAAAATCCTGATATCACGGAAGTGCCTGAGCCGGTCGACGTCTATCGCGAGACCCTGCCCAACGGCGTCAGCTACGACACGCTCGACCTGACACCGAATTCGATCACCGACAACACCCGCGAGTTCGTCGTGCCCCCCGGCAACTATTTCATGATGGGCGACAACCGCGACAATTCCTCCGACAGCCGCCTCAGCGTCGGCTACGTGCCGGCGGAGAACCTTGTCGGCCGCGCTAACATCGTCTTCTTCTCGATCGCCGGGAAGGCGAGCCCGCTCGAGATCTGGAAATGGCCGTCGCTGGTGCGCCTGTCGCGCCTGTTCCATTTCGTGAATTGATGGCTTTGAAGCGCCCGACGGGTGAAACTCTGGCCGATTTGGTGACAGCCAAAACCGGCCATTCCTTCCGGGATGTCCGTTTGCTCGAGACCGCGCTGACCCATTCCAGTGCGGTCAAGGCAAGCAGCAACAACCAGCGCCTCGAATTCCTTGGCGACCGCGTGCTCGGCCTGATCGTTGCCGACCTGCTTTTCGAAAAGTTTCCTGAAGCGCCGGAAGGTGAAATCGCCCCGCGCTTCAATGCCCTGGTCGATGCGCGGACATGCTCCGAGATCGGCATTGAAATGCAGCTCGAAGATCTGGTTCGGGCCGACGCTGCCTTGAAGGCGCGCTCGCGCGGCTCGGGCGGAAACTATCTGGCGGATGCGGTCGAGGCGCTGATCGCGGCGGTCTATATCGACGGCGGCCTCGATGCCGCAAGGCAATTCGTCCTGCGTTACTGGGAGCCGCGCTCGCAAAAGGTGGTGGCCAAGCCGCCCAATCCGAAATCCGACCTGCAGGAATGGATCGCCAAGACCAGCGATGTCAGGCCCGAATACGCGATCGAGAAACGCGAGGGACCTGAACATCAACCGGTTTTCACGGTGTCCGTGAAGGTCGGCGGTTTTGCGCCGGCAAGCGGCACGGGCGGCTCTCGCCGCGCAGCCGAAGAAGCGGCGGCATCGGCGTTTCTTATGCGCGAGGGCATCTGGGCCAACCAAGGGAGTGCGGCGTGACCGGCAGCGAAGATCTCCCTCCGGCAGCGGAGGCCACGCATTCCGGCTTCGTTGCCCTGATTGGGGCGCCCAATGCCGGCAAGTCGACGCTGGTCAACCAACTGGTCGGCGCCAAGGTGTCGATCGTCACCCACAAGGTGCAGACCACCCGCGCCATCGTGCGCGGCATCGCCACGCATGACAACGCGCAGATCGTCTTTGTCGATACGCCCGGCATCTTCAAGCCGAAGCGCCGGCTCGACACCGCGATGGTGACCACCGCCTGGGGTGGCGCCAAGGACGCCGATATCGTGCTTCTGCTGATCGATGCCGAGCGCGGCATCAGGGGTGACGCCGACGCCATCCTCGAGCGGCTGAAGGACGTCCGCCAGCCGATGGTGCTGATCCTCAACAAGGTCGACCGGGTCAAGCACGAGGCGCTGCTGGCCCTGGCTGCGGCAGCAAACGAAAAGGTGCCGTTCAAGCGCACCTTCATGGTCTCGGCGCTGACCGGCTCCGGCTGCAAGGATTTGCTCGACTATCTCGCGCAAGCGCTGCCGGTCGGCCCCTGGTACTATCCGGAAGACCAGATCTCGGACCTGCCGATGCGCCAACTGGCCGCCGAGATCACCCGCGAGAAGCTGTATCTGCGGCTGCATCAGGAGTTGCCCTATTCCTCGCATATCGAGACCGAGAAATGGGAAGAGAAACCGGACGGCTCGGTGCGCATCGACCAGACCATCTATGTCGAGCGCGACAGCCAGAAGAAGATCGTGCTCGGCCACAAGGGCGAGACCATCCGCGCCATCGGCCAGTCGGCGCGCATGGAAATAGCCGGCATTCTCGAGCAGAAAGTGCACCTGTTCTTGTTCGTCAAAGTGCGTGAAAACTGGGGCGACGACCCCGAACGCTACCGTGAGATGGGGCTTGAGTTTCCCCATTGAGCTTCATCGTCTAGAAATGCCGCTCCGGCAGTTTGAGACGATGACATGCCTGATCCAAAACCGACCATCGATACCGATCTCGTGCGCCGGCTGGTCAACGCGCAGTTTCCGCAATGGCGGCATCTGCCGGTGAGCCCGGTGACGTTTGGCGGTTGGGACAACCGAACCTTCCACCTCGGCAATGATATGACTCTGCGGCTGCCGAGTGCCGCACCATATGCCTTGCAGGTCGAAAAAGAGCACCGCTGGCTGCCCAGGCTGGCGCCGCTTCTGCCGCTGCCGATCCCGGTTCCACTGGCGATGGGCGAGCCTGGGGAGGACTACCCCTGGCAATGGTCCGTCTACCGCTGGATCGACGGCGAAACAGCCAAGACCGCCGAAATCGCCGATCGCCCACAGTTCGCGGTCGATCTGGCCAAGTTCCTCATTGCGCTCCGGCGGATCGATCCGGCGGGCGGGCCGCCCGCGGGCCAGCACAATTTCTTCCGCGGCGGATCGCCGAGCGTGTATGACAACCAGACAAGGGAAGCACTCCAGGCGCTGGAGGGGCAGATCGACACCCAGGCGGCCACCGCTGTCTGGGATGCGGCCCTTGCCGCCACCTGGCAAGGGTCGCCCGTCTGGTTTCACGGCGACGTCGCCTGGGGCAACCTTCTGGTCCAAAACGGCCGTTTGAGCGCCATCATCGACTTCGGCACCTCAGGCATCGGCGATCCCTCTTGCGACCTGGCGATCGCCTGGACATTCTTCCAGGGCGAGAGCCGGGAGGCATTCCGGGCTGCCATCGACGTCGATGAAGCGACCTGGGCGCGCGGCCGCGGCTGGACGCTGTGGAAAGCGCTGATCACCGTTGCCGGACACGACGCCAACCAGGCCGAGGCGGAACGATCTCGCCGCGTCATCGACGACGTTCTGGCCGATCACCGGAAATTCGCATGATCAGAGCCTTTCGACGATGTGTGGGGATCCAATGTCAGCACAGATCGCACGCGGCGCGCCAAAATCTTGATTTCGCCACGCAACCGGTGACAAGCTCCTGCCATGGAATGGCGCGACGAGGGAATCATACTCGGCACCCGCAAGCATGGCGAAACCAGCGCCATTCTCGAGGTAATGACGCGTGCGCATGGCCGCCATCTCGGCCTGGTGCGCGGCGGGCGCTCGCGCAAGCAGCAGCCGGTGCTGCAGCCCGGCAACCGCGTCGACCTTTTGTGGCGGGCACGCCTCGACGAGCATCTCGGCACCTTCCAGGCCGAGGCGATCGAGATGAATGCCGCCCGGTTGATGGACAGCGCAGTCGCCGTCTACGGCCTGCAGACCATGGCCGCGCATCTCAGGCTCCTGCCGGAGCGCGACGCCCATGGCGGCCTGTATGAGACGCTTGCCGTGATGATCGCCCATCTGGACGATTCGGATGCCGCCGGGGAACTGGTGGCGCGCTTCGAACTGCTCATCCTCGACGAACTCGGCTTCGGCCTCGATCTCAGCCAGTGCGCGGCGACCGGCGCCAGGCAGGATCTGGCCTATGTCTCGCCGAAATCCGGCCGTGCGGTGTCGCGAGCCGCCGGTGCGCCGTGGCGCGACAAGATGCTGGCGCTGCCGGCCTTCCTGCAGCGCGGCTCCGGCTTGCGGGCGGACCACGCGGCACTCGAGGACGCCTTCCATCTGACCGGTTTCTTTTTCACCCGCCATGTCTACGAGCCGCGCGGCATTGAACAGCCCGATGCCCGTGCCGGCTTCCTCGCCGCCTTGCGCAAGCATCATTCGGGCGGCAATGCCGCCACTACGGCAGACGCTGCGCCAGAAAGGGGAGGGAGACTCGGTGGGTGCTGACCTCCGCAACCGTCCAGGTTCACAGCAAAAGCTGCATGCGGCAGCATTCCCTCCCCATTGTGGGGAGGGTTAGGGTGGGGGTACTCGTAGGGCAAGAGCCTCAGCCGGCCTTGCGATGCTCCATGAAATCATCGAGGATGGCGCGCTGACCGCCGAGGATCTTGAGGCTGGCCTCCGCGAAGGAAAACCAGCCGGCCCTGTCGATTTCGGGAAATTCCCTCGTCACGCCTGACCTGGGCGGCCATTCCATCGTGAACATGTTGCTTTTAACGGCATCGGGATCGAAATCGGCTTCGACACTCCAGGCGATGACGATCTTGCCGCCGGCTTGCCGATAGCTGCCGACAGGCTCGAAATCACCCTCGATGCTGACTCCGAGTTCTTCCCCAGCCTCGCGCCGGGCGGCGGCCAACTCATCTTCATTGTCCTCGACGAGGCCCTTGGGGATCGACCAAGCGCCTTCATCCTTCCTTGCCCAGAATGGGCCGCCGGGATGGACGAGCAGAAATTCGAGAATGCCGGCCCTTGTCCGGTGGATCAGCAGCCCTGCACTTCGTTTCGGCATTCGATTTCCCCACAGTTCATCCGAGGATAGCATGGCTCCTGGGCAAGTGGCGGCGGCATGCCATTCCTGGCTATCTCAGATGATGGGTGAGGATAAAGACCGTAGGCCGCTGGAATTTGCCGACGAAACATGCTCGATAACTTCTTTTCGGCCACCATTGCGGTGGCGTGACTTGAATAGCGTCTGGGGTGGCCGTGTGGCCGCCGCAATTGTCAGTGAAAACTGGCCTGGTTTGGGGGAACCGCCATGTTTGAAAGCCTGATTGGCGCCGTCGTCGTTATCGTGCTTTTTGTCCTCGTCTTGCGCCAGCAGGGCCGCGTCAGTCTGATCGAGCGCGAGCTCGGAGCGCTGCGCAGTCTGGTTCTGTCCGGCGTGCATGCGACACCGCCCGTTGCCAAACCGGTCGAGCAGGTTGCAAGCGCACCGGCGGATGCCGCTCAGGTTACCGCACCAGTTGCCGACATAGCTTCGCCAACAACAGCCGACGCGGCACATGCCCAGGCACCGGCCGCCGAAGCCGATGCGGCCACCAGCGAGGCCGTGCCAGAACTGTCGGCCGCGGCCAAGGCGGCATTCACCGGATCCGCGCCTGCCGCCACGGCGAAGGCAGCCCGCCAGTCAGAGGTCGAAACGGCGCTCGGCACCCGTTGGGCGGTCTGGGTCGGCGGCGTCGCGCTGGCCCTGGGCGGCCTGTTCCTGATCCGCTACACCATCGAGGCCGGCATTTTCGGCCCTGAAGTGCGGCTGTCCCTGGCGGCGCTGCTCGGCCTGGTGCTGATCGGCGGCGGCGAGTTCATCCGCCGCACCGGCTTCAAGGTGCCGGTGCAAGGGGCTGCAGGCGCCTATATTCCGGCGATCCTGACGGCTGCCGGCGCCTTCATCCTGTTCGGTACGGTCTATGCCGCGCATGCCATTTACGGTTTCGTCGGGCCGGCCTTCGCCTTCACCGTGCTCGGCGCCATCGGCGTGGCGACCATTGTCGCCGCCCTCGTCCACGGCCAGGCCCTGGCCGGCATCGGTCTCGTCGGCTCGATGGCGACGCCGGCGCTTGTGTCCTCGCAGGCGCCCAACCCATGGGCGCTGTTCGTCTACCTGGCGATCGTGCTTGCCGCTACAGCCGTGATCGCCCGCATTCGCGACTGGAAATTCCTGATTGCGGCCGCCTTCTTCGGCACCGGCGCCTGGACCATCGCCTACATGATGAGTACGCTCGTCGCCGACCTTGCCGTCATCCGGTTCGCCGACCTTGCCGTCGTCCTGTTCATCGACGCGGTGACGCTGGCGGTGCTTGCCTTTGTTTGGCTGGGCAGTCGTGGCGGCGAAGCGGAACCTGCAAAGGCGGGCTTCGACTGGCCCTCGATCGTGCCTGGCGTTTTCGTTGCGTTTTCAGCGCTAGGCCTGTCCGTCGACACGACGCTGGTCGCCGCCGGTGGCGCCTTGCCGGGCGCCTTCGTCCTCGTCGCCCTTGTCGCCACCGCACTCTACCGGCCGCGCGCGCTGCCGCTGCTGCATGCCGCCGGCGTGGTGAGCGTGATGATCCATCTCGGCATCATTCCGCCCACCACCATCGGCTCCGACATAACCCAGGGGAATATCGGCTTTGACGGCATGCCGGTGGCGGCCGGAAATCCGTTGACGCTGCGCATCGGCATTGGCCTCGGCCTGGTCTTCATCGGCGCCGGCTTCTGGGCCGCACGCCGCTTCGCCGCCTCAGCACGGGTCCGCGCGGCATGCTGGGCGGCATGGGGCGTCGCTGCGCCGCTGCTTATTCTGCTGACGCTGTGGCTTGCCTACGGCAATCTCGACCGCGACCTTGTCTACGCAGCGATAGCTGCCCTTCTGGTTGTTGTCTTCGCTGCCGGTGGCGAATGGATCGCGCGCGCCGAACAGCCGCCGCTCAAGGGCGACATCGCCGTCTCCTTCGCGCTTTGCGGCTCGGCTCTGGCCGGTCTGCTGATGCTGCACATGGCCTTCGGATCCGGCTGGACGACCATTCTTGCCGGCGTTGCCGCCATCGTGCCGGCGCTGGCGACGCGGTGGCGCAGCTATCCGGTGCTTGGCTGGATTTCGGTCGGCGCGGTCGTTGCCGTGCTCGGCCGCGTCGCCTTCGATCCGACCATCGTCGGCGCCGAGTTCCTGACGACGACGCGGGTGTTCAACTGGCTGCTGCCGGGATACGGCGTACCGGCGCTGGCCTTCGGCTTTGCCGCCTGGCAACTCGCGCGTACCACCCCCGCACTACCAACAACTGGCAATGGCCGGCCGCGCCTTGCGATGGAGGCGGGTGCAGCCCTGTTTGCGCTGCTCACCGTCGCCATGCTGGTGCGCCACGCCATGCATGGCGGCGTCATCGACACCGGCCCGGTGACGCTCGCCGAACAGGCGATCTATACGCTGATCGCCATCGGTGCCGGCGCGATACTGGTGGCCATCGACATGCGCTCGCCAAGCTCTGTGCTGCGCTACGGCTCGATGGCCGCCGGCGTGCTCTCGGTCGCCTTCATCGTCCTCCAGCATTTCCTGGTGCTCAATCCGCTGTTCACCGACGAATCGACCGGCCAGATCTCGGTGTTCAACCTCTTGTTCCTGGCTTACCTGTTGCCGGCCATAGCCGCCGGCGGGCTGGCGCTCTATGCCAGGGACAAGCGGCCGCCATGGTATGCGCAGATGCTGGCGGTAGTGGCGGCATTGCTTGTCTTCGCCTACGCCACACTGTCGGTCAGGCGCGTGTTCAAGGGCGAGTTCATCGGCCTGTGGAGCGGCCTCGGGCAGCTTGAGACCTACACCTATTCGGCGCTCTGGCTGATCATCGGCGTCGTGCTGCTGACCGCCGGCGTCTGGCTGAAGTCGCAGGTGCTGCGCATTGCCTCGGCGGCGCTGATCGCGATCGCCGTGGTAAAAGTCTTCCTGTTCGACATGTCGGAACTGGAAGGCGTGCTCAGGGCGCTGTCCTTCATCGGTCTTGGCGCCGTGCTGATCGGCATAGGCTTGTTCTACCAGCGGCTGCTGACGCGGGCGGCGAGGGAGGCCAACGCTGCAACTTGAAGTGATATACGAGGTGGAATATATGAATATCCAACGGAGGATATTCGATGCCGCTCTATATCCGCGACGACGAAGTGGATGCGCTGGCCAGCAGATTGCAACGCGAGACGAACGCTCCGAGCAAAACGGAGGCGGTGCGGGTCGCGCTCGTGCACGAACTTGAGCGCAATCGGGCGAAGGTGCCGCTGCGCGATCGGATCGCCAGTCTTCAGGACAGGGCCAGGAAGCTTGGCCTGCCCAATCCCGATTTCGATATGAAGAAGTTCACCGACGAGATGTGGGAAGACTGATGTTTGTCGACGCGTCGGTGATCGTCGCCATTCTCAACCAGGAACCTGGGTGGGAGGAATTGCTGAAGCAGCTATCCGGTTTTTCCGGGCAGGTCTGGGTTTCTCCGTTGGTTCACTTCGAAGCAACACAGGCATTGGCAAGGGCCGGCGCCGGCCCGCGCAGACCCAGCGCTGAAGCCCTTCTCCATGCCCGCGATCTGATCGATGAGTTCATTGTGGAGATCATGGGAGAGAGTCTGGCCATTGACGACAACATCGGCTCTCGGGCCATTGACGCGAGTGCCCGTTACGGCAAAGCCGTTGGCCACAAGGCGGATCTGAATCTCGGGGACTGTTTTGCTTACGCCTGCGCGAAAAGCCGCGATCTTCCACTGCTATACAAAGGCCATGATTTTGCACAGACCGATTTAGGATAATTCGGCCCTTTTGTTGATTGCGGGGAATAATTTAGCCGATCAACTCGTTATCTCACTGCTTGGGTGACCGGGGCGGCAGACCGCTTCGCGCTGGCCGCTTGCGCCGCGCCGGGAAGGCGCGTTCAATCGGGTTAAACAAGGGCGACCTCAGAACCAGCGGTCATGGACGAAAAGAAGGCAGCAATCCTTGGCGAAATACCGCGCTTGCGCCGCTACGCACGCTCGCTTCTGCGCGACCGCGAATCCGCTGACGATCTCGTCCAGGATTGCCTCGAACGAGCGCTCTTGCGGCTTGAAAGCTGGCAGACGGGAGAAAGCCCCCGGAGGTGGCTGTTTACGATCATGCATCATTTGTTCATCGATCAGATGCGCAAGGTGAACCGGCGCGGTGAGGCGGCGATCCTGCCGCTTGACGCAAACGAGGCGCAGGCAGTCCCCGCCGAGCAGGCCGAGAACGCCGCCTCGCGCGAGATCATCGACGCATTGCAGGCGATCAGCCCCGACCGCCGCGCCGCTCTAGTCATGGTCGCCATCGAAGGATTCTCCTATGCCGAAGCCGCCAACATTCTCGGCGTGCCCGCCGGCACGCTGATGTCGCGCATAGCGCGCGGACGCGAGGAGCTGCGCAGCCTGCTCGATGACACGGCGCGCCGCCGCTCGATAAGGATCGTCGAGAAATGACCCGCCGCGATTTTTCCGAACGCGATATCCACATGGCTCTCGACGGCGAGCTGCCGGGCGACGAGCGCGCCGCCTACGACGCCTGGATCGACGCCAATCCCGAAATGAAGGCGAAAAGCGCCCGCTACACCGCCGACCGCGCCGCGTTGCGCGCCGCCTTTGCCGGTGTGCTCGACGAGCCCGTGCCGGTGCTGTTCAAGCAGATCGTTAGCGGTGAAGGCGCGACCAAGGCGGCGGCGCGGCAGTCGCGCTGGTGGCTTGCGGCCGCGGCGGCCGCAGTGCTCGTCATCGGCGGTCTTGGCGGCTATTTTGCCGGCATCGACGGCATCGGCAGGGAAGATGGCGCCGATGACCAACTGGCCGAAGAGGCGATCGCCGCCCATGTCATCTATGCCGCCGAACAGCGCCATGCGGTGGAAGTGCCGGCAAGCGACAAGGATCACCTGCAGACCTGGCTGTCCAACCGCGTCGGCCTGAAACTGGTGGCGCCGGATCTGGTGGCGGAAGGCTTCCAGCTGGTTGGCGGCCGGCTGCTGCCGGCCGGCCAGGGCAAGGCAGCGATGCTGCTTTACGAGGACGCCAAGGGTCAGCGCATCTCCTTGTTCGTTACCGCTGATTCCTCAGCCAAGTCCAAGGGCACCTACATGGCCGAGGCCGACGGCCCCGAGGCGGTCTACTGGCTGGACAAGGGCTATGCCTGCGCCGTCGTCGGCTCGCTGCCGCGCGAGCAACTGGCTGCGGTCGCCAAGCGGGCCTACGGTCAGCTTCTGGCTGGTATCGCCAGTTAAGCGCATTCCGTTTCGGGAATGCGCCGGGGTAGAAAGTGTCACAATTCGGCCCTATTCGAAGTGCGATAGCGCTTGATGGATATCGGCGTTTCGGCTGATGTTTGCGACGTTTTTGACCGCGGCCTTTTCCTCCACCCAATCGAGGTTTTCCAAACCCGCATGCCTGCCGAGATTCGCAAGGCCCGCGCGTCCGACGTCGATGACCTCGCCGCCATCGAGAAGGCGGTCTTTTCCAGTGACCGCATTTCCCGGCGCTCCTTCCGCCTGTTGATCGAACGCGAGACAGCCGAGATGCTGGTCGCCGAAAGCGATGGTCGTGTCGCCGGCTACGCCATCGTGCTGTTTCGCAAGGGCAGCGGCGTCGCCCGGCTCTATTCGCTTGCCACCAACCCGTTTTTCAGGGGCCGCGGCATTGGCCGCATGCTGCTTGCAGCGGCCGAAGAAGCTGCCTTCGAGCACGACCGCATGATGTTGCGTCTCGAAGTGCGCGAGGACAATCTTCGCGCCATCGGCATCTATGAGCAGAGCGGCTACCGCAAGATCGGTCGCGAGCCTCACTATTACGAGGATGGCGCCACCGCGCTGCGCTACGAAAAGACCTTGCGCGGCGATATTCCGGTCGCCACCAAAGTCCCGTTCTACCAGCAGACCTGCGAGTTCACCTGCGGTCCATGCTGCCTGATGATGGCGATGGCCAATTTCGATTCGGGCTTCGTGCCCGATCCGGTCATGGAAATCCGCCTATGGCGCGAGGCAACGACCGTGTTCATGATGTCCGGCCCCGGCGGCTGCGAGCCCTTCGGCCTTGCGGTTTCCGGCTACGAAAGCGGGCTTGCGGCGGAAATCTTCGTGTCCTTCTATGGCGCGCTGTTCTTGCAATCGGTGCGCAGCGACGACAAGCGCCGGGTGATGGAACTTGCCCAGGTGGACTTTCGCCGCCGCGCGGAACTATACGGCATCCCGGTGAATTACCGTCCGTTCACCATCGACGATATACGCGGCGCCCTGGCTCAGGGAAAACTGGTGCTGGTGCTGATCAGCGGCTTCCTGATGTTCGGCAAGAAGGTGCCGCATTGGGTGCTGGCTATCGGCGACGATGGCGACCACATCCTGATCCACGATCCCTGGGTCGAGGACGAAAGACAGGAGACCATCCTCGATGCCGCCAACATTCCCGTGCCGCACGGCATCTTCATGAACATGGCGCAATTCGGCCGCGACGGACTGCGTGCTGCCATCACTCTTGGGAAACGCTGATAACAATGACCTGGGTCATCCTCACCGGCCGTCAGAACGATCTCGACCCGGCGGCGACGCCGCACAAGATCATCACCAACCGTGACTATCTTGCGCATCCGGCGCTGTTTCGGGGCCAGCAGCCGAAGGTCATCAACCTGTCGAACAATTACGCCTACCAGAGCCGCGGCTATTATGCCTCTCTGCTCGCCGGTTCGCGCGGCCACAAGGTCATCCCGACGGTCGAGACGATGATCGACCTGTCCGAGCGCAAGCTCTACGAGCACGCGCTGCCGGAACTGGAGCTGGCGCTCAACAAGTGCCGCAAGGATCTCGGAGGCGTTTTCCCGCAAAAAATCTGCATCTTCTTCGGCATCGGACCGTCGAAGGTCTGGGACCGCTTCGCCAAGCTGTTGTTCGACTGGTTCCGCGCTCCGGCGCTTGAGGTTCACATCAAGGACAGCGCCGAATGGGCTTCGATCCGCAAGATCGGCTTCCTGCCGCTGGCCAGGATGGCCGAGGAGGAAGAAGCCTTATTCGTGCAGGCGCTCGAGACGTACACCAACCGCGAGTGGCGCGACACCAAGGGCCGCACGCCGGCACGCTACACCTTCGCCACGCTGGTCGATCCGCATGAAGAACTGCCGCCGTCGGAGATTTCCTCGCTGCGTTACTGGGCCAAGATCGCCGAAAAGATGGGCGTCGAAATCGAGCCGATCACCAGGAGGGACCTGGCCAAGCTCGCCAATTACGACGCGCTGTTCATCCGCGAGACCACCTCGATCTCAAACCACACCTACCGCTTCGCGCGCCGCGCCCAGCAGGAAGGCATGCCGGTGATAGACGACCCGCTGTCGATGATCCGCTGCACCAACAAGGTCTATCTCAACGAACTGATGGCCTACAACAAGGTGCCGGTGCCGCCGACGGTGATGATAGCCGGCACCTCGGACCTCGAACTGGCGGCGCAGACGCTGGGCTTTCCGCTGGTGCTGAAGATCCCGGATTCATCGTTCTCGCGCGGCGTCAAGAAATGCGGCAACTTCGAAGAACTGAAGACGCTCGCCACCGAGTGGCTGGAGGATTCCGATCTCCTGATCGCGCAGAAATTCATCCCGACCGAATATGACTGGCGCGTCGGCGTGCTCGGCGGGCAGCCGCTGTTTGCCGTGCATTATCTGATGGCGAAAAAACACTGGCAGATCGTCAACCACAAGGCCAGCGGCAAGCCCGACCAGGGCGGCATCAAGACCTTCACGCTGAAAGAGACGCCGCCGCATGTCGTCGACACCGCGGTGAAGGCGGCGCGCTGCATCGGCGACGGGCTTTACGGCGTCGATCTCAAGGAAACCAAGGATGGCGTCTTCGTCATCGAGGTCAACGACAACCCGAACCTCGACCATGGCTGGGAGGATTCCGGCGAAAAGGACGAAGTCTGGGTGCGGCTGACGCAATGGTTCCTGGAGCGGCTGGACCGTCCCGGGCGTTAGTTTGCCGTCCCGGGCGGCAATTCAACCGAGGGGGAAAAATGCAGTTCATCGTCATCGAGGATTTCACCGGCTGCGACCGCAAGGAGATCTACCGCCGTTTCGGCGAGCGCGGCAGATTGAAGCCGGACGCGCTTGTCGTGCACCACTCCTGGATCGCGGCTGATATGAGCCGCTGCTTCCTGCTGGTCGAGGCCGATGACGTCACGCTGCTGCAGCGCTGGGTCATCGAATGGTCTGACCTGGTGGAGTTCGAGATCATTCCCGTGGCGACGAACAAGGACATGGTCGCCGCACTGGCCGGCCATCTCTGAGCAGCTCGGGCCATCAGCCGAGCACCGGCGAACCCACCGACCGCCGGCATTCCTCAATCAGCCAATTGCGAAACGCCGCCACCAGGTCGCGCCTTGCACTGCGTTCGGGGATCGTCAGGCAATATGGCTGACGCAGCGCGATCGATAGGGCATTAGCCCGGACCAAACGGCCCTCTTCCAGCGCCCCGGCGCAATAAATGCCTTGCGCCAGCGCCGCGCCCAGCCCTGAAATGGCAAGGTCGAGCGCTGCCCGCGACGAGTTCGCCGACAGTCCGCGCTGCACTGCGCGGCCGGGCTCTATGCCCGCCGCCTCGAACCAGGTGCGCCAAGACGGAAACGACGCGCCGGTCGGTCCCCAGTCGGTGTGAATCAGTGGCAGGCCGGCGAGGCTGTCGGTTTTGGCGGTGAGTTCTGGCGCGCAGACGGGGTAGACGGCGTCCCTGACGATCTCCTCGCTCGGGTGTTCACGATAGTGCGGGCCGAAGGACAGCCGGATGTCGATCAGTTCGCGGTCGAACGGCACCGGATCGTCATCGCCGCGCAGGGATATGTCGACGGCGCCGTGGCTGGCGACAAAGCCGGCGAGGCGTTCGGAAAGCCAGCCCATCGCCATGGACGGCGGCACCGATACGACAAGCCGCGGGCGGAAGGCATCGCTGCCACGCGCGATGCTGCCGATCTCCCGAAAAGCCAGGGTCAGCCGGGGCAGCATCTCGACGCCGGCTTCCGTCAGCACCACGCGGCGGTTGACGCGATGGAACAGTTTTCGACCCATCTGCTCCTCGACGGTGCGAATGAGCTGGCTGACCGCAGCCGCCGAGATCGAGAGCTCATCCGCCGCTGCGGCGAAACTCCCCGAGCGCGCCGCCGCCTCGAAGGCTTGAAGTCCTCTCAGGGAAGGAAGCGCGGTCATTGGGTGATCCGATAGGTAAGGTCAGCTTATCTGTGTCGCAGAAATCCTCGTCTTTCGAAAGCTTTCTTATTCGAGTAGCTTGGCGCCATGACCGTATCGGCCCAGTTTGAACCCAGAGACCATCGCGACGTCATCGCGTTCCTGACCAATGAGCAGCGCAGCCGCCTGACCGGCAAGTCGGACGGGCCGGGTCTGGTCCAACTCGCCTTCCATCTCGGCGCGATTGTGGCTATCGGCGGGCTGATTGCGGCCAAGGTGTCGTACTGGCCGCTGTTGATGTTGCCGCAAGGCATTCTTATCGTCTTCCTGTTCACGCTGCTGCATGAGACGGTGCACAGGACGGCGTTCGAGACGCAGTGGCTCAACGATGCCGCCGCAAGGGTCTGCAGCCTGGCGATCGCGCTGCCCGCCGACTGGTTTCGCTATTTCCACTTCGCCCATCACCGTTTCACCCAGGATCCAGAGACCGATCCGGAACTCGCCTTCCCGAAACCGGAGACGATGCGGCAATACATCGTCCACGTCTCGGGCCTGCCGGTGTGGTGGGGGCATTTGCAGACACTCTACACCAACGCGATTGGCGGCTGCCACGACAGCTACGTGCCGCCGAAAGGCCTGCCCAAGGTGCGCACTGAAGCCCGCGCCATGATCGCTTTCTATGTCGTGGTCGCCGCGCTAGCCCTGTGGTTCGAGGCAAGTGTACTGCTCTATGTCTGGATCGTGCCGGCGCTGCTCGGCCAGCCCTTCCTCAGGCTCTATCTGCTGGCCGAGCATGGCCGCTGCCCGCTTGTCGCCAACATGCTGGAAAACACCCGCACCACGCTGACCAACTGGCTGGTGCGCAAAGTCGCCTGGAACATGCCGTATCACGCCGAGCACCACGCCAATCCCGGCGTGCCCTTCCATCAGCTGCCGGCCTTCCACCAGCTGATCGAGCGCCATCTCAAAGTCGTCGAACCCGGCTATGTCAGCTTCCACGAGAAATACGTCGAGACCTTGCGCTGAGGCGCTCGGCCGTCAGCGTAGTGTCTGCTCAACGAGCGTGACGAAATAGCGGAGCACGGTGGGGACGATGGCGTCGTTGAAGACATAGCGATCGCCGTGCAGCCCTTCGCCCAGTCTGACCGCTCCTGCGCCGACCCAGGCATAGCAGCCGCCGGCTTCGCGGACCATGTAGGCAAAATCCTCGCAGCCGAGGCTCGGGTTGAATGCGGTCTCGACCTGCTCGCGGCCGGCAACCGCGGTTGCCGCCTGGACGGCCCGGTCAGTGGCAGCCGACGTGTTGACCAGCGGCGGGTAGCCTTTCTTGTAGGCGAGCTTGGCGGTGAGTGCATGCGCCGAGGCAATGCCTTGCGCGATGTCGCCGATCAGCCTTTCGCAATGGTCCGACAAAGTTGGCTCGAAGAAGCGGCAGGTTCCCTGCAGCCAGACCTTGCCCGGCACGATGTTGCCGACATTGCCGCCATGGATCTGGGTGATCGAAACGACCAGCGCCATTTGCGGGTCGACCGAACGGCTGACGATGCGCTGCACGGCTTGAACGAAGGCGCCGGCCGCGAGCACGGGATCGTCGCCTAGCTGCGGCATGGCGGCATGCGCGCCGGTCCCCTCAAAGTTCAGTTCGAAAGTGTCGACGGCCGCCATCATCGACCCGGCACGGGCCGCGATCTTTCCGAGCGGCAGCCCCGGCCAGTTGTGGACGGCGTAGACGGCTTCCACGGGGAAGCGCTCGAACAGTCCGTCCTCGATCATCCGCATGGCGCCGCCTTCATTTTCTTCCGCCGGCTGGAAGATGAAACAGACGGTGCCGTCGAAGGCTCTGTTGTCGGCGAGCAGCTTGGCGGCGCCGAGCAGCATCGCGATGTGCCCGTCGTGGCCGCAGGCATGCATCACGCCGTCTTTCTTCGACGCATATGGCAATCCTGTCTTCTCCAGCACGGGCAAGGCATCGAGTTCAGCCCGAAGCCCGATGGCGCGCACGCCTGGTCGTCCTCTGAGGACGCCAACCACGCCGGTGCCGCCTTTGCCTTCATGAACCTCGTCGAGCCCGAAGGTGCGCAGCTTGTCGGCGACGAAGCGCGCGGTCTCATACTCTTGGAAACCGAGTTCGGGGTTGGCGTGGATGTGACGCCGCCATTCCACCACCTGCGGGGTGAGGGCGGCGATGGGGTCGTTGTGCAGCATTGCGCTCTCCTTGCCGGCTATCGTAAATTCGGCCTTGTCGATGCCAGCACGTAAAGGATTTGCGCCGGCAGCGTCTTGAACAGGATTGACCGTGTCTGGAATTCAACAGCCTCAGGAGACGACGCAGTTCTGGCGTCATCCGCGCTTTCGCGATCTTGGCATGCTCAAGGCGCGCTTCACGCGGCATCGCTACCAGCTGCACACGCACCCGACCTATGTCGTCGCCCTGATCACGCAAGGGTGCGAGCGGGTCCGCATCGGCAACGAGACTGTCCTCGCGCGGTCGGGCACGGTTCTGCTCGTCAATCCGGAGATATGGCATGACGGCGAGGCGGGTGCCGACCAGGGTTGGGCTTACCGCACCTTCTATCCGTCGGCCTCGATCATGGGTGCGATCGCGGACGAACTCGGGCAGGATCGCCCGCCGTTGTTTTCGCAAGCGATCGTCGATGATGCCGATCTCGTCCAGGCAGTAGGCGTCGCGCACTTGGCTTCGACATCGGGTGATGCCACGAGCGCCGAAACATCCATGCTGATCGCCTTGCGCAAGCTCATCCTGCGCCATGGCGATTGGGGCGGCCGGCGGCGCGAGGCGGTCGAAAGCTTCGGATCGAAAAGCCGGCTCCGGGTCTATGAACAGGTCATCGAAGACCATCTGAACTCGGACCTCGATTTGCAGCGGCTCGCTGAAGCCGCAGGCGTGACGCGCTTTCAAGTTATCCGCGATTTCAGGAAAGTGCTGGGTCTCACCCCTGCTGCCTTCATCCGTGACCGCAGGCTGCGCCGTGCCGATCTGCTGATCCGGCAAGGTTCAGATCTCGCCGGTGCCGCCTTTGCGGCCGGCTTCTCCGACCAAAGCCATCTCTCGCGCACCTTCCGCGCCGCGCATGGAATGACGCCGGGGATGTTCAGGCGCGCCGGGACGCTGCCCTCGTCTTGAGAAGTCGAGCCATGTCGGCGGCCTTTGACGGCATGCCGATCAGAAAGCCCTGCACCTCGACGCAGCCAGCCTTGCGCAATACGTCGAGCTGCGCTTCGGTCTCGACGCCTTCGGCGGTGACGGTGATGCCAAGTTCGGCACCAAGCCCGATGATCGTGCGCACGATCGCCGCCGTGTCCTTGTTGTCGATATCGTGGATGAAGGAGCGGTCGATCTTGATCTTGTCGACGGGAAAACGCCTGAGATAGCCGAGCGACGAATAGCCGGTGCCGAAATCGTCGAGCGCGATGCGGATACCGAGTTCGCGCAGCTGCCTCAGCGTCTTCAGCACCGTCTCGCTCTCATCCATCAGCACGGTCTCGGTGATTTCCAGTTCGAGCCGGCTGGCCGGCACGCCGGAAACGGCCAGCGCCGAAATCACGCTGCGGGCAAAGTCGGCGCTTCTGATCTGCACTGCCGAGACATTGACGGCGATGCGCATTCCAGGCGGCCAGCCGGCGGCCACGCTGCAGGCCTGTTTCAGCGCCCATTCGCCCAGCGGAACGATCAGCCCGCTGTCTTCGGCGGCTGCGATGAAATCGTCGGGCGCCACCAGGCCGCGCGTCGGTGAATTCCACCGCATCAACGCTTCGGCGCCGACGATCTTGCCCGACGCGACGTTGGTGATCGGCTGGAACTCCAGCACGAACTCCCGCCGCTTCAGTGCCGTCTCGAGATCGGTTTCGAGCGCCAGGCGCGCCCGCACCAAGGCATCCATGCCGGGCTCGAAAAAGCGGTAAACGTTGCGGCCTTCGCTCTTGCCGCTGTAAAGCGCCATGTCGGCGTTCTTCAAAAGCGTGTCGGCGTCCTTGCCGTCACCGGGATACAGCGCGATGCCAAGGCTGATGCCGACATGCATCTCGCGGCCCTTGTCGCGAAACGGCTGGCTGACGACAGCGACGATGCGTTTTGCCAGTTGTTCCGCATCGGTGGAGCCTTTGGGATTGAACTGCAGGATGGCGAACTCGTCGCCACCGAGGCGGGCGACCATATCGGTGTCGCTGCGCAGGCTGTGCCGCAACCGCTCAGCCACGCATTTCAGCAGCCAGTCGCCGGCAGGGTGTCCCCAGGTGTCGTTGACGGCCTTGAAACGATCGAGGTCGAGCGAGAAGATCGCCAGCGGTGTATCGCCGGCCATCGCCTGGTCGAGCCGTTCGCGAAACATCGAGCGGTTGGGCAGGTCGGTCAGCGTGTCGTAATGTGCAAGGTGGCTCATGCGCTCTTCGGCGCGCCGGCGCTCGGTGATGTCTTCGAAGGTCGCCACCCAGCCGCCACCGGCAAGCGGCCGGCGCGCAACCAGCAGCGTTCGGCCATCGGCAAGGCTGCGGTCTGTCGAACGCTCCTCACCGGCCTGCAGGCTGGCTCTGGTGTTGGCGATCTCGCCGTCAATGTCCATCGACGGATAGATGCGCAGTCGCACCATCTGTTCGAGCAGGGCGCGCTGGCTCATGCCGAGCGGGAAGTCGTCAGGCGTGACCTTGTAGAGGTCGAGGAAGCGCTGGTTGCGCACGATCAGCGTGCCTTCGGCGTCGTACATCAACAGGCCTTGCGACATGTTGGCGAGCGCCGCATCGAAGCGGCGGTGCTGCTCCTTCAGTTCCTGCTCGGCCCGCCTTTGCTCCGTAATGTCCTCATAGATCGACACCCAGCCGCCTGAGGCCAGCGGCCGGTGCGTGATGGAAACGATACGTCCGTCCGACAGTATTTCCTCGTAGGTCGAGGCTTGCGCGCGCTCGATATAGGGCTTGCGGATGGCATACAGGTCTTCGGCGCTCTGTGAGGCGACACCGATGTCGACGCTGTGCTTTAGAATGTCCAGGAACGCGATGCCGGGCCGCACGATCTTCGCGTCGAGGGAGAAGATGCTGATATAGTTGCCGTTGCAGATGATCATCCGCTCGTCGGCGTCGAACATGCACAGCCCATGCGACATATTCTCGACGGCCGCGGAAAAGCGCTCGTTCTGGTGGCGCAGTTCGTCGGCGATCTGCCGTGGCGCGGCCACGCCTCCGGCTCCCCGTCTGCGGACGGGCGAACCACCCTTGACGTGCGCAACGGACATGAGGCGTGCCTGCTGACCGTGATCGAAACCCGGTACTGTGGTTACCGCTGGTTAATTTAGCGTATGTTCACTGCGCCGAATGCACGGCAACCGTTGGCTGGCGTTGCTTTTCAAGCCTGGCGTAGCGTTTGAGGAAGGCAGCTTGCGCGGAGGTCACCGAGTGCGGCGTAAAGTCGAAGCGGTCGGCATTGAAGCCGCGCGGCCGGCCGAAGAACTCGGTTGCTTCTGCGGTCGAGAAACCGGCAAGCAGCGTCGCCTCGTAATAGGCGGCGATCTGGTCGGCGCGCTTGATCTCCTTGCGCAAGCCGACGCCGAGTTCGGGCGGCAGCGAAAAGCGCTGATGGATGGCGCGCTGGAGACGCAGCTCACACTCCTTGTAGGAGCCGCCCATTACCGATTTGAACGGCGAGATCATGTCGCCGATGACATATTCCGGCGCGTCATGCAGCAGTGCTGCCAGCCGCGCATTGGCCGAGGCGTCCGGCTGCAACTCGCTGAACAGCGCCTCGACCAGCAGGGAATGCTGGGCGACCGAAAAGGCGTGATCGCCGCGGGTCTGCCCGTTCCAGCGGGCAACGCGGGCAAGCCCGTGGGCGATGTCTGAGATTTCGATGTCGAGCGGCGAGGGATCGAGCAGGTCGAGCCGCCGCCCCGACAGCATGCGCTGCCACGCGCGCGGTGGCGCTCCGACGCGATCGGCAGCCATCAGGCGTCCTCCGCGCCGATGGCTTCCCTGGGAAAGCTGAACTTCGCCCAGGACGGGATGGCGAGCGAGACGGTGACATCACCGGCCAGTACCGGCTGGCCAGCGTCGAGCGCCGCCTTGACCCGGTCGATGCGGGCAATGGCGAGTCCGGCCGTGCCCGCGCTGGAACCGAGCGTGCCGACCGGCCGCCCCGCAACCGTCAGCTCCGTGCCGGGCGCGGGTAAGGCGCGGTCGGCCGAAACGATCAGCACGCGGCGCCTGGCGGTGCCGCGATGCTGCATGCGCGAGACCACTTCCTGGCCGACATAGCAGCCTTTCTTGAAGCCGACGCCGCCGGTCTCGTCGAGCAGCACGTCTTGAGGGAAGGCATCGCCGAGCTGATAATCGGAACCGCTTTCGGCAATGCCGTTGGCGATGCGGAGCGCCTGCCACGCAGCCGGGTCGCCACCTACGGATGCGCCGCCATAGGAGCGGCTCACAGCCACCTCGCGGAAGCGGGCATCGGCAAGTACCGTTGAATCAGACTGTGAAGCGCTTGAATCATCGCCCCACGCAACCGTCACAAGCACTTGATCCTGCCTGGCAATCTCGGCCTTGGCGCGCAGCTTGTAAAGCATCAGCCGGCGCAGGAAATCGTCTGCGATGTCGGCACGGCAATCCAGCCGGAATGCGTTCTCGCCGCTACGCGAGATCAGGAAATCGAACAGGATCTTGCCTTGCGGCGAAAGCAGCGCACCTGGCTTTGCCGCGTCGACGGCCAGCGTGTCGAGGTCGGTGGTGAGGATATTCTGCAAAAAATGCTCGGCATCCGGGCCTGACACGGAAATGAGGGCGCGGTCTTTGAACAGGGCAAAAGGCATGGGCGGCAAAGAACCTGATCTTGCAAAACAGTCGGCCTTTACGTAAGCCGACGATACTCCCCCCGCAAGAGACCGAACGCCCATGGCCACCACCTACGACCTCATCCTGACAGGCGGCACTGTGGTCAACCATGATGGCGAAGCCGCGCGCGATGTCGGCGTTAGGGGTGGTCGCATCGTCGCAGTAGGCGATCTTCGCCAAGCTTCGGCCGGCGAAGCGATCGACTGTCGCGGGCTGCACGTCCTGCCAGGCGTCGTCGACAGTCAGGTGCATTTTCGCGAGCCGGGGCTGGAGCACAAGGAAGATCTGGAGACGGGCTCGCGCGCGGCTGTGCTGGGCGGGGTCACCGCCGTCTTCGAAATGCCCAACACCAATCCGCTGACCACCAGCGAGGCGGCGCTTGCCGACAAGGTGCGCCGCGCCACCAGCCGGATGCATTGCGACTTCGCCTTCTGGGTTGGCGGCACGCGCGAGAATGCCGATGATGTCGGTGAGCTCGAGCGGCTGCCGGGTGCTGCCGGGATAAAGGTGTTCATGGGCTCGTCCACCGGCGACCTGCTAGTCGAGGACGACGAGGGTGTCGCATCGATCCTGCGCAACACCCGCCGCCGTGCCGCCTTTCACTCGGAGGACGAGTTCCGGCTGCGCGAGCGCCTGGGCCTGCGCGTCGAGGGCGACCCGTCATCGCATCCCGTCTGGCGCGATGAGATCGCGGCGCTTCGCTGTACCGAGCGGCTGGTGCGCATCGCGCGAAACACCCGCGCCCGCATCCATGTGCTGCATATC
This sequence comes from Mesorhizobium sp. M0478, assembly GCF_040321305.1. Classification (NCBI taxonomy): domain Bacteria; kingdom Pseudomonadati; phylum Pseudomonadota; class Alphaproteobacteria; order Hyphomicrobiales; family Phyllobacteriaceae; genus Mesorhizobium; species Mesorhizobium sp. M0478. The sequence goes on from NZ_JAMYRH010000005.1 coordinate 143,199, forward strand.
TCCACTGCCGAGGAAATCATCTTCCTCCAACAGCACAAGGATGTCGCCACCTGCGAGGCGACGCCGCACCATTTGACACTCGCCGCCGACGACTATGCGCGGCTGGGCACGCTGATCCAGATGAATCCCCCGGTTCGCGCGGCCCGCCATCGCGACGGCGTCTGGCACGGCATTGCGCAAGGCATCATTGACGTGCTGGGCTCCGATCACGCCCCGCACACGCCGGCCGAGAAGGCAAAGCCCTATCCGGCCTCGCCGTCCGGCATGACCGGGGTGCAGACGCTGGTGCCGATCATGCTCGACCATGTCAATTCAGGCCTGCTGACCCTGCAGCGCTTCGTCGACCTCTCCAGCCACGGCCCGCAGCGCATCTTCGGCATGGCCAGGAAAGGCCGCATCGCCGCCGGCTACGATGCCGATTTCACCATTGTCGACCTCCAGCGGCGCGAGACCATCACCAATGCGCAAGCCGGCTCCAGGGCCGGCTGGACGCCCTATGACGGCAAGGAAGTCACCGGCTGGCCGATCGGCACCATCGTGCGCGGTCGTCGCGTGATGTGGGAAGGCGAGATCGTCACGCCCGGGCAGGGCAGGCCGGTAGAGTTTTCCGAGGCGCTGCCGGCTTAGCGGTTTCTTGCTGCGTTGGATTTTTTAAGCGCTATCCACTACGTTAAGGGCATTATGAACGCAGATATCGCGCCCATGATTGTCCCTGCGGAGTTTCCGGAGCTCCAGGCGCTCGCCTGGAACCGCGATGCGGCACGCCCGATTCCGGCCGAAGAGGCATTTGCGCTGTATGAGCGTAATTGGCGGTTTGTCGATCAAAAGCGTCTTACTGTGCGTGAGAAGATGCTTATCCAAAGTTTGGCAGACAAATTCGGTCACGGCGTGCTCTTGACCGCCGGCTGATTTCCCTCACCTGATCGTTCCTCGCAGCCGGAATATCAACAGGACACACCGCGAGCGTCATGATGGAATTCAAGAGGCCCGAGCACCAGATCATTGCCGAAGCGCTCGGGTTGATGGATCGCCATTTCCTGACCGCAAACCAGTGCTGGTTCGGCGGTGGCACTGCGATCGTTATGAAATTCGGGGAATATCGCCGCTCACTGGATGTGGACTTCCTGTGTGCCGACAGTGATGGCTATCGCGAATTGCGGACCTCCGCAGCCGAACGTGGCGTCAGAGCATTCTTTCCTGAGCCGGTCGAGGCTGTTCGGGACTTCCAGATCGATCAATATGGCTTGCGGACGATCGTGCGGTTGAAAGGCCAAACGATCAAGTTTGAAGTCATCCGCGAAGGCCGCATAAAACTGCGAGGCCATTTCGACGACGATCTGAATGTATCCGCCCTGGTCCCGGCGGATATGTTTGCCGAGAAGTTGCTGGCGAACGCGGATCGATGTCAGGACCGTGCAATTGCATATCGCGATGCCATCGATCTTGGAGTGCTGGTTGGCATCTATAAGGAAATCCCGAGCGACGCTGTTGGCAAGGCGAAGGCGGCCTATGGCGTGGATATCGAGCGCAAGGTGGCTTGGGTGGTAAACAGGCTGCGGGACAAGGAAGAATTGCGGCATGCCGCCGAGGTGCTGCAAATGGATCCCAACGCGGCGGTCGAAGCGATTTCGGCCCTTCGAAATGAAGGTATCCGCATATGGCCTGACACAGGCCTCGAGCTTTCTAGCCCTAGCCAGTAGCCATCCCAGGGGAATCGCCGTTCAATCCCCGGCGACGAAGAATGTCCACTGCCCGGCCGGCGTGATGCCGACGCGGTAGAAGATGTAGGCGCCGAACTGCTTCATGTCGTCATAGTCGCCGGCGGTGACGATCTTGAACAGTTCGACCCGCTGTCTGGCGTTGAGCTTGTCCAGCGGCAGGGCGAAGAAATACGGCCAGACATAGAGTTCCTGCGGTGTGCCGACGTCTACATGGACATAGCCGGCATTGAGCACCTCTTCCAGGATAGCGAGGATTTCCTGACCTTCCTTGTCGCCCGATAGCCCTTTCAGGAACGCGATCGGGTCGCCCTCGATTTCGCCCAGCGACAATTGGGTCATGGTGTCGCCCTTGCCGATCAGCGGCCGCAGCTTCTCGATGTCGCCGCTGACGCAGGCCTCGACCATCAGATCGCGCATGCGCCTGACGGGCTCCGGCAATTTGGAAAGGTCGTAGACGACTTCAGGCACCGGCCCTTCGGGATCGGCACTTGGGTTGGCCACGCCGCCATCGTTGGCGGGGGCTTCCGGTTGGCTTTGTTCGGGCTCCGTGGGCGATTTCGGCTGGCTGGCGGCCGGTGGCGCCGTGCCGGGCAGATCGGGCATTGGCACTGAATTTTCAGACGGCGCCGTCTCACCATTGGCTGGTGGCCCGGCAGGAGCTGGAAGCTCCTCGCGCTTGATCTCGCTCAGCGCATAGGCAGGGTTGCTGGTCAGGACAAGCGCCAGCGGAACCGCGGCGCAAGAGGCGGCAAGCCAGATGCTGAGGACCACGCCGCGAGGCCGGCCTGACATCGAAAAATTCACCGCTTGCCTCTCCTTGGGCCTAGGCTGTTCAGGCATGATGCCCAAACGGCGCGCCGTCGTCAAAGAACCGGTAAGCTGGCGATGCACCCTCTGAGACGCGCGACGCCTAGTGCCGAAACCGCTCCGGCTCGAAGGCGCCGGCGATCACCTTTTCACGCATGCGATCGAGCAGGGCAAGGGCCGAGGTTTCGCCATTGGCTCGCAGCATCTCGCCGAACGCGGTTTCAAGCGCTGCCTCGGCGATGATTTCAGGTTCTATGCCGGCCGACAGACCTTCCGCCCAGGCCTCGCTATGGCTTTCCACCGCGGTCAGGCGCTTTTCTTCCCTGACCAGCGCGTCGATGTCGTTGACGCCATGTTCCATTTGCGATGTCCACCTTTTCAAGCGGCGGTCCGACGGGTCGGATCCGGCTTGGGCTGCCCCTATCTCACGCAGGCTAAGTAAGTATCTGTAAATACGACATTTTTTTGATCGTCTTTACAAACTTCGTCGCCTGCGTTCGGTCCGATTCAAACTTAGCCGATTAGACCGGTGAGCGGGATGAAAACCTTCAGTTTGAGTTAATTCCGCATTCGCGCGCTAACGTTTCGTTAATACTGTTGCGCAAGTGCAACACCAAGATTGCATCAACGTGCCGTGGATACAAGGCGGGTGCTCGAAAAGGCGTTCGCTAAACGCCGTCTGGCGCTCGTCAGTTGCCGTAACGCGAGGCGATGTCGCGCGACAGCGTCTCGCCTTCCTTCATGTAGCGGCTGATGGCTTCGGTCGCTGACGGCGTGCATTGGGTATAGGTGCCGCCGAAGGAACGGTAACCGCGGTTGAAGCTGGCGATGAAGCGGGCACGCCGCTCCGGATCGGGATTTTCCGAATCGATCAGCTTTTCCATCTCGGTGCGCCACTGGTCGCCCTTTTCGCCGCACAGATTGCGCAGGAAATGCAGCGACCCCAGCACCTCGGCCAGTCGCATCAGCCCGGGCTCGAACGGCGACTCGGCGGCCAGCGCCGGCTGCACGGCAAAAGCCGTGGCGGTGGCGATGCATGCGGCAAGGAACAGCGAGGTGCGGGTCATAAGTCTATCTGACGAAACATTTTGTCGCCTGCAAGGCGATTCTCGGAGCGGCAGATATGGGCCTGCTTCAGGCCAAAAGCTCTTCAGCCACCTCCATGACGTCACCCGCGAGCGGCAGCGTCGCCATTTCATCAAGACTATAGAAGGCGGCGGTCTCGGCATCGTCGCTGGCCGTCGCTTCGCCGCCGGCATAAACGGCGCCGAACACGGTCAGCAGATAGTCGACCGGGTGATTCTCGCCGCTGCCGTCGATGTGGATGTCGCGAAGCGGACGATAGTCCTGCGCCCGCAGCCCGGTTTCCTCCAGCAATTCGCGCACTGCTGCTTCTTGCAGCGTCTCGTCGGGCTCGACCTTGCCGCCGGGAAAGGCATAAAGCCCCTGCGACGGCGGCCGCGCCCGTTTGACCAGCAGCACCGTCCTGCCGCGCACGACGGCGACCGAGACTGCGGGAAGTATCTTGCGCTGCTCGTTCATCGATATCGATTCGCTTATGTGAGGCCCACCCTGTGGACCGGCTGGCAGCGAGCAGCTTTAGCGATTGCGCAGCGCCGGTTCCATCGCCACGTTCGCGATCGGATCAATTCATCGAGCTTGCCAATGTGCGGACGCTTTGCCCTGACCGCGACGCCCGACCAGACCGCCGCCTTGCTCGGCCTGGCGGAGCTGGAGGATTTTCCGGCCCGCTACAACATCGCGCCGACGCAGCCGGTGCTGATGGCGTTGTCGGGGCCGCCGCGCATGCCGGGCTCGAATTTCCCGGATCGCCAGGCGATGCTGGTGCGCTGGGGGCTGATCCCCACCTGGGTCAAGGACACCAGGGAATTTCCGCTGCTCATCAACGCGCGTTCGGAAGGCGCTATTGAAAAAGCCTCGTTCAAAGCCGCCATGCGCCATCGCCGTGCCTTGGTGCCGGCCTCCGGCTTCTATGAGTGGCAGCAATCCGGCAGCGGCAAGAAGGGCCAGCCCTACTGGATACGGCCGCGGCATGGCGGGTTGATCGCCTTTGCCGGGCTGATTGAAACCTATGCCGAGCCGGGCGGTTCGGAAATGGACACCGGCGCTATTCTTACCGTCAACGCCAATGCCGGCATCGCCCATATCCATGACCGGATGCCGGTGGTGATCGCGCCTGAAGATTTTGCCCGCTGGCTGGACTGCCGCACGCTCGAACCGCGCGATGTGGCCGACCTGCTCAAGCCCGCGCTGCCCGATTTCTTCGAGGCAATTCCGGTCTCCGACCTCGTCAACAAGGTCGCCAACACCGGGCCGGAGATACAGGACATGGGCATCGTCGAGCCCGGCAAGGTCAGGCGCCAGAAGCCCGGCGCGGACGACAGTCAGATGACGCTGTTTTAGAGCGCGCTCCCAAGAAGCCATGTCCGGTCTTCGGGAAGAACCTGCTCAATAGGAAGAGCTGCTGTTTTCAGGCGCGCTATGGGGCCTCAGCCTTCCGTTCCGGCGCACGCCTTGTCGGCGGCGGCACGATGCCTGTTCAGGCAGCGCGGGGCGAAGTGATTTTCGGCGCCGGCTTTTTATTCTTCGCGGTATGGAGAAGGGCGGCGACGATCGCGGCCGGGCCGATCGCACGGTAGTGGTTGGCGAGCGCCGGTTGCTTGGCGCGGCTCGATTCCTGCTTGGTTCGTGACATCGATCTCTTCCCTGGTAACATTTCCGTGTCTGCGTTTGCCGGCCGAATCTGACCGAATCGTGACCTATGGTGAACTAGCCGGCGAATGTTTCATGACTGTGCCGACATGTTTAATAAAATGTTTCAGCGGCTCCTGACCTATGAACCAGCGACGCTTTTGCCGGAAGTTGCGACTTGACGGCAACACCGGCCAAGGCGATAAAGCCGCCGATGAAAACGTTTTTCGCCATTTGTGGCATTTGCATTATTGGCTAGCTTCGCGCTGGTCCGGACGTTTTCGCCTCATCTTTCCCCAGAGTGGACAAACGCCCCGGCCAGCAGGCTGGAGCCCGATTTGTGCCTTGGCACAGGTAAGGCTCTCTCCAGAACTTAACGGACCGGAAGGGCACGCATGTCTGACGCATCGAAGGGTCTCAGCCTCTACAACACGCTAACGCGGACGAAGGACGTGTTCGTCCCCATCGACCCGTCGAATGTGCGCATGTATGTCTGCGGTCCGACCGTCTACGACTTTGCCCATATCGGCAATGCGCGTCCGGCGATCGTCTTCGACGTGCTGTTCCGTTTGCTGCGTCACCTCTATGGCGAGGCTGGTGTCACGTATGTGCGCAACATCACAGATGTCGACGACAAGATAAACGCCCGCGCGCTGCGCGATTTCGGCGCCGAGATCGCGTCGGGAAGCCTGACGCTCAACGAGGCGATCCGCCGCGTCACCGAAAAAACCGCCGACCAGTATCACAAGGATGTCGCCGCACTCGGCTGCTTGCCGCCGACGGTCGAGCCACGCGCCACCGAGTTCGTCGCGCGCCGCGCCGACGGCAAGGTTGACATGATCACCTTGATCGAACGTTTGATCGAACGCGGCCACGCCTATGTCGCCGCCGGCGAAGTGCTGTTCGACACCGCCTCGATGCCGGATTATGGCGAGCTGTCGAAGCGCAATCTCGACGAACAGCAGGCCGGTGCGCGAATTGCCGTCGACGCTCACAAGAAGAACCCGGGCGATTTCGTGCTGTGGAAATTGTCGTCACCGGAAGAGCCCGGCTGGGACAGCCCATGGGGCAGGGGCCGGCCGGGCTGGCACATCGAATGCTCGGCCATGTCGGCCGCCTATCTCGGCGATGTCTTCGACATCCATGGCGGCGGCCTCGATTTGATCTTCCCGCACCATGAGAACGAGATCGCCCAGTCGCGTTGCGCCCACGGCACCGACGTCATGGCCAATATCTGGATGCACAATGGCTTCCTGCAGGTCGAGGGCCAGAAAATGTCGAAGAGCGTCGGCAATTTCTACGCGATCGCCGAACTGCTGGAGACCGAAACTTTCGGCGGCCGCAAATGGCCGGGCGAGGTGCTGCGTCTGGCGATGCTGATGACGCATTACCGCGAGCCGATCGATTTCTCCGTGCGCAAGCTGGAGGAAGCCGAGAACACGCTGCGCAAATGGAAACGCGCGGCTGACCTGGCGCCGTCGGCAGGGCAAGTCCCGGCGGAGATTGTGGCGGCGCTGTCTGACGACCTCGCCACCTATGCCGCCTTCCAGCAGCTCACGCAGCTTGCCGGTGAGGCCGCGGAGGGCAACGAAGCGGCCGCATCGCTGAAGGCATCGCTGTTGTTCCTCGGCTTCGATATCGGCGCGGCCAAGGTCGACGAGGCAGCGATCGCCAAGGCGATCGCCAAGCGCTTGGAACTGATCGCAGCGAAAAACTGGGCCGAGGCCGACCGCATCCGCGACGAGCTTCTGGAGCAAGGCGTGCAGCTGAAGGACGGCAAGGATCCTGTCACCAACGAACGCGTGACGACGTGGGAGGTGAAGCGGTGAGGGTGGCGCGAGACACCGTTGTAAGATTGGCGAAGGCGGCAGCGACAGCCAATCTCCCCCCTTGCGGGGGAGATGTCCGGCAGGACAGAGGGGGGTTCGAAGGAACGCCAGCGTTCCTTCTTGCCCACTTTCATTTCGGCCACTTTCTGAGAACGCAATGGCTGCCGGTTGAGACGCTGGCGGGACAGCACCCCCCTCTGTCCTGCCGGACATCTCCCCCGCAAGGGGGGAGATCAGCCCTCGCCTCGGTTTTCGCTAATCGCCAGCGCGGAGTGGCCTGAGCATGGGTCACGACCTCGTTCCATCGCGTCAGCGCAAGAATGCAAAGTCCATGCGTCGCGTCATGACCGATGCCGAGCTGAAACTGTGGAATGAGTTGCGGGCTCACCGGCTGATCGGGATGAGCTTTCGCCGACAGGTACCGATTGGACCCTACATTGTCGACTTCGCCTGTTCGGCCCACCACCTCGTAGTCGAGGTTGATGGCAGTCAGCATGCCGACGTAGAAGATGCAGAACGCGACAAGGCACGCAGCGCTCAATTGAGTGCCAGTGGCTGGACCATCCTGCGCTTCTGGAACGACGACGTCATCCGCGATATCGACAATGCCTGCCAGCACATCGTCATCGGGGCCGGCTTGGCCGGCGCCGACGTGCCGGCGCCAGCAAGGGAGGAGCTTGTTTCATGATCGACCATCTCGGCATCAATGTCGCCGACTTCGACGCGTCGAAAGCCTTTTATGACCAGGCGATAGCGCCGCTTGGCGCCTCGCTGATCTACATGGTGCCACTGGAATATACCGGCGGCGCGAAGGTCGGTGGCTATGGCCGCGACCGGCCGGTGTTCTGGCTGCAGGCCAGCGATGACAAGCCGAGGACCCATCAGCACGTCGCCTTCACCGCGCGCAGCCGCGCCGAGGTCAACGCCTTCCATGCCGCGGCGCTCGCCGCCGGCGGCAAGGACAATGGCGGGCCGGGGCTGCGCCCGCATTATCACCCGGACTATTACGGCGCCTTCGTCTTGGATCCCGACGGCAACAATGTCGAGGCCGTCTGCCATGCGCCCGAATGACTATGAAACGGAGTGAGACGCCATGAGCCTCGACAACCGGCCGATCTACACCGGTGGCTGCCAGTGCGGCGCGGTGCGCTTTCGCGTCGAGGGTGCGCTGGGTGACGCCTCGATCTGCCATTGCCGCATGTGCCAGAAGGCGTTCGGCTCATTTTACGCGCCCCTGGTCTCGGTGCGTGGCGCCAAACTCGACTGGACGCGCGGCGAACCGAAATATTTCGCCTCGTCCAGCCATGTCGATCGTGGCTTTTGCGCCAATTGCGGCACGCCGCTGACCTTTACCGCGCCCGACGGCATCGGCCTCGCCATCGGCGCCTTCGACAATCCGGCTGATATCGTGCCGCTGATCCAGTGGGGCACGGAGGCAAAACTTCCCTATGTCGATACCATCCCGCAATTGCCGGGCGAGGACACCATGGCCGACATGTCGTCGGCGCCTTATCTCGCCGAGCTCGTCTCCTACCAGCATCCCGACCATGACACCGAACAATGGCCGCCAGAGGAAAAGTTATGACCGATGAAGTTCGAACCGGCGGCTGCCAGTGCGGTGCCGTGCGTTTCCGCATCAAGGGCAAGCTCGGCCGGGCGTCCATCTGCCATTGCCGCATGTGCCAGAAACAGTTCGGTTCGTTTTTCGGCGCGCTGGTGACAGTGCCCAAGGATGGCGTCGAATGGATGCGCGAAGAGCCCACCTATTTCCAGTCGTCGGTCAACATCGATCGCGGCTTCTGTGCCCGCTGCGGTACACCGCTGACCTATCGCCAACCTGGCGCACTGGAGATCGCCATCGGCGCCTTCGACGACCGCTCCGATCTGGCGCCGCAGATCCAGGTCAACTACGCGGTCCGATTGCCTTGGGTGGAAACGATCTTTGACCAGCCCATGCATCAGGATCCGGATTTCTACTCCCGCCAGGAGCAGATCATCTCCTTCCAGCATCCCGACCACGAAACCACGGACTGGCCCGCGCACGGCCTGAAAATATGAGCAATGAAATGAACAGTGAACTTCGTACTCTTTATCCAGAGATCGAGGCGTTCGAGTCCGGCATGCTCGATGTCGGCGACGGCCATCATATCTACTGGGAGCGCTCCGGAACCAGGGGCGCCAAGCCGGCCGTTTTCCTGCATGGCGGTCCCGGCGGCGGCTTCTCGCCAAAACATCGGCAATTGTTCGACCCGAAGCTTTACGACGTCATCCTGTTCGACCAGCGCGGCTGCGGGAAATCGACACCCAACGCCTCGCTCGAGGCCAACACCACCTGGCACCTGGTTGCCGACATCGAGCGGCTGCGTGAGATGTGCGGCTTCGAAAAATGGCTGGTGTTCGGCGGCTCGTGGGGCTCGACGCTGGCGCTGGCCTATGCCGAGACGCATCCTAATCGCGTCAGCGAGCTTGTCGTGCGCGGCATCTACACGCTGACCCGCGCCGAACTCGAATGGTACTATCAGTTCGGCGTCTCCGAGATGTTCCCCGACAAATGGGAGCGTTTCCTGGCGCCAATTCCTGAAGCCGAGCGCGGCGACATGATGGCCGCTTACCGCAGGCGGTTGGTCGGCGCCGATGGCAAGGCGCAGCTGGAAGCCGCCATTGCCTGGAGCCTGTGGGAAGGTGAGACGATCACGCTGCTACCGGAGCCGGAGACCAGCGACAAGTTCGGCGAGGACGACTTCGCCATCGCCTTTGCCCGCATCGAGAACCACTATTTCGTCCACGCCGGCTGGCTGGAGGAGGGGCAGCTTCTGCGCGATGCCCATAAGCTCGCGGATATTCCCGGCACAATCGTCCACGGCCGCTACGACATGCCGTGCCCGGCGCGCTATGCCTGGGCCCTGCACAAGGCCTGGCCGAAGGCGGATTTCCACCTCATCGAAGGCGCCGGCCATTCCTATTCGGAGCCGGGGATTCTGGATCGGCTGATACGCGCGACGGATGGGTTTGCGGGGAAATGACAGCGCGTGGCACCCCCCTCTGTCCTGCCGGACATCTCCCCCTCAAGGGGGGAGATTGGCTGTCATCGGCGCTTTCGCAAATCTCCGTCGCTGCAGGAAACGATCCGACGCTAAAGCTGCCGATCTTCCCCCTTGAGGGGGAGATGGCCGGCAGGCCAGAGGGGGGTGCTCGCGCGCCAACAGAACAATGACCAAACAACGCCTCTATCTCTTCGACACAACCCTCCGCGATGGCCAGCAGACGCCGGGCATCGACTTTTCCGTCGAGGACAAGATCGCGATTGCCAAGCTGCTCGATGAGTTCGGCATGGACTATGTCGAAGGCGGCTATCCCGGCGCCAATCCGACCGACACCGCCTTCTTCCAGCAGAAGCGCACGGCGAAGGCAAAGTTCGTCGCCTTCGGCATGACCAAGCGGGCAGGCGTGTCGGCATCCAACGACCCGGGCCTGGCAGCGCTCGTGCAGTCCAAGTCCGACGCCATCTGCTTCGTCGCCAAGAGCTGGGACTATCATGTCCGCGTCGCGCTCGGCTGCACCAATGAGGAAAACCTCGACTCGATCAACGCGTCGGTCGAAGCAGCTGTTGCCGCCGGCAAGGAAGCGATGGTCGATTGCGAGCATTTCTTCGACGGCTTCAAGGCCAATCCGGACTACGCACTGGCCTGCGCCAGGACCGCCTATGATGCCGGCGCGCGCTGGGTGGTGTTGTGCGACACCAATGGTGGCACGCAGCCCTCGGAAGTGCGCGCCATCGTCGACAAGGTCATTGTTTCAGGTATTCCGGGCGGCCATCTCGGCATCCATGCCCATGACGACACCGGCCAAGCGGTGGCCAATTCGCTCGCCGCCGTCGAGGCCGGCGTGCGCCAGATCCAGGGCACGCTGAACGGCATCGGCGAGCGCTGCGGCAACGCCAATCTGGTCTCGATCGTACCGACGCTGGCGCTGAAGCCGGCCTTCGCCGATCGGTTTGAAACCGGCATCTCGGCCGAGGCGCTGACCGGGATATCCCGGCTTTCCCGCGCCTTCGACGAATTGCTGAACCGTGCTCCGGAAGCGCAGGCGCCCTATGTTGGCGCCTCGGCCTTCGCCACCAAGGCCGGCATCCATGCCTCCGCACTGGCCAAGGAGCCGGCGACCTATGAACATGTGCCGCCCGAGGCGGTAGGCAACCGCCGCCGCGTTATGGTTTCGGACCAGGGCGGCAAGGCCAATTTCCTCGCCGAGCTGAAGCGGCGCGGCATCGATGTGCCCAGAGACGACCATCGTCTCGATGCGCTGATCTCGGTGGTCAAGGAGCGCGAGGCCGAGGGCTACGCCTATGAGGGCGCCGATGCCTCCTTCGAGCTGTTGGCGCGCAAAATGCTGCACGGCCTGCCGGAGTTCTTCAACGTCACTTCGTTCCGCTGCATGGTCGAGCGCCGCTTCGATGCCAACGGCCAGTTGAAGACGGTCTCCGAAGCCATCGTCAAGGTGATGGTCGAGGGCGAGGAGAAGATGTCGGTGGCCGAAGGCCACGGCCCGGTCAACGCGCTCGACGTCGCGTTGCGCAAGGACCTCGGCAAATTCCAGAGCGAGATCGCCGACATGGAGCTCGCCGATTTCAAGGTGCGTATCCTCAATGGCGGCACCGAGGCGATCACTCGCGTCCTGATCGAATCGCATGACGGCACCGGCGCACGCTGGTGGACGGTCGGCGTGTCGGAAAACATAATCGACGCCTCCTTCCAGGCGCTGATGGATTCGATCGTCTACAAGCTGATGAAGAACCGCGACATGGCGGGATTGGTGGCGGCGGAGTAGGGTTGCAAGACGTGGGTTTCCGCGCCCCCCGAAGTGGGGCGAGGAACTGGCGCCGCCCCTTGAGCCATCAGCGGAAGTCCATTGATCCATCATAATTTTGCGATGGTTTTGGATGGCCCACTGGGCCATAGCGGTTGCCATGGCCAGCGACACGATCCAGCCCGACGCCGACTCCAAAGCCCGCAGCGGCTTTCTCCTCGCGCTCGGCGCTTATCTGCTATGGGGCCTGTTGCCCTTCTACATGAAGGCGGTTGCGCATCTGCCGCTGATCGAGGTGATCGCCCACCGCATCGTCTGGTCGGTGCCGATTGCTGCTGCAGTGCTGGTCTGGGCCGGCCGCACAGCCGATTTCAAGGCGGCGATCCGCTCGCCGCGCAGCATCGCCATGGCGGCGCTGACGGCGACCCTGATCTCCGTCAACTGGGCCATCTATGTCTGGGCGATCTCGGTCGACCGCACCGTCGAGACCGCGCTCGGATACTACATCAACCCATTAGTTAGCATCGTCGTCGGCGCGTTGTTGCTCGGCGAGAAGCTCGACCGGCTGCAGATCGCGGCCGTGTTGCTGGCGGCGGTCGCAGTTGCCGTTCTGACCGTCGATGCCGGCAAATTGCCTTGGGTGTCGCTGGCGCTGGCCTTTTCCTTCGCTGCCTATGGGTTCTTCCGCAAGACGTTGCCGATCGGCCCGAGCCAGGGCTTTCTGCTCGAAGTGCTTTTGCTGTCGGTGCCGGCGCTTGCCTACATCGTCTTCCTGGTCGTCAACGGCCAGGACCATTTCATCTCCAGCAACGGCACCGATATGGCTTTGCTCATCGGCTGCGGCCCAGTCACCTCGGTGCCGCTGCTGCTGTTCGCCTTCGGCGCCAAGCTTCTGCGCCTCTCCACCATCGGCATCATGCAGTACATCGCACCGACCATGGTGTTCCTGATCGCCGTGCTGATTTTCGACGAGCCGTTCGGCACCACGCAAGCAATTGCCTTCGCGCTGATCTGGGCGGCATTGGCGATGTATTCCTGGTCGATGTTTCGTGGCCGTGAAATCCGCCCGGTGGCGTTGGCCCCGAAGTAGGGAGCCTTTCGATGTACGTGCTGCATATCGCCAACAAGAACTATTCGTCATGGTCGCTGCGGCCATGGGTGCTGATGCGCACCCTCGACATTCCGTTCGAGGAGCAATTGACGCCGTTTCCGACCGGGCCCAGTTTCGATCTCTACCGGGCGTTCTCGCCCAGCGGGCGCGTGCCTTGCCTGGTGGATGACGGCTGGGCTGTCTGGGATTCGCTGGCTATTGCCGAGTATCTCGCCGAGCGCCACCATGGTGTGTGGCCTGCCGAGGCCAAGGCGCGAGCCTGGGCGCGCTCGGCCGCCGCCGAAATGCATTCTGGTTTCACGGCCTTGCGCGGCGCATACCCGATGAATTGCGGCTTGCGGGTGAAACCGTTGCCGATGTCGGACGCGCTGAAGCAGGATCTGTTCCGTTTGGGCGATCTCTGGAACGATGGCCTTGCCCTGTTCGGCGGGCCGTTCCTTGCCGGCGGCCATTTTACCGCCGTCGACGCCTTCTTTGCTCCGGTGGCGTTCCGTGTGCTATCCTATGGGCTGTCTTTCGAAGGGGCAGCTGCAGCCTATCCCCCGCAATTGCTTGGCCTGCCGGCCATGCAGGAATGGTATGCGGCGGGTCTCGCCGAGACCTGGCGGGAGCCGGACCATGAGGCGGAGGTCGCTGCCGCCGGCACCATCGTCGAGGATCTTCGCGCTACGGCGTGATGGGCATTCCAGGAAAAGCGCGTCGCGTTCCCTTGGGAATTGCGTGAAAACAAAGGGATCGGGGCGTTACGTCCGCCCGAGCCGCCTTACGAACATGTAGGTCGCCGCGGCGATCACGATCGAAACCGCCGAGACCACCCAGAAGCCCATCGGCGTATTGACCATGGGCAGGCCACCGACATTCATGCCGAACAGGCCTGATATGATGGTCATCGGCAACAGCACCGCCGTCATCACCGACAGCACATAGAGCAGCTGGTTGGACTGCATTGTCAGCTTGGCCATCAACTCGTCCTGCAGCAACCTTGCGCGTGCCTGCAACTGCTCGCCGTCGTGATAGAGCGTGTGTGCCCGGTGCGAGAGCCTTGTCGCCATGTCATTGATCCGATCGGGCAGCTCATTGCGATGCGAATGGTCGAGATGGCGAAAAAGGTTTGTGAGCGTCGCCATCTGCCGGTGGATGACCACCAGTTGACGGCGCGCCTCGACCAGCGACTGCCGCTCGCCGTGCCAGGCATCGCGCACGATACGGTCCTCGATGCCGTCCAGCGTATCGCCAAGACCGTGGAGCTCGGCCGCCATGCCGTCGAGCGACTGGCCCATGACCGCTTCGACCAGGTCGGCGGGGGAGCGGAATTTGCGCGAGCCGCTCTCCACCGCCTTGCGGATGAGATCGACCGATTCCAGTGGCTGCTTGCGCGCGCCGATCAGCGTCTTGTCGTTGAGCGCAAAACGGAAATGGCCGAGCCCGCGCGCTTCCGCCGAATAGTCGTGGCGCAGATCCGGCAGGTCGCCATAAAGCCAGGCATCCTCGAGATCGATGTGGCAACCCTGGCTGGCGCCGAGGAAAGCTTCGCGCACCGGCCCGGGCAGAGCCTGCTCGGCGGCGATCTCATGACGGGCGCGCAGGTCGGACAGCTGGTAGCTGCGCCATGTCCATGCAACCTCGGCCGCGTCCTTGGTGCGCAGGCCCTCGGCGGTGAAATGGTAGATGAAGAACAGCCCATGCTCGTCGGGCAGGTAAGGCGACAGGCCTTCCGCGTTGAGAGCAATGTTCACGGCTCGCCTCGCCAAGAAATTTCGACCAGGTTCAGATTTCGACTATGCCGACGCGCGGATGCCGACCCGTCCTTCGTAACACGAGGGAGGCGGGTTCCGTGTGACGGTTTCTTGACAGGCGATCACAGTTTGTCGAGCAGCGTTTAGAGTGTTTGCTGCTATCGACGACGAATAGAGCTCACCCATCGCAACGGTCCGGTCAATCGCCATCTGCGTGACGCAAGCGCCGCATCGCGCTCCGCCACCAGGTCGTCTCGGATCCTGGCCAGCGCGCTACGCTCGGCTACGAGGCCGTCTTGGGCCAGGGCGAGCGCGTCACGCTCCGCCATGGAGCTGTCTCGGGCTTGGATGAGGTCCTGCTGGGCGTGAGCAAGCGCATCACGCTCCGCCATGAAGCTGTCTCGGGCTTGGATGAGGTCCTGCTGGGCGTGAGCAAGCGCGTCACGCTCCGCCATGAAGCTGTCTCGGTCTCGGATGAGGGCCTGTTGGGCGTCAGCGAGGGCGTCACGCTCGACGATGCCCTTTTCCAGTTCGCCGTGTAGCCGTTTAGCGCCCAGGTTCCCTGCGGCAACGGCCTTGCCAACCACATCGCAGCTCTCATCGAACGTTGCCCGCACCCTGTCGAGCTGGTCGCGCAAGTCCTGGCTGTCGCCTTCAGACGCCATACTGCGCAAAATGGCATAGGCGCTGCGGACTAATGGCGTGGAATCCGGATGGTTTTGCAGATCAGCGACCGAGGCCCGCTGATGATGCAGGTCCTTGTCCAGGAACTCGGCGATTGCGGCGTCGGCCTGATCGGACGTGACAGGCCAGACGATTCCGGTCTCCCTGGCCGCGCGGTCCATCTGATGTCGCCAGTCGCTCAACAGGTCTTCGTGGCGCAGGATACAGCGCGGCATGTGTCGCGAATGATGCTCCGCTTCGAGCACGTGCCTGAGCCACAGCATGAACGCTGTCGGCAGTGCCATTTGATCCCGTTCCTGCAGCGAACAGGCGACTTCGAGCGGGTTGCGGACAGGCAGAAATGCGATCGGGTCAATCCTGAGATCGGCCAGGATCGAGGCCATGAAGGGGAGGAACCGGCAGATCCGCGGATCCTTGACGAAAAACAGGGGGGCATCGCCGAACTCGCTGGCAATGATCGCCGTCATCATGGGCCGAAATCGCTCGGCTGCCGGCGACTGCAGCCACTGCCGATCTAGCGGCAGCCAATCTTGCCAGGAGGAGGCGGCCGCCGTGAGCAGGTGGTCGTCGGCGATGGTGAGTGGGGTACTTTCCCAATGTCCCTTGGGATTGTGGAGGCTCCCGGGCAGCAGATGTTTCGGCGGCGTGGCTCCATGCGCGGCGACGAGGGCGCCGAGCGCCGAGGTGCCGCTGCGGTGCATTCCGAGGACCAGGATCGCCGTCCTTGGTTCCGACGCGATCTCGCCCTTCGCGGCCGTCAATCGCTCGCGCGGATTCATCTCCCCTTTGTCTCGCTCTCCAAATTTCCGTTCCCGCCCAATGTTCTCCGATAACCAACTGCGAAGCGGGCTGCAAATGGAAATCGTCGCCAACGTGCTTACATTGCGCACAAGACGGAGCTCAAGAAAAGCTGGACAGATCGAAGTCAGCTGCCCCAACGCTACAGATCCTTGCCAAGCAGATGCAGTCGATCAGTGGCTTCGCATTGGACTTCTGCTTCTGGGCCAGGCTGGCCTTGTTGCTGTCGCCGATCCAGGTGTTGCCCAGTGTTTCGTAGCCGGCAGCCTTGAGCGCCAGCACGACGCGGCGCAGTTGGTGCGCCAGGCCGACGACACCAACCGGGCTCAATTCCTGGCCGCCTGCGCCAAGGCCGGCTTCGTCCTCACATCTTGTCAATTACAGACTGCACGCCTTCCGTCGGCGCATCGACCGACGACCCCGCCACCATGATGGCGGCGACGATGGCCTCGGGGTCTTCGACCACCAGCGGCTTGACCCGTTGCGCGGTGTGGATGAAGCCTTCGCTGGCCATATGGTCGAGCAGCGCCAGCATCGGATCCCAGAATCCTTGAACGTTGGCGAAGACGATCGGCTTGCGGTGATGGCCGAGCTGGCCCCAGGTCATGATCTCGACGATTTCCTCGACCGTGCCGATGCCGCCGGGCAGCGCCACAAAGGCGTCGGATTTCTCGAACATCTTGTGCTTGCGCTCGTGCATGTTGTCGGTGATCAGCAACTCGTCGAGCCGGTCAAGCGCGGTTTCGGTCGCCTCCTTGTTGATGAGGAAGCGCGGAATGATGCCCGTTACCTTGCCGCCGGCCTTGAGCGCGCCTTCGGCGACTGCGCCCATAATGCCTTTGGTGCCGCCGCCATAGACCAGCCGCAGGCCGGCTTTGGCGAGCGAGCGGCCAAGCAGGTGCCCGGCCTTGGCATAGATTTCATCGCGGCCCGGAGACGAGCCGCAATAGACGCAGACGGATCGAATCGTGTTCATTCGTGATTGGTGATTGGGTCTGAATGCGGGGTCAAGCCCCAAGGGCTGACAAGCCCGGGCTTTTTCTTGTCGGTGCCGGCAAAACACGCTAGACCGGCTTCAGGTGGCTAAGGGGTAGGGGAAATATGGCTGTTAATCCATTGAAGGCGTTTCTGTTCGCGGCCGGTGGGACCGTCGCGGTCGTCGGAACCGCCTATGTATCGGGCGCACTCGACCCGTATCTGAATCCCACGCCGCCTGCGGCGATTGCATCGCTGACGCCGCCGGCTGAAAAGCCGGCCGATCCGGGGACCGAGGGAAGGCTGCCGCCGGCGCCCGCCGCGCCCACCGATGCCAAGGCTCCCGCAGCACCCGCGCCTGCCGACGCAACGGCTCCCGCGACCGAAGCTGCGGCTCCGGCGGCACCTGCCGCGCCCGCTGCTGCCCCAACAACCCCAGCGCCGGCCGCGGCCGGCCCGGTTGCGCCGAGCTTCGACGTCGTGCGCGTCGAAAGCAACGGCTCGATCGTCGTTGCCGGCAATGCTGCGCCCAATTCGAAGATCGAGATCCTCAACGGCTCCTCGGTGCTTGGCTCGACTGTCGCCGGTCCGGACGGCGCCTTCGTCATCGTTCTCGACGATCCGCTGAAGCCCGGCGACTATACGATTGCGTTGCGCGCGACGGCCGACGATGTGGTTACCCCTTCCGTGCAGACCGCCGTCGTTTCGGTTCCCAAGGACGCCGCCGGCCAGGTGCTGGCGATGGTCGAGGAACCCGGCAAGCCGGCCGAGCTGCTTAGCGTCCCGGCGCCTGAGACCAAGCCCGCGGCACCGGCCGCCGGCGATCAGGCCGCTGCCCCAGCCGCTGAGGCGCCTGCTACGGCTGCGCCTGCCGTGGTCGCGGCAGCGCCTGCCGCTCCCGCTGAAACAGCACCTGCTGCTCCGGCTGTGGAAGCCGCAACTGCCCCTGCAGCGCCAGCAGTACCTGCAGCGCCGCCGGCGGCAGGCGTGGCTGCACCCAAGATCGTCGTCGAGGCGGTCGAGATCGACGGCAACAAGATCTTCGTCGCCGGTCTGGCTGACGCCGGCCGCAAGGTGCGCGCCTATGCCAACGATATCCTGCTTGGTGATGCGGTGACCTCGCCCGACGGTCATTTCCTGGTCGAGGCGACGCGCGACATCCCGGTCGGCAGCTACACCATCCATGTCGACGGTCTCGACGCCGACGGCGTGAAGGTCGTGGCCCGCGCCGCCGTGCCGTTCGAGCGCGAACCCGGCGAAGCGATCGCCGCCGTGGCGCCCGCGGAGGCCAAGCCCACCGAGACCAAGCCCGCCGAAGCAAAGCCTGCTGAGCCGGCCGCACCGGCTGCTGCCGAAGCACCGGCCGCTCCGAAGCCTGCGGCGCCAGCCACTATCGCGGCTGCCCCTGCGAAGCCCGCACCAGCTGCTGCCGCATCCGCACCAGCCGCACCGGCGGCTGAAGCGCCGGCTCCGGCTGACCCGGCGGTTGCCGGGGCACCTGCGGCACCGGCAGCGCCTGCCGCTGAGGTTCCAGCCGTCGTCGCGGCGGCAACGCCCGATGTGCCAGAGACGGTGGCGCCAAAGCTTGAACATGCCGACGGCGCGGTCATCATCCGCAGGCACGACACGCTGTGGCGGATCTCACGGCGCGTCTACGGTCACGGCGTGCGCTTCTCGACCATCTATCTCGCCAACCAGGACCAGATCAGCGATCCCGACCGCATCTGGCCGGGGCAGGTGTTCAAGGTTCCGGAAAAGTCAAAGGAAGGCGAAGCCGCCGACCTCAAGGCGATGGGCGAGCAGGTGACAACGGCGCCGGTGAAGACGCAGTAGCGGCCGAGCGCTTGATCTCCCCCCTTGAGGGGGAGATGGCCGGCAGGCCAGAGGGGGTCGCCGCGCATAAAACGCCGACCTTCTCTTTGCTGCAAACGACGTTGCGTCAGGACGTACCGACCCCCTCTGTCGCCTTCGGCGACATCTCCCCTCGAGGGGGGAGATTAGGTCGCTCTACCCATCGGGTTAGCTTGCCACGCACCCGTTCATCGTCTATCGCCGATGAACGATGGCAGACTCGCTCGCTGAACCAGACCACGCAAACTGCGCACCGCCCCAAAGCCGCGCCGTTGCCGCTCGCTTCGCCGCACTCTCGCACCCGGCGCGCATCGAGATCCTTAGACATCTGTCGGCCAGCCGCTCCTGCTGCTGCCGTGAGGTTGTCGACCATCTCGACCTCGCGCAGTCGACGGTCTCCCAGCATCTGAAAATCCTGGTCGAAGCAGGCTTGGTCCGCTTCGAGCCCGACCGCCAGCGCTCGCGCTATCAACTCGACCGCGCCGCGCTCGCCGACGTTTCCGCATCGCTGACCGCACTCGTCAATTCCTGCTGCTCCGGCCGCTGATTTCTCACCCAAAAGGCAAGACAAGTGGCAGAAAAAACCGTTTCCGATAGCTCGACCTTCAGCACCTTGCGCAATCTGTGGCCCTATATGTGGCCGGCCGACCGCGCCGATCTCAGGGCACGCGTCACTTGGGCAACGCTGCTTCTGGTCGTTGCCAAGCTGACACTGGTTGCCGGGCCGTACTTCTTCAAATGGGCGACCGATTCTCTGGCCGGTGACGCCAAATCGCCGCCGCCGCTGCCATCCTTCCTGCTGGCGCCGGTGATGCTGGTCGTCGCCTACAATGTCGTGCGGCTGGTGCAGCTTGGCTTCAACCAGCTGCGCGACGCGCTGTTTGCCCGCGTTGGCCAATATGCGGTGCGCCAGCTCGCGTTCCGCACCTTCGTTCACATGCACCAGCTGTCGCTGCGCTTTCACCTCGAGCGCCGCACCGGCGGCCTGTCGCGCATCATCGAGCGCGGCACCAAGGGCATCGAGACGATCGTGCGCTTCATCATGCTGAACACGGCGCCGACCATCCTCGAATTCGCGCTGACCACCGGTATCTTCGCCTACACTTATGGCTGGAAATATGTGGTCGTGGTGGCGGCCACGGTGTGGCTCTACGTCTGGTTCACGGTTCGCGCCAGCGACTGGCGGATCTCGATCCGCCGCGACATGAACGACAGCGACACCGACGCCAACACCAAGGCGATCGACTCCCTGCTCAACTACGAGACGGTCAAATACTTCAACAACGAGGGTATGGAGGCTGAGCGCTTCGACCGTTCGATGGCGCGCTATGAAATGGCGGCGACCAGGATATGGACCTCGCTCGGCTGGCTGAATTTCGGCCAGGGCATCATCTTCGGTCTCGGCACCGTCATCGTCATGTGCATGTCGGCGCTGGAGGTGCAGGCCGGCACGCAGACGGTCGGCGATTTCGTCTTCATCAACGCCATCCTGATGCAGCTTTCGGTGCCGCTCAATTTCATCGGCTTCATCTACCGCGAAATCCGCCAGGGGCTGACCGACATCGAGCAGATGTTCGACCTGCTCGATGTGCCGCAGGAAATCACCGACAAGCCGGATGCCAAGCCGCTCACTGTTACAGCCGGCAAGGTCGAGTTCCGCGACGTGCACTTCGCCTACGACCCCAGCCGCAAGATTCTGAAGGGCGTCTCCTTCGAAGTTCCGGCCGGCAAGACGGTGGCCATCGTGGGCCCGTCCGGCGCCGGCAAGTCGACGATTTCGCGGCTCTTGTTCCGCTTCTACGACGTCCAGGGCGGTCAGGTGCTGATCGACGGCCAGGATGTCCGTGATGTGACGCAGGCGAGCCTGCGCGGCGCCATCGGCATGGTGCCGCAGGACACCGTGCTGTTCAACGACACCATCGCCTACAACATCCGTTACGGCCGCATCGGCGCCAGCGAGGAAGACATGCAGAAAGCCGCCGAGCTTGCCCAGATCGGCCCGTTCATCGAACGACTGCCCGAAGGCTACCGCTCGATGGTCGGCGAGCGCGGGCTAAAACTGTCGGGCGGCGAAAAGCAGCGCGTGGCGATTGCCCGCACGATTTTGAAGGCGCCGCCGATCCTGATGCTCGACGAGGCGACCTCGGCGCTGGACAGCCACACCGAACAGGAGATCCAGGCCGCCCTCGACCTGGTCAGCAAGGGCCGCACCACCATCGTCATTGCCCATCGCCTATCGACGGTGATCACGGCCGACGAGATCATCGTACTCAAGGACGGCGAGATCGCCGAACGCGGCACCCATGCCGAGCTGATGCGCCAACACGGCCTCTACGCCTCGATGTGGGACCGCCAGCGCGAAGCGACGGAAGCCGAGGAGAGGCTGCGCATTGCTAGGGAGAGCGATGAGCTGGGTGTGGTTGTGCGCAGAAGGACTTCGGAGGTGAGCTAGGCGGCGGAGCGCCGATCTCCCCCCTTGAGGGGGAGATGTCGCCGAAGGCGACAGAGGGGGTCGCCGCGCGTGGAGCGCTAACCTTCATCGGTCGCAAGGGGGGCGCATCCAGTCGAACCGACCCCCTCTGGCCTGCCGGCCATCTCCCCCTCAAGGGGGGAGATATGCAGCGTCGTCGCCATCATCACCACCGAAAATTTCCCCTTGACCTCAACCTAAGTTGAGATCGCAAACCCGTTCCTGAGCCACCGAACCCAAGTCGTTCAAGAACGGAGACAGATTCAAATGGATAAACTTGCCGAGGCAGCCGTGTTCAGGGTCGACAAATTCGTCGTTCCTGCCGAGGCCCGTGAAGAAATCCTTCGCAAGGTCAGGGCAACGCATGAACTGCTGCGCCTGCAGCAAGGCTTCGTCCAGGATTTCGTGCTCGAGCAATTTTCGGGTCCGGGTGAGTTCAACCTGGTCACCATTGTCGAATGGGAAAACCAGGCGGCCGTCGACAATGTCGTGCCGATCGTCAAGGCGGCCCACGAGCGGGCGGGCTTCAACCCGCAGGAGACCATTGCCCGGCTGGGTGTGAAGGCCGATATCGCCAACTATCAGCGTCTGCCTGAGATGTAGGAGGGCCAGCCCGTGCCAGGTGCTGGCGCCTCGACGCTCAGCACCTGGCCGGTGCGGGCATCGCTGATCATGTTCTCGAAACCACGCCATTCGGCGGCGACGATGAACAGTGTCGTGCCATCCGGCCCGCCCAGCATGCAGGCAAAGCAGCCGCGATCGGCATCGACTGTCTGCAACACCTCGCCACCTTCGCGCACCCGCACGCAGCGCTTGTTGGGAACATCCGCGTACCAGGCAGCCCCTTCGGCATCGAGGCAGATGCCGTCGGGAAAGCCATCGAGATCGGCCCAGACCCGGCGGTTGGAAAGCCCGCCATCCTCCGCGATATCGAAGGCGGTCAGCCGGTTGGCATGCGACTCCGCCACGATCAGTGTCCTGTTGTCCGGCGTCACCGCCATGCCGTTGGCGAAAGCGATGTTCTCGGCCACTTGTCGAACCGAGCCGTCCGGCGTGATCAGCACGATGGTGCCGGGCCCGAAATGCTCGCCCGGTGCAGGCGCCGACCCGCCGCCATTGACATAGATGTTGCCGCGCCCGTCGACGACGATCTCGTTCCACGGGCTCTTTGACAGTTCTCTCAAATCGGCATGGGTGGCGAGCGTCCCGTCCGCCTCCTGCCGCAGCAACAGCCCTTCGCGCCCCGAAATGACCAGCAGCCGCCCGTCCGGCAGCCAGTCGATCGAATAGGGTAGTATCGCAGGCACCGTGAGCATCACCTCGGTCTTGCCGCCCACACCCACCGCGATGATCTCTCCGGTTCCCCAGTTGCAGAGCCACAGGCGTCCGTCGTGCCAGCGGGGAGACTCTCCGAAAGCGAGGCCTTCTGTAATGACCTTGGCGTTCAGGGCGACTGATTTCGACGATGGCATCTCTGACCCTGGTTTGTCGACTCGCCGCAATTCGGCATTGTCGCGAAGCGCTTTCCTGCCAAGGACGTGTGAATCTGTGGCGCCCCGACATGACCGACAATTTTGGCAAACCATCGTGCGGATGCCTCTGGATCAGAGTGCCTTTAATCCTTGAGGGCAGCTGATATTGTCGCGTCGGAAATAACCCGTTCGCGCAAGTTTTGCGACCAAGAGAGTATTTTCGATGTTCGGTTTCTTTTCCCGCAAATCCAAGAAAACGCCCGAGAAGTCGGCATCAGATTCTGGAAAGCAGTTGGAATTCGGCCTGCCGTTGCCGGTCGTCGTACTGCGTTCGAACGTCGAGGATCCTGATGAAGAGCCGTTTTTTCTCGTCTTCGCTGTCATGCAATTCGTCACAGCGATGGTTTCCAAAGGACTCTATCGTTATCCCGAAATCGACACCAAGGCGATGCAGGTCCTTCATGCCGACTCGTACTCTTCGGAGGTAAAGAACGGCGGCCATAGTCAATTCATCCACAATGCCGGGCAGGAAATCGGCGCCATGATTGCCAACGCACGAGCTGGACTCACTGCTTGTGGCGCAAAGGGCCAGCTTGCGACTTTGGAAAAGATGTCCAGCTGGATTGCAGACCATCCCAACGAAGCCGCCCAGCAGACGGGCTTCGAGGGCGGGCGGGATGATTTTCTCGATACACTTGATCATGCGTTCTACGTTGCGGATGAGGCCGCGCCCATGGAAAACCTTTTGGCGCGCTGGATCGCGTCATGGCCTGATCTGCAAGTTGTCGATAGTGACGATTACGACGACGTCATACACCGGCTGGTGATGGCCAATCCGAAGCGCGAAGGCAGGCTTCTTCATAAGTCCGTTGGCAACTTGGCAGGCCAGATGATCTTCAGCTGGCGCGATGTCGGGGCCGGCCTTGCCTGCGCCAAGATCGCGCCGCCCGAGATCAAAATCGCGTTCGGCATGGCAAGGATGCTGAACATAGAAGGAGAGAAACAGCTGGTTTTTCAACTTCAGACCAGCGCGAAGAAGACCCGACTATGCAGTGCGACGGAGACACACGTCACGGTCTACGAGTACATCGCTCCAGAAGAGTTGCTTGTCATACCGCCAGGCGAGAGCCCGCTAGCGGCTAACGCCCCGAAAGTTGGCGCCAAGCTTGGCATTGCTGAAGAGACCGAGATCACAGCGGTCATTGAGCTGGCGGAACAATACCATGCTCCCGCCGCCGTCGACCTCCTGCTCCGCAAGGCAGGCTTCGACCCGACGGATGCCATCGTTTCTGCGAATTCGGTGGTGCAGAAGGAGGAAGGAGCAATCGTGAATTGGGTGGTGCTGGCATCAGGCCAAGTCTTCCTTTTCCAATCGTTGCGGAACGGCGGTGTGCTCTTGCGCGGCAAGGATGATGAAAGCCTCGCTGAGGCCGCTATGGCCGAGCTCAATGCCCACTTTGATTGCTCCGCTGCGGCGGGTTAGCGACAGCAAGCCTACTTTTTCTCCGTCAGGAAGAACGTGCCATCGGCATGGCCGTTGGCACCGCATGACAGGGGCTCCGATTTGCCATCCTTGCCGGCGCCGCTCTGCTCGACGACAAGCGCATCGCCGTCGCGGCGAAAGGTGAAGACGAATCCAGTCGGTTTGTCGTTGTCGTCGGTGTCCTCAAGTCGAAGCGTATTGCGCTCCTCGACCGTGCCGTCGATCTCGCATGACCCACTTCCCGAGACTGGATTGGAAACGACATCTTCCGAGATTTCGACCTTGCCTCCGCCAACAGCCTTGATGTCGACGCTGCCGCGCACGCTGCTCCATGTGCCGATCAAACCTGCATCGGGGGGCTTGCGTATGCCGGACAGGAAGGTTGCGCGGTCGCGCAGGAATTCGCCGAGATCGAAAGTCTGTTGGTTCTTGGGCGAACTTTCGTTGAAGCCGGCGATCTGGTCGCGATACGCGATGAAATCGCTTTGGTCGTCCCGCAGCGCCTTGCCGGCATGAGCATCGAGCCTCTTCAGCAGCGCGGTATAATTCTTCGCGACGTCGGCATCGGCTTGCGCCAGGACCGGATCGGCGCAAATGGCCTTTTCCGCCACGCTGGCGGCCTTGGCGCAGTCGAAGGATGGCTTGCCTTGCGCAACTGCGTGGTCGCTCGCTGCCACAAGTACGGTCAAAACGGCACCCACGGCTGACGATCGTATGGCAACAAGATACGTTTTGCCTGAATTTGGCGCCATGGCAGTCGGCCTTTTCGCCGCGCGTTCAGCCGGCGTTGGCCCGAATTCTGGCGGCAAAGCAGCCGGCAGGCAAGCACGTGACCGTTCCTGCCGGCTGCGGACGATGCGGCCTTGCCCAATGTTGCGTTGCGGCCGCGGAGCCTTTCCGGTATTGAGGCCGGACCTGAAACAGGGACCGCCCCCAGCCCATGAGCTCCAGCCAATGAGCCTCGTCGACTCGATCAAGAATGCCTTCGTTCCGATCCATCGCGAGGGCTATCCGTTCATTGCCGCCTTTGGTGCGGGCACGCTGTTCCTCGGCTATTTCTCCTCGGTGCTGTTCTGGATCGGCCTGATCCTGACCGCCTGGTGCGTCTATTTCTTCCGTGACCCCGAGCGTGTCACCCCGGTCGATGACAGGCTGGTGGTCAGTCCCGCCGACGGCGTCATCTCGGCGGTCGGCCCGGCCGTGCCACCGCGCGAGCTCGGCCTCGGCAACACCGAAATGACCCGCATCTCGGTGTTCATGAATGTCTTCTCCTGCCATGTGAACCGTGCTCCCGTGCGCGGCCGCATCACCAAAATCGAGCATCGGCCGGGCAAGTTCCTGAATGCCGAACTCGACAAGGCAAGCTCGGAGAACGAGCGCAACGGGCTGGTCATCGACAGTCCCAACGGCATCGTTGTCGCCGTGCAGATCGCCGGCCTGGTGGCACGCCGCATCGTCTGCTGGGCCGAGACCGGCGGTTCGATCGCCATCGGCGAACGCTTCGGCTTGATCCGCTTCGGCTCGCGCGTCGATGTCTTCCTGCCTTCGACCGCGGTGCCGCGCGTCGCCGTCGGCCAGACGGCGGTCGGAGGTGAAACCGTGCTCGCCGAATTCGGCGGCGTCTCCGCAACCCCGCTCGTCAGGATTTCGTAAGCGGTGGGCGCGCCGTTCAAAAAGTTCGAGGCCCATGGCAGCGGCGGCCCGCGCATCCGCGAGATTCCGATGCGCATGGTGCTGCCCAATCTGGTCACCGTACTTGCCATCTGCGCCGGCCTGTCCGGCATCCGCTTCGGCTTCGAGGGCCGTTTCGAGCCGGCCGTGGTGATGGTGCTGCTCGCCGCCTTCCTGGACGGCATAGACGGGCGCCTGGCGCGCATGTTGAAGGCGACATCCAAATTCGGCGCGCAGATGGATTCGCTGGCCGACATCGTCAATTTCGGCGTCGCGCCGGCACTGGTGCTCTACGCCTTCCTGCTCGACCGCGCCGGCTCCTTCGGCTGGATCGCAGCCCTTCTGTTCACCATCGCCTGTGGCCTGCGGCTGGCGCGCTTCAACGTGCTCGACGAAGACCATGACCGGCCGATCTGGCAGAGCGAATACTTCGTCGGCGTGCCGGCGCCGGCCGGCGCCGTGCTGGTTATGCTGCCGCTCTATCTGTCCTTCCTGCGGCTCGGTCTCGAGCCGGACCGCCTGACGGCATTCGTCGCCACCGGCTTCACTGTGCTGGTCGCTTTCCTGCTGGTCAGCCGGCTGCCGGTCTATTCCGGCAAAAGCCTGAAAGTGCCGGGCGACAAGGTGCTGCCGATCATCCTGGCGGTCGTTCTATACGTCCTGCTGTTGATGACCTATCCCTGGTACACGCTGACCGCCTCTGTCGCAGGCTATCTCATCTTCCTGCCTTTCAGCGTGCGGGCGTATTCGAAGCGCGCCAAGCGCGAGGGCGAAAAAGTGCCGCCTTCGGATATTGGGTAGTTGTTATCTCCCCCCTTGAGGGGGAGATGTCGCCGAAGGCGACAGAGGGGGTCGGTACGCCCCGGACGCGACCTCGTTTGAGCGAAGAGGACGTCGGCGCTTCACGCGAGGCGACCCCCTCTGGCCTGCCGGCCATCTCCCCCTCAAGGAGGGAGATACGCTAAGCCGCCAGGCCCAGCCCCAGCTTCTCGATCGCCAGGTTCCGCGTCGAGACATAATCCGTCTTACCGGAACCCAGCACCGGGATCTCCCCGACCTTGACGATGTCGTTGGGCACCATCAGTTCGGCCGCACCTGCCTTCTTGCCGAAGGCGCGCAGTTCTTCCGGATCGGCGTCGTCGGCGGTGGTGACCAGCACGATGCGCTCGCCGCGCCTCTTGTCCGGCACCGCCACCGCGGCGTGGCGCTCTTCCGGCCACAGCGACTGCACCAGCATCTCGACGGCGCCCAACGACACCATCTCGCCAGCGATCTTGGCGAAGCGTTTTGCCCGGCCGCGAATGGTGATGAAGCCTTCGCGGTCGACCGAGACGATGTCGCCGGTGTCGTGCCAGCCGTCCAGCGGCTGCAATTCGCCGGGCCGGTCAGCGGTCATGTAGCCCATCATCAAATTCGGCCCGTCGAGCCACAGGCGGCCGGCACCCTCGATACCCTCGACCGGTTCGAGCTTCATGCGCATCGCCGGCAACAGCCGTCCGACCGTGCCGTCGCGACCATGGATGGCGGTGTTGACGGCGACGACGGGAGCGGCCTCCGTCAGCCCGAACCCCTCGATGATCGAGGCATCGAAGCGCTCGCGATAAACGCGCCGCGTCTCCGGCTTCACCGCTTCCGCGCCGGCGACGACGAAGCGCAGGCTGGAGAAATCGCCATCCTTGGCGGTGCGGGCATAGTTGGCAAGGAAAGTGTCGGTGCCGAACATGATGGTCGGCTTCACCTTGCGGGCGATCTCCGGGATGATCTTGTAGTGCAGCGGTGACGGGTAGAGGAACAGTTTCACCCCGGTCACCAGCGGCAGGATGGTACCGCCGGTCAGGCCGAAAGAGTGAAAAACCGGCAGCACGTTGAGCAGGATGTCGGACGGCGAAATGGTAATGCGCGCCTCGGCCTGCATGGCGTTGGCGTGGAGATTGCGGTGCGACAGCACCACGGCCTTGGGCGTGCCTTCCGAGCCTGAGGTGAACAGGATTGCGGCGGGCTTGGCCGCATCCTGCCGCTGCAGCGGGAACCGCCACAGCACCGCTGCTGCGAGCTTTTCCAGCGTCGTGACGCTTGCGCGCACATCCTCCAGCCACAGCATTTTGGCGCCGCCGGCCTCGATGGCGGCGATGATGTCGGCAAGCGCCGCCTTCTCGACGAACGCGCGCGAGGAAACCACCGTTCGGATGACTGCCGCGCGCACCGCGGCGGTTACGCTGGCCGGCCCTGCCGTGTAGTTGATCATCGCCGCTACCCGGCCGGCCGAGAGCAGGCCGACGAAGGACAGCACCACGCCATTGGCGTTGGGCAGCAAAACCCCGACCGCTTCGCCGGGCGCCGCCACCGCCTCGAAACGGCGGCCGAGCACGCGTGCGCCGATGAACATTTTTCGATAGCTGAGCGAGCCGCTGATCACATCCTCGATGATCGGATGCGAGGCGCCGGTGCGATCCGCGGCATCGCGCATGGCCAGGAACAGGCCGCGATCGAGGTTGCTGCCATAAAGCCGCGCCTCGGCGATGCGGTCGAACAACGCATTGGTGTTGGAAGCCTGGTCGGGGTTGCGCGCCACCAGTTCGGCAATCGTCATTGGCTCCAGCACGCTGATCGAGAGTTTTGGGAACCAGTGGCGCGGCGCCCGGTTCTTTGGCGTCAAGGAAACCGGCAGGTCGCGCGAGCCGGTGACGAAGATCGGCACGATGCGGGCGTCGGCCTGCATGGCGATGCGGGTGACGGCGCGGAACAGGCGAAACGTCTTCACATCGGGCTCGACGTCATCGGGCAGGTAGACGGTAAGCCGGCCTTTACCCTTCAGCACCCTGACCAGCCGCCGGCTGACGAAGAGATGCTCGGCGTTGAAGGCGATGGTGCGGCCAAGCTCGCGCCAAGGCTCCATCCAGGGCGAGCGCGCCGAGGCCTCGTCGAGAATGTGCAGCGTGTCGTCGGGCAGCAGCGACAGCATCAGCGCCGGCTCGAAGCGTGACTGGTGCGAGACCACATAGATCACCGGCGTCGGCGCGTTGCGGGCAATGCGGATGCGCCGGTCATCGATCCGGTAGGCGAGCTTGAACGGCACATAGAGTAGCGCCTGGGTAAAGCGCAGGTCGAGACGAAACGTCTCGATAGCGCCAATCAGCAGCCAGGCCAGCACGAGGCCTGCAAGCAGCGCCAGTGTCAGGATCATGCCGCGTCTCTCCCAACGGTCCGGTATGCGGCTCTTCGTCCGCTTCGAGAGCAGAGGGTAGCGCAATGGGGAGCAAGGTCAATGCGCGGGTGCGAGGGAGCGGTGTTCCACCTGACCTCACCACGCAATGACCCAAACGCAGGCCTTGAAATGTTGCGACACGTGTCGTAAATAAAAGCGACACGTGACGGAGAGGTAATATGGCCAGTTCCCCGCTGGGTTTTGCCGAGGCACCACATATGGAGCCGGAGTTCGAACGAATGGTCGACCTGTTTGGTGGACGGAAGGTTCTTGGATTCTCGGTAGCCAGTCCTCTTGAGGCACATGAAATGATCCTGCATGGAATTCCGGGCCAGGCGCTCGAAAGCCTCGTCCGGCATCTGATGGTCATTGATCCCGCCGATGCGTTTGAGACCGCATTCGGCATGAGCGAGCGGACATTTCAGCGGCACAAATCGGATCACTCCAAGACCCTCAGTCGGGAGCAAGGTTCCAGAACCTGGAACTTCGCCAAGCTCCTGACAAAGGCCACGTCCGTGCTCGGGACTCAGGAAGACGCGGAAAAATGGATGATCGAGTCTGCCATGGGTTTGGACAATCGCCGGCCGATCGATCTGCTGGCCACGGCGGCGGGCACTGCGCTTGTGCAGGAGTTTCTTGAGCGGCTCGACTATGGTGTCTACGCGTGACGCCTTTGCCGGGCTCCCTCGGAACAGGGCAGTTGTTGGGCTGGAGGCTTGATCACAGACGCTTCATGGCGAGCTGGGACAGTGGCGAAGGAGCCTTCAAGCTTGGGGGAAGGTGGAACAGCAAAGGGATCAGAGCCGTATATGCGTCCATCGACCCATCGACCGCCATCTTGGAGGTGGCGGTCCACAAGGGGTTTCGCACGCTGGATACTGTCCCTCACGTGCTGACGGCATTCGACATCGTCGATCCATCAGAGATTTATGTGGTCCAAACCGACGATATTCCGAACGCGAACTGGCTGCGTCCCGGCATCCCGGGCGCGGGACAGCAGCAGTTCGGCGATGGTCTGCTGGCAAAGCATCCGTTCTTTCTGATCCCCAGCGCGGTATCCCAGCACAGCTGGAACCTGGTGTTCGATCCCAACCGGGCGGCAGGCCTTTATAGCTTGCATCTCCGGGAGGACTTCGCGCTTGATACAAGGCTTCATCCTCCCGCTGGGTAGCAATCAGGCCGTGGCCTTCAGCCGCCCACTGATGAACCGGAACTCCTGCGACTTGCCGCCATAACCGTATGCCGCGGCCGGGACTTCATGCACGAAGGCATAGCTTTCCTCGTGCACACCACCCAGCAACTTACCGAAGGCCTCAAAGATCGCCTTCAGATAGGCTTCCAGCTCCAGCTTGGTGTTGGTGCCGTCGACCACCTTGATGTCGAGCCAGAAAGTATTGGCGCCGTGCTCGGCCAGCGACTTGCCGCCGGCGAACCAGTGCTGCGGGTCGATATAGGTGACAGCGACGGCAGTGATCGTCGGGTCCTTGCGCAGATGGGTTGCGGTCAGGCCGGTGATTTCCTTGGCGATTGTGGCGGACAGCTTGGCGTCGGGCTTGCCGGTGACGCTGATGTTGATGATGGGCATTTTTCTCTCCTTCGTTTGAGCGGCGTCTGTTTGCCGTTGGAGAGACAATGCCATCATCTTTGAATCAAAAAAATCGAATTGTTTCGAACAAAAGGTTCTGTATTATCGAAGTATGCAAGCTCTCGATCCCGATCTGCTCAAAACCTTCCTTGCCTTTGTCGATTGCGGCTCGCTGGCTCAGGCTGCGTCTGCTGTCGGCCGCTCGCCCTCGGCGGTGACCGCGCAGATGCAGCGTCTCGAGGAGATCGTCGGCGAACCGCTGCTGGTGGCGCAGGGGCGCGGGCGCGGGCTGACGCCGGCCGGCGAGGATCTTGTCGGTCATGCCCGCCGCATTCTTGCCGTGCACAGCGAGGCCTGGCTGGCGCTCAAGGGCGCGCGTGCCGCTGGTCGCGTCGCCATCGGCACGACACAGGATTTCGCCGATAGCGGCCTGCCGGAGCTGCTGCGCGCCTTCGCGACCAGCCATCCGCGCGTCAGGGTCGAACTCCGCGTCGGCCGTTCGGCCGAGCTTGGCGAGGCGCTGCAGGCCGGGCAGCTCGATCTGGCCGTTGTCATGCGCAAGACGCCGGCCAATGACGAAGTCGGGCTGTTCAGTGAGCCGATGCTGTGGCTGTGCTCGCAAAAAGGGCTTGCCGTGCGGGAAGAGGAATTGCCGCTGGCGCTGCTCGACCCCTATTGCGGCTTTCGCGAAGCAGCACTCGCGGCCCTCGATGCTGCCGGCCGCCGCTACCGCATTGCCGCCGGCAGCGCCAGCCTTGCCGGCTTGCGCACGGCGGTCAATGCCGGCATCGCGCTGACCTTGCGCACCGCCCGCTTTGCCCATTCAGGCATTGCCGAAGCACCGCGCGAATTCGCCCTGCCGCCGGTGCCGACAGCGCAATTCGCGATAAAACTCGGCCAGGGCGCCGAGCGGCCGGCGCGCGATCTTGCCATCCTGCTCAGCGACAACCTCGCCTTGCCCGGCTTTGCCGGCTGATGTCCAAAGAAAAAGCCGACCTTTACGGTCGGCTTTGAGGAGGACGGGTCGAGGGGTTTGGGGGGACTTGGGGGGTGACCCGTCGCACATAAAACTGCCTGATCCGCATGATGGTTCCATGACTTGGAAAATAATTATTGGGTTGCCGCACTTTTTCTCGCGGCCAGCCAGTCGCGCCCCGCATGGGCGAAAACCGCGCACAGTACTATGGCGCCGCCGATCAGGCTGGCGGCCGGCGCGATCTCGCCGAGGAACAGGAAGGCGAACAGGATCGCAAACGGCACTTCGGCGGCACCGAGAAGGCCGGACTCGGGCGCAGGGATCAGCCGCGAGCCTTCCGTCCACAGGATCGACGCCGCCGCAAACGATCCTCCGAAGGCGACGAGCAGCACGGCGTCGCGAGCAGAAATCGCCAGGGGGTCGGTGACGAACCAGCCGAGCACGAACAGCAGAAGCGCCGAGACTGCGCCCGCCCACACCACCGGCGTGTCGCGGAAGGCGCGCACCATGATCATGTAGAGCGCGCTGCCGGCGGTCATCAGCAGCGCGAGCCCATCGCCAAACAGATGACCGCTGCCGAAGCCGGAGCCGACCATCATCGCCACGCCGCACAGCGAAACGGCGGCGGCGGCAAGCGTCTGCGCCCGGAACGGCTCGCGCACCAGCACGAAGGCGAGCAGCGCGGTGATGAAGGGCGCGGTGGCGTAGATGACCGCGACATTGGCGACATAGGTGAATTTGAACGCCGAGATGAAGGCGATGCTGGCCGCGGCGCCCTCGAGGGCCAGCAACCAGCCGCGCCAGCCAAGCCGCAAGCTTTCCCGCCCGCCGGAGCGGCGCCGGCGCCACAGCACATAGAAGGTGATCAGGATCGCGCCGACAAAGCCGCGCCAGCAAGTGATGGTCAGCGGGTCGGCGTGGATCGATTTGGTCAGCACGCCGGTGAGGGCGAAGAAAGCCGCCGAGGCCGCCACCAGCATGATGCCGAGCGTACGCTCGGCAGCGGTATCTGTGGTGCCTGGGCCGTCGAGCGCTTCCGTCATCTCAGCAGCCTATCCGTCTTCTCCTGCCACCATGCTGTCAGCACGGGGTACTCATAGCCGCTTGCGGAAATGCTCGTTGCCGATGATCAGCAGGCCGGCGCCGACGATCAACGCCGCCCCCAGAAACACCTCGCGACGCGGCACGTCGCCCCAGATCGCAAAGCCGAGCCCGAAGGCCCAGACCAATGAGGTGTATTCGAACGGCGCCACGATCGACACCGGCGCCCGCTTCATGCCTTCGAACAGCATAAATTGCGCCACGCCGCCGAGCGCGCCGACGCTGATCAAAAGCAGCAACTGGCGCCAGTCCGGCATCTGCCAGACCAACAGCGCCGGCACCGTGGAAAACACCAGGAAGTAGAAATTGTTGAGCACAAGCTGGATCAGCGTGCGCTCGGCCAGCGCCGTCTTGCGCAACAGCACCACGGCAATGCCCCACAGCACTGCCGCAGCCAGTACCAAGAGCATCGGCACGGACAAGCCGAGACGAGTGGGATCACAGGCGATGAAGACGCCGACGAAGCCGATGA
The DNA here is from genome assembly GCF_040321305.1 of Mesorhizobium sp. M0478. Lineage (NCBI taxonomy): Bacteria > Pseudomonadati > Pseudomonadota > Alphaproteobacteria > Hyphomicrobiales > Phyllobacteriaceae > Mesorhizobium > Mesorhizobium sp. M0478. The sequence goes on from NZ_JAMYRH010000005.1 coordinate 176,664, forward strand.
ACACCGCCAGCCAGCGCAACAGCGGCACCTTTTCGCCAAGCATCGCCACCGACAGCACGGTGACGATGATCGGGGCGGCGTAATAGATGGTGGTGAGTTCGGCCAGCTGCAGGGAGCGGGCCGCGTTGTAGTAGCAGAGCCAGGCGCCGAGCGTGAAGGCGCTGCGCACCAGCATCGGCCGCACGATGGGCGAGCGCATTGTGTCGGCAAAGATGGGCGGTCCGCCGATTGCAGCACAGCCGATAAGCACAGCGATCGAGCGGAAGAACATGATCTGCCAGACGCTGATGCCGACGACCAGAAGCTTGATCGCGGCGTCCTGCGTCGAAAACAGGAAATAGGCGCAGCCGGTGAACAGGATGCCGGCAAGCACCCTTTCGCGGGTTTCCAGAATGGCAATATCGGCCATGCGGCGTGTCCGGCGCTGTCAAGAGGACGAAGAAGAAGCCTGCCCCAATCAGGCTCCCATTGCAGGCTATACGGGCGAAAGCCTGCGGGGCGCTACGCCAGTGGCAAGCTTGCGTTGGCGCAGCCTGGCCGACAGCGTGGGCACGCCGTTCACTGTGTTGCCTGGTAGAGCTCCGAAGCAGCCTCCTTCAGGGCGCGCCGGCCGCCCGGCCTGAGATACATCATGTGGCCGCCCTCGATGACGTCGAGACGGATAGGTTTTGCCCCGCCGAGCGTCGGGATTTGGCTCACCAGATAGCGTGAGGCCAGATAGGGAGTGACCAGATCGGTGTCGCCGTTGACGATCACCACGCCGAGCCCCGGGTTGAGCGAGCGCGCCCGCTGCAGATCGTCCATCACCCCGGCATAGCCTTGCCGCGAGCCGCCATAGTCCCAGGCGTGGGTCACATCGCCATTGAGCAACCTGTAGCTGACATCGGTGCGAAAATTCAGCTCGTCGCGCGCATAACCGACAAAGGCCGAGGTCAGCGCCGGCACGCTGCGGTCGAGCACCGGATCCGGGCCGGCGCTGCGGGCGCTCTCCGGGGCGATGTCGCTCGTGGCGATGGTGCCGTCATACGGGCTGAGCACTTTTCCACTGGGGCGCTGGAATTCGCGCGCGAACAGGGCGGTCGGGATGCGGGCGAAATTGCGTTGCACGAGGTCGAGCGGCAGGCCGGTGATCTCGGCCACGCGCTGGCTGGCCAGTCGCCCACCCTGTTCCAGCCCGCCGGCCAGAGCGGTGAGGTAGTCACCCATAGCATAGTGTTCGACCTCGGCGAGCTTTTCGCGCAGCGCCTCGCCGCTGAGGCCTTCGCTGCGCAGGCGCACCGCCGCCAGCGAGGGCAGTTCCAGCGCCCAATGCAGTGGCTGGAATTCGTCGGGCAGCACCAGCGTGAACTCCAGTGCAGGCGAGATCAGCACGATGCCGTTGGGGCTCAGGCCGACATCTTCCTGCAGGGTCCTGGCGAGAAGTGCCGCTCGGAACCCGCCATAGCTTTCGCCGGCGAGGAAGAGCGGCGATCCGGTGCGGCCGTTCTGGGCGAGATAGAGCCGGATGAAAGCGCCGATCGAACTGGCGTCCTGGCTGACGCCCCAAAAATCTTTCGTGTCCTGGCCGGGGGCCTCGCGGCTGTAGCCGGTGCCGACCGGATCGACGAAGACGAGGTCGGTCATGTCGAGCCAACTGTCGGGATTGTCGATCAGCTTTTGCGGCGGCGGCAGGAATTGGCCATCGGCGCCGGTCGCGACGACACGCGGGCCGAGTGCGCCGAGATGCAGATAGGCGGATGCCGCGCCCGGGCCGCCATTGAAGACGAAGGTGATGGGGCGAGCCTTCTCCGCGCCCGCCAGTGGCGGCAGCGTGTAGGCGACATAGAAGATTTCCGCGGTGACCTCGCCCTTGCCGGATAGCAGCGACAGCGCGCCGGCCTTTGCCTGATAGTCCAGCTTGCGCCCGGCAATGGTGATTGAATGGCTGGTCGTCTGCGGTGCCGGCAGCAGCGACAGCACGCCTGCCGGGGCGGGGCGCTCGGGCGTTTCGGCGAGGCCGGGCTGCGCGAAGGCTGCAAGCACCAACAGGGTAAGCGAGATCAGTTTCAGCTTGAACGGCATGATGCCTCCGCGGGAATGACTCTGCTTAGGTATGGCTCGGGCGGTCGAAGTCAAAGTAACTCTTCGCGAGCTAGCGTTCCTTCACGCCCCCTCTGTCCTGCCGGACATCCCCCACAGGGATGGAGATTGGATGTCGCGACCGCTTTCGCTAATCGCCGGCGTAGAAAGCGCCATCGGCGAAGCTGCAGATCTCCCCCCTGTGGGGAGGTGGCCGGGCCAGAGGGGGGCGCTGTCTCGCTGGCATATCAGTGCTATCAAAGCGCGACGGACTCGAAAAGGAATGCAACATGGACGCCACCGCACTCAAGGCCATGCAGGCACCGATCAAGGAGGCTTATCGCGACGATTCCTCGCAAGCGCTGATCACGCTTCGCGCCAAAGGCTCCATCGACGACCAGTCGATTGCCTGCAAGGTCGAGACGGGCAGGGCGCTGGCGGTCGCCGGCCTGCATCCGGCGACCGGCGGTTCCGGGCTCGAATTGTGTTCGGGCGACATGCTGCTCGAGGCGCTGGTGGCGTGCGCCGGGGTGACGATGAAGGCGGTGGCCACCGCACTAGAGTTCAAACTCGGCGCAGCCACCGTCGAGGCCGAAGGCGATCTCGACTTTCGCGGCACGCTGGGCGTGGCCAAGGACGCCCCCGTGGGCTTTCGCGCCATCCGGTTGAATTTCAACCTCGACACGGATGAGCCGCAGGATCGCATCGACGCGCTGATCAAGCTGACGGAACGCTATTGCGTGGTCTTCCAGACCATCAACAGCAAGCCGGAGCTGACGGTGAAGGCGCGCGCCTGATCTCCCCCCCACAAGGGCCCTTGAGGGGGAGATGTCGCCGAAGGCGACAGAGGGGGTCGGGCCGACTGGACGCGACGCCCTTTGTGCGGAAGGAGGTTGGCACTCTACGCGAGGCGACCCCCTCTGGCCTGCCGGCCATCTCCCCCTCGAGGGGGGAGACTACGCTACTGCGCCGCCGGCTCTTCCGCATCACCCTCATCGGTGAAAGGCGAGGCGCTCGGCACGCAGTTGACCGCCCAGCCGGCCGGCGTCGGCTGCTTCTGATATTCGGTAATCGCGTTTGTGCACTGTTCGCGGGTGTCGAAGGTGCTGGGCAGCACCACCATGCCGCCTTGCGGGCCGGCGATCACCAGGTACCAGACCAATGCTACGCTGGGAGCAGCCATGGGAATTCCTCGCTTTGCTGGGTGTCGGAGTCGGGTTGACCCTAGCAACTCCCGGCTGATGGCGAAAGCAGGGCGAGGGGGGAGGGGGCCTGCCGGACCATCACAGACCCGTGAACGAACCGCTCCCCAGACTTCTCTCAGTTCGTCGCAAAGCAGTAGAACAGGCCGTCGCCGCCGGTGCCTTTCAGCGCCTCCTGGCTGCAGCCGCCGCGCGAGGCATGCGAGGAGTTCCAGGATTTCGCCGCCGCCGACTCGTCGAGGCCGGTGCGGTCGTGATGGCCCATCATCGCCGCGCCCTCCGCCCCGCTCAAGGTCCAGTCGCCGCAGGTCTGGTCGGCGATCTTGGTGCCGTCGGGCTTCGAGCCGGTCAGAATGTCGTGCCGGTTCGGCTTGTCGCCGCGGCCGTTGACCATCTCGCCCTTTTCGTTGAGCGCCGTCTGCTTGGTGATGGCGTTGGCGTCGCTGTGCAGCGAGGCGACGTCATCGGCGATCTTCTCGCCCTTGGCGTTGACCCAGGGACCCTTGCCGATACGGTCGCGCGCATCGACATTGGCGCTCGAGAGATAGGCGTGCCATTCCTTGCCGGTAACCCCAGCCGCTTCCGCCAGCGAGGCGCAATGCGCGTCGGCACCCTTGAGACCGCCGAGATCGGCGCCCTTGCCGGAACCGACGCTGGTGACGAAGAAACTCATCTTGGCGTCTTGCGCCAGCGCCACGCCGGCTGTGGCGGCAATCGCGGCGGCGGCAACGAGAAGAAGTCTACGCATGTCGGTCCTCCGGTTTCGAATGTCCTACATTCGAAGAAACGTAACTGGAGGCCTGTTTAATCCCGCTACAACCCGGTTTATTCCGGCTGCCGGTAGGCGACGAAGCGGTTGTTCTTGACCTGGAAGATCAGCCCCGTCTCTTTCATCTCGGGGCTCGCCAGCGGCACGATGCGTTTTGCCACCTCTGACGGGTGCGGCAGCGTTTCCGGATCCTCGCCGGGCGCGGCCTGCGCACGCATGGCGGTGCGGGTGGCGCCGGGGTCGACCGCATTGATGCGGAGCGCCAGGCTCTGCGTCTCATGCGCCCAGGAACGCGTCATGGCTTCCACAGCCGCCTTCGACGCCGCATAGGGCGCCCAGAAGGCGCGCGCCGAATGCGCGGCCCCGGACGACATGAGAATGGCGCGGCCGGCGTCGGACAGCCTGAGCAGCGGGTCGACCGAGCGGATCAGCCGCCAGGTCGAGGTGACATTGATGGTCATAACCTTCTCGAAGGTTTTGGCCTCGACATGGCCGATCGGCGAGATGACGCCGAGCACACCGGCATTGGCCACCAGAATGTCGAGCTTGCCCCAGCGCTCGTGAATGGCGCCGCCCAGCCGGTCGATGCCGGCCATGTCTGAGAGGTCGAGAGGCACCAAAGTCGCTTCGCCCTTGCCGGTTTTCGCGCGCTCGGCCTTGATCTGGTCGTCGAGTTCTTCCAGCCCGCCGACGGTCCGGGCTACCGCAATGACATGCGCGCCGGCGGCGGCAAGTTCCTTGGCGATGAAGTAGCCGATGCCGCGCGAGGCGCCGGTAACGACCGCGACGCGGCCGGAGAGGTCGAGGGTCATGCGAGCGCTTTCAAGGATAGCAGTTGGGCTTTACGCCCCGTTGTTCGCCAGCAGCGACAGCGTGCGCACATTGTCGTGGCCTTCGAAGTCGAGCAGGCGGGTCGGGTACTGGCCGGTGAAACAGGCGTCGCAGAATTGCGGCTGCTCATTGTCGCGGCTGGCTTCGCCGACGGCGCGGTAGAGCCCGTCAATGGTGAGGAAGCCGAGCGAATCGACACGGATGAACTCGGCCATTTCCTCGATCGACATGCGCGATGCCAAAAGCTTCGACTTCTCCGGCGTGTCGACGCCGTAGAAGCACGACGCGCTGGTCGGCGGCGAGGCGATTCGCATGTGCACTTCCTTGGCGCCGGCGTCGCGCACCATCTGCACGATCTTCTGGCTGGTGGTGCCGCGCACGATCGAATCGTCGACCAACACCACGCGCTTGCCCTCGATCATCCGGCGGTTGGCGTTGTGCTTGAGCTTGACGCCCATATGGCGGATCGAATCGCCGGGCTGGATGAAGGTTCGGCCGACATAGTGGTTGCGGATGATACCGAGTTCGAAGGGGATGCCTGCCGCCTGGGAAAAGCCGATTGCCGCCGGCGTGCCGGAATCCGGCACCGGCACGACGATATCGGCATCGACCGGGCTTTCCTGCGCCAATTCGGCGCCGATACGCTTGCGCACTTCGTAGACATTGCGGCCTTCGACCGAGGAGTCCGGGCGGGCGAAATAGACATATTCGAAGATGCAGAAGCGGGTCTTCTGCGGCTCGAAGGGGAACAGGCTCTCGATGCCCTTCGAGGTCACCACGACCATTTCGCCGGGCTTCAGGTCGCGCACGAAGCGGGCGCCGATAATGTCGAGCGCGCAGGTTTCGGAGGCCAGGATCCAGGCGCCGTCGAGGTCGCCGAGCACCAGCGGGCGGATGCCGAGCGGATCGCGGCAGCCGATCATCTTCTTGGAGGTCATCGCAACCAGCGAGAAAGCGCCTTCAACCTGACGCACGGCGTCGATGAAGCGCGAATTCAAATCGCGTTCCTTGCTGGTGGCAACGAGATGCAGCAGCGTCTCGGTGTCGGAGGTCGACGAGAAGATCGCGCCCTGTTTCTGCAGCGCGCGCTGCACGGTCATGGCGTTGGTGAGATTGCCGTTATGGGCGACGGCAAAGCCGCCATCGGCGAGTTCGGCGAAGAAGGGCTGGATGTTGCGCATGCCGGCGCCGCCCGTCGTGGCATAGCGCGTGTGGCCGATGGCACGGTTGCCTTGCAGGCTGTCGATGACGTGCTGCTTGGTGAAGGTGTCGCCGATCAGGCCGACATGGCGTTCGACATGGAACTGCGTGCCGTCATAGGAGACGATGCCGGCCGCTTCCTGGCCGCGATGCTGCAGCGCATGCAGGCCTAGTGTGACGATGGCCGCAGCGTCCTGCCGGCCGAAAATGCCGAACACCCCGCATTCATCGTGGAAATGATCGTCTGCTTCGGCGGAAAGGACGTCGTCCGCGTCTGCTTTCGAAACTGCCATGGGGCTCAAGCTCCGCTAAAATGGCCATATAGTGCGATAGCACCGCGAAAGCAACGCACGTCGTGCGCCGTTCACACCATAGTCAGGCCGGAACTGCCGGGATGGCGCCTGTCAGGCACCATCCGTCCGTATCAGTTTGCCGGCGCGGCTGGGGCCGGAGCCGGAGCAGCGGGTGCGTTATCGGCCGGAGCGTCGGTCTCGTCGTCGGGCGCCGGCGTATCGTCACCGGTTGCCGGAGCATCCGCCGCCGGTGCATCGGCCGCCGGAGGCGTCTCGGCTGCCGGCTGATTCGGATTGAGCTTCTTCAGGATGGCGTTTTCCGGATCTTCGGGCAGCAGGCTTTCCAGCTTGGCGCCGATGGTCTCGAGCAGCGGCTTCGACTTGGCGTTGGCGATCCAGGCAGGGGCCTTGGCGCCGGCCAGCCAGTTGAAGAACAGCAGCGCCACGGCGACGACGAGGACGCCGCGCGCGGCGCCATAGAGGAAGCCCAGCGTACGGTCGAGCGCGCCGATCCTGGAATCGATGATCCAGTCGGCAAGCTTCATGGTGATGACGGAAACGACGATCAGCGCGATGAGGAAGACGATGCCGGCGGATGCCGCCATGGCGATCTTGTCGCTTTCGACATAGGGCTGAACGTAAGGCAGCACCGGCTTGTAGAAGAAGAATGCCGCCGCGGCGGCAGCCGCCCAGGACACGACGGACAGGATTTCGCGTGACAGGCCGCGAACCATGGCGAGCATCGCCGAGACCAGGGTGAAGCCGACGAGAATTCCGTCCAGCAGCGTAATCGGCATGTCTTTCGCCCCACTCAGATTGTCTTTTCACGGCTCGGGCGAGCCGCGTCAATCTTCCACGTCGACACGGCTGCGCCGTGAGCCGGCTATGCGTGCGACGAGATCGGCAAGTTCGGTCGGCTGGAAAGCGCCGGCCCCGATCCCCCCGACAACCTCCTCGCTGCCCAAGGGCAGAACCGCACTTCCAAAACCCAGCTTTTCGGCCTCTTTAAGGCGCTGCTGCGCATGCGCAACCGGCCTCACTGCGCCCGACAGGCTGATTTCGCCGAAATAGACGCAATCGGCGGGAAGGGCAAGACCGGTGAGCGACGAAACCAGTGCAGCGGCAACCGCCAGATCGGCCGCCGGCTCGGAAATCCGGTAGCCGCCGGCGACGTTGAGGTAGACATCGTGGGTGCCGAAGCGCACGCCGCAATGGGCTTCGAGTACGGCAAGGATCATCGACAGCCGTGCGCCGTCCCAGCCGACGACGGCACGGCGCGGCGTGCCCAATGTGGACGGCGCCACCAGCGCCTGGATCTCGACCAGCACCGGACGTGTGCCTTCCATGCCGGCAAATACCGCGGCACCCGGCGATTTTGCGTGGCGTTCGCCGAGGAACAGCTCCGACGGATTGGCGACCTCGCGCAAGCCCTTGTCCGACATCTCGAAGACGCCGATCTCGTCGGTCGGCCCAAAACGGTTCTTCACCGTGCGCAGGATGCGGTAGTGATGGCCGCCTTCGCCTTCGAAATAGAGAACGGCGTCGACCATGTGCTCGACGACGCGCGGACCGGCGATCTGGCCTTCCTTGGTGACATGGCCGACCAGCACGATGGCAGCACCGGTGGATTTGGCGTAGCGGATCATCGCTTGCGCGGAGGCGCGCACCTGGGTGACGGTGCCGGGCGCCGAGTCGGCCATGTCGGTCCACAGCGTCTGGATGGAATCGAGGATGACGAGGTCCGGCCTTCTGCCGTCGGCTATTGTTGCCAGGATATCCTCGACATTGGTCTCGGCGGCAAGTTCGACCGGCGTGTCGGCGACGCCAAGCCGCTGCGCCCGCAGCCGGATCTGTGCGACCGCCTCCTCGCCCGAGACATAGACGATGCGGTGGCCTTTTGACGCCAATGCTGCTGCGGCCTGGGTAAGCAGCGTCGACTTGCCGATGCCGGGATCGCCGCCGACCAGCAGCGCCGAGCCGCGCACGAAACCGCCGCCGGTGGCGCGGTCGAGTTCGCCAATGCCGGAGATGATCCGCGGCGCATCCTCGATGTCACCGGACAGGCTGGTCAGCACCACGGCGCGGCCCTTGCGCGCATTGCGCGTGTTGGCCGGTCCCGAGCCGATGCCGCCCGAGGTGCCTTCCTCGACCAGCGTGTTCCACTCGCCGCAAGCATCGCATTTACCGGCCCAGCGCTGATGCACCGAGCCGCAATTCTGGCAGATGAACTGGACGCGCGATTTAGCCATCAGGCGCGGCCTGCTTCGAGCGTTGCTAGAAAGGCTGGTGGGGCACCACCCCCCTCTGGCCTGCCGGCCATCTCCCCCTCAAGGGGGGAGATCAGCAGCTTTGGTCTCGGCGCCCACCGTGCCACGTTGATAATTGGCGAAAGCCGACATGACATCCAATCTCCCCCCTTGAGGGGGAGATGTCCGGCAGGACAGAGGGGGGTGCGGAGGAATGAGGCCTTTCTCAACAGACTACTCGAACCTCTCCGCAATATGATGCTCTTCGGCGAGGTCGGAAAACCGTGTGAACTCGCCCTGGAAGGCGAGGCTGACCGAACCTGTCGGGCCGTGGCGCTGCTTGGCGACGATGACTTCGGCCTTGCCGCGCATCTCGTTCATCTCGTGTTCCCACTTGATGTATTCGTCGGTGCCGGGCTTCGGTTCGCGGTTCTTCAGATAATATTCCTCGCGGTAGACGAACATCACCACGTCGGCGTCCTGCTCGATCGAGCCGGATTCGCGAAGATCGGACAGCTGAGGGCGTTTGTCTTCGCGGCTTTCGACCTGACGCGACAGCTGCGACAGCGCGATGATCGGAACGGAGAGTTCCTTGGCCAGCGCCTTGAGGCCGGTGGTGATCTCGGTGATTTCCTGCACCCGGTTCTGCGACGATTTCGCGCTCGACCCCTGCATCAGCTGGATATAGTCGATGACGATGAGGTCGAGGCCGCGCTGACGCTTCAGCCGCCGCGCCCGCGCCGACAGCTGCGCGATCGAGATACCGCCGGTCTGGTCGATGAACAGCGGGATCTTCTGCATGGTCTGCGAGCAGGCGACCAGCTTTTCGAAATCCATCTCTGAAATCTCGCCGCGGCGGATTTTTGACGACGAAATTTCCGTCTGTTCGGAAATGATGCGGGTGGCGAGCTGCTCGGACGACATTTCCAGTGAGAAGAAGCCGACGACGCCGCCATTGGCTGCCTTGAACGAGCCGTCGGCCTGTTGCGCCGGCTCATACATCTCGGCGATGTTGAAGGCGATGTTGGTGGCTAGCGATGTCTTGCCCATGCCCGGACGGCCGGCAATGATGATCAGATCCGACGCCTGCAGGCCACCCATGCGGCGGTCGAGATCGCGCATGCCGGTGGCGAGGCCCGACAAATGGCCGTCGCGCATATAGGCGGCGTTGGCCATGTCGACGGCGGTCTTGACCGCGTCGGTGAAGCTCTCGAAGCCGCCATCGTAACGGCCGGTTTCGGCCAGTTCGAACAGCCGCCGCTCGGCATCCTCGATCTGTTCGGACGGCGCCATGTCGACCGGCGCGTCATAGGCGATGTTGACCATGTCCTCGCCGACGGTGATCAGCGCCCGGCGCGTGGCCAGATCGTAGATGGCGCGGCCATAATCGGTGGCATTGACGACGGTGACGGCTTCGACCGCCAGACGAACCACATATTGCGCCACCGTCATGTCGCCGACCTTCTCGTCGGCCGGCAGGAAGGTTTTCAGCGTGATCGGCGTCGCCACCTTGCCCATGCGGATGAGCTCGGCCGCGACCTCGAAGATTTTCCGGTGCAGCGGCTCGTAGAAATGGCCGGCCTTGAGGAAGTCGGAGACGCGGTAGAAGGCATCGTTGTTGACGAGGATGGCGCCGAGCAGCGCCTGCTCGGCCTCAATGTTGTTCGGCGCTTCACGATAAAGCGGTTGCTGCTCCGCCACGCCGAATTTTCGCGCTGCCTCTGCCATGATGTCCCCGATTTTGATCCCGGCTTCTCGATATCAGAACGAGATAAATCGGTGCTGACCTTTCTGCATCACCGCACGACCAATCAACCTCGATGCCCGTTGTTCACAGGGGCGGCAAACCGTCCACAGAAGAGTGTTTCCGCGCCCCGATTCCGGTTGACTCAGAAAGGCGCTGACTTTTATCCGAGTCGTTGGAACAGAGCAAGAACAATCTCGGTGATTATCCGCTTCTAGTCCAGTGTATCGCCCCAGTCCAGCCGCCGCGCTGCCTTGAACAGCTCGCCCTCGCGCTTGGTGAAAAGTGTCTCGCCGGCGCCGCCATCCGGCTGGCACAGTTTGAGCAGCACCTTGCCGGAGCCCGATTTCGGCGGCGCAATCACGCGGGGCGGATGTACAGGCGCGGGTTGCCGCGACGCCGCGACGTAGATGAATTTCTCGTCCTCCCACGGCACGTCCGCGTCTTTGGCCAGGCGATGAAGGCGCGAGCGGGCGACGCGGCGCGAAAAATGGCACCAGTCGGGCGGCTCAAGCGGGCAGGGCGCCTCATGCGGACAAGGCGCCAGCACATGCGCCCCGGCCTCCAGCAATTGCCTGCGCACTGCCAGGATGCGCTGCCAGCCTGCCGGTGTGCCGGGCTCGACAATCAGCAGTGTGTCGCCGGTCAAATGCCAGAGCCGGCCGACAAGCTTCGGCAGCGATGCCGGCGCGATCTCGTCCAGCACATAGGCGCAGGTGACCAGATCGGCAGGCTTGAGATCGGCAAGGTCGATGGTCACGTCGCCGGCGCGCCAGTCCATCCTGGTGGCGATGGTATCAAGGGCGAGCGACTGGCCAACCTTGCGCACCGCGGCGCTTGCTTCAACCAGAACCGCCTCTTCGAGGTCGGGCCACAGGTCTGTAGTGGCCCAAAGCACCGTGCCAGGACCGGCGCCGACATCGAGCAAGCTCGTTGGCTGGAAATCGGGCCGCGCATAGGCGAGTTCGTCGAGACCGGCCCGTACCGCCGCGTAGGTCGCCGGCAGCCGCGTCGCCAGATAGGCTTTTACCGCCATCTCTTCGGCCATGTGCGGGCGGCCGTCGCGCAATTCGGCGCGGTAGCGGTCAGACAGCGTCTTCGCCGCCTGGCGCAGCACCGCCAGCGGTATCGTTTCGAGCAGGCGCTCGACGCCTTGTCGCAGCGAGGCGGGGAGTTCCACGCTCAGGCTCCGCGTGCCGCGAGCACCGAGGCGCGGGCGAACTCGACAAGGGTGGTGGCGATGGTGGGCAGGCAGGTCATTAAAAAAGGTCTCGCGAGAACGAGACCTTTTTCAGTGTCAGAGCCGTCAATGGCAAGCGGCAATCGCAATCGAGGCGTTATTCGCGATCCGCCACCTTGCGACGGCGCGCTGGCTTGGCCGCAACGGACCTGACAGCAACGGACCTGGCAGGCACAGACCTAGCGACAGCAGGCTCGGCGGCCGCCGCCTCCTGACGATGCCCCATTTCGCGCATTTCGAGCGCCTTTTCACATTTGGCCATGTAGTCGCGCGTCATCGGCAGCGTGTCGTTCTTCTTGGCGATCTGGATCTGGAAGATCACCAGATCCTGCCAGCGGAAGGCGGCTTCCGAAGCCGCCAGATAGAACTCCCACATCCTGCAGAAGCGCTCGTCGTAGATGGCTTTGGCCTTGTCGCGGTTGGCGGCAAAGCGCTGGCCCCAATGCTTCAGCGTATCGGCATAGTGCAGCCGCAAAATCTCGATGTCGGTGACCACAAGGCCCGACTTCTCGATCGCCGGCATCACCTCCGACAGCGAGGGAATGTAGCCGCCCGGAAAAATGTACTTGCGGATGAAGGCGCTGGTCGCCCACGGCACGCCGGAGCGGCCGATCGTGTGCAAGAGCATGACGCCGTCGGGCTTCAACAACGTCGCCGACTTGTCGAAGAAAGTGCGGAAGTGGTTGACGCCGACATGCTCGAACATGCCGACCGAGACAATGCGGTCGAAGCGTTCGTTGAGTTCGCGGTAGTCCTTGAGGTCGAAATGCATGCGGTCCTGCAAGCCTTGCGCATGCGCCCGGTCGGTGGCGACGCCGTGCTGCTCGGTCGACAGCGTCACGCCTTGCACGTCGACATCGAAAGCCTTGGCGAGATAGAGGCCGAGCCCACCCCAGCCGGAGCCGATATCGAGCACGGTCTGGCCGGCCTTCAGCCTGAGCTTGGCGGCGATATGGCGTTTCTTGGCCATCTGCGCCTCGTCGAGCGTCATGTCCGGCTGTTCGAAATAGGCGCAGGAATACTGCATGTCGTCGTCTAGGAAGAGCCGGTAGAGGTCACCCGACAAATCATAGTGGCGCTGCACGTTGCGGCGCGCCCGTGATGCGGTGTTGATCTGCTGCAGGCGGCGAAAGGCGTGGCGCAGACCCTCGATGGCCTTCGACCAGGTGGCGTCGATACCGCCGCTGCCCATGTTCTGGAAGGCGATGCGCATCATACCCAGTACGCCGCCCTCGATGATGTCGAGTTCGCCGTCCATATAGGCTTCCGGCACGGCCAGCATCGGATCGAAGGTAATGGCGCGCTCGGCATGCGCGGTCTTGATGTGCATATGCACCGGCTCGCCGCTGCCGTCGCCGAAAACCACTGTCGAGCCCTTCGGCCCGGTGACTTTCAGATTGCCCGTACGCACCAGGCGGTCGAGAACGCGCTTCAACAGAATATTCATCACCAAATGTCCCCTCACGGTCAGACTGGCGGACCAATTCTGCAACAATATATAGGGGTTCGAAAAGTTCCATTTGGCACAAAAATGCCCGGGCGAGAGGCCCGGGCATTGGTCCAGAAAGGCTGGATGACGAGGAAGTGATTGGAGCGCTGCTCCCCTCGCTTCCCGATCAGGCCCCGTGCGGGATCAGGCGTTGTCTTCTTCGCCGCCTTCGAACTCGGTGTTCGGGTCGAAGAAGTTCTCCGGCCGTGCGTTGTCGTTGATGTCGTCGCCATAGATGGCTTCGGCGGTGGTCAGCGTCTCGCCCTTGGCCTGGCGCTCGGCTTCGTCGGCCGTGCGGGCGATGTTGAGGCTGATGGTGACCTCGACTTCCGGATGCAGCGCAATCGCCACATTGGTGACGCCGATGGTCTTGATCGGCTGGTTGAGCTGGATCTGGTTGCGGTTGACCGAGAACCCTTCGGCGGTCAGCAGGTCGGCGATGTCGCGGGTCGACACCGAACCGTAGAGCTGGCCTGTCTCGCCGGCCGAACGCACGGCGATGAAGCTCTTGCCGTCGAGCTTTTCGGCAACCTGGCTGGCTTCCGACTTGCGCTCGAGGTTGCGCGCTTCGAGCTGCGCGCGCTGCCCTTCGAACTTCTTCTTGTTGGCTTCGTTGGCGCGCAGCGCCTTGCCCTGCGGCAAGAGGAAGTTGCGGGCAAAGCCGTCCTTGACCTTGACGGTATCGCCCATCTGGCCGAGGCGGGAAACGCGTTCGAGAAGAATCACTTGCATGGTCTTGTTCCTTCGTCTGGGCACCGACCGCGGGATCGGCGCCGAATTGAATGGAACAGGTCAGGAAGCTCTGAGCGCCTTGGCGCCGGTGTCGCTGTCCTGCCTGTCGCGGCAGTTAGAGGCTTTTCACCTCAACTCGGGATTTCAATGCACGTCGCCAAGAGTGGTCCCGGTTTTGGGACAACGACATGCATCATCAAATTACCCCTGCGGCGCCCGTCGCCGTGGGAGAAGGAAGCAGGCGGCGAACCGCCCGCTCGAAAGTCTTAGCGAACCACGTAGGGCAGCAGGCCGAGGAAGCGGGCGCGCTTGATCGCCTTGGCGAGTTCGCGCTGCTTCTTCTGGCTGACGGCGGTGATGCGCGACGGCACGATCTTGCCGCGCTCGGAAATGTAGCGCTGCAGAAGACGCACGTCCTTGTAGTCGATCTTGGGCGCGTTGGCGCCGGAGAACGGGCAGGTCTTGCGGCGGCGATGGAACGGGCGCCGGGTCGGGATCTGATTGATGTCGACCATTATTCTGCACCTCCTTCAACGCCTTCGCGCGGACGGCGCGGACCACGATCACCACCGGCGTCGCCAAATGAGCGCGGCGGACGATCGCCACGGTCGCCGCGATCACGGTCGCCGAACGAGCGCGGACCACGATCACCACGGTCGCGGTCGCCGAAGCCGCCGCGTTCCGAGCGCTCTTCGCGCTTCTGCATCATGGCCGACGGGCCTTCCTCATGCGCCTCGACCTTGACGGTCAGGAAACGCAGCACGTCCTCGGACAGGCCCATCTGGCGCTCCATCTCGTTGAGCGCTGCCGGCGGGCAGTTGAGGTCCATAAGCGTGTAGTAAGCCTTCCGGTTCTTGTTGACCCGGTAGGTGAGGGACTTCAGTCCCCAGTTCTCGACCCGGCCGACGGACCCGCCATTTGCGGAGATGACGCCCTTGTACTGTTCGACAAGCGCATCGACCTGCTGCTGCGAGAGGTCCTGCCGGGCAAGGAACACATGTTCGTATAGAGCCATAGTGGTTCAGTGCCTTTCTTCGTTTCTCTCCCGGATCCTCGCGGCAAAGCCTCTGCAACTTCTCTGACCCGCTGGTCCCGAGGGGGCGGGGAAGAAAGGAGCATTTCGAGACGGTCGAGAGCGGAGACACGGGAGGCGGAAGCGCTTCTGGCTTCACACGAAGGTTTTGGGTAAAACCTCCGGCCCTCCGTTCAGCCCCCAGCAAGGACCGGCAGATTGCGGGCGTCTATATAGCAAATTGGCTGGAAGGCAAGGGTAACGCATGCTCCGGACAGCGTCCTGGCGTCGCAGGGTTGGAAAAATACCAGGCATCAACTCGTATGCGGGGTACCACCGTTGATCGTTTCGGGGAAGAAGTCCGGAGCCGCCTTACGCTTGCCGAACATCATATCGTATTGCAGCAGGCGGAAGTCGTTGATCGCCGGATCAACGTCCTTCTGCCGCGCCCAGTCCGGCGTGGCCTCACCTGACGGTGTCAAAAGCAGATTGCGGTCGACGACGCGATAGCGTTCGCGCAGCGCGCCCAGGAAGCCGGTATAGTAGGGGTGCGTGATCCCGGCCGTGGTAAGGATATGGTAGGGCAGGAAGGCCGGGCTCACCGCGCCCATATCCTGCGCCGGACCGGTGCGGTTAGACCAGATGACCAGCGGCGTCTGATGATGCTCCAGTGCCGCCTCCGGCGTCGGTTCCTTGCGCGGCGCGACATTGTCCTTCAGGTAACCGGTTTCGACATAGACGGGGCCGAGCGGCGGCAGATGGTCGCCGAAGAAGGCGATGACCGTCGGCCGCTCGCGCTTCTTCGCCCATTCGATCAATCGCTCGAGGCCACGGTCGGCATCGGCCGATCCCTCGGCGTAGCTGAGCAGCGATTCCCGCGCCCACGTGCTGATCGGTGCCACGACCTTGTGGGTCGGATTGTAATAGCGGTACGGCTCGTAGGGACCGTGGTTCTGCAGGCTGACGGCGAAGAAGAACACCGGCCGCTCGCTGGCGTCGGCCTCTGCGATGATCTCGTCGGTCATCGACGCATCGGAAGCCAGCGGCCCGCGCTTTTCCAGTGGCGGCAGCGTCTCTTCCGAGCGGAAATCGTTGAAACCGAAATCGGCATAGACGGCGCCCCTGTTCCAGAACCAGTTGGTGCCCGGATGGATGGCGCGCGCCCGGTAGCCCTCGCTTTTCAGGAAGGTCGCCAGCGACGGCGTCGGCGTGCGCACATATTGCTGGTAGGGGATCGAGCCCGCCGGCAGGAAGGCATTGGAAAAGCCGGTCAGCGCCTCGAATTCGATGTTGGCGGTCATGCCGCCGAATTCCGGCGAAAACATATAGCCGGAACGCAGCGCCCGCACATTGGGGATCGGGTCAGGCGTGATTGTGACGCCGGGCAGCTTGGTCGGATCCCAGAAAGATTCGCTCATCACCACGATGATGTCGGGTTTCTCATCCGGTACCGAGGCCGCCACAGCAGGCCTGTCGATCGCGTCGATCGCCTTGTCGGAATAGCCCGCCGGCGCCGAGACATGCGCCATCGGCACGTTGAGCGCGAAGGCCAGCGCAAACCCGTTGGAGGCGTAGTTCTCCTTCTGGTCCCACATGATCGGGATGATCTGCAGCCGGTCGCGGGTCCACGAGAAGGTGGCGTAGTCCATGATCGAGACGAAGAAGGCGAGCAGCGGCACTGCCAGCGTCAGCCGCGCCAGCCGCCCTTTGCGGCTGAGGATCGGAACCTTGCGGCGCCACAACCGCCAGCCATAGATCAGCAGCGACAGGCCGGCGACGATGCCGACCGCCATGGCGAGCGCCGTCCAGGGCCGCTCGCGCACCAGGAGCGGCATCAGTGCCATGATCTGGCGCGAATAAAGAAAATCGGTTGGGTAGAGCGGATCGCCGAGATAATGCGACTTCTGATGCCCGACAAAGGCCAGCGCCAGCGTCAGGGGCGCCACGATCATCAGGCTCTGGTGACTGCGGCCAAGCACGGCGTCCAGTCCCATCAGCACCAATGCAAAGACAATGATGGTGGTCCAGCCCGGCTTGAATGGCTGCAGGAAGAAGTCGACCGTGCCGAAGAAGTCGCCGCGCACGATCCATTCGATAGCGAACACCAGGATGGCGGAGGCAAGCAGCGTGACCAGACCGTAGCGGATGACCGGCCATCTGCGCCCCGGCAGGTAGCCGGTGGACGGATCGTCTTCCAAGAATTGTGGCGCGGGTACGGCCGCGCCTTTCCTGATCCTAGCCACGTCTCTTCCCCCGGCCCAAGCAACGCGTATTTCCACTCGCGCCACCGTTCTGTCATAGAACTGTCATGCAAAAGCTAGCGCCTGTGGCGAAAATAAGAAGAGCCAGCAAACGATTCGTGAGCGGTTTTCATCAGGTGTGATCGGCAAAAAGCCTTTGGGAACAGGGACTCGAGGTCAGCTCCGGTTCAAGCGAGAGCCGAAATGCCGCCTCCGGGCTTGACTTGACGGTCCGCCTTGCGTCACAGGCAGGAAAAATCAGCCGCTGGAGAGCGCCCAAATGGCCGTCGCATTCACCTTTCCGGGACAGGGCAGCCAGGCTGTCGGCATGGGCAAGGACCTCGCCGACGCCTTCCCCGAGGCACGCAGGGTGTTCGAGGAAGTCGATGATGCGTTGGGCGAAGAGCTGTCGAAACTGATCTGGGAAGGCCCGGAAGAGGCGCTGACCCTGACTGCCAATGCCCAGCCGGCGCTGATGGCGGTCTCGCTGGCGGCGATCCGCTCGCTGGAAGCGCGCGGCTTTTCGCTGAAGGACAAGGTTGCCTACGTTGCCGGTCATTCGCTCGGCGAATATTCCGCCCTTGCCGCGGCCGGTTTCGTTTCGGTCGCCGATGCTGCCCGGCTGCTGCGCATCCGAGGCAACGCCATGCAGGCGGCGGTGCCGGCCGGCGAGGGCGCCATGGCGGCGATCATCGGACTGGAACAGCCCGACGTCGAAGCCGCTTGCACCGAGGCCGCAACGGGATCCGGCAAAGTCTGCCAGATCGCCAACGACAATGGCGGCGGCCAGCTGGTGATCTCCGGCGCCAGGGCGGCGGTGGAACTCGCCGCGAAACTGTGCACAGAAAAGGGCGCCAAGCGGGCGCTGATGCTGCAGGTCTCCGCACCCTTCCATTCGGCGCTGATGGCGCCGGCGGCCGATGTCATGCGCGAGGCGCTGGCCGGCGTGACCAAGAATGCACCGGTCGTGCCCGTCGTCTCCAACGTCACTGTAGCCCCGACCAGCGACCCCGACGAGATCGCGCGCCGCCTGGTCGAGCAGATCACCGGCCGCGTGCGCTGGCGCGAAACGGTGGAGTGGTTCGGCGCCAACGGCGTCGCCACGCTGTTTGAGATCGGCGCCGGCAAGGTGCTTTCCGGCCTGGCGCGGCGGATCAACCGCGACATCGCCACATCCGCCGTCGGCACGCCGCCAGATGTCGAGGCGGCGCTGGCCGCGCTTGCATAATCCACTGGCGATTCAACCCCTCCCGTGGGAAGGGTGTTCTCTTAAGATCAGGAGACGAAAATGTTCGAACTGACCGGCCGCAAGGCGCTCGTCACCGGCGCATCGGGCGGCATTGGCGAGGCGATTGCCCGGGTGCTGCATGCGCAAGGCGCCATTGTCGGCCTGCACGGCACCCGCATCGAGAAACTGGAGACCCTGGCCGGCGAACTCGGCGACCGGGTAAAGCTGTTCCCGGCCAATCTTGCCGACCGTGACGAGGTCAAGGCGCTTGGCCAGAAGGCCGAAGCCGAACTCGAAGGCGTCGACATACTGGTCAACAATGCCGGCATCACCAAGGACGGCCTGTTCGTGCGCATGGCGGACGCGGATTGGGACAGCGTGCTGGAGGTGAACCTCACCGCCGTGTTCCGGCTGACCCGCGAGCTGACCCATCCGATGATGCGCCGCCGCCATGGCCGCATCATCAACATCACCTCGGTGGTCGGCGTCACCGGCAATCCTGGCCAGACCAATTATTGCGCCTCCAAGGCCGGCATGATCGGCTTTTCCAAGTCGCTGGCGCAGGAGATCGCCACCCGCAACATCACCGTCAACTGCGTCGCCCCGGGCTTTATCGAATCGGCCATGACCGACAAGCTCAACGACAAGCAGAAAGACGCGATAATGGCCGCGATCCCGACGCGCCGCATGGGCACGAGTGTTGAAGTGGCGTCGGCCGTCGCCTATCTCGCCTCCAACGAGGCAGCCTACGTCACCGGCCAGACCATCCATGTCAACGGTGGCATGGCCATGATCTGACAGGATATTGCCGGGTGATAAGAAGACATGGCCGGCTTGTGAAAAGAGACCATTTCGCCTTGGACCTCAGCCATTTTTCGTGTAATGCGGCCCGCAACCCGGCGGTTCGGGCAAAAACCGGTCCGGCATCGTTGCGTTTCCGGCAGGACCATCTTTCAGCTTGATTAGCGGCATTCTGCCCGCTAACGAAGACAGACAAACAAAAGACGAGGATGCCCCAAATGAGTGACACCGCAGAGCGCGTCAAGAAGATCGTCATCGAACATCTTGGCGTCGATGCCGACAAGGTGACGGAGCAGGCGAGCTTCATCGATGATCTGGGCGCAGACAGCCTCGACACGGTCGAACTCGTCATGGCCTTCGAAGAAGAGTTCGGCGTCGAGATTCCGGACGATGCGGCCGAGACCATCCTGACCGTCGGCGATGCCGTGAAGTACATCGACAAGGCTTCGGCCTGACACCATCCGCAGTCATCACCGGGGAGGACCTGCGATGAGGCGTGTCGTCGTCACGGGCCTTGGCCTGGTTTCGCCGTTCGGCATGGGCTTCGAGCACAGCTGGAAGGAACTTCTGACCGGCCGCAGCGCCGCGAAGCGCGTCACCGAGTTCGAAGTGGAAGATCTTGCCTGCAAGATCGCCCACGTCATTCCTCGCGGTGACGGCACCAACGGCACGCTCAATCCCGAAGCCGTGCTCGAGCCCAAGGAACTGCGCAAGATCGGCGACTTCATCCTTTACGGGATTGCGGCCGCCGACGAAGCGCTGAAGGATTCCGGCTGGGAGCCCAGCACCGAAGCCGAGCGCTGCGCCACCGGCGTCATGATCGGCTCCGGCATTGGCGGCCTCGAGGGCATCGCCGAGAACGCTATCATCCTGAAAGAGCGCGGACCGCGCCGTATCAGTCCATTCTTCATTCCCGGCAACATTATCAACCTGGTATCTGGCCAGGTATCGATCCGGCATGGGCTGAAAGGCCCCAACCACGCCGTCGTCACCGCCTGCTCGACCGGCGCGCACGCCATTGGCGATGCCGCCCGGCTGATCATCTTCGGCGATGCCGACGTGATGCTGGCCGGCGGCGCGGAATCGCCGGTGACCAGACTATCGCTTGCCGGCTTCGCTGCTTGCCGGGCACTGTCCACCGACCGCAACGACACGCCTGAGAAGGCCTCGCGTCCCTATGACCGCGACCGTGACGGCTTCGTCATGGGCGAGGGCGCCGGGGTCGTCGTGCTGGAAGAACTCGAACACGCCAAGGCGCGCGGCGCCAAGATCTATGCCGAGGTCACCGGCTACGGCCTGACCGGCGATGCCTATCACATCACTGCACCGGCCGAAGACGGCGACGGCGCCTTCCGCTGCATGACGGCGGCGCTGAACCGGGCCAAGCTGACGCCCGCCGACGTCGACTACATCAACGCGCACGGCACCTCGACCATGGCCGACACGATCGAACTCGGCGCCGTCGAGCGGCTGGTCGGCAACGCCGCCTCGAAAATCTCGATGTCGTCGACCAAGTCGTCGATCGGCCATCTCCTGGGTGCCGCGGGTGCCGCCGAGGCGATCTTTTCGATCCTCGCTATCAGAGACAACATCGCGCCAGCTACCATCAATCTTGACAACCCGGAACGCGAAACCGCGATCGATCTTGTTCCGAACACGCCACGGCATCGCCAGGTCGACGTGGCGCTGTCCAACTCCTTCGGCTTCGGCGGCACCAACGCTTCGCTGGTATTCCAGCGTTATACAGGCTGATTGCGGTATCGACCGGCGCGCCAGCGGTCTGTCGTCAATTTTGCCATATTCAAGCCTACTCTGCCGCTGGGGATTCGTCGCATCGGCCTGAAACCGAAGGCGCTTTTTTTAAAAGCACGATGCGTAGGCTTGAAATGTTAGGGCACGCTGTGCGTCCAATCGGGCGCATGGTCGCTCTAAGAGATCAGATGGTAGGGCGCTAATGAACACCAATCCGGGCGGCAGCGGACAATTCGGACAAAACCAGCAGACCGGCCCGATCGTGCCGAAGACCGCGGCCGAAGCTTTGCGCCCGGAAGCCGGCACACCACCACCAAAGCGCTCGCGCGCCTCGCGCAGCCAAGTCGTGGTGTTCATGAACTTCGTCATCTCCGCGGTGATGTTGATGATCCTCGCCGCCGGCGTTTCGCTCTATTTCGGCAAGCAGGCATTCAACGAACCGGGCCCGTCGGTGGCCGGCGACACCTTCCTGGTCAAGCCGAGCACCGGCGTCCAGGATATTGCCGACCAGCTCGAACGGCGTGGGCTGATCAGCGATGCCCGCATCTTCCGCATCGCCGTGCGGGTCTATGGCAATGATTCAGCGCTGAAGGCAGGCGAATACGAGATAAAGCCGCGCGCCTCCATGCGCGACATCATGGAGCTTCTGAAGAGCGGCAAATCGGTGATGTATTCGCTGACCATTCCCGAGGGCCTGACGGTCGAGCAGGCGCTGCAGCGCATCGCCGAGCAGGATGCGCTGACCGGCGACATGCCGGCCGCCAAGCCGGCTGAGGGCAGCCTCGCCACCGACACGCTGCGCTTTACCCGCGGCGCCACGCGCCAACAGATGGTCGACAAGCTGCTCGCCGACCAGAAGAAGCTGGTCGACGAGGTCTGGCAGCGGCGCGCGCCCGACCTGCCTCTGGCCAATGTCGACGACTTCGTCACCTTGGCCTCGATCGTCGAAAAGGAAACCGGCCGGGGCGACGAGCGCTCGCGCGTTGCCGCCGTCTTCCTCAACCGTCTGGCCAAGGGCATGCGGCTGCAATCCGATCCGACCATCATTTACGGCCTGTTCGGCGGCAAGGGCAAACCCGCCGACCGGCCGATTTATCAATCTGACATCCAGAAACAGACGCCTTACAACACCTATCTGATCAATGGCCTGCCGCCGACGCCGATCGCCAATCCCGGCCGCGCCGCGCTCGAAGCCGTCGCCAACCCGTCGAAGACCGATGATCTCTATTTCGTCGCCGACGGCACCGGCGGCCACGTCTTTGCCACCACGCTTGCCGAGCACAATGAGAACGTTGCCCGCTACCGGGCACTGCAGAAGAAGCAGGCTGAAGACGCCGCCAAGGGCGCCAAGACTCCGGGCCAGACCGATGCGCCGGCGGATGGCGACGACAACGGTGACGCAAGTGGCGATGCCGCCGGTGACAGCGGTGATGCCGGCGATACGGGTGCCGCCCAGTAGCAGGCCGGCGCTTTCAGAGGGATCGACCTTAAGCGACGCGGACAGAGGCGGACGCGCTGCTGCTTTGAACGAACAGCGGGGTTCGAAGCGTTTTCGGTCTTGCTCGGGTGCCTCTGAATCTCGATTTCAGCCCTGCGAGATCGAAACGACAGCGGCAATCAACATCTTGCCGGTATTGCGATTCTGACATTCGCGCTGCCCGTGATATCGAACGCATGCGCAATTGTTAGAATCGGACCATCAGGGAGACACGAGCCGCATCATGAATTTGCAGAGCATGACCGGATTTGCACGCACTGTTGCCGAACATGACGGCGCCTCGATCGCCTGGGAGGTCAAGTCGGTCAACGGCAAGAGCGTCGAGGTCAGGTTGCGGTTGCCGCAAGGTTTCGAGCGGCTCGAACCGACTGTGCGGCAGACGCTGCAGAAGCGCTTTTCGCGTGGCAATTTCCAAGCGACGCTGACCGTCGGCCGCGCCGCCGGCCAGCAGGCGCAGCCGGTGGTCAACGAAGCCTTCCTCAGGGATCTGGCGGGCATGGCCAAGCGGCTGCAGGACCAGTTCGGTGTTGGTCCGGCAACTGCCGACGGTCTGCTTTCCCTGCGCGGCGTGCTCGATATCCCTGAAACCAGCGAAACCGAGGAGGTGCGGGCAGCACTCGACGCGTCAATCCTGTCCGCGCTGGAAACGGCGCTTACAGGTCTCGAGCAGGCACGCCAGAACGAGGGCGAAGCGCTGCGTTCGCTGCTTTCCGGCCATATCGACGCCATTGAGGCGCTGACGCTTCAAGCCGAGGCCGACCCGTCGCGCGAACCGGCGGCGATCCGCGAGCGGATCGCCGAACAGGTGCGGCTGCTGATGGATGCGTCGGCCAATCTCGATGCCGGCCGGCTGCACATGGAAGCGGCGTTCCTGGCCACCAAGGCCGATATCCGTGAAGAGATCGATCGGCTGAAGACGCATGTGGCGTCGGGCAGAGCGCTGCTGGCAAATGGCGGCGCCATCGGCCGCAAGCTCGATTTTCTGGCGCAGGAATTCAACCGCGAATCGAATACGCTGTGTTCCAAGTCGAACGCCGCCACTGTCACCGCCATCGGGCTGGAACTGAAGGCGGTGGTCGACCAGTTTCGCGAACAGGTCCAGAATCTGGAGTAAACCCGAATGGGTGGCAAGGAGCCGATGGTTGCCAGGGATCTCGGATCCCGCATTCGCCGCCGCGGGCTGATGCTGGTCCTGTCGTCGCCGTCGGGCGCCGGCAAGTCGACGATCGCGCGCAACCTGCTGGAAAGCGACGGCAGCCTGGAATTATCGGTCTCGGTCACCACCAGGCCACGCCGCGGCTCGGAGATCGAGGGCGTCCACTATCACTTCCGCACCACGCGCGAGTTCGAGCGGCTGCGCGATTCCGACGCGTTGCTCGAATGGGCCGAGGTGCACGGCAATTGCTACGCGACGCCGCGCGAGCCGGCCGAACTGGCGCTGGCGCAGGGCCGTGACATGCTCTTCGACATCGACTGGCAAGGCGCCCAGCAGCTCAAGGAGAAGATGCGCGCCGACATCGTCTCGATCTTCATCCTGCCGCCGTCGATGAAGGAATTGAAGTCGCGCCTCAAGCGCCGCGCCGAGGACCAGGAGCACGTGATCGAGACCAGGCTGAAGAACGCCCGCAACGAGATCGAGCACTGGAAGGAATATGACTTTGTCATCGTCAACGACGATCTCGACCGCGCCTTCGCCGAAGTGCGTGGCATCGTGACGGCGGAAAGGCTGCGGCGCGACCGCCGGCCCGGGCTGTTCGATTTCGTCTCGGGGTTGCTGGACGAGAAGACGGAATAGCTCGTCCACCGCTGGCAATCTAAATTAGCGGCATCAGCTGCCTGGCAGATCGTCCGGCCAACGCTGCGCTCCGTGAAGCACGCGCAGGATTCGAATCGTGCTGTTGGTCAGCTGATAGGCCGCGACATATGGCGTGCCGACGATGACGATCTCTCGTGTCCCTGCAAGCCTGCCGATCCGGCCGCTTTGGGGAAGGTCCCGAAGACGGTTGATTGCGGCGACGATCCGCTCATCGGTGGCGATCGCGGCCGCAGGATTGTCGGCCTCGATATGCGCGAAGATGCCGTCGCGATCTGAAAGCGCGAATGGCGACCAGACGATCTTCAAGATTTAGGTTCACCCGAACGCCGCGCCGCGGCGCGTCTCTCGGCAAAATGCGCCTCGACTTGATCATCAGGAATGTCTTGTCGGGTGTCGTCGAGCGCTTCGCGAACCTTGGCGCGAAACCATAAATCATACGCCTCGTTGTTTGTGACGAGATCGATGGGCAGCGCACCCTCGTTGGCGGTTCGGGTGAGCAATATCCGCACCGCATCCGAGACCGTCAGCCCCATGCTTTCGAGCACCGCCGAAGCTCGATCCCGGATGTCGGCGTCGATACGCGTCTGGACCAGTGCATTTGCTGGCATGGCAATCTCCTTCGACGTCAATGTAATGCGTTTGAATGACGATTGCTAGGCGGCGCTAGCGCCGCCGGTCAAACCGCGTTTGTCAGCCGCACGAATTCCTCGACGCTGAGCGTCTCCGCACGCCGGGTCGGATCGATGCCGGCGCGCGTCAGCAGTGCCTCGCCACCCAGGCTCTTCACGCTCTGCCGCAGCATTTTCCGGCGCTGGCCGAAAGCGGCTTCGGTGACGCGACCGAGTTTTTTCACGTCGGTTGACAAAGGGCTGGCGCGCGGCACCAGATGCACCACCGAGGACGTTACCTTGGGTGGCGGCGTGAACGCTTGCGGCGGCACGTCGAAGGCGATCCTCGCCTCGGTCCGCCAGCCCGCCAGCACGCCGAGCCGGCCATAAGCATCGCTGCCGAAACCGGCGACAATGCGCTCGGCCACCTCGCGCTGGAACATCAGCGTCATCGATTGATAGAAGGGTGGCCAGTCCGCCACAGTCAGCCAACGGATCAACAGCTCGGTGCCGATATTGTAGGGCAGGTTGGCGGCAATCCTCACCGGGCTGCCTTGTGACGCGGTCTTGGCAAGAGCGGCAAAATCCGTCTTCAGCGCATCGCCGCTGATCACCTCGAGCCGGCCCGGATAGTGGTTGGAGACCTCGGCCAAGGCCGCAAGGCAGCGTTCGTCGCGCTCGATGGCGACGACGCGGCGGGCACCGGCAGCGAGCAGCGCCCTGGTCAGCCCGCCGGGGCCGGGGCCGACCTCGATTACCGTACTGTCGCTAAGGTCCCCGGCGACGCGCGCGATCTTGCCGGTCAAATTGAGGTCGAGCAGGAAATTCTGGCCAAGCGCCTTCTTTGCCTGCAGTCCATGGCGCTCGATCACCTCGCGCAGCGGCGGCAGCCCGTCAATGCTCATGAATTTTGGGCTCATGATTTGGGCTCATGATTTTTGGCTCATGCAACTGCGGGCTTTGCGCCGGTATCGGCCAGCCGGCGGGCCAGCTTTAGCGCCGCGATCAGGCTGTCGGGACGTGCGATGCCCTTGCCGGCGATGTCGAAGGCTGTGCCGTGATCGGGCGAGGTGCGGATGAACGGCAGGCCAAGCGTGACGTTGACGGCCTGGTCGAAGGCCAGCGCCTTGGCCGGGATCAACGCCTGGTCATGATACATGCAGACCGCCACGTCGTAGCCGGCGCGGGCGCGCGCATGAAACATCGTATCGGCCGGCAGCGGTCCGAAGGCATCGATGCCTTGCGCCCGCAACATGTCGACCGCAGGACGAATGATGTGCTCGTCCTCTGTCCCCATGGCGCCGCTTTCGCCGGCATGCGGATTGAGGCCGGCAAGCGCGAGCCTCGGCCTGGCGATGCCGAAACGGCGTGCAAGATCGCCGGCGGTGATGCGCGCGATGGCAACGATCAGCTCCGTCGTCAGCGTCTTCGGCACCTCGGCCAGCGCGATGTGGATGGTGACAGGAACGGTGCGCAATTCGGGGCCGGCGATCAGCATCACCGGCGTCACCGTGCCGCCGGTGTGGAGCGAGGCCAGATGCGCCAGATACTCGGTGTGGCCGGGAAAGCCGAAGCCGGCATCGTAGAGCGGCTTCTTCGCGATCGGACAGGTGACGACCGCGGCCGCGTGACCGGCAAGGCAGTCGGCGACGGCGCGATCGATGGCCTCGATGATGCCGGCGGCATTGGCCGGGTCGGGCCGGCCGGGATCGTCGGTGAAGTGGGCCGCCAGCGGCACCACGGGCAAGGCGTGTTGAAAGACACCAGCTGCTTGGGCCGGCACCGTCTCGGCGATTGCCACCGCCGCGCCGAGCCGGCGCGCCCGCGCGGCAATCAGCGCCGGATCGGCGAGAAGGTAGAAGGGCGCGGCACCGGAACCGCGGGCGCTCTGCCACGCGGCAATGGCGATTTCCGGACCGACGCCGGATGGATCGCCGACGCTCAGCGCCAGCGGAAGCTCTGTCTCACGCACGGCTGGGCCGGTTCAGCGCGTAACGATCTTGGCTTTCGCCTTCAGCTCTTCGACATATTTGGCCGAGAGCTCGTCGGCGTTCTTGTCGCCGCTGCCTTCGCTCTGGAACACCATCTGGGCCGCCTTGTCGTCGGAAACCTCTCGCGACGAGCAGATGCCGATGAATTCAATGCCGCGATCGGTCTCGCGCACGGCCGTGGCGCCGCCCAGCTTGGTGGCCTTGATCTGCTCGGCCCAGTCCGGCGGCAGTTGCGGCGCCAGCAATCGGGGGAGGTCGCGAACGGTGACGTCGATCAGGCCCTTGGCGAATTCACGCGTGGTGTTGCAGCCATTGAAGCGGGCGCGCATGGCTTCAGCCTCGCGCTTGCGTTTGGCGAGTGTGGCACTGCGCTCGGCCTTCGGCACCACGAAGATCACCTGCTGCAGCATGTACTCGGTGGCGCTTGGCTTGGCGCCGCCTTTTTCGAGCATGCGCTTGACCAGATCCTGTTCGCTCACCTCCCCGCCGCCGCCGCTGTAGCGTGCGCTCAGCGCCTGGTTCCACGCCATCTGGGAGCGGATGAATTCCTTGAAATGCTCCTTGGTCACGCCGGACTGCGCCATGACACCGTCGAGCTGCTTGAGCTGCATCTTGTTGCTCGAGGCAAAGCGCTGATAGGCAGCCTCTACCTGGGCGTCGGAGATGCGGATGCCGAGACGCCTGGCCTCCGCCATGCGCAGCGTCTGGTCGATCATTTCCTGACCCGCGTCACCCTTCTTGCGCTGCAGTTTCAGGAAGGCAGCCCGGTGCGCGATGTCGCCGGTGGTGATCGGCATGTTGTTGACGACATACTTGATTTCACTGGCGAACGCCGGCGGTACCATCATGGTGACAGAGACCGAGGTCGCCGCCAACAGGAGCGCGAATCCTGCCGAAAACAGGTATTTCCTCATCGAAAGCATCCCAATTCTACCCGGTTTTGGCCGATTCCAGCCCGATATTGGCGAAATCCGTGCCCGCTTTATGCGGCAAAACGATGTCGTCAGCCGGCTCTACTGGATGGAGTCGATCGAGCTTTGGGACGAGCCGAAATCGCCGAGCGTGCGGAACGACAGGTTGAAGCCGACATTCTGCGACACTTCCTTGGTGTTGATGTCGCGTGATTCCGAGTACGTCATCAGGTAGGTGAAGCAGGAATCATTGTAGGCAAAGCCGACGCCGTCCTTGACCAGCACGCTTTGTTGCAGGTCGTAGGTGCCGGTGCCGAAGACGCGCCAGTTTTCGGCCAGGTGTGTCGAGGCGCCGAGCGTGACTTCGTGGCGGTCGGTGGTGAAACCATAGAGCGGCTGCGCCTGGATGAAGGCGTATTTGGCGCTCAGCGAAACCGGCAGCCCGGAATAGGCGGCCTTCACCTCGGCACGGCGAACTTCGAAGGTCTGCTCGTCGAAGCGGCCGCTGAGCGAACCGGAGAAGCCGCTCGGGCTGCTGAAGCCGACAAGGCCGACATAGTCGGAGGTCGAAGTCTCCAAGCCGGAATCGGCGCCCGCATTGACCAGATCCGGTGAATCGAACGAGTTGCGCCCGCCCAACTGGTAGGATTGGCCGAAGATCGCGTTGGTGCCCCAGCCATTGTCGTAGGCGCCGGAATAGCGGAACCCGACATTGGCGCGGCTGCCGCCTTCGACGCGGTCGTAGCCGGAGAACTTGTCGCGCTCGAACAGCGTCGTGGCGTCGAAGACGAAGCTCTGTGCATCCTCGTTGGGAACGGCGAGCCCGCCGACATACTGCTCATTCGGGCGCATGAAGACCTGCGCCATCGGCTCGACGATATGGCTGGAGCCGGTCATCGAGAACAGCACCGGCCAGCGCATTTCAAGTCCGGCGGTCGCCATGTACCGGGCGAAGGAAGACCGCATGTCGTCGGCGGCACCGACATTCGTTGCCATCTGGTTTACCGCAGTCAGCGAAGCCGAAGAAGCGTTGAGATAGTCGACGTCGCCCTGCAGAGCCAGAAGGGGCGTCAACTGCAATCCGCCGTCCGTGGTGAAGGTACGCTTCCATTCGGCTTCGGCGGTGAGGCGACCGGATTCGCCCTCGATGCCGCGCACGCGCTGGACGCCTGAGCCCGGCACATAGGGGGTAAAATAGGCCTGATCGAGATCGTCGCGGCGAATGACTCGTGCATTGACGTTGAACGACAGCTGGCCGCCGGCCACCGACATGTCGGGGATGTAGGCATAGTCGAGCGACGGCAACACCCAGGGCTGCTTGTCGCTGCGCGATGCGACGTTGCCGTCCGGTGTGTTCTCCTGAACCTGGAAGCGCATGGCGCGCACATCGAAATAATTGCGGTCGTTTAGGCCGGTCAGGTAGACCGACGATTGATGCACGGCGTCGTTGTAGCCTTCGATCGTATAGGTACGCGAAAAATTCTTGTCGGTCTGAAGCAGGATATCCCAGCCGAAGTCCCAGCGCGGATTGATGGCGAACTGGCCCTTGGTGCCCATCATGCCGCGGAACTTGTTCGGATCGCCTGCTGGCCCCGAATTGACATTGTAGCCGCCGGGGAAAGCCGCGAAATCACGGAAAGCGCCAGGGTCCTGCTGGTTGATTCCGGCAAGCTTCAGCGTGTACTGGCCATTGTTGAAGCGCTGGCGCCACTCGGCCTCGCCGAGGAAACCCTGCTTGGTGTAGCCGCTGCCGGTAACGGTGAGGTCGTAGGTCGGCGACAGGGCAAAATAGTAGGGGACTTTGACGCCGACGCCGAGACGGTTGTTGTAGCCGATGCTGGGGATCAGGAAGCCGCTTTTGCGCTTGACCGTAGGGTCGGCGATCTCGAACGCCGGCAGGTAAGCCAGCGGGAAACCGAAGAATTCGAAATTCGCATTCTCGAAGCGAACCGTTTTCTTTTCGCCGTTCCAGATGATCTTCCTGGCTTTGATCCGCCAGGTCGGCGCCTTGTCCGGCTTGTCTTCGCAAGGCTCGCAGGCCGTATAGACGCCGTTGTGGAACGTTGTCAGCACGCCGCCCATGCGCTCGGCGCTTTCGGCGGCGAAATAGGCTTTTTCGGGCGTTTCGACGCGCAGCGCATTAACGAAACCGTCAGCGAAATCGTCGGTAATATCGATATGCTGCGAGTTGATCTTGGTGCCGTCGCTGTTGACGATCTCCACATTGCCGCTGGCAACCAGCCGCTTGGTGTTTCGATCATAGACGACGCGCTGGGCGACGAGCTTGTTGCCGCCATAGTCGATCTGGACGCCGCCGATGGCGGTGACCGTCTGGTTGTCATTGTTATAGACGAGCGTGTCGGCCGCCAGCAGCATCTGGGAGCCGGAGGGAACCTTCGTTGCCACGTCGGTAACGTCCTGCGCCAGCGCAGGGGCCGTCAGCACGCCGCAGGCGAGCAGGCATGCCAAGGCGCTCGCCGAATAGAGGCGCGCCAAACCGGCCTGCCTATGGCTGCGCAAAGCCGCCTCCCTCACTAGCCGTCTTCCTTGTATAGCAGGAATGTCACCCCAAAGAACATAGCCACGACAACCGGAACCCATGCAGCCACGGCTGTGGGCACGAATCCCGCAACGCCGAATGCCTTGACCAATACCGAAACGACATAAAGCAGAAAGCCGGCGAGGACGCCACCCAGAATCATCGTTGCCGACTGCCCCATCCTCGCAAATCGCATTGAAACTGTTGCCGCAATCAGCGTCATGGCCACAAGCAGGAACGGTAACGCCACCAGCGAATCGAACTGCATGGCGAAGGCATTTGCCTTGAGGCCGAAGGAGCGGGCAACCTCAATCTTGCCGGGAAGGTCGTAAAACGGGATGGTTTCGGGGCGCGCCAGCCGTTCCTGCACGAATTCCGGCTTGAGGTTGGTCGGCAACTGGTCGGTCGTTTCGGAACGGATGTTGCCGTCCTTGAACACCTTGACGTCCTGCAATTCCCAGTAGCCGTCGCGCAGAAAGGCCCGCGCCGCGTCCTTGCGCTCGACGATATTGCCCTGCGGATCGAGGACGAAGAACACGGTGTCGGCCATTTCCAGGCCCTGGTTCAGGATGGCGCGGGCGCCGATGATGGTGTCGCCGGAGTTGGTTTTCTGGCGGATCCACGGCGTGGCATCGGCCGCCACCACGTTCGAATTGCCGGATCGCAGCTGGTTTTCCATCTGCTCCGACCATGAGAAGCCATGCGCGGCGATCGGATTGAGCACGCCGACCGACAATATGCCGAATAACAGCGCACCGATGCAGCAGGGCAACAGAAACTGCCAGGCCGACACTCCGGCCGAGCGCGCAATCACCAGCTCGTATTTGCGGTTGAGCGACACCAGCGTCGCCATCGCCGAGAACAGGCCGACGAACGGCACCGTCTGCAGCATGATCATCGGCATCCTCAGCGCCGAGATCGCGACCGCCGTGCCGTAGGTGAAGCCCGGCAGGCCGGTGATGCGGCCGGACAGCTCGGTGAAGTCGATCAGGAACACCAGCGCCAGAAGGCCGATGAAGAACCAGATCGTGATCGACACGTAGCGAAAGAAGAAGTAGCGGCCCAGGGTCCAGCCCATCGTCAGGCTCCCTGGCCGGATGTGTAGCGCCGATTGAGGCGCAGCTTGAGCGCCGTCCAGCCATCGCTGACGCGGCCGGCGAAATTCGTCATCCAGTCGGCCCAGCTGCCGGGCAGTTCCATGCTTCGCGAGGTGACGATGAACCAGATGGCGACCGCCGAGGCGATGACCGGCACGCCATAGACCATATAGGCGTATTGCGGGATCTTGTCGGCCTTGCCGGCGGCAAAGAAGCCCAGCCAGCGCACGAACAGCGCAATGGCGATGGCTGTGATCAGCGGGTGGATGCGCGCCTCGCGGTGTGAGCGCGCATCGCCTGCCACGGCCAGCGCGATCAGCGCGAACACCAGCGAATAGGACCATTCGGAAAAGCGCTGGTCGAGCTCGGCCTTGTAGGCGCCGGGCCTGCGCTGGAAGATCTTGTCGTTCGGATCCGGGTTGAGCAGGTATTGCGTCGTTCGGTCCTTGGGCAGGAGCATGATATCGTTCGCCGCCGACATGAAGGCGGAAAGGTCGAAGGCGTAGGACGTGAAGCGGATGACCGACAGGTCGCCGGTCAGCGTCTTGCGATGAATGACGCCGTCATTCATCATCAGCACCTTCTCGTCACCCTTTTCGACGACGCTGCCGCTCTTGGCATAATAGATCAGATTGGCGCCTTCCTCGCGCGAATCGGCCACGAAGATGCCGCCGAGCCGGTTGTCCGGCAGCCGCTCGCCTATCTGCAGGAACAGCCCGTCGTCGATCTTGCGGAACGTGCCTTCCTGGATGATCAGCGACAAGAGATCGGCGCGCGAGGACGCGATCAGCTGGCGGTTCTTCTGCCTGGCATAGGGTTCGACGCCATTGTCGACCGCGAAGGAAAAGACGCTGGCCGCCAGCGCGATCAGCAGGACCGGCCGCACAATCGTCCAGCGCGAGGCGCCGGCGGCGTTGATGACGGCCAATTCCGAATCGGAGTTCATGACGCTGAGCGTCTGGGCCACCGCCACCACCAGGGCGAATGGCACCACGATCGGGATGATGGTGGGGATGATGAGGCCCGCGACCTCGAAAAAAGTCAGCGCGGATTGGCCACTATCGGTGACCAGGTCGATGCGGGCAAGCACCTGCGTCGTCCAGACAATGGCCAGCGTCCAGATCAGCGCAGCGAGAAACACCGCCAGTGCGCGACGCATGATGTAGCGTTCAACGACCTTCATGTAAGGCTTTTCTCGATTTGCCGAACGGCATCATGCCCGCGGACAAGGTAGTCGTCCGGCTGCGGCTGTACAACTGGGTGCGTTTGGCCATTTCTTTCAGGCGGTTCGATCCGATTCTCCGTCCCACATCGCCCGTCCCGCAGGCCGGAGTGTCGGCGGCAATGGATAAGAAAGGGAGAACATCAATGGTTAACAACAGGTTGCGGCAGGAAAGCGGAGCCGTGCCGCGACGAATCGTTATCGATTCCGCTGCGCATATGAGCCCTGATTCCGGCAAAGTCTTGCCAAATCAAGGAAAACGACCAAATGTCGCGCATCTTCCCTGAGAATGCATTTTTCCTGAAAATCTGAGCCGTTTCCCGAAAGCAGGACCTGATGACTTTGAGACCATTGATCGCCTTCGCCAAATTTGCCGCACCCAAAAAGGGCAGCATCTTCGTGCTGGCGGCCGACGATGGTGGCCTTGGCGAACCGGCAAAGGCCTGCGACCCCTCAGGAACGCTGGCGCGGGCGTTTCCGGTGGCGGAGTTTTCCGGAAAATTCGCCGGTGTCGTCGAAGTGCTGGCGCCGCAGGGAACATCGCTCGACCGACTGGTGGCGGTCGGCGCCGGCAAGGTCGCCGGCCTCGATGACTTTGCCTGGCTGAAGCTTGGCGGCACCATCGCCGCGTCCCTGCGCAAGGCAGCGGAGGTGGCCGTCATCCTCGATGTGCCGGGCGCAAAGATTGGCGGCAGGCAAGCGGCGAACCTTGCCGCCGGCATCATTCTGCGCAGCTACTCCTTCGACAAATACAAGACCAGGAAAGACAAGGACGATGCCGAGCCGAAGAAACCGGTCAAGGTGACCATCCACACCGCCGATCCTGCCGCGGCGAAAAAGGCCTTCGCCGACGAGGTTGCGGTCATCGACGGCGTGCTTCTGGCGCGCGACCTTGTCAACGAACCGGCCAATACGCTCGGCCCGATCGAATTCGCCGCCCGCGCCAAGGAACTGGAAGCGCTCGGCGTCGAGGTCGAAATCCTCACCGAGAAGGAAATGAAGAAGCTCGGCATGGGCTCGCTCCTCGGTGTCGCGCAAGGCTCGCCACGCGGCGCCCGGATGGCTGTCATGCAATGGAAGGGCGGCAAGGCCAAGGACGCACCGGTCGCCTTCGTCGGCAAGGGCGTCACCTTCGACACCGGCGGCAATTCGATGAAACCGGCTTCCGGCATGGAGGACATGAAGGGCGACATGGGCGGCGCCGCGGCCGTCATCGGGCTCATTCAGGCGCTAGCCGCGCGCAAGGCCAAGGCCAATGTCGTCGGCATCGTCGGGCTGGTGGAAAATGCCGTCGACGGCCATGCCCAGCGCCCCGGCGACATCGTCACCTCGATGTCGGGTCAGACCATCGAGGTGCTCAACACCGATGCCGAAGGACGCCTCGTTCTGGCCGACGCGCTGTGGTATTGCAACGACCGCTTCCAGCCGAAATTCATGGTCAATCTGGCGACGCTGACCGGCGCCATCATGGTCGCGCTCGGCCAGCATTATGCCGGCCTGTTCTCCAACAATGACGAACTTTCGGACAGGTTGACGGCGGCCGGCCAGGCGAGTCAGGAGCGGCTGTGGCGCATGCCGCTTGGGCCCGAATACGACAAGCTGATCGATTCCAAGAACGCCGACATGAAGAACATCGGCGGCCGCTATGGCGGCGCCATCATCGCCGCGCAGTTCCTGCAGCGCTTCGTCAAGGAAACGCCGTGGGCGCATCTCGACATCGCCGGCACCGCGATGGGCTCTCCGCCGAGCGAGATCAACCAGTCCTGGGGCTCGGGTTTCGGCGTCAGGCTGCTCGACCGGCTGGTGCGCGACAATTACGAGGGATAAGGCAGGGAATGGCCGATGTCCTGTTCTACCACCTGACCGAATCGACGCTGGAGGATGCGCTTCCCGGCCTGCTCGAGCGCAGCGTCGATCGCGGCTGGCGCGCCGTGGTGCAGACAGGGACCGAGGAGCGGCGCGATGCGCTCGACCTGCATCTGTGGACATTCAGGGACGATTCGTTCCTCGCGCACGCGACCGACCGTGAAGCCCATCCGGCCGAACAGCCAATCCTGCTCACCACGAGCGACGCCAACCCCAACCAGGCGCAGATACGCTTCCTCGTCGATGGCGCCGCACCCGCCGATCTCGCCGGCTACGAACGCGCCGTGTTCCTGTTCGACGGCCATGACGCGGCCCAGGTCGAAGGGGCGCGGACGCATTGGAAGGTGTTGAAAGAAGCGGGCCACGCTGTCACCTACTGGCAGCAGACGCCCGACCGTCGCTGGGAGCGCAAGGCGTAAGTCGCGTTATCGGTCGCTGATCGTAACCTTGTTTATCTTCGCGCCCTGCGGGAGATCTTTCACCTGCCGATGGATTTGGCCGGCGATATGCACCTTCACAACGAAAAACGTCGTTTCCATCTCTCGCAGACTCATTTCGCCGCCAAGCACCGGCGGCTTCTTGAAATCATAGCATTGGCCGGCTGCCGGAATCAGTCCGTTCTTTCGGGCGGCAACGACAAGGCCCGCCAGCAGCAACTCGTCGCGGCGCGCTTCATTCTGCAAGTCGGCCTGAAATTCCGCCCAATGACCCGCAATTCTGGTCAATTTCCCGTCGAGCATATCGAGATGACGAACCGACCCGTCGCCGGCACGGAAAAATATGTCGCCGAAAGCTGACACCGCAGCTGGTTCAAGGCCATCCAGTCCGATCCACTTCCAGCCGTCCAACGCTTCCGCGACTTCGTTCGCAGGTGGTTCGATAAAGAGGAACTGATAGTCATGGGGCCATTCGGCTCTGATCAAGCCCCCTGTATTGGCTCTGTTGGCCTCGGCTTTTCCTTCCTGTCTGGCGTCGGACGCGCCAAAAATTGAAGAAATAAAGCGGAAAAAAGATCTGGCCATAATCGCCCCCGTACGGGTCTTTATACGTGCGAGAGATTCTAGCCGCAATCCACTGAAGGCTCCATAGTTCCCACGCATTCGTCTTGATGATGGCCATCACATTGGATCCGTTTTATGGATTGACTGGATGCAGGCTCATTGGGCGGGCTGAGAATGCGGATCAGGATCATCGGAACCGGGCGGGCCGTGCCGGCTCGATGCGTGACGTCGCGCGCCCTCGATGCGCGGCTGGGGTTTGGCGATGGACATTTCGAGGCCGCGACCGGCGTCATCGAACGCTATGTCTGCGACGCCGAATCGCAGGTCGACCTTGCTTGTGCCGCAGCCCGTCTGGCGCTTGCCGATGCCGAACTTGAGGCAGGCAGTGTCGATCTGGTCATCGGCGGTTGCGGCGTGCCTTACCAGCCGTTGCCGTCGACGGCGCCGCTGGTCATGCAGCGCCTCGGCCTTGCCGATGGGTCGGCGGCCGCTTTCGACGTCAACAGCACCTGCCTGGGCTTCCTCACAGCCTTCGAGACCGCGTCGCGCCTGATCGAGGCCGGGCAATGCCGGACGGCGCTGGTGTTCTCGTCTGAAATCGCCTCGCGCGCGCTGCCGTGGCAGGACCAGCCGGAAATTGCGGCCCTCTTCGGCGATGGCGCGGCGGCCGCCGTGCTGCAACAGGCAGCCCCTGCCGAGGGTCGAGTCGCGGCCAACCTGATGCGCACCTACCCTTCCGCCTATGCGGCCTGCAGCATCGGCTCCGGCGGCACCCGGTTCGACTTTCATCGTGAGCCTGAGGAATTTGCCCGCCACAGCCTGTTCCACATGGAGGGTAAGGAACTGTTTCGCGTCACGTCACGCCATTTCAACGGCTTTGTAGCGGAGTTGCTCGATCGCGCCGGCTGGCGGCACGACGATGTCGACCTCGTCGTGCCGCATCAGGCAAGCCCTTTCGCGCTCGCCCACATGGCGCGCCAGACGGGCTTCGCCAGGGAAAAGCTCGTCGACATCGCGGCGCGCTACGGCAATCAGATCGCCGCTTCCATCCCCTTTGCGCTCGACGTCGCGCGCCGCGAACAACGCATTGTGCCCGGCGCCAAAGTGCTGTTCCTCGGCACCTCGGCCGGCGTGTCGTTCGGCGGCATGGCGCTGGAAGCATGACCGTGGGACGCGTCCTCGTCACCGGCGCTAGCGGCTTCCTCGGCGCGCATGTCATGGCGCGGCTGGCTGCACTGGGCACACCGGCGCTGGGTCTTGGCAGGGACGCCAAACGCTGCGCGGCGCTCGAAGCCGCTGGTCATCGGGTCGTTCGGCTCGATTTGTCTCAACCATTCGATGCAGCTGCCGCGCGCGCTCTCGACGGCGTCGATGCGATCATCCACTGCGCGGCACTTTCCGCGCCCTTCGGCAGGTTGGCGGATTTCCAGACGGCAAATGTCACAGCTACCCGCAACCTCAGCGATTTCGCGCGCGGGCAAGGCGTGCGCCGCTTCGTCCATATCTCCAGCCCGACGGTCTGTTTCGCCTATCGCGACCAGCTCGGAGTTTCCGAGAATGCGGCCTTGCCCCCTCCGGTCAACCACTATGCCCGCACCAAGCGGCAGGCCGAGGAGATCGTGCTGGCGGCGCCTGAGATCAGCCCGGTGGTGCTGCGGCCGCGCGGCCTCTACGGTCCCGGCGACCGCACGCTGCTGCCGCGTCTGCTGCAGGTGGCACGGCAGCGCCCGCTGCCGCTGTTTCGCGACGGCAAGGCGCGCATCGATCTCACTTATATAGAGGATGTCGTCGATGCGGTGCTTGCCGCGCTGTCCGCCGGCAGCGCTGCCGAGGGACAGATATTCAACATCTCCGGCGGCGAAGTGGTGCCGGTCCGCCGCGTTGCCGAGGCGGCCTGCGCCCGCGCCGGCGTGCAGCCGCGCTGGCGCAGAATGCCGCTCTGGCCCGCCATGCTGGCGGCCGGGATAGCGGAGACGGTAGCGAATATATTGCCCGGCCGCCCGGAACCGCCGGTGACGCGCTACGGTCTTGGCCTGTTCGCCTATGCGCAGAGCCTCGATCTTTCCAAGGCAGGCCGCATCCTCGGCTGGGCGCCGAAAGTGTCGTTCGAGGAAGGGCTCGATCGCACATTCGGCAAGGCGATGGAAAGCAGGGGGGCAGCGTGAAGATCGTCTTCGCCAACAGCGCCTCTGTCGGCGCAGCCGAGCGCCTGATCCTGCGCGGCGGC
This sequence comes from Mesorhizobium sp. M0478, assembly GCF_040321305.1. Lineage (NCBI taxonomy): Bacteria > Pseudomonadati > Pseudomonadota > Alphaproteobacteria > Hyphomicrobiales > Phyllobacteriaceae > Mesorhizobium > Mesorhizobium sp. M0478. The sequence continues at coordinate 214,277 of NZ_JAMYRH010000005.1, forward strand.
AGCTGGGCGAAGGTCAGGCTACGTGTCCGCTACGGCCTGATCATGCATCCGCGGGCCGGCCCCGTCCTGATCGACACCGGCTACACGCCGCATGTGACACAAGGCAGTGGGCGCAGCACGGCGCTGCGTCTTTACAGTGCGATCCTCCGGCCCCAGCTCAACGAAGCCGAGCAGCCGCTCGCGGTACTGGCGCGCTTCGGCCTGTCTTTGCAGGATGTGCGCACCGTCATCGTCACGCATTTCCATGCCGACCACATGTCGGGCCTGTCGCTGTTTCCCAACGCTCGGCTTATCGCCAATGACACCGCCTGGGCGCGGGCGAAGGCCAAGACTTCCCTGCAGAATCTGCGCCATGGCGTCTTCAAGGAACTGTTCCCGTCTGACTTCGAGGCCCGACTCGACGGGCTGTCGTCGAAGCGGCAGGTCGAGCCGCGTGGCGGCGTACCGGGCGGCGCCGATCTGTTCGGCGACGGCAGCGTCATCGCAGTCGGTCTGCCCGGCCATGCCGATGGCCAGTTCGGCCTTTCGTTCCCAAATCTGGAGCGCCCGCTGCTCTACGCCGTCGACGCGCAATGGTTGTTCGCGGCCCTTGTCGAAAACCGAACTCCCGGTCTGCCGGCAACCCTGCTGGCCGAGGATGCCGCCGCGATCGAGCCGACCAGCGTAATGTTGCGCCGGTTTCTGGCGACCGGCGGCGAGGTTGTTCTTTGTCATGATCCGGCGGTGACGGCCTACGATCTGGCCGGAGAGAGCGCATGAACGGGCCGACGGAAGCGGCCCGTTCGTTTGTGTTGACGCAATGGCTCTCGCGCAAGAGCCGTGAGAATTTCGAACGCTGGCAAGGTCATGCCTTGCGCCGCTTTCTCGACCGCGACCTGCCGCGCGCGCCGTTCTACGGCAAGACGCCGCGTCATCTCGGCGATCTGCCGGTGACCGACAAGGCGACGCTGATGGGCAATTTCGAGCGCTTCAACATTCATGGCGTCTCGGCCGCCGAGGCCTGGAAGGCGCAGGCCGGCGATAGCCGCATTGGCGAGCTGACTGTCGGCTCCAGCACCGGCACGTCGGGCAATCGTGGCCTGTTCGTCATTTCCGAGGCGGAAAAATACCGCTGGCTGGGCACCATCCTGGCCAAAGCCGTGCCCGATCTGCTCTGGCGCCGGCAGCGCGTTGCGGTGATCCTGCCGCAAAACACCGGGCTCTACGATAGCGCGCGCAAATCGCGGCGTATCGACCTGCGCTTCTTCGATCTGACGCGCGGTCCGGAGAGCTGGCGCGGCGCTCTCGAAGATTTCGCGCCGACGGTGATCATCGCGCCACCGAAGATACTGCGGCACTTCGCGGCCGAGGGCTTTCGGCTCAAGCCGCAGCGTGTCTTCAGCGCCGCCGAAACGCTCGACCCGGTTGACCGGCCGGTCATCGAGGCATTCTTTGGTGGTGAGGTCGACCAGATCTACATGGCGACCGAAGGGCTGTTCGCCGTCACCTGCCGCCAGGGCGGGCTGCATCTGGCCGAGGATTCGGTGTTCTTCGAGTTCGAACCGGCCGGCGACGGCCTGGTCATGCCGCTGATCACCGCCTTTCGCCGCCGGACCCAGATCATGGCGCGCTACCGGATGAACGACTTGCTGCGGCTGTCCGAAAAGCCATGCCGCTGCGGCTCGCCGCTGCGCACGCTGGACGAGATCGTCGGCCGCATGGACGACGCTTTCCGGCTCGCCTCGCCGCACGGGCAGCTCCTCGTCACGCCCGACATACTACGCAATGCGGTGCTCAAGGCCGACCGGCGCATCGACGATTTCCGCCTGGTCCAGACCGCTGCCGACGTCATCGAACTTAGCCTTGCGCCCGAGCTCGCCGACGAAGCCGCCACTGCCGCGCATGCAGCCGTGCGAACGCTACTGGCCGCGCGCCAGGCGACGGTGAGAGTCAGCCTCCTGCGCAAGAGCCTGCCGCTGGAGACCAGCCGTAAACTGCGCCGTGTAGAATGCCGACTGGGGATGAGGACGTGAATCGGCCTGCCGCATTGCCGGTCGCTCAAGTGGACCAGGTTGAAAACAACCCGCGTGAGGTCGAAGCCTTCGTTCAGCTATTCAACGAGGTGCCGGTGCGCGACCTCGTGCGCAATCTGACAGTGGCTGTCGAAACCTTCGAGATCGCCGGCCGCTCCTTTCCGCTGACGCTGAACGACAGAAGCGAAGCGCCGAACTGCTACATCTGCTGCCCGTCCAGCGCCTATATCGACTATGCCATCGACGAGACCCGCAATTTCGTCTCCTCGCCCTTGCTGCAAAAAACGATGCGGATGCTGATCGGCCTGTGCGCGCCGCTGGTCAGGATGAGCGGCCTCGACCATCAGGTTCAGGTCAACAACTGGCTCTATTCGACCAATCCGGTGCCGCTGCTCGATCGCAACGCGGTCGCGGCGATGCGCGACGATCTCACCGCGCGTTTTCCCGATCGCGCTGTTCTCATCCGCTCCCTGAACGAGATCGCCGATCCCTCGACAATCGCAGCGCTGAAGGCGGAGGGTTTTCGAATGCTGGCGGCGCGGCAGATCTACATCTTCGCAGGCGACGGTTCGGCCATGACCAACGACATGAAGCGCGACCGCAAGCGGCTGCCCACGACGCCTTTCGAGCAGGTCGGCAATGGCGACTTCACCGAGGCCGACTATGCGCGCGCCGAAGCGCTCTACCGGATGCTCTATCTCGACAAATACACGCCGCTCAACCCGCACTACACGGCCCGCTATATCGGCGAGACGCACCGTCGCGGCATCCTGCAACTGGCAGGCCTGCGTCGTCCCGGCGGTGAACTGGTCGCCGTCGCCGCTTTGTCTCAGAACGGCAGGACATTGACGCAGCCCATCGTCGGCTACGACACCGGCCTCCGGGTGAGCGAAGGCCTTTACCGCATGATGATGGCGCTGGCGCAGGATCATGCGATGGCGCACAGCCTGTTCTTCAACATGAGCGCCGGTGCCGCCGCCTTCAAACGCTTGCGCGGCGCCGTGGCGACGGTGGAATACAACGCCGTCTATGCTGCCCATCTGCCGCGCCGCCAACGCATGGCGGTGCGGATCATGGAATTTGTGCTCGCGAAGATCGGCATTCCCCTGCTCAGGAGATTTGAACTTTGAGCGACACCCGGCAGCAGAAAGACAAAGACTATTGGCAGGCGGTGATGCGGTCTGCCGATATCAAAGCCAAGCCGAAGCGCATCCTGTTCGACGGCGCGCCACTGGTGCTGTTCCGCTCGGCGCAGGGGATTGCAGCCCTCTTCGACCGCTGCGCTCACCGCCTGGTCGAACTCTCGACCGGCAAGGTCGTCGGTGGCGAGATCGAATGTCCCTATCATGGCTGGCGCTACAATGGGGAAGGGCGCTGCACCGCCATTCCCGGCCATGTCGGCGACGTCCCGCATTACCGTGTCCGCCGCTACAGCGCGATCGAGCGCGACGGCGTCGTCTTCGTCTCGGCAGGCACGCCTGAGGGCGAGCCCTATCTCCATTGCATGCAAGGCAAGGATGTCGTCGTGAAGCGGGTGCGAAGCTCGGCGCGATCGACGGTGCTCGACGCCGCCGAGAACATTCTCGACGCCACTCACACCCACTTCACCCACAAGGGTGTGCTGCGCGGCCTGACCGCAAAGCGCCATCTCGTGCGCGTCGAGGTGACCGGCGGCAAGGGCTGGGTCGAAAGCTGCTACACCGGCGAGGACCGCCAACAGGGGCTGGTCAGCCGGCTGCTGGAAGGCGAGCGCGCCAGGACCATCGGCCGCTACCGCCATCCCGGCATCGTCGAACTCGAATATTGGGGCAAGGGCGGCTTGGCGCTGGCGACCACTTTCCATTTGCGTCAGGCGGACGAACGGACCGTCGAAGGCGTCGGCTGGCTGATCGGCCCGCGACAGGGCCTGTTCGGCGAACTCAAGGCGCTTGCTTTCCGGCCGCTCTTTGCCTTTGCCCTGCAGCAGGATCGCCGTGTGCTGAAATCGGCCAGCGACAACGCCCGTATATCGCCGCAGGTTCAGCCGGCGATCGGCCCGCTGGATTTCCTGCGCCGCGACATAGCGGCGATCATCGACGGCAAGATGCCACCGGCGGCGGCAGAGCCGCGGGTGCACCAAATCGAGCTGTAATTCACGGCACTTGATTCCAGTTCTGCTGTAAATTATAGTTCACGGATGATCGAAGTTCGATCCACTGACGAATTCCGAAAATGGCTCAGAGGGCTCACGGACATTCGCGCCGTAAAGAAGATCACCCAACGGATTGTCCGCGTTCAGGCTGGGCTGGCGGGAGACGCCAAGTTCTTCGATGGCATAGGAGAATTGCGCGTAGATTACGGTCCGGGATACCGCGTGTACTTCGTCCGGCGCGGCAACACGGTCATTATCCTGCTCTGCGGCGGTGACAAAGGCTCGCAGGACAGGGACATCGGAAAAGCCAGGAAAATGGCAAAGGAAGTTTGATATGACCCTCAGAACCACACCATTCGACGCCGCCGAATATCTTGATGATGCTGAGTCTCAAGCCGAACTGCTCGCTGATGCGTTCGAGACCGGGGACGCGACTTATATTGCGCACGCCCTCGGCATTGTCGCGCGCGCCCGCGGCATGACAAGCATAGCGAAGGACGCCGGCGTGACCCGAGAGGCACTCTACAAGGCGCTGAGCGAAAAGGGCGATCCGCGCCTCAGTACATTGCTGGGCGTAACCAAGGCGCTTGGCCTGCAATTGTCCGCAAAGCCAGTTAATCCCGTTTAGGCAACCTTAGCAGGACTTACGCACTCAGCTGAAAACGGGAAGTTCCGCTTCAACTCGACTAGTCCTGCTCCGGCCCATTCCACTCGATATCGCGCGTCGACGCAGCCTGAAGGCTGATGCGCTGGCGCAGTGCTGTGCCGGCGATCTCGGCCAGCGTGCGCCACTGCGCCCGCTTCGGCGCGGGGTCGCCCGGCCAGTCGAGCAGCTCATCGGCATCGTGCATCGCCTGGCGAAAGCTGCCGAGACCACCGGAGCGCAGTGCCGCCGGCATCCCGTAGATCCACATCGCAAGCCTCACCGTCTGCGGCGCCGTCACGTCGGGCTTCACCTCGGCGCCATCCTCCAGGACCGCGTCGGCGAAGCGCCGCGGATCGCGAAAGAAGTGCAGGCCGCTCACGGCGCGCGGATTGCACTCCAGTGGCAGCACCCTGCCGTTGTTCTCGCGCATCAGGTCGAAGGATATCTGGCCGGTCCAGCCGGCGCCGGCGACGAAGGTTTCGACGAAGCGCCGCGCCGCGATATCCTCGACCGGCTCGAAACAGATGCCGGCGCCCTTGCCGGCGCGATAGAGCGAACGGTAGAGCGCCAGCGCTTTGAGTTCACCCTCGATCGCCACCGCATAGGCGCTGATCTCTTCACCGGCGACGTAGCGCTGCGCCACCCAAGGAGCGGCGGGCGAGGGGCGGACGGCGTCGAGTTCGTCCGGCGATGGCCGCAGCAGTACGTCACGGGCAAAACGTGACCACACAGGTTTGAACACCAATTCGCGCGATTGGCCACGAACGCCGTCGAGATCGGCCTCGCTTTGCAGCAGTATCGTTTCCGGCACGTCGAGCCCAAGGCTCTGCGCCAGCCGGATGAAGGCATGCTTGTCGTGAACGCGGGCGAGCATCGCCATCTCGGGTGCGAAGAGGCGGGCCGGCATGGCGCGGTGCTGCCAGAGACGACCGAGATAAAAGACTTCCTCGCAGGTCGGGATAACGAGTTCGATGCCTTCCGCGCGGACAAGCGCTTCCACCGCCTTGGCATAGGCGTCGGCGGCAAAGCGCGGCGGCGGCAGGCGATGGTAGGCGGCGCAGGCCGTGCTCGCTGCGGCGATCGGCCGGGCCGGGCTGTCGGCCAGGATCACCCGGCGACCGGCGCCATGCAGCAGCCGCGCCAGGTGCAGCGCCACCGGCGCGCGGGCACCGGTGATCAGCACGGTGCTATTGGGCATGAGCCACCGGCATCGGTTGGAAAAGACGAGTCGATGCTTCTGCGGAAGGCTTCATTCGCCATAAGTGCCACATGGCTTGCGTGCCGCCAACGCACTCCACAAAGGTGGCTCCGCTGCGTCAGCCATCGCTTTTTGGCCTTCGGGGCGTTATTGGCAATCTGTCGAACACCCGGATCTCCTCAATGCGCTTTCTGTTTGTCCTGATACTGCTTGCCGGCGCCGCCATTGGCTTCGTCTATCCCTGGGCCATGAGCAATTTCTCCGGCCACGAGATCGGCACCTGGCGCGTCTACGACCAGGGACGGTTTAGGCCTGTGACGGTGACGCTGAAAGCTGGCGACGCGCCGGTCAGAGTGCTGGTCGACCTGACGGCAAAGGCCGAGCGCATTGTCTCGCAGCAGCGCACCGTGCTGACGCTGACTGCCGCCACAGCCGGGCGCACGGTGCTTGCCTCGACGCTGCAATTCAACCACGCCGACAATCCGCGCCAGGTCAGCCCGCAACTGCCCGACAAGATCTTTCGCGACGAGGCCGGCGTGATCGAAACCGTCAGTCCAGGCGCCTATCTCTTCACCGCCGGCCCGGGCGACGCCGACGATATCCCGATACGCGCAGTGGATCTGATACTGCGCTCCGGCGCCGGTGAGATCGATCAACGCGCACGGCCGGTTGGCTATGGGCTGATGGCCGTCGGCCTGATCGGCTTCCTGCTTACTCTGGCTTTCGGCGGTCGCCGGCCGGAGAACCCGAACTCGAAGCCGCCACCGCCGCGTTGGGGCAGAGGCTCCTCGACATGAGCGCAGCATGAACTACCGTCACGCCTATCACGCCGGCAATTTCGCCGACGTCGTCAAGCATGTCGTGCTCAGCCTTCTGCTCGACTATCTGAAGCAAAAGGACAAGGCGTTCCGTGTCGTCGACACTCATGCCGGCATTGGCCGCTACGATCTTTCGTCGGCGGAAGCGCAAAAGACCGGCGAATGGCAAGGCGGCATCGGCCGCCTCATCCACGCCCCGATCGAAAAATCGGCGGCTGCGCTGCTTGCCCCCTATCTTGAAGCGGTGCGTTCGCTCAATCCCGATGGCGGGGTGAAGAAATATCCGGGCTCGCCATTGATCGCCAGGTACCTCATGCGAAAGCAGGACCGGTTGTCGGCGATCGAATTGCACGACGCAGATGCTGCCAGGCTGAAGACGCTGTTTGCCGGCGATTTCCAGACAAGGGTGATCGAACTCGACGGCTGGCTGGCGCTTGGCGCGCATCTGCCGCCAAAGGAAAAGCGCGGCCTGGTGCTGATCGATCCGCCGTTCGAAGAAGCCGGCGAATTCGACCGCCTGGTCGACGGAATGCAGAAAGCGCACAGGCGCTGGCCGGGTGGCATCTACGCGCTGTGGTATCCGATCAAGGACCGCAAAGCGATCATCGCCTTCCGCAAGGCGCTCAAGCAATCCGGCGTTCCAAAACTGCTCGACATCGAGTTCGAGATCCGGCCGGCATCGCGTGAACCAAGCCTCGACGGCAGCGGCATGGTGGTGGTCAACCCGCCCTTCACGCTGGAGCGCGAACTGCGCATCGTGCTGCCGGTCCTGCACAGATTGCTGGCGGTCGAAAAGCCGGCGCACTGGTCGCTGGAATGGCTGGCCGGGGAGTAGCGACGCTTCGCAGCGGGCGACGCCCGCGGCAAAGACACAAAGTCGCTAGAAGTTTTGACGGTGGCGCCATCCGCGAATGCTCAGCTGTGTTCAACGAACCGAAACCATGGAGATGCACATCTAATCGGCTTGGCGTTGACGCTAATCCCAGAATCAGATAGATAGATGTCTAATTATTAGATTTCGAATCGAAGCCAAGATCGACAAAAAAGGAACGGGTCAACGCGATAGGCTTCGCGATGTCGCGCTGGCAGGATGCCGTTGAAACGTTCGATGGGACCGTTGCCGAAATCTATGTGCTGAGCGCTGCCGAGCGCCGCTGTCTCGGCGCGATCAGTCACGGCCCGCGGCCGGCAAACGTCGTAGCGAGGGAGACAAATCTCACGCCGGCGGCGGTTACGACGTTGATTGACCGGCTGGAAAAGCGCGGCTTCGTCAGCCGCCAGCCGGATCCCGATGACAGGCGCAAGGTCATGGTCGCGGCGGGCACCGAGGAACTCGTCCGGCGCTGCTACCATCCGATCCTCGAGGCGGGCGACGCATTGCTGGAGAAATATTCGGCGGCCGAGATGCAGTTTTTGCTCGGCTTATCAAGAGGTCGAAGCGATGCAGAAGGCGCAGACCGAGAGGGTGCGCGGCAAAGCAAAACCGGTGCGTTGAGAGAAGGCATCGGAGGATGGTCCGGCGCAACGCCGGTCCGGTTTCAACTGTGTACTGTCAAGGAGACGCTATGCCCCGTATGATCTTCGTCAACTTGCCCGTCGCCGACCTCGCTGCGTCGATGGCCTTCTACAAAGCTCTCGGTTTCGACAACAACCCGCACTTCACCGACGACACCGCAGCCTGCATGGTGCTGAGCGAAACGATCAACGTCATGCTGCTCACCCATGCCAAATGGCGTCAGTTCACCGATCGCCCCATCCCGCCGGCCACCTCGAGCGAGGTCATGCTTGCCGTGTCCTGCGACAGCCGCGCGGCGGTCGATGCGATGAACGAGGCGGCGGCGAAAAATGGCGGCGCCGCCGACATCAACGCCCAGCAGGATTATGGCTTCATGTACAATCGCAGCCTGGCCGATCCTGACGGCCACGTCTGGGAAGCGATGTGGATGGACCCGGCCGCCATACCGCAGGGCGACGCCAAGCAAGGCTGAACCGGGTTTCGGCGGCCCGCCGGCCATGGGCAGGCCGCTTTTCCTAATGGGCAAGGCGAGCTTTTTCGAAGGTCAGGACGTGGTTTCGCAGCTTCGCACCGGCAAAACCGGTTGCGGAGCGGGAAACCATCGTCAGGGCGACCGCTTGACCGCGCGCCGCCGAATCCGCAAAGTGGGCGCAGTCGACCTTTGAGAGGCTGCCATGACTCGCTTTGCCAAATCCGCTCTTGCTGCCCTGATTTCGCTTTGCACGCCGCTGGCCGCACCCCTTGGCCAGCCAGCACAGGCCGCCGACCTTTCCGTCTATTCCGACGAGGACAGCGGCGTTTGCGGCGAGGCATGGGTGCTAAGCAAGATCTCCAGCCGCTTCTCCTACCAGGTGCATCACGTGCCGCATCTGCCGGATGTTTCGATCACCGATTTTCAACGCATCCACCAGCATCGCTATCTCCCGGCCAGCGAAGAATGGCCGATCGGCCGCCGCTATTGCGGCGCCACCGTCAGCCTTTCCGATGGCCGCGCCCGCACCATCTGGTACTTGATCGAGGAAGGCCAGGGTTTTGCCTCGATCGGCGACAATGTCGAATTCTGCGTCTCGGGCTTCGACCGCTGGATGGTCTACAACGGCCGCTGCCGCGTCCTGCGCTAAGGTCGGATAAGAACCGCCGTTGAACCTGCCATCTCCCCGCAAGGGGGAGATCTGATGTCGCTCCGGATTCGCCAATCTCCGAACTGCTGCCGCTGCCTCACACCGCCTTCCCACCAGATACGTAAGCGCAGATCAGCTCGACCAACTGCTTCTGCAGTTCCGGCGCGTCGAGCATGTCTCGCCGCGCGGCATTGTGGATGACGCCCTCGACCGCTGAGGACAGCACCCGGGCCACGGTCTCATTGTCCTTTCTGCGCCTGCGATATTGCGCCACCGCCGCCGTGTAGTGATCCAGATAGCGCGACTGGAACGAGGCATGGGCGGCGCGTGAGCCGCGATCGCCCGGCGCCTCGTCGAGCAGCACCTGATGCAGCGTCGGATGGATGCTGTGCGCATCGATCATGCCGCGCACCAGCTCCTGCGCGAATCGCTTGAGCGGCTTGTCGCCTTCTGCTGATTCGGCGATCACCGACAGCACCTGATCGAAATGTCGCCGGCGAATTGCTTCGACCAGCGACAGCTTGTCGGGAAAATATTGATAGAGCGAGCCGATGCTGACGCCGGCCGCATCGGCCACCTTGTTGGTGGTGAAGCCGGCCCAGCCGAGCGCGCTCAGAACATGAGCACCGGCTTCGATGAGCGCCTCGACCGTCGCTCTCGAACGCGCCTGGCGCGGCTGCTTGCGCATGCGTGAGCGCGGCTTTGCAATGCGAGTAGACATGTCTGCTCCAGCAGCCAAGAATATAGATAACATACTCACATTTTTTGCAAAGGATATAGACCATGGACGCGCTGGATTTGCTCCGCAGCCTCTTCGTTTATCAAGCCTGGGCGAACGGTGAATTGCTGGAGAAGCTTGCGGGCCTCGACCAGCAGGAGCATATCGATCAGAGCCACACGGCGACCCGTCTCATCAACCACAACCTTGTCGTATCGAAGATATTCGCCGCGCATCTTTCCGGCACGCGTCATGGCTATGCGTCCAACAACACCGAGGACACACCGGCACTCGATGAATTGAGCGCTGATGTCGCTGCGATGGATCGTTGGTATCTCGACTATATCGAAGCCGTCTCGCCAAAGCTCATGTCAGAGCCTGTGGCTTTCACCTTCACCGACGGCGACAGGGCGATGATGTCACGCCAGGAAATGCTGACACATGTCGTCACGCATGGCGGCTATCACCGCGGCGAGATCGGGCGGATCCTGATGCAGATCGGCATTGCGCCGCCGTGGGATACGTTTGCCGTCCACCTCCACCACGCCGAGCCTTCGCGCCGGCTGCAGGTGCGCGAGCGGTTGGCGCTTAGGGGCCTGCACCCCGTGGCGTCCAAGGGATCGCGGCTTCCCGGGAGGAGGATTCCCCGATCTTCGTTTCCCATTTCCGTTAGGCATCTCTTGCGCCGAAGCTGGCGATCTCCCTTCTCGTCTGGGAAACTCCGACACAACAGGCTGTCCCTTCAAGTGCTGTCTTTCCTGGCTTCCATCCAACCACTTTCGATATACGAGTAAAAAGCTCGCGTCTAGTTTAGTGCTGTTCCTGCAACCGTTGGGATGAAGCAAGATCAGCCTCTGCTGTGCGATGATTGTTGCCATCCGATAGGCCGCCGATGACCGCGTGAGATCGACGGCGTTGCAAGAGAATGTGAGCTTGACGAGAAGATCGTGTGAGTCGCGATATCAGAGATTTCTCTCGCAATAGTTCGCTGCGAAGCGGGAAGATTCTTTGCCGATTTCTGTGCCGATCATTGCGATCATGCTCTCAGCGTAACCGAAACTTAATCTGCAAAATTCTATGTAATGCTTCGCTGGCTAGATACGCACGAGTCAGATATGCATTAGCTCGCCGGGTCACTCACGGCCATCGGCACAAACGCAAGGGGCATCGCATGGCAAAGACCACGACGAAGGCGCCGGCGGCGAAAGCGCCGGCAAAGAAAGCGGCACCGAAAGCTGCCGCGAAACCTGCAGCAGTAAAGAAGGCAGCACCGAAGGCAGCGGCAAAGCCGGCCGCCAAGGCAGCGGCAAAGCCGGCAGCTAAGGCAGTTGCAAAACCCGCCGCCAAGGCAGCAGCGAAACCCGCCGCCAAGAAGCCGGCCGCCAAGGCTGTGGCGAAGCCTGCTGCGAAGGCAGCAGCCAAGCCCGCCGCCAAGAAGCCGGCAGCCAAGACAGCGGCAAAACCCGCCGCCAAGGCTCCGATGAAGGCCGCCGCCGCCAAGTCGACGGCAGCTGTGAAGAAGGCTGCACCGGCCAAAAAGCCAGCCGCCAAGAAGAAGTAACAGCGGACCATCTCAAAGCTCCCGGGAACTTTGCCGACTGGCAGATTCCCGGGAGCTTTTTTGTTGTGATTTAGGTCTTGTTTTGATGCATGTCGTTCTCTCGAAATTGACGCCACTTCTGTGAGACATGCATTGGCGATTTCATTGTCGGCGGATTGGCCGCCTGGTTTTGCCCTTCTGGCAGTTGCTCCCTCAGGGAAGATCGGCCAACACTAAGGCGGTCGCATCCGATGGGGTTCAGGCGACGCGCTCTAGACCTTTGTTTTACGCGCGTCGTTCTCAAGACCGGAGCCGCATTGTTGAGCGACATGCACTGGCCGTCCGAAAACAGGGAACCGATCATGCCGAAGCTGCTCTACGCGTCCTCATCCCCCTACAGTTCCAAGGTGCGCATGGCAGCACTCCATGCCGGCATTGCCGTCGAGCTGGTGCCGGTCAAGACCGAGGACAAGCCTGCTGAACTGATGTCAGCCAATCCTCTCGGCAAGATTCCGGTGCTGGTGCTCGACGACGGCCGCTCGATCCACGACAGCCGCGCCATCACCCAGCATCTCAACCGCGCTTCCAAGAGCCTGTTGTTGCCGCGCAATGCCGACAAGCGCCTCGAGGCCGAAGTGCTGGAGGCGCTGGCCGACGGCATATGCGACTGCGCGCTGTCGATGGTCTATGAGCGGCGCACGCGTCCGGAGGAGATGGTCTATCAACCCTGGCTCGATCGCCAGTGGACCAAGATCACCGCCGCACTCGATTTCCTCAACGCCAATCCGCCGAAGCTGCCGAAGAAGATCACGCTTGGCCAGCTGGCGTTGCGTGCCTGCCTCGGCTACCTCTCTCTGCGCTTCGCCGGCAAATGGGAAAAGGGCCGCGGCCGCCTGACCCGCTGGGCAGCGCGTTTCGATGAGAAGTTTCCGGGGCTGAAGGTGGCTGTGCCGGCCTGACGGGCGAAACAAAAAAAGCCGGGCGCGAGGCCCGGCTTTCTTGTGTCGTGGCTTGAACGACAGTTAGAACTTCATACCGACGCCGAAGGTGACGCGGTTGTCGCTCTCTTTGACCTTGGTGCCGACACTGTCGAAGCTCTTGGAACCGAAGTCGGTGTAGCGGTACTCGACACGGCCGAACACATTGTCGGTGATCTTGATGTCGGTGCCGACGCCGGCCGTCCAGCCGAGCATGGTGTTGCTGTCGCTGTCGCCGGGGACCGAGACCTTCTGGTTCTTCAGGGCGCCGCCGCCGGTGCCGTAGAGCAGGATTTCCGGGGTCACGGCGTAACCCAGACGGGCGCGCAGAGAGCCTTCGAAGCCGCCCTTGGAATTGACGCCGCCGCTGTCACCCTTGACGCCATTGTAGCCGAGATCGGCTTCAGCACCGTACACGAAGTTTTCCTGCTGCCACTGGTAGCCGCCGAAAACGCCGCCGACAAAGCCCTTGGTCTTGATGTCGGGGCCGCCGTCCTGGACTTTGGCATGACCGCTGAAGCCGTAGCCGGCGCTGAGACCGGCATACGGGCCGGCCCAGGAAGCGACGGGGAGCTCGGCGATCGGGGCCGGCGCCGGGGGCTCTTCCGAGACGACATCGGCAGCAAAAGCGGTACCGCTGAGGGCGAAGAGCCCGAGCGCAACCGCGAGCGGCGCGAATTTGAGATTGGTTTGCATTGTTGTTTACTCCTTAAGCCACAAGACACGTAGGCTTGTTTGTCCTGAGCGCCATCAACCCGTCCGGGGGGTGAAACGGATCTGGCACTCAACGGTTCCGAATGTCGTGTCAAAATGCGGCGGCAGCGAACCTGAAAATGGGTCATTCCCCGGCACGAATGAGGCCGAAGCTTGACGTTGCATCTTCGCAACAGCGAAATGTCAGTACGCAGGCGATGCTGCACTGCACTCGGCTTGGTGCAACGGGTTCAGCGTCCTATATTGCGGTCCTGCCGACCCGAATCCGGGGCGGTGCCGGCGGCGAAAAAGCCGTTTCGCCACATTCCTGCCCCAGGTGGAAACGGCATTTAACCCCTGGACGCGTCACAATGTGCCGCCAGCCGAATTGAGGCGCAGATTGAGGATTGACAGATGATCGAAGCCGCCGGAACGGCGCTGGTGACGGGCGGGGGGAAGCGGATCGGCAAGGCGATCGTCGAGGATCTGGCCGCGCACGGTTTTGCCGTCGCCATCCACGCCAACCGCTCGACCGCCGAGGCCGACGCGCTGGCTGCGAACATCAGGGACGGAGGCGGCCGCGCCGGCGCGGTAGCCGCCGATCTGACCGACATGGATGCGGTTGGCGATCTCGTCGGCCGCGCCGCGGCAGCGCTCGGCCCGGTCACGCTTCTTGTCAACAATGCGTCGCTGTTCGTCGACGATAGCGTCGAGGACTTCGACTGGGCGGCATGGGACCTTCACTTCGCCATCCATGTGAAGACGCCGGCGCTGTTGGCGCAAAACTTCGCCCGCGCCTTGCCGCAAGGGCAGGAGGGGCTGATCGTCAACATCATCGACCAGCGCGTCTGGCGGCCGACGCCGCGCTATTTCTCCTATGCGCTGTCGAAGTCGGCCCTGTGGACGCAGACCGAAATGCTGGCACAGGCGCTCGGTCCGCGCATCCGCGTCAACGCCATCGGTCCCGGTCCGGCGCTGAAGAATGCGCGCCAGGACGATGATGATTTCCAAAAGCAGGTCGATGGCCTGATTCTGAAGCGCGGCCCGCAATTGGCCGAATTCGGCGCCACCATCCGCTATCTCTGGGAGGCGCGCTCGGTGACCGGCCAGATGATCGCGCTCGACGGCGGCCAGCATCTTGCATGGCAGACGCCGGATGTGACAGGCATGGTGGAATGAGTCCCGCAGACCAGAAACACAAGACGCGCGCCGGCGCCGCCGACGATATGCCGCCTGACATCGAGCTTGAGGATGAAGCGGTCGAGGAGATCGTCGAGCCCGAGGCCACCGGGCCCGATGTCGCCTTCACAGCGATAGACTGGGCGCCGCATGCCGGCGACGCCGACGGCATGGTCGGCGCCGAGGTCATCCAGACATTGGTCAAGCGGCTGCCCAATGCGCCCGGCGTCTACCGCATGATGAACGCTGCCGGCGACGTGCTTTATGTCGGCAAGGCGCGCAGCCTGAAGAAGCGGGTGACCAACTACGCGCAAGGCCGGTTCCACACCGCCCGCATCGGCCGCATGGTGCGCGAGACATCGACGATGGAGTTCGTCGTCACCCGCACCGAAATCGAAGCGCTGCTGCTCGAGGCCAATCTCATCAAGCGCTTGCGGCCGCGTTTCAATGTGCTGATGCGGGACGACAAGTCGTTCCCTTACATCCTGTTGACCGGCGATCACGTCTCGCCCGGCATCTACAAGCATCGCGGTGCGCGCTCGCGCAAGGGCGACTATTTCGGACCTTTTGCGTCGGCCGGCGCGGTCGGGCGCACCATCAATTCGCTGCAGCGCGCGTTCCTGCTCAGGAGCTGCACCAACTCCTTTTACGAAAACCGCACCCGGCCGTGCCTGCTCTACCAGATCAAGCGCTGTGCCGGTCCCTGCACCGGCGAAATCTCGCATGGCGACTATGCCGAGCTGGTCAGCGAGGCGAAGGATTTTCTGTCCGGCCGCAGCCAGAAGGTGAAGACCGAAATCTCTGCCGCCATGCAGCAGGCCTCGCAGGAGCTCGATTTCGAGCGCGCCGCCGTTTATCGCGACCGGTTGGCTGCACTGTCCCATGTGCAGAGCCATCAGGGCATCAACCCGGCCACGGTCGACGAGGCCGATGTCTTTGCCATCCATCAGGAGGGCGGCCAGGTCTGTATCCAGGTGTTTTTCTTCCGCACCGGCCAGAACTGGGGCAACCGCGCCTATTTCCCCAAGGCCGATCCGGCACTGGAGGGGGCGGAAGTGCTGGGCTCGTTCCTGGCGCAGTTCTATGACGACAAGCCGACGCCACGGAACATTCTGCTGTCGCGAGGCGTCCAGGATCAGGAACTGCTGGCCGAAGCGCTGTCCACCCGCGCCGGCCGTAAAGTGTCGATCTCGGTGCCGCAGCGCGGCGAGAAGAAGGATTTGACCGACAACGCGCTGCAGAATGCCCGCGAGGCGCTCGGCCGCCGGCTGGCCGAAACCTCCACGCAAGGCCGGCTACTCGCCGGCTTTGCCGAGACCTTCGGCCTGCCGAAGCCGCCGGTGCGCATCGAGGTCTATGACAATTCGCATATTATGGGCACCAACGCCGTTGGCGCCATGGTCGTCGCCGGGCCGGAAGGGTTTGTGAAGAACCAGTACCGCAAATTCAACATCCGCTCGACCGAGATCACGCCCGGTGACGATTTCGGCATGATGCGCGAGGTGATGGAACGGCGCTTTTCGCGGCTGCTGAAGGAACATGGCGATGTCGTTCCCGACGACGCGGCAGCCGGTGGAGCAGGCGACGACATCGAAGAAGACATCTCCGGCAGCTTCCCGGCCTGGCCCGACGTCATCCTGATCGATGGCGGCCAGGGCCAGATGAGCGCGGTGCGCAAGATCCTCGCCGACCTCGGCATCGAGGATCGCGTGGCGGCCATCGGCATCGCCAAGGGCCAGGACCGCGATGCCGGCCGCGAGCGTTTCTTCGTCAGAGGCAGGGACTCGTTTTCGCTGCCCGTCCGCGATCCCGTGCTCTATTTCGTCCAGCGGCTGCGCGACGAGGTGCATCGCTTCGCCATCGGTTCGCACCGCGCGCGGCGCAAGAAGGAATTGGTCAAGAGCCCGCTCGACGAGATCGCCGGCATCGGTCCCGGCCGCAAGCGCGCGCTGCTGCTGGCCTTCGGCACTGCGAAGGCGGTCAGCCGCGCGGCAGTCGAGGATCTGGTCAAGGTCGACGGTATTTCAGAGCAGGTCGCCAAGCTCGTCTACAATCATTTCCATGAGAGCTGAGCGCCGGTGACGCCGCTGTCCCGATCAAATGGCAGCAGCCGTTCTTTTCTCGCAGGCCACTCGAATCCCGGCAATCGCGCGCTATTTTCGTCTGGCCAATCGAATCTCGCCTGTTGACCCCCTACATCCGGTTCTGATTTGAGTACGCAGGCAGAAAGAGTCCCTGAGATATGGCCAAGCGCGCGTTCAACCTGCCTAATATGCTTACCTATGCCCGCATCGTCGCGGTGCCGCTGGTGGTGCTGTGCTTTTTTCTCGAGGGGCATCTGAAATCGAGCGACTTCGCCCGCTGGTCGGCGTTGATCATCTTCCTGCTGGCTTCGATCACCGACTATCTCGACGGCTATCTGGCGCGCGCCTGGCAGCAGACGTCCAACATCGGCAAGATGCTGGATCCGATCGCCGATAAACTGCTGGTCGCCACCTGCCTGCTGCTGCTCGCCGCCGACACCGACCGCCATGCCGGCATCGCAGGCTGGTCGTTGTGGGCGGCAATCATCATCCTGTGCCGCGAAATCCTGGTTTCGGGGCTGCGCGAATATTTGGCGGCATTGAAAGTCTCGGTGCCGGTGACGCAGCTCGCCAAATGGAAGACCGCCATCCAGATGGTCGCCATCGCCTTCCTGCTGGCTGGGCCTGCCGGCGACAAGATCTTCCCGCTGACCACGCAGACCGGACTGGTGCTGCTGTGGATCGCAGCCCTCGTCACGCTCTACACCGGCTACGACTATTTCCGCGCCGGCCTCAAGCACATCATGGACGAGTGAGATGATCACCCGGCTCATTTATTTCGCCTGGGTGCGCGAACGGATCGGCAAGCCGGAAGAGGATGTCGAACTGCCCGCCGGTATCGAGACGGTGGCCGACCTCCTGCGCTGGCTGAAATCGCGTGGCGAGGAATATGAGCACGCGCTGCAATATCCTGATGTGATCCGCGTCGCCATCAACCAGGAACATGTCGAGCATCGCGAGAAGATAGCCGGCGCGCGCGAGATCGCGCTGTTTCCGCCGATGACCGGGGGCTGACACCATGTCCGGCGCGCCGACGGTGCGCATCCAGCGCGACGATTTCGACGTTGCCGCCGAGATCGCGAAACTGACCGGGGGTCGCGCCGACATCGGCGCCGTGGTGTCCTTCTCAGGACTTTGCCGCGACGAGCAGGGCCAGCTGTCGGCGCTGGAACTCGAGCACTATCCAGGCATGGCCGAGGCCGAAATCAGCCGGATCGCCGGCGAGGCGCTTCAGCGCTGGCCGTTGCAAGGCCTGACCGTCATCCATCGCCACGGCAAGATCGCATCGGGCGAAAACATCGTGCTGGTGGTGGCGGCGTCCTCGCACCGGCAGGCGGCGTTCGAAGCGGCCAATTTCCTGATGGATTTCCTGAAATCGCGTGCACCCTTCTGGAAGAAGGAGCACCGCGTGGACGGCACCGATGGCGGCTGGGTCGAGGCCAAGGACGCCGACGACCAGGCTGCGGCGCGCTGGAAGGCGCGGCCCGAATAAATCTCGGCGCAGCCATGTATTGACCGCATTCCCTTGGCCAAATCGCATCGGCAAAAAGGGAGCAAGGGCATGCTGGACAGGATCGCCGAATTCTTCGTCTTCGGTTTTGTGCCGCTGGTTATCGGCGTTCTGGCCGTTCCCGAGCCTTCCGTCGCCGCCGAGAAAACCCTGAAGGGCGAGGTGATGTATCGCGAGCGCATCGCGCTGCCGCCCAACGCCGTGCTGTCGGTTCAACTTGCCGATGTATCGCTGGCCGATGCGCCGGCCGCCATTGTCGGCGAGCGCAAGGTAGCGCCGGCCGGCCAGGTGCCGATCAAGTTCGAGATCAGCTTCGATCCAACGGTGATCCGGCCCAACATGACCTATGCGCTGCAGGCGCGCATCACCGCCGACGACAAGCTGCTGTTCGTCACGGACTCGCGCTATCAGGTCGATCCGCTCAGCGAGGCGCCGCAGGCCATTGTGCTGAAAATGGTGGCGCCGAGCGACAAGCCGACCTCGGCCTCGCTGTTCGGCCAGAGCTGGCTAGTCGAATATATCGACGGTATCGGCGTGATTTCGGAGCCGCAGGCGACGTTCCGGGTCAGCGAAGCCGGCAAGGCGGGCGGCAGCGGCCCGTGCAACGCCTATTTCGCCACCGCCAAGGTCGATGGCGAGACCATCGTCATCAGCGACATCGGCTCGACCTACAAGGCCTGCGCGCCGGAGATCATGGCCGAGGAAAAGGCGCTGTTCGAGGCGCTCGCCAAGGCGGCGTCATACCGTGTCGATGGCGGCAAGCTGATCATCGCCGACAAGGACGGCCACGATATCTTGCGCTTCAACGCAGCGAGCTAAGAATCAAGACTGCGGCGGCGGCGGCGCCGGCGTCAGGCCGAACCGGCGCATCAGGTCCATCAGCCTGGTGCGGTCTGGCGGGCCGCCAGTGCTGAAGATGGCGAAGGCCTCGCGAAAATATTCCGGGCCGATCGCCGCCGGTGTCACCACGCACAGCACCTTGGCGGTCGCGGCAATGTCGTTGTCGAAGCGATGGACCGCGCCGCGCGGAATGCACAGCGCCTGGCCCGGCCCGATATCGTGCCGGTGTCCGTCGACGGTCAGCATCAGCACGCCTTCGATCCCGTACATCGTCTCTTCATAGTGATCGTGGCTGTGCGCCGGGGCGGGCAGGCGCTGCGAGCCGGCGACCGTCAGTTCGAAGGCGGCGATGCTGCCGTTCGACTGGTCGCCGGTAAGCAGGAAGCGCACGGCAAGGCCGCCATGGCTGATTGTCTCGTCGGCCGGATTGACGCTGATCTGGCTAGCTCTGTCTAGCATTTCATCCTCCCACGTGGTAAATTGAATTTACCGAAATGAGTAAACTCAATTTACCAGAGTGTCAATGCCATTATCCGCGGAAGCACCGCCAAAGAAGCCACCGCTGATCGGTGCACTGCTGCGCGTTCCGGCCATGGCCATTCACCGCAAGCTGATCAGGGATCTCAGGGCGTCGGGTTTCGAGGACCTCAGCCCGCCGCATATGGCGGTGATCCAATATCCCGGCCCGGATGGCCTTCGGCCGAGCGCGCTCGCCGAGCGCGCCGCGATGAGCAAGCAGGCCATGAATCAACTGCTGAAGACGCTGGAAGCGATGGGTTATATTACTCGCTCGGCGGCACCCGATGAGAGCGGCGGGACCGTCGTCCACTTCACCGACCGCGGGCGCGCCGCATACCAGAAGATGGCCGACATCCTGCTCGACGTCGAACGGGAATGGGCCGAGGAACTGGGCGAGAAGCGTTTCACGGAGCTGAAAACGCTGCTCGGCGACCTCTGGGACACGCCGCTCATCCGTTGAAAGCGGCATGAAGCCGAAGCCGGGACCTGACCAAAGAAAAAGGCCGGCGAAGTGCCGGCCTCTTGCATACATTGGTTCGCGTCGGCTCAGCCGACGATCTCGGTGTCGGAGAACCAGTACTTGATCTCCTGCGCGGCGGTTTCCGGCGCGTCGGAGCCGTGCACGGAATTCTCGCCGATCGACAGCGCGTGCACCTTGCGGATGGTGCCTTCGGCGGCGTTGGCGGGGTTGGTCGCGCCCATAACTTCGCGGTTCCTGGCAATGGCGTTTTCGCCTTCCAGAACTTGCACGATGGTCGGCGCCGACGACATGAATTCCACCAGTTCGCCGAAGAACGGACGATCCTTGTGGACGGCGTAAAAGCCTTCGGCCTCGCGGCGGCTCATCCACACGCGACGTGAGGCGACGACGCGCAGGCCGGCCTCTTCCAGCATCCTGGTGATGGCGCCGGTAAGATTGCGCCGGGTCGCGTCCGGCTTGATCATGGAAAAGGTGCGTTCGAGCGCCATGGGGTCGTCCTTGTCTTGAGATGGAAAGTCTTGAGATCGGAATGTGGAGTGGCGGGCTCTATACAAGCCGCCCGGCCCATTGCCAAGGGGACGCGCCCCGGCAGCGTTATTCGGCCGCGACCGCCAGCATGGCTGTTCGCAACGCTCTGGTCAAAGGCAAGGCTTGCGGGAAAATGGTGATTGCGCAGGCACGCACGGTTTCGAACGGAAATCAGCGGAACGGAAAGACATCGGACCATGTTTGACGGGACGCGCTGGCCCCACCTCCACCTCAGACCGGGCGACATAAAAGGGAGCCTTTGGATTATCGGCATCTTGGCTGCCGTGGGCCTTGTTCTGCTGCTCTTTTCGGGTCGCCGCACAGATACGAATTTCGGTTTCGGGCCTGGATGGCAGTGCACTCCGATGCCGAAGGGCGACCCGATCTGCGTCAAGCTCATCGCCAAGGAAGAGACGAAGTGATGGGCAGCTTTACCGCCTGATCACCACCGGCTGCCGCCGCCGCTCCCAGCCTTCGCGTTCCAGTGTCGGCAGATCATGCTCCTCGCTGGCATAGCCGAGGCAGAAATAGCCGATCAGCGTCCACTCAGGCGGGGTGTCCAGGATTGCGGCCATCTCGGCGGCGTCGAGGATCGACACCCAGCCCATGCCGATGCCTTCCGCCCGCGCCGCCAGCCACAGCGTGTGCACCGCCATGACGGCCGAATAGTCGATGGTTGCCGGCATCGTCATGCGGCCGAGCCCATGGCCCTGTTGCGTCGTGCGGTCGGCGAAAACCGCGAACTGGCAGGGCGCTTCATTGAGACCGGCGAGCTTCAGCCGGGCATAGAGAGCGGCGCGCTCGCCTGAAAAGCATTCAAGAGCTTCGGCATTGCACCGCTCGAAACAGTCTCTCACCGCGCCCCGCCGCTCGGCGCTCTCGACCACCACGAAGCGCCACGGCTGGCTGAGACCGACGGACGGCGCGATGCTGGCAAGCTCCAGCAGCCGCTCCAGCGTACCCTCGGGCAAAGCCGTCCGCTCGAAGCGCCGCACATCCCGGCGCCAGCGCAGCAACGTGACCAGCCCGGCGCGAAAATCATCGGTGAAATCGGGGGGTGGTGGCATGGCGATCAGGAGACTTGTGTGGGGAAGAGGCAGTAGGCAGTAGGCAGTAGGCAGTAGGCAGTAGGCAGTAGGCAGTAGGCAGTAGGCAGTAGGCAGTACAGCCCTCAGACCCTATTGCCTACTGCCTATTCCCTAAGCTGCGGCCGCCGCCTCCTTCCAGCAAGGCGGGCTGAACGGACGGGTCGCGTCGTGTCCGGCGAGTTCATAGAACAGAATGGTCATTGGCGGCTGCGTCCTCGCGGTCTAATTAGGCGCCTGCGGCTGAAGCGGAACTCGTCGGCGGGAAAAAGATGAAACAGCATTTCATGATGTTCGCGGCCTACAATCAATGGGCCAATGGCCGCATCTACGATGCCGTCGCCGCACTTGACGAAGAAGAGTTCAACCGCGATGTCGGCGCATTTTTCGGCTCGATGATGGGCACGCTCAACCATCTGCTGGCCACCGACCGCATCTGGATGAAACGCTTCACCGGCGAGGGCGACGCGCCGGCAAAACTCGACGCCATCCTGCACCGCGCGTTGCCTGGCTTGAAGCTGGCGCGTGAGGCCGAGGACAGGCGGATCGTCGACTGGGTCGGCGGTTTGACCGAAAAGGCTTTGTCCGGCCGCTTCTCCTACATGACCGTTTCCGACATGCGCACCGTCTCGCAGCGGCTGGCGCCGGCGCTGGGACACGTCTTCAACCACCAGACCCATCACCGCGGCCAGGCGCACGCCATCCTGACCATTCTCGGCCGGCCTTCGGTGCAGCTCGACCTAGCCTTTTTCCAACGCACCGACGAAGGCCGCGCCTACGCCTGATCTCCTGACTGCGCTTCCCGTTTAAACGCACGGGAGCGTTACCGGTACATTTGCGCCGACCATCCATCCCCGACGCCAGCTCTGAATTCCAGCCGGGTTGTGAGGACCCTCTCGGCACAACGCTGCCCGGTGACGGGGCCAGGTGGCTGGGCTGTCGGTGGCCCGCCTTTTGTGGGCCTTCGGCTCCAGGCCGCCGCAGCCACAACCCGCTCCAACTCCGGTGGAATTTCTGTTTAGAGAATTAAACAGAGTTTAAATGTTGAAGCAAAAACATATTTTTTTTTAGCAGACCAGTGCACGCCTTGAGAACTACAATCCTTATTCTTGGAAAAAATAAAGAAACTATAAGGAAGACTCGTGCGTAGCTGTGAGTGCATAAGCATATGTCTGCTTTGGTTTGCTGGCATGTTGCAATGCACAAAGCAGAACGGCAACAAGGAGAGTGTCATGGTTAATATCACTCGGAAAATCGCTAGAACACTGGCGGCGGGTGCAATTATCGTTATTTTTGCCGCTCCCGCGAATGCAGGCGGCGGAATTGGCGTCGGTGTCGGCGCATCTATCGGCGGTGCTGGCGGCATCAATGCCGGTGTTGGCGCTTCGATCGGCGGCAGCGGCGGGGTCAAGGCCGGTGCCGGCGCCTCGGTTGGCGGCAGCGGCGGTATCAAGGCGGGTGCTGGCGCAACGGTCGGCGGCAATAGCGGCGTTACTGCGGGCCTCGGCGCCTCAGTCGGCGGTAGCAGCGGCATCAAGGCCGGCGCTGGCGCGACGGTCGGCGGAGCCGGTGGCATCAAGGCCGGTGTTGGGGCCACGGTCGGCGGCAGCGGAGGTATCAATGCCGGTGTCGGCGTCAACGTCGGCAGCGGCATCAACGTCGGTGTCGGCGTCGGCATTGGCGGAACGCCGGGCACGCCCGGTACGCCCGGTACCCCCGGCACTCCAGGAACTCCTGGAACACCAGGCACCCCTGGGACACCCGGTGTCGTCGCCAGCATGTCGAACAGCCAGCTGACACGTATGAAGAAGCGCTGCGTCGATGTGCTCGCCAGCGAGGGCACCTACGACAGCGATCTGCGGCAGCTATGCCTTATGATCTCGCGTCGCTGAGACAGGTTTCGCCGGGAGTGTCGAGCCAGCCGTGAGGCTTTACGGCACTCTCCTACCGCATGGCCCAGACTTCCCGAGGGACATGCGCTGACGAGAAGCCTCCGGCCAGTCGGAAAGCCCGCCGCGCAAGTGGCGGGCTTTTTGTCGCCACTCACAAGGCAACCGATCGCGCCTTTCGATTGCCGGAGCGTTTTATCGTTTAACGGAAACGATGAAACGCGCTATCCCTTTGTCTTGGTAATTCTCAGGGAAAGCGCCCACGCGCTTCTCCCGGGAAAGCTGCTCACACTTTCCTGGAATTGTTCTGGTTAACCACATTCGAATTGCAGGTAAGATTTTAGGGTTTCATTTGTGTTCCCGCTGCAAAATGGCGAACACAGTGGGAGAAATGGCATGCGGGTCGATCTTTCGCCCACGAGCTTGGGCAGGGTCATAGCAGTCACGGTTGTCGGCACGGCGATCTGTATCGCGGCGGCCTTCCTTGTCGATTCCTACAATTTTCCGTCGCTGTCGCCCGAAGCGTTGCGCTGGGCGCAGCTCACCGACCTGTTGCTGCCGCTCGTGCTGGGTGGATCGTTCTTCTCTTTCCTGATGTACAAGATGCGCCAGCTGGCGATCGCCCAGAAGAATCTGAGCATCGTCGCGGCGACCGACAGCCTGACCGCGGTGTTCAACCGCGGCGCGTTTTCAATGCTGGTGGAGGCCTATCTCGAACAGGCGCGCAGCCAGGCCGTCGTCGATGCCGGCGCCCTGTTGATCGTCGACGCCGATCATTTCAAGACCATCAACGATCGATTGGGCCACGATTGCGGCGATCAGGCGCTCAAGCTGATCGCGCAGACGATCAAGGCCCAGCTGCGCGGCGCCGACATCGTCGGGCGCATCGGCGGCGAGGAGTTCGCCATCTTCCTGCCTGGCGCCGACCCGTCGCAGTCCTGGCTGGTTGCCGAGGGGATCCGGCGGCGCATCCGCGAGGTCGAGTTTGCCCCGGATGGACGGCCCTGTCCGCTCTCGGTGAGCATCGGTGGCGTCGCCTTCAGCGGACCCACCACCTATGCCGACATGTTCCTGACGGCCGACCGGCACCTCTACAAGGCCAAGTCCAACGGCCGCGACCAGGTCAGTTTCGAAACGACCGGGCCGCGCAGCCTGCTGGCCGGTGATCCGACGCTGCATTGAGGGTGAGCCTGCATGGCGTGCGTGGTGCTACAGGAACACCGATCTGACATAGCGTAGCGGGGCGGTTATCTTCCAGGATGTCGATTTCAGCAGGGCCTGGTTCGTTGCAATGAGACTCTGGATTTGTTGGTGTGCGGCCGCGATCTGCAAGCTTAGCTCATCCCGGCTTACGGCAACTTCGCGCAGCTCCCGCTCCGCCTCCTTGAGCAGATCGACATCGGAATCATGCAGGACAGGGGCGTTCTTCGAGAGACTGATATAAAACTCATGCAGGTGTAACTGACCCGGTTCATTCTTGTGAAACGCAAGTTCCCCCGACTTGATGTATCCGAGCGAACGAAGTTTCTTGATCAGAAATCGGAACGAGGCCGGCGTGAACTGCCACGCGTGAGCATCGTAATAGGCCGTGTCTACCTGAACGGCTTCGAACATGCTTTTTGCCTCTTCGTCGCTTTGCAGGAAGGCGACATCGTCAAAGGTCGGCTCGAGCCAGACGGTCTGTTTGGCCTTGGTGCAAACATACGAAACCTGGTCAAACAGAATTCCCGGCGTGTGGCGTTTGCGCTTTTCCGCATGGGCCTGCAGCGTCTGACCGACAGTGGACAGCGGCCGTAGCGCATCGAAGCAAAAGCGCTTGTCTGGTACCGCCAGCACAAGCCGTCCCCCGGGTTTCAGCAGTGTTTCGCAGTCTTGGAGGAAACGAACGATGTCGGTGACATGTTCGATCACATGCGAGGCAAAGATGAAATCGTATCGTTGCTCATAGCCGATGGTCTCGAGCAGAGTGCGGCCGTCCGAGACATAGTCGACCTCTTCGATCTTTGATGCATCGTCGCGATATTTCTCGCGCAGGCTGGCGGCGTCGGCATGGTCGACGATTTCGACATTGTAGCCACGGCGCTTTGGCAAAAGAGGATTGTAGCTTGGTCCGATTTCCAGGCCGAAGCCGCTCGGATCGAATAATGAAAACAGCAACTCATTCCTGTTCAGCATATCCCATTCCTGTCGTTATGGAGGTTTGGCGGGTGCCTTGCGGCCGTTTTTCGAACACGACCACGCTGTCGTAGACGGCGATACAGGCTGTCGATCGGGTGAAGGTAGAGACGGGGATCGCGCCTCTTGCGTGTGCCGCGTTTATCTCATCAAGCTTGTCCTTGACGAACTCCATGAAAGTCCCGGCTCGCTTCAGGCCGCCCTCATACTCATCCCAATACGCAGTATGAAGATCCTCGACGAGGTAAACGCCATGAGGGTCGACCTTGTCATACAGCAGCTCAAAGCTCTTCATTACGTGTCGCATGATATGACTTCCGTCATCGATGATGATGTCGAAGGCATCATATCTGTCGATGATCTGGTTGATCAGCGCCGGATCGTCTTGGCTGCCAGTGAATATCTCTATGCCGACTTCGTCATGCGCTTTGCAGATCGGATCGATATCGATGCCAATTACGCGAGCGCCGTGGCCGAAGTAAGCCTTCCACATCTGAAGGGAGCCGCCTCCGGACACGCCTATCTCGAGAATCGTTGGCGCTCTGTTTCTGAAGCGTTCGAAATGGCGCTCGTAGATATCGAAATAATGGAACCACTTATGAAGCCGCTTTCCTCCATTATTGAGAAAGTATCTGTGTAGAAATCCGTCTCCCAGCATCTGAAATCGACCCCAATACCAATATCTCGCGACAGCCGCGCTGCCATGCCCGGCGCGACAACGCAGCCAGACTGGAGACCGGGAGTGGGGAGCAATTACTTGCTGGCCGTCGCGTAGGGAATGCGCCGAAGCCAACTTGCATAGTCGGACAGGCTATTGCCAGACGCCGCTAAATTGCGAGAACCCGGCTTACAAAGCTACGTGTAAATTCCAAAGATGCCAGTTTCGCAACCAAGTGGCTGCCGAGGAAAGGCCGTATCGCCCGCATGATCAGCCATCGCCTGATCCTCATTGTCGGCGTGATCCTGTCGATAAGCGCAAGTGCCGGCATCAGCAGTTCAGCGCTTCCGCACTGGCCTGCAATCCGGTAGGTGCCAGCCGCACTGCGAAAGAAACGCGGCGTTATCAGGTCTCTGGCGTAGTAGCGTCGCAAGGGAACATCGTCAGGAAATGCCACCAGAAGTTTGTCTGCGTAGATTAGAGCCGACCTAGCCATTCTTGCGCTGTATGACGCGGAGTCACCATGAATGCGCCACGCGGACAAGGCCTCTCTCAGAAACCTGTTGGTGTAGCCTGCCCTGAACAGCCGCAGAAAAAGATCGTCGTCCTCGTAGCCGGAAAGCCGCTCGTCAAATCCACCTACCGCCTCGAACGCTTCGCGAGAGATGAGGGAGGCAGACGGGAGGACATACATGTTCTGGGACAGGCAGTTGAAGATCGTCCGTTTCGGATGTTCTGAACCAAGTCGCTTGAGCATCTGCCGAACCACTAGATTTCCATCCCGATCGTATTCGTCAAGGTCACTGTAGACCCATCCGAATGGACCTACCTGAGGCTCAGGCCCTGCCGCAGCTTCCAAAGTCTCGAGATGCTTTGGGTACCACCAGTCGTCTTGGTCAAGAAAAGCGATCAGGTCGCTTTTGGAGTTGCGGACGCCCATATTGCGGGCCGACGATTGACCGCCGTTCTCTTTCGTCAGGACACATACCCGGTTGTCGCCCCGGGCAACTTCGCGAGCGACTTCAGCACCACCGTCGGTGGAACCATCGTCGACAATGATTACCTCATCTGGCGGACGAGTTTGCTCGAGCACGCTTTTCAGCGACGCTCCAATGAAATTTCGACCATTGTAGAGCGGTATGCAGGCAACGATCGAGCGTTTCATCTAATAAAAACCTTCACGGTGGCCAAAAACCGAATAACTCAAGCATTTAGGGTTTCATATCTAGGAAGTAAGCTTGTAAGATCGATCCTAAGGTTTTCGACATCCGGAATGAGGTTTGGCGGTACTTTCACCCATAAATCATTCTCTTCGAATGCCCGAAGAACAGAGAGAGCACGACGGTTCTGGCCTGCATATTTTAACGAAAGCGCTTCGTGATACTTCGCCCGCCAGATTAAATCGGCTTCGACGCCCGCTACCGAGGAATCGATTGACAGCTTTTTCCGGCACAGCAGATGTGCCGCACAGAGATGCTCGGCCGCGTGCAGGTAGTCGCCCTTGTGGATGAGCAGCAGCATTCCGCGATAGTAGGTCGAAGCCGCTATGCAAAGCGGCCACCGGTCGGCAAACTCCGCCAACGTGTTTATGTCATCCAGTCTGGGCCGCGCATCAGCAAGAATTGAAGCGAAGCTCTTTTCCGCCAGTTCGTACTTGCCGTGATCGATGGCCCCGCGAAAAAGGCGATAGCGCAAGCCGATTGCCAACGAAGAACCAGGAGTGGCGCGCGAAACCGCATTCTCCAGATACCAAAGGATCTTACTCTGCCAACTTTCGGTGGGTTGGAATTCGATCGTTTTGCGCGATGCATAGAACAAGGTGCTGTCTGCGCTTTTGTCGACGGATACGAATGGCAATCCCGCTTCATCGAACAGCCGTGTCAGCGCTTCAGCGCTAAAGAGGATCGTGTGAGCTCCAGGTGACAGCAGAGCCAGAAGGGTGGATTGTTCAGTGGCAGGATTGATCCGCTCGGGATTGGGCGTGGTCAGGACAATCACCCCGTCCTCGGCCAAATACGATTTAAGGATTGCCAGAAAGCCGGTCACATCGTGAATGTGCTCGATTACCTCCGAGCAATGCACCACATCGTACAGATATTGTGGATTGGCGTTCAGCGGCGCAAAATCGCGGACGATATCGAGGCCGAGTTGATCCCGCCCCGCGCCACCATACTGTGAAGGCTCGAAGCCCTTGGCCTCCCAGCCGGCGATGGTGCGAACGGCATCCAGGGCAAAGCCGAAACCGCAACCGATATCGACGACTCTGCCGACTCGACCTTCTGGAACGACCCTGAGAATGTTCCGCGCGACAGTGTCGATGGAGGCGTTCATTTCAACGTAGTTGCGGATACCCAACGGGTTGGTGTGTTCCGTATAGTCGATTGATGGGAACGGGTGATAAATCAGCGACGCACATTGATCGCATCGGTAGAGCGACATCGTGCCGGCGCTCAGAACTTTTGCCTTGGCATTGGCGCCACCACACGCTGGGCAAACGAATTCCGCCGGGGCCGGTGGGCAGTCGAAGCTTATGAATCCCCTCTCTGGCATCGTTGTGATCAGTGCTTCGGATAGGCTTTGCTGTGGTCCATGGAATCGCTGCGCTGGAGCGGCCAGGAAACCGCACCATCCGGAAGATCGAAAGTCTTGCGCGCCAGGACATAGGACGCCGCCATTCCATCGTGGAGCGCAAATTCGAGCATGGGACCTTCCCGGAACGCCGGGTGCACATACATTTTGACCGGCGTCGTCATTCCGACTTCGAGGATCTCGAAGCCCATCTCGGGTGCGAACAGGACTTTCAAGCCTTCGCTCGAAATCCGCCAGAAATCGTTGGGCATTTCATGGACTGGAAAGGCTTGAGGCACCGAGTGCAGGGTCAGGCCTCCGACCTTCAGCACCCTGTTGATTTGCGCCGCCAGCAGCCACGGACAACTAAGATGCTCCATCACCGCATAAGAGAATATTCCGTCTATTGAGCCGGGCTCGAAATGCTCACCCAGGAAATGTGCGTCTGCCACAACGTCGACGCCTGGCGCTTCATGAATGTCGACACCGATGAACTTGCACTCGGGCTGGAACTGCCCTGCCTGTAGCGAAGATGACGGCCCCACGACACGCGCACCGATTTCCACGACGACACCGCCGGTCCTCTTCATCTCATCGGCAAAGCGCCGTTGCGTGAACATCGGCTCGGGAAGGACAGTATTGACAGGATGATTGGCCGAAAGTGCGGAGATTTCGAATTCCGCCGAGCCATCGACCGTCTCGATTTCCAAAACCACCGGCCGGAAGGGACTGCAGGCCAAGTAGGCCGAGAAGCCGCATTTCATTGAATGCAGTGATGGGAAGAAGGTCGCCAAGTCTGATCGGTCGTGGAAGTCCGAAACCTCTACCCGAAAATCCCCGCTCTTCAGCCGCATCGCCGTGATCGGGAGGTCCCAAGCATGGGCCCAGCCTTTTACGAACACGCCATACGTATCGCACCACAGATTGTCGATCAAATGGACAAATGTTTCGGCATGCGGTGCTTCGGCATGCGGTGGCTCCGCAGACGATTCTTCGGGAGGCGGTGCTTCGGAAGGTGGCGCTTCGGGAGGCGGTGCCGCAAAACTCAGCGAATTGGTCGTGTCGAGGTCAGGCTGTTTTCGAAAAGCAAAAAGCTGTCGAAAACCGGGTCGACCGGCTGCTGTGAACAGAGAGCCAAGATTGGCTCTATTCAAAAGGCTGCCTAGTCGGTACGTCAATATACCCTGTGTATTCTGCAACGCCCCACCCATTCCTATGCTGATATAGTTGTTGGTTTCTGCTAAATAACGTGTTCAGCGCACAGGTCGCTTGATCGTCCTCCCGGTTCACCAAGGCACGTTAGCCCTCAAAGCTTGATCGCACAATATGCTCTGAGAGTTATGTACATCAAGAATTGATCTACGTGGGGTGCGAGTTTTCGTAAAGCATTGAAAATTGCGCCCAAGTTTTGGTGCAGCGGCGGCCAACATATTTGTTTCCGTGGCGCAGGTAAAACTATCGCTTCTGAGAACGACTTCGCGATAACCACGATGTTACACGAAAGCGGTAGAGAATATCGTTATACAACCGAAATCTCGATTTTTCTGGCGATAAGCAGCCGCCAGCCGCCGTCAGCAATCCGTTCATCTCTTAGCATTAATCTCTGGCGAGCTGATCTTCGGCCCAACGAGGGCAGGGTGCCTCAAGGCGGTGCCGGTCATAGGAGATGGGATTGGCTGGCAGCGCACCGCGTCCATCCTGTCGACCAGATCCTGACCAAATCGGCGTCGTTCCTGCCGGTCTTCGCGCTCGATTTTCGACCCCCGCCATACTGATCTTCACATTGGTCTATCAGTGGCAGTCGCTGTTCATCCATTCGACACGCGTATCAGGGTCGGGCCGTTGAAATGGCTGCTGGCGTCACCGCGATTTCATCACTGGCATCATGCCAATGAGCGCGAAGCCTGGGACAAGAATTTCGCCGGGCAGCTGCCTTTGCTCGACATGCTGGGAGGCACATTGTTCATGCCCGACAGGGTGCCGCAGAATACGACACCGATGACCCGGTTCCCTCGCTCTATCATCAGCAGCTTGCCTATCCCTTTGTCGGCGATCAACTCTTTGTCGGCAACACCGAACAGACCGCCCCGCCGGCAAGGCTGGCAGAGGCCTCGCCGACGTCTGCCGGCAAGTCCGAGTGATCTTTTTTGCTGGGCAGGCCTGGTCCCGGCCGTCTCAGACGGCATAGCCGCCATAACCGTGTGCGACCGGCTTGACCGAGACGGCCGGCTGGACCGCGGGCCAGAGGATGCCTGCCGTGACTGCAAAGGTGATCAGGGCATCGCGTGCGGCCTCGGTCGAGATTTCTCCGGCGCGCGCCGCCTCGCAAGCCCTCACGGCCGCGCCATAGCTCAGGCGCCGGCGTGACGGCGGAAATTCGGTCAGGAAATCATGCATCTCGAACAGCGAGGCGAGCATGCGTTTGTGGCCGGCGCCAACGCTAACGGCAACCGGGGTGAAGAACATCGCATCGTGCATTCTGGCCTCTCTGGATGGGCGGAAAGGCGGCGGTCGCCGCTCTCCGATCGCGGGTTGGACGCCAGAAAACGCGGCTGACGGCCCGAGGTTCCCTGAGAGATGCCATGACAGGACGATTTGCTCTTGAGGTCGCTCCCTGCCGGCATTCGCGGTTGCGGCTATTTCCACATGCCGCGCATGCGGGCGCCGAGGTCGACGCGGACCTCAGGTCTGTGGCGCGGATCGTCCTTGGCGTGGACGCTCGCCCAAGAGGTCTGCTCGAAGGCGCCGAGGATCGAGGCCGGGATGAAACGGGTTCGCGAGGCATAGACGTGGCGGTCGCCGCGCGCTGCCTGGCCGTGAGTGAAGAAGCGCTGCGGCGTCACCAGATGCAGGCCGTCCTTGGCCCGCGTCATCGCGACGTAAAGCAGCCGGCGCTCCTCCTCGATGTCTTCCTTGGTGCCGACGCCGAGATCGGCCGGGATGCAGCCATCGACGGTGTTGAGCACGAAGACGTTCTTCCATTCCTGGCCCTTGGCCGAATGGATGGTCGACAGGATCAGATAGTCCTCGTCGCGGTGCGGCGGTCCGGCCTGGTCGCTGGTCGCATCCGGTGGATCCAGCGTAAGCTCGGTCAGGAAGCGCTCGCGCGAAGCATAGCCGGAACCGATCTGCTCGAGCTGCATGAGGTCGGCCCGCCGCGTCGTCGCATCATCGTGCATGCGCTCGAGATGCGGCTCGTACCACAGCCTGACCTGTTCGAGATCGGCCGGCCATTTCCCCGACCGCGCGCGCAGGCCGGAATAAAGCGCAACGAAGGCTGGCCAGTCCTCAGCCGCGCGTTGCGGCGGCCGGTAGCGGGCCAGCCCCATTTCCTCGTCGAGCGATGTCGCCATGGTCTCGACGATGGTGCTCGCCGCCGAAGGGCCGATGCCGGGCAGCAGCTGCAGCACGCGGAAGCCGGCGACGCGGTCGCGCGGGTTCTCGGCAAAACGCAGCACCGAAAGCACATCCTTTACATGGGCGGCGTCGAGGAATTTCAGCCCGCCGAACTTGACGAAGGGGATGTTGCGGCGCGTCAATTCGATCTCCAGCGGGCCGCTGTGGTGCGAGGCGCGAAACAACACCGCCTGCGATTTCAGCACCGTGCCGGCCTCGCGCTCGGCCAGGATGGCCTGGCAGACATAGTTCGCCTGCTCCGCCTCGTCGCGCACGCTGACCAGTTTCGGCCTTTGCGAGGATTTGCGCTGCGACCAGAGGTTCTTGGTGAAGCGCTCCGATGCCTCCGAGATGACCGCATTGGCTGCCGCCAAAATGGTCTCGGTCGAGCGGTAGTTGCGCTCCAGCATGATGACATCGGCGGCTCGCGCGAATTGTTGCGGGAAATCGAGGATGTTGCGCACTTCGGCGGCGCGAAACGAATAGATCGACTGCGCGTCGTCGCCCACCACTGTCAGTCCGGCGCCGTCCGGCTTCAGCGCCGAAAGGATCGAGGCCTGCAGCCGGTTGGTGTCCTGGTATTCGTCGACCAGCACATGGTCGAAGCGCGAGCCCAGATGCGCCGCGATCTCCGGCTCGGCGGCCATCTGCGCCCAGTAGAGCAGGAGGTCGTCGTAATCGAGCACGTTCTGCGCCTGCTTGGCCTCGACATATCCGGCGAACAGCTCTTTCAGCTGTTCTGCCCACCCCGAGCACCAGGGAAAGGCCGAACCCAGCACCTCGCCAAGCGGCGCCTGCGCGTTGACGGCGCGCGAATAGATCGCCAGGCAGGTGCCCTTGGTCGGAAACCGGCTTTCGGTCTTCGAGAATCCAAGCTCATGCCGGGCAAGATTCATCAGGTCGGCGGAATCCTCGCGGTCATGGATGGTAAAGGCGGGGTCGAGGCCGATCGTCAGCGCATAGTCACGCAGCAGCCTGGCGCCGATGCCGTGAAACGTGCCGGCCCAGGCCAGCGCATCGGCGATGACGGACGCGTCTCGGCCCAGCACCTCGCCGGCGATGCGTTCGACCCGCCTGGCCATTTCGGTGGCGGCGCGGCGCGAGAATGTCATAAGCAGAATGCGTCTGGGATCAGCCCCCTTGACGATCAGATGCGCAACCCGGTGGGCGAGCGTGTTGGTCTTGCCGGAGCCGGCGCCGGCGATCACCAGCAGCGGCCCGGCGATCTGGCCGTCGCCATGTTCGACGGCGAGCCGCTGCTCGGCGTTGAGCTTCGTCAGATAGGCGGGCTGCAAGGACGAATCATTGATGGCGATGGTCATCGCCTATCAAGCATCGTTTCCGCTTTGTTCGCAACGGGCGGAAGTCGCCCTTACCGCCGTGGCGCGACACCCGTTGCCGCCGACTGGCGCCGCAAGGCGGCGCGTTCGTCGCCAGGCACCGGCAACGGATCGAAATTGTCAGGCACGTCCTTGATGATCTCCTTGGCGATGCGATAGGTCGCGTAAGCGAAAAGGCCGGTAATGAGCAGACGGATCATGGCGCGATCTCCTTTGGGCAACCAACCTCAGAGCCGCCGTTTGGTTCCAGCCGACGCGGCGTCGTTTGCGAGCGTGCAACCAAAGCCGAACCACCTCGTTGCCTTACGAAGAACCACCTCGTTGCCTTACGAAGGAGAGGGCAGACCTAGGAGGTCGCCATGAAGAGGCTTCTGATTCTGTTGGCCGCCAGCTTGGCGCTCGCCGCCTGCGACGGCGACATCCAGCCAACCAAAGCCCCGGTGCTCGATCAAACCCCGCAGACGGATTCGGCGCCAAAGCCGGCGGCCAGCGGCGATCAGCCGGCGCAATGATCGTTTTAGCGGGACGACAAGGCTGAAGGTAGCCTTCGGGAGAAGAAGGCCGGCGCCGCTTGGGAGGTGAGCTGATAGCGCCGGCCAGGCGGATATCAGGTCCGCCGCAACAACCGAAGATAGCTGAGTCTCTCGCCTGCGTCATGAGGTGGCAGTTTTCGTGCCGGTTCTGCTCGTGCCGTCTGCGCAAAACCAGCTGAAACGGCCGCAAATCCCGCAAGGCCGCGGAAAGAATCCGACCTCAGGCAATGGCCTTGCGCAGCACCGGGCCGCCGGCAATCCCGGCGTCCAGCTGGCACTGCGTCAGCGCCGCCTCGGCCATGATCCACTGCTTGAACAATTCCACCTTGCGCGTGTAGGGCGCGGTGACCGGGCAGACGAAATACCAGCCGGCGGTGTTGGGGTGATGCACGGCAAACGGCGCCACCAGCCGCTCTGCGCGGATCTCGCTCGCCATATAGGCGCGGTTGGCGACTGCAAAGCCCATGCCGGCATTGGCCGCCTCATAGGACATCATGCAGGAATCGAAATAGATGCTCTTGGTCTCGCCGAGCACGGAACTCGCGCCGGCAAAACCCAGCCACGACTGCCAGTTCTGCGTGCAGGTGTCGGAATGCAGCAGCGTGAAATGCCTGAGGTCGTCGGGCGTCACCTTTGACGGCGGCCTGTCGCCGAGAACCTCGTGGAACAGCTTCCTGCTGCACACCGGCGTCAAATCCTCCTTGAACAGTAGGTCCGCCTTGAGGTCGGGAAAGCTGCCGTCGCCATAGCGGATCTCGAGGTCGAACTCGGAGGTGGCGAACTCATTGGTGGCGTAGGAGGTCGAGACCCGCATTTCGATTTCGGGATATTGCCGCTGGAACAGCGGCAGGCGGGCAAACAGCCAGCGCGCTGCGAACGTCGGCAGTACCGAAATCTTCAGCACATGCGCCTGCGACTGTCCGGTCGCCTCCATGCTGGCCGCCACGATGCGCTCCAGCGCCTCGCGAACGCGCGACACATAGGTCTCGCCTTCGGGTGTCAGCGACACCGCATTGCCGCCGCGCTGGAAGATCTTGAAGCGAAGCTGGTCCTCGAGGCTTTTGACGCGCTGGCTGACGGCGGAAGCAGTAATAAACTGCTCTTCGCCCGCGCGCGTGAAGTTACGGTGCCGGGCGGCACTTTCGACAATCTTCAGCGAATTGAGGTTGACCTGACTGAGCAGACGCACGCGTTTCGACCTTAAGCTGGGCTTACACTAGCACCAGCATTCCTAATTTTACAGGGGTGGGGAAATTAATCGACAGTTTACCAAGTGATGCCCCCATCCTGGAGAAGTAGAATGAACGCCCATACCATACCTGAACTGCGCTACGCGATGAGCCGAGAAGCCATTATCGGCCATGAGACGGCCTGGAAAGTGTCGGGTTTCGGCGTTGCGCAGTATCTGCATGGCTACGACCCGGCGCTGCTGGCGGCGATCGAAGAGGCGGCGTTGAAGCTCAAGGCCAGCCACGCCGTGCACAAGCACCTCGACCTTACCTTCATCACCGGCGCCGACCGTTTTATCCCGGAGATCAAGGAACTGCTGCATGACAAGCTGCGCCTGGAACGTCTGTCCGACATGATGGGCACCAAGCTCGAGCCCTATCCGCTGTCGATCGTCGGCTCGACCGTCACTTTCATGAATCCCAAGGACGGCGCCGTCGATTGGCATTGCGACGGTGTCCCGGTCACCGAACTCATTCCGCTGTCGATCAGCAATCCGCTGGTCGGCGGCCATCTCGAAATCTACTGCGACGATTCCGAGACCGGCCGCGCCATCCTTGAATCCGGCCGCGAGATTCCGCGCAACCAGGTCATGCGCATCGACCACAAGATGAACTACGCCACGCTCGGCCAGTTTCTCGGTGTGCTGCACCGCACCGCGCCGATACAGCTCGGCTCGCGCGTCACGCTGGTCCTCAACCAGCGCTCTGTGGCCAAGCCCTACGTCGACGACAATCGCATGTTCTATCTCGCAGCCGACAATGATCACGATCGCGAATGGGTCAACGAACTGGCCGAAGACGTCTGGACGAACCAGCTGCCGGCCTATCGCCGCTTCGAGGAAGAACGTCCGGTTGCGGCGGCGGCCGATGCGCCGGTCCCGGGCGGGTCAAGGGATTCATGGTAGCCAGAGCATAGAAGTGGACGCCGGTTTGGTCGTCGGTAACATCATGGTCGGCGATAAGGACAAGGCACCGTCGCGCCGATTCCGGGATGGATCCGGCTCGCCATCGGCCCTGGTCTTCGCCGCCGGCGCGGTCGCCCTGTGGTCGACCAACGCGCTGGTCGGCAAATCCCTGCTGGCCAGCCATCCAGTGTCGCTCGTGCAGTTGCTGCAATTTTGTGGAGCGGCTCTGGTGTTCGCCGTCATCCATCTGGCGAGCCGGAAGGGGGACACGCAAGACGCAGCCTTTTCCAAGGGTGCTGACGGCACCCTGGCGCCGGTCGCGGTCGGCTTTATTGGCCTGGTCGGCACCATGGTGCTGCAATACATCGCCTTTGCCTCCATGCCGGTGATCGAGGCCAATCTCGTCGCCTACACCTGGCCGCTGATGGTCGCGGCGGCGGTCATCGTGCTGGGCAAGCGGCAACGCCCCGTGCTGCTGGGTTTGACTGCCGTGTTCGGCTTTGTCGGCGTGGCGCTGGTGATCTCGGGTGGTCGCGGCCAGCCTTTTCTCCAGGGCAGCATCGTCGGCTATCTCGCTGCCTTCGGCTCGGCGCTGTGCATGGCCTTCTATTCGATTGCGGTCGCCCGCCTGGCCACACCGTCGGAGCGTTTGCTTTTGCCTTCGGCATTGGTCGGCGTCGGCCTGACCTTGCTATGGTGTATTCACGACGGCGCAGCCTGGCCATCCAGCGAGCACCTCCTGCTTGGCCTCTATCTCGGCGCCGGCCCGATGGGGCTGGGATATTATTTCTGGTCGCGCGCCTTGAAGCTTGAAGGCGGCGGCAAGGTTGCGGTCATCGCCTATCTGACGCCGATCGCATCGACGCTGCTGCTGACGCTGTCGGGCGAAAGGCTGACGCTGACCGCGATAGCCGGTGCGGTCCTCGTCATCGGCAGCTGTATTGCGGTGGGCATAGAACGCTCGGAGGCTGAACATGCTTGACGACGATGAACGCCTCGCCAGACAGGAAGCATTCTGGCTGCTCAAGGAGTTCGGCGCCGAGGCGCCGCTCTACGCCGCCATGAAGGCCGAAAAGGCGATAGAGCAAAAAGATTTCGGCCGGTGCGCCCGCTGGAAGCGCATTCTGGAGATACTGGCCGACTCCAAACCTGCCGGGTCCGTGCAGTTGAAATCTGCTGGCGCGAAGTCGGCCGTTTCCAAGTATTAGATTTTCTAATTTGCAACGTTGCAACCTGTTGTGGAAACATCCTCCTGTTCCGATTCTTGATCGTTTATTGAGACTTAGCGACCCGTTGGGGGGTGCAGCTAGGTCGATACATCAAGAGAAGTCTTAAAAAAAGCCGGCAACTTCATGACCGGCGGGAGAAACAGAATTGCACACCATCGACAGCAAGACCGCTATTGAACTGACTGCTGACATCGTCTCGGCCTATGTCGGCAACAATCCTCTCCCTGCGTCCGGCCTGCCGGATCTGATCGCCAGCGTCAGCGCATCGGTGCGCAAGCTGGGCAGCATTGCCGCCGTGGAAAGCCCCGCGCTGAACCCCGCTGTCAATCCGAAGCGGTCGGTGTTTCCCGACCACATCGTCTGTCTGGAAGATGGCAAGAAATTCAAGTCGCTGAAACGCCACCTGATGACCGACCATGGTCTCAGCCCGGAGGAATATCGTGGCAAATGGGGCTTGCCGTCGGACTATCCGATGGTGGCGCCGAACTACTCCGCGACCCGTTCGGCACTGGCCAAGTCCTCGGGCCTCGGCCGCAAGCCGGCCGTTCCGGCCGCCGCGGCCAAGGTGACGAAGCGCAAACCCAAAGCCTGAACCAGGCAGCCTCTGAAAAGTCAGTCTGCTGTTTGCAATGGACGGCGCGCTTAAGGCGCGCCGTCTTCATGCCTTATGCCCCCGCCAGCGCCCAGGCCCTTGCGAAGCGCCGCCCTCCCGTGCAAAAGCCCCGGCATGCTTATCATCAACGATCTTTCGCTCCGCATGGCCGGACGCTTGCTTCTCGATCATGCCTCGCTGACCTTGCCGGCCGGCACCAAGGCCGGCCTCGTCGGCCGCAACGGCACCGGCAAGACGACGCTGTTCAAGGCCATCACCGGCGACTTTCCCTCCGAGACCGGCTCGATAAGCCTGCCCAAGAACACCCGCATCGGCCAGGTGGCGCAGGAAGCGCCCGGCACCGAGGAGCCGCTGATCGAAATCGTGCTCAAGGCCGACCTCGAGCGCACCGCATTGCTCGAGGAGGAAAAGACCGCCACCGACGCGCACCGCATTGCCGACATCCATATGCGGCTGGCGGATATCGATGCGCATTCGGCGGAATCCCGCGCGGCCACCATCCTCGCCGGCCTTGGCTTCGACGACGCCGCGCAGCGCCGCCCGGCCTCGTCCTT
Organism: Mesorhizobium sp. M0478; assembly: GCF_040321305.1. Lineage (NCBI taxonomy): Bacteria > Pseudomonadati > Pseudomonadota > Alphaproteobacteria > Hyphomicrobiales > Phyllobacteriaceae > Mesorhizobium > Mesorhizobium sp. M0478. Next base: position 252,962 of record NZ_JAMYRH010000005.1, read on the forward strand.
CTCCGGCGGCTGGCGCATGCGCGTCGCGCTTGCCGCCGTGCTGTTTGCCGAGCCCGACCTTCTGCTGCTTGACGAGCCGACCAACTATCTCGATCTCGAAGGCACGCTGTGGCTGGAAAACTATGTTTCGAAATACCCGCACACGGTGCTTCTGATTTCGCACGATCGCGACCTGCTCAACCGCGCCGTCAATTCCATCGTTCATCTCGACCAGAAGAAGCTGACCTTCTGGCGCGGCGGCTACGACCAGTTCGAGCGCCAGTACACCGAGCAGAAGGAGTTGCAGGAGAAGGGCCGTGTCAAGCAGGAAGCCGCGCGCAAACACATGGAGTCCTTCGTCGAACGCTTCCGCGCCAAGGCTTCGAAGGCGAGACAGGCGCAGTCGCGCATCAAGGCGCTGGAGAAGATGAAGCCGATCGCGGCGATCGTGAACGACACGGTGAGGCCGTTCTCTTTCCCGGAGCCGGTGAAAACGGTGGCGTCGCCGATCATTGCCTTGAACAACGTCAATGTCGGCTACACCGAGGGCCAGCCGATCCTGAAGAAGATGACGCTGCGCATCGATGCCGACGACCGCATCGCGCTGCTCGGCGCCAACGGCAACGGCAAGTCGACCTTCGCCAAGCTTCTGTCGGGCCGGTTGAAGCAGGAGAGCGGCACCATGACGGTGGCGCCGGGCCTGAAAGTGGCTATCTTCGCGCAGCATCAGCTCGACGATCTCAGGCCTGATGAAAACGCCTATGAGCATGTCCGCCGGCTGATGCCGGAGGCGCCGGAATCCAAGGTACGTGGCCGCGTCGCCCAGTTCGGTCTCACCACCGAGAAGATGAACACCGCCGCCAAGGACCTGTCCGGCGGCGAGAAGGCGCGCCTGCTGATGGGCCTGTCGGCCTTCGAAGGCCCGAACCTGTTCATCCTCGACGAGCCGACCAACCATCTCGACATCGACAGTCGCGAATCGCTGATCCGTGCATTGAACGAGTTTCCCGGCGCCGTCATCCTGATCTCGCATGACCGCCATCTGCTGGAAGCGACCGCCGACCGGCTGTGGCTGGTCAAGGACGGGGCGGTCAACCCGTATGACGGCGACCTTGAGGACTACAAGACGCTGGTCACCGGCGTGTCCGGCGACCGACGCGGCAAGCGCGAGGCCGAGAAGGCATCAAAGGCCGATCGCCGCCGCGATGCAGCCGCGCGCCGCGCCGCCTTTGAGCCGCTGGCCAAGGAAATACGCGCCACCGAAGCGCTGATGGACCGCATCCGCAAGCGCATCGACCTGATCGAGGACGAACTCGCCAATCCGGCGGTGTACGAAAAGGATCCGTCGACCGCGACCCGGCTCGCCAAGGAGCGCTCGCAGCTGGCACAGCAGCTTGCCGGTCACGAGGAGAAGTGGCTAACCATGTCGGCCGAGTATGAGGAAGGCACGGTGGAGTGATTACCCTCCCCCGTTGTGGGGAGGGTCGATCCGCGAAGCGGAGCGGGGTGGGGGTCCGCGCCGCCGGGGCGCCCCCCCCCCCCGGCGCCCCCCCCCCCCCCCCCGCGGGGGGGGAGGGGTGGGGAGGACCACCCCCCCCCGCGCCGCACCCCACCCCGTCGCTGCGCGCCGACCCTCCCCATCAAGGGGAGGGTAAGATCTGGCCCTACACGCCGCCCGCGAAACCCGCTAAAAACGCCGCATGAACCAGCACGCCAAGCTCAGAATCGGCCACTCCGCCTGTCCGCATGATTGCCCTTCGACCTGCGCGCTCGAGGTCGAACTGCTCGATGGCAACCGCATCGGCCGTGTCCATGGCGCCAAGTCCAATACGTATACGGCTGGTGTGGTCTGCGCCAAGGTCGCGCGCTATGCCGATCGTGTCCATCATCCGGACCGACTGCTGAAGCCGCTGATGCGCGCCGGCGCCAAGGGCGACGGCGTCTGGAAGGAATCCAGCTGGGAAGCGGCACTCGACGTCGTCGCCGAGAACTTCATCGCGGCCGAGGAAAAATACGGCTCCGAGACCGTCTGGCCTTATTTCTATGCCGGCACGATGGGGCTGGTGCAGCGCGACGGCATCGACCGGCTGCGCCATGCGAAAAAATACTCCGGCTTCTTCGGCTCGATCTGCACCAATCTGGCCTGGACCGGCTGGATGATGGGAGCGGGCGCCTTGCGCGGTCCCGATCCGCGCGAGATGGCGAAGTCCGACTGCGTGGTGATCTGGGGCACCAATGCCGTGGTCACGCAGGTCAATGTCATGACCCACGCCATCAAGGCGCGGAAGGAGCGTGGCGCCAGGATCGTCGTCATCGATGTCTACGAGAACGCGACGATGAAGCAGGCCGATATAGGCCTTGTGCTGAAGCCCGGCACCGATGGCGCGCTGGCCTGCGCGGTCATGCATGTGCTGTTCAGGGAAGGCATGGCCGACCGCGCCTATCTCGAAAGATACACCGACGATCCGAAGGGGCTGGAAGCGCATCTGGAGACGCGCACGCCGGAATGGGCTTCCGCCATCACCGGTCTTGCCGTCACCGAGATCGAGGCTTTCGCACGCCTCGTCGGCACGACGAGGAAAACCTATTTCCGCCTCGGCTATGGCTTTGCCCGCCAGCGCAACGGCGCGGTCAACATGCACGCGGCATCCTGCATCGCCGCCGTCACGGGCGCCTGGCAATATGAGGGTGGCGGTGCCTTCCATTCCAATTCCGGCATCTTCAAGCTCAACCAGGATGTGCTGGAAGGCGCCGCGATGCGCGATCCCAATATTCGCCATCTCGACCAGTCGCGCATCGGCCCGGTGCTGACCGGTGCAGCGGACGCGCTCTATGGCGGCCCGCCGGTGACGGCGATGCTGATCCAGAACACCAACCCGGTGAATGTCGCGCCCGAGCAGCGGCTGGTGAAGCAGGGTTTCCTGCGTGACGACTTGTTCACCTGCGTGCACGAGCAGTTCATGACCGACACGGCAAAGCTCGCCGATGTCGTTTTGCCGGCAACGATGTTTCTCGAGCATGACGACGTCTACAAGGGCGGCGGCAACCAGCACATCACGCTTGGTCCCAAGCTGATCGACCCGCCGGAAGGGCCGCGCACCAACCATTTCGTCATCGAGCAATTGGCGCAGCGTCTCGGCGTCTCCGACCGGCCGGGCTTTGGCCTGACCGAGCAGCAGCATATCGACATCATCCTGGGCAAGCGCGGGCTGGGCTCCTTCGCCAGCCTCAAGGAAGACAAATGGGTCGACCTGCAGCCGGATTTCGAGGCGGCGCATTTCATCGATGGTTTCGGCCATGCCGACAAGAAATTCCATTTCCGCGCCAATTGGAGCGGGCAGGCGGCGCCCAACCGGCCGCCGAAAAGCATGGGCCTGTTCGGGCCGGTGGCGGAGCTCCCGGAATTCCCCGACCATGTCGACCTGATCGAGGTCGCGGATGCCGAGCATCCGTTCCGGCTCGCCACATCGCCGGCGCGCAATTTTCTCAATTCGACATTCGCCGAGACACCGGTGTCGAGAGCCAAGGAAGGCCGGCCGGAACTCCTGGTGCATCCGGACGACGCTGCCGCGCTTGGCTTGGGCGACGGCGACCGTATCGAGGTCGGCAACCGGCGCGGCGAGGTGGTGCTGCACGCAAAGCTGTTCGAAGGCCTCAAGCGCGGCGTGGTGATCGCCGAGGGCATCTGGCCAAACAGCGCCCATGAGCGTGGCGAAGGCATCAATGTGCTCACCGGCGCCGACGCACCAGCGCCCTATGGCGGTGCGGCCTTCCACGACAACAAGGTCTGGCTGCGGCCGGCGGGCTAAAGCAATTCCAGGAAAAGTGTGAGCGGTTTTCCGTCCGGAATTGCGTAAAAGAGACTGGCTATCCCGGCAGAGGCACCGTCAGCCCCACCTTGACACGGTCCATGGCAACGAAGGTGCGGAATTTTCGGACATTCTTGCTGTCGAAGAACAGTCTGCGCGTCAGGGCCTCATAGGCCCCCATGTCGGCCGCGGTGATGACTAGGATGAAGTCGGCCTCGCCGGTGACGTAGTAGCATTGCTGCACTTCGGGCTCTGCCGAGAATTGCCGCTTGGCCGCGTCGATCAGGTCCGAGCGTTCGCTCTCCAGTTCGACCTCGACGAAAATGGTGATGGGATGGCCGACCGCCGCCGGGTCGACCACGGCGACATTGCCCGCAATGACGCCGGACTGTTCCATGCGCTTGATGCGCCGCTGCACCGCCGGCGCCGACAGGTTGACGGCTTCGCCGATCAGCCGCTGCGGCATCGTGTTGTCCCGCTGCAGGATGGCAAGGATGGCGAGGTCGAAACTGTCGAGTGAAGGCGATCGAGGCAAAGCGCTATCCTGGCGAAACAAACTTGCATTTCGAAGCGCCAATAACAGCGCTATTTGCACCTCGGCTGCAATATGATTTCGTCACACCCAAAGGAGGCCACCCGTGTTCCTGCTCAACAGCAATGCCTTGCACCGTCGGCCGCTCGATCCGGTCGATGCCGAAACGCTGGGGAATGCCGGTGCCGATACGGTCGAGCGCTTTCTTGCCCATCGCGACAATCACCTGGCAACTCCGTTGCATGCATTGCCGACGCTGGCCGGCGAACTCGGCCTCGGCTCCGTCCACATCAAGGATGAAGGCTTTCGCCTCGGTCTCGGCAGTTTCAAGGCGCTCGGCGGCGCCTATGCCGTTTTTCGACTGGTGCTGGAGGAGGCGAGCCGATCGCTTCATCGGCCCGTTGACGTGGCCGATCTCAACCGGTTCGACGTCCGGGCGGTCGCTGCCGGCATGACGGTTGCCTGCGCCACCGACGGCAATCATGGCCGCTCGGTCGCGCAAGGTGCACAGTTGGTAGGCGCGAAAGCGGCAATCTTCGTTCACGCCGGCGTCAGCGAGGCGCGCATTGCAGCAATAGCCCGCTATGGCGCCGAGATGATCCGCGTCGACGGCAATTATGACGACTCGGTCAGGCAGGCCGCCGAGGTTTCAGCGGAGCAAGGCTGGACCGTGGTGTCCGACACCTCCTGGCCGGGCTACGAGCGCATCCCCGGTCTGGTCATGCAGGGCTATACGGCGATCGTGCGCGAAGCGTTGGGCCAGTTGCCGCAGCCGCCGACCCATGTCTTCGTGCAGGCCGGTGTCGGCGGCATTGCCGCCGCCCTGGCCGGCCATCTCGCCATCGTGCTCGGTGACGCCAGGCCGACCTTCATCGTCGTCGAGCCGGCCCGCGCCGCCTGCGTTGTCGCAGCCGCCCGGGCGGGCCACGTGGTCAAGGTCGCACACGACCAGCCGACGGTGATGGCGATGCTCGAATGCTACGAGGCCTCGCAAGTTGCCTGGCGCGTTCTGGCGCGGGTTGCCGATGCCTTCATGACGGTGGATGAGGAGGAGGCGGTCGCGGTGATGCGGCGGCTGGCACGGCCGGCTGGCAATGATCCAGTGATCGTCGCCGGCGAAAGCGGCGGCGTCGGTCTGGCCGGGCTGATCCGGGCGGTGGCCGACCACAAGGCCGCTCTCGGGTTCGACGACAAATCCCGCGTGCTTGTAATCAACACCGAAGGCGCCACAGACCCGCACCGCTATACCGAGCTGGTCGGGCAGAGCCCCGCCGATGTGCTGGCCGGCAAGCTGAAGGCCGAGGCATAGCCATGATCGGGATCGATGCACAGCGTCTGCTTGGCCGCATCCGGGAACTCGCCGCCGTTGGCCGCGACAGTGAGGATAGGCTGATCCGGCTCGCCGCCTCCGACACAGACAAACAGGGCCGTGACCTCTTTGTCGGCTGGCTCAGGCAGGCCAGGCTGGAAGTCGCCATCGACCGGGTCGGTAATATCTTCGGCATCTGGCAAAGCCCCGACAATGCCGGGCAGGCGCCGCTGCTCATCGGTTCGCATATCGACACCGTTATCGATGCCGGCATCTATGATGGCTGCTACGGCGTGCTGGCCGGGCTGGAGGTGATCGAGACGCTGCAGGCTTCGGGCTTTTCGCCGTCGCGCCCGGTCGCGGTCGCCTCTTTCACCAATGAGGAAGGTGTGCGCTACACGCCTGACATGATGGGCTCGCTATGCCATGCCGGTGGCGTCAGTGCCGAGGCCGTGCTGGCCGCCATCGGCACGGATGGCAGCGTGCTCGGCCAGGAGCTCGCCCGCATCGGCTATGCCGGCGACCGCGAACCCGGCTTCCTCAAGCCGCATGCCTATCTCGAACTTCATATCGAGCAGGGGCCGGTGCTGGAGCGTGAAGGCGTGCCGATCGGCGCGGTCGAGAATTTGCAAGGCATTTCCTGGCAGCGCATCACCATCGACGGCGCCGCCAACCATGCCGGCACCACGCCGATGTCGATGCGCAGCGACGCCGGCCACGCCGCCGCCCGCATCATCACCTTCCTGCACGATCGGGCCAGGGCTTCAAATGGGCCAACCGTGGCCACGGTCGGCACGATGCGCTTCGAACCCAACGCCATCAACGTCATTCCCGCGCGCGCCGTCTTCACCATCGACCTGCGCGATCCCGACGAACAGCGCTTGCAGGCGCATGAGGCGGCCCTTGCTGCCTATCTCGAGGAGCTTGAGGTTTTGGAGAACGTATCGATCTCGGTCGAGCGGCTCGCCCGCTTCGAACCGGTGCTATTCGACATCGGCATCGTCGAACGGATCGAGGCGGCCGCGAAGAACCGCGGTCTCGGCGTCAGGCGCATGACATCGGGCGCCGGCCATGACGCGCAGATGATGGCCCGCCTCGCGCCGGCGGCAATGATCTTCGTCCCGAGCGCCGGTGGCATCAGCCACAATCCGCGCGAACACACTGAAGATGCCGAGCTTGTCGCCGGCACCAACATCCTGCTTGATGTCGCCAGTGAGCTTGCAAGATAGGTCGGGGAGAAAATGGCTGAGCTCGATCGTGATGTGCTGAAGCAGGAAATGACCGGCTGGCGGCGCGATTTGCACGCGCACCCCGAGTTCGGCTTTGAGGAAAAGCGCACCGCTGCCTTTGTCGCCGCGAAGCTGCGCGAATTCGGGCTGGACGATGTTGCAGAGGGGGTCGGCGGCACCGGCATCGTCGGCACATTGAAGCGCGGCAGCGGCAACCGGGCGATTGCGCTCAGGGCCGACATGGATGCGCTGCGCATCACCGAGCAGTCCGCGACCGCCCATCGCTCGCAGAACCCCGGCATCATGCATGCCTGCGGCCATGACGGCCACACCACCATGCTGCTCGGCGCGGCAAAGCTGCTGGCCGCCGAGGGCGGTTTCGACGGCACCGTGCGCTTCATCTTCCAGCCCGCCGAGGAATGGGGCAGGGGCGCGCTGGCGATGCTGGACGACGGGCTGCTGCAGCGCTTTCCCTTCGACGAGATTTTTGGCCTGCACAACATGCCTGGCCTGCCCGTCGGGCATTTCGAGACCCGTGCCGGCCCGTTCATGTCGGCGGAGGACAATTTCGAGATCGTGCTCAAGGGCATCGGCGGCCATGCGGCGCGGCCACATTCCGGGAACGAGACCTTGGTCGCCGCCTGCGCGCTGGTCACCAATCTGCAGACCATCGTCTCGCGCCGGCTGAGTCCCGCCGACATTTCGGTGGTTTCGGTGACCGAGCTGATCACCGACGGCACCCGCAACGCATTGCCCGGCCTCGCCCGCATCCTCGGTGACGCCCGCAGTTTTCGTCCCGAGGTCAGCGCCGAGATCGAGCGCCAGATGCGGGTCATCGCGGCAGGCACCGCCGCTGCCTACAATGTCGCCGCCGACGTGACCTATAGCAGGGAATTCGTGCCGCTGCAGAACGATGCCGACCTGGTGGACGCGGCCTTTGTCGCCGCAAGGCGCGTGCTGGCCTATGGCGCCGCCAGCATCGCGGCGGAGCCGATGACCGCCTCGGAGGATTTCGCCCGCTTCCTCGATCACGTACCGGGCTGCTTCGTCTTTCTCGGCAATGGCGAGACCTCGCCGCCGCTGCACAATTCCAGCTACGACTTCAACGATGACGGGCTGTTGCATGGCACGGATTTCCATATCGCGATCGTCAGGCAAAGACTGGGCGGCGCGATCGGGAAATGACGCCTGATCGCCTTCGCAACTGGCCCAAGCGGCACTGCTATCGCCAGCCAGCTGCCGGGTTTAGGGAGATTGCCTGTTGCCGGAGATCGCACGCCGATGACCAGGGTTTCGCTTCTGGGAATACCGCATGACGAGAACTCGTCCTATCTCAAAGGCGCGGCCGCAGCGCCGGCCCTGATCCGGCGGGAACTCAAAAGCGACGCGCACAGCTCGTGGAGCGAAACCGGCTTCGATGTGGCGGACAGTTTCGTCGACCACGGCGACATCGACTTTTCAGGCGCCGGCGGTCCATGGGAGCGGATCGAGGCCGAGGTCGGCCGCGCGCTGGATGCCGGCCACCCGTTGATCAGCCTCGGTGGCGATCATGCCATCGCCTGGTCGGTGCTGCGTGCCGTGCGCCGCCGCCATGCCAGGCTAACGATCGTCCAGATCGACGCCCATCCCGACATCTACGATGCCTATCAGGGCAACAGGCGGTCCCACACCTCGTCCTTCGCGCGCATCCTGGAGGAGGGGCTGGCCGACCGGCTGATCCAGATCGGCTCGCGCACCCTCAATGATGAGCTTCGTGACCAGCTCAAGCGCTTCGGCGTCGAAATGATCGAGGCGCGGCATTTCAGCGAGGATCTGCAGCTCGATCTCAAGACGCCGGTCTATCTCTCGGTCGATCTCGACGGCCTCGACCCGGCTTGTGCGCCCGGCGTGTCGCACCGCGAACCCGGTGGTCTTACAACCCGGCAAGTGATCAACCTGATCCAGCGGATCGACCAGCCCATCGTCGGCGCCGATGTCGTCGAATACAATGCAAGCCAGGACGTCTCCAATCTCACCGCGCTGGTTGCCGCCAAGCTGGTCAAGGAGATCGCCGGCATGATGCTCAAGACGCATGGCGCCGGCTGAATCAATCTGGCAGGGCGGCATGGTAGATCATTGTTGCGACTCGCATTTCCAGTGAAAGCCGCCATGCCGCATCCATTGAAAATAGCCATAGCCGGTGCGCTCGGCCGCATGGGCAGGGAGATGGCGCTGGCCGTCGAGACCGATCCCAGGCTAGCGCTCGTCGCCCGCTTTCACAGGCCGGGCAGCATCGGTGAGGGGCTGGTCGAGCGCGACGAAGCACTGGCGCTTGCGGATGTCGTCATCGATTTCACCACGCCTGCGGCCTCCGTCGATCTTGCACAAGCTTGCGCGGCCCGCGGCGGCCCGGCGCTGGTCATCGGCTCGACCGGCTTCGAGCCGGCCGATCTCGCCGCCATCGCTACTGCTTCGAAGTCCGTCGCCATCGTTCGCTCCGGCAGCTACTCGCTCGGGCTCAGCATGCTGACCGGGCTGGTCGAGCAGGCGGCGCGAGCACTTGGTCCCGACACCGACATCGAAATCCTGGAAGCGCATCACCGCATGAAGGTCGACGCACCGTCGGGCACGGCGCTGATGCTGGGCGAGGCGGCCGCTCGCGGACATGGCGTCAGGCTGGACGATGTGGCGAAACGCATCCGCGACGGCGTTACAGGTCCACGCCCTGCCGGCGAGATCGGCTTTGCCGTGCTGCGCGGCGGCAGCATCGTCGGCGAGCACAGCGTGAGCTTGCTGGCCGAGGGCGAGACGCTCACGCTTTCCCATTCGGCCGCCGACCGCTCGATGTTCGCGCGCGGCGCCATTGCGGCAGCACGCTGGGTCGCCGTCCGGCCGCCCCGCGAATACGACATGCGCGACGTACTGGGCTTCACGACCTTTTGAGATGCAAGCGTAACGCAACGAGGGGCGTTGCGAGGTCGGAGCCGTATAGAGAATAGAATATAGCAACAACTACGCCATTTCGCGCCTTCCTAGACCGAACCGAACGGTTCGGTTCGCACATTTTTGTGATTGGCAATGGCAGCAACGCACACCCATTTCGGGGTGGTCCGAGCGACGCGAATTCCTCCCAAGGCACGCCACTTGACGGACAGAACTGAAAAATCTGGATTACCTGAAATGACCAAGATCGCACTTACCGCTGCTGCCATCCTCCTTGCCACCGGCACCGCTTTCGCAGGCAGCGACCACTACGGCTCCGACAGCGTCAACCAGCCTGCTGTAACAGCGCCCGCCGGCAACATCGATCACAATTATACCGCCTCGATCCGCAAGCCGGCCAGCCTCGGCGATTTCACGATCAAGGGCGACTCGAACCAGCCGGAATCCGGCCAGGGCATCTGGGGTCGTTGATTTTCTGAGAAATCTACGACCACAAAGAGCGGTGGGCCCGGCCCACCGCTCTTGTTTTTATGCAATCGACTCGGGGCCGCAAAGATCTTGAATCAATCCGCCAGCAATTGGTCCTATCTCCTTGTTTGACCGTGGTCTTTTCAAAACACGGTTTGCGGCTGTCACCTGCGGCTAGCCCGTTAGGCAGCTTGGTCTAGCTTAGATCCTTCGGCTTGATGCAATGCGTCAACCGGGCCGCGCCGAAGCCGAGATCCGCCTAGTCGCCGTCGATGTCAAAGCGGGCAAGGGCGCCGGTCGGGAATTTCTCTTCAAGTTTCCTGAGAGCAGCCACACCCGATCGCGGACCGGCGAGCCGGCGGGCAAAGTCCTCCAGGCCGGGATTATGGCCGAGCACCAGGAGACAGCTAGCCGATGCGACTGCCTGCTGCAGCTCGGCCAGAATGTCGCCAGCCGTGGCTTCGAAAAGCGCCTCGGCGAACTCCACCGTTACGCTCGCCGACAGTTCCGCCGAGACCAGCCGCCATGTCTCGCGCGTACGCAGCGCCGGCGACACCAGCGCCAGGTCAGGCAGCCAACTGCGCCGGGCCAGTTCGCGCCCCATCAGCGGCGCCGTCTTCAGCCCGCGCGGCCCGAGCGGCCGGTCGAAATCAGCAAGCGCCGGGTCGTCCCAGCTCGACTTGGCGTGGCGCAGCAGGAGCAATTGTCTCGGTGTCGCCATGTCGGCCTACGGCGTGATCCGCGCCAGATGTTCGAGATCGCGTTCTTCGCGCAGCGGGTCGGGCGCCATCACCACGGAAGTTCCGTTTTCGGCATCGTCGGCGAAATGCGCCAGCACGGTGCGGCCGCCTTCCATGTGCGCCTTGCCGTCGGCGACCAGCCCGAGTGCCAGCGCATAAAGCCGGTGCTCGGCCTTCAGCACTCTGGCGGCCAGCGTGTCTTCGTTGTCGCCGACCATCACCGGCACCGCTGCCTGCGCGATGATCGGGCCGTCATCCATCTCTGATGTGACGAAATGCACCGTGCAGCCATGAATGCGAATGCCGGCGCGCAGGGCGCGCGCATGCGTATCGAGCCCTTTGAAGGCCGGCAGCAGGGCAGGGTGGATGTTGAGCATGCGCCCTTGCCACTTCTCGACCAGGCCGCGGGAGAGAATGCGCAGATAGCCGGCCAGCGCCACGATCTCGGCATTGAACGCAATCAGCGCGGCGTCGATCGCCGCATCATGGGCTTCCTTGCTGGCATGGTCGGCGCGCACGATGACCTTGGTCGGGATACCGCGCGCGGCCGCGATGCCGAGGCCGGCGGCGTTGGCCCGGTCGGAAATGACGCCAACGATCTCGGCGGGATAGGCCGGGTCGCTCGCCGCCGCGATTAGCGCCGTCATGTTCGAGCCGCGTCCCGAGATCAAAACAACCGTGCGTTTCCTGCTCATAGGCCGATCGAGCCCCGATAGATAACGCCGGCGTCGCGGCGCGGCACGATGCGGCCGATCGGCGTCACCGTCTCGCCGGCCTCCTGCAGCACGGCTGCGACCTGTGCGGCCTGGCCGGAGGCGACGACGAGGATCATGCCGATACCGCAGTTGAAGGTGCGCATCATCTCCTCCGGCGCCACGCCGCCAGTCTTCGCCAGCCAGGAAAACACCTGCGGCACATCGATGGCATTGAGATCGAGCTCTGCGGAAAAGTCCTTTGGCAGGACGCGCGGGATGTTTTCGGGGAAACCGCCGCCGGTGATGTGGGCCAGCGCCTTGATGCCGTGCGTGCCACGGATCGCTTTGAGGACCGACTTCACATAGATGCGGGTCGGCTCGAGCAGCGCCTCTGCCAGCGTCGCCTCATCGTTGAACGGCGCCGGATCGCCCCAGGCAAGACCGCTGACGCCAACGATGCGGCGCACCAGCGAAAAGCCATTCGAATGCAGGCCCGAGGAAGCCAGGCCAAGCAGCACGTCGCCTTCGACGATATCGTCGGTCGGCAGCAACTGGCCGCGTTCGGCAGCACCGACGGCGAAACCGGCCAGGTCGTAATCCTTGTCGTGATACATGCCGGGCATTTCGGCCGTCTCGCCGCCGATCAGCGCGCAGCCGGCCTGTCGGCAGCCGATTGCTATGCCGCCGACGATTGCCGCCCCCTGGTCGGGGTCGAGCTTGCCGGTGGCGAAATAGTCGAGGAAGAACAGTGGCTCGGCGCCCTGCACGACGATGTCGTTGACGCACATGGCGACGAGGTCGATGCCGATCGTGTCGTGCTTGCCGGCATCGATGGCGATCTTCAGCTTGGTGCCGACGCCGTCATTGGCGGCAACCAGCACCGGATCCGTGAAACCCGCCGCCTTGAGGTCGAACAGGCCGCCAAAACCGCCGATCTCGCCATCGGCGCCCGGCCGGCGCGTCGCGCGCACCAGCGGCTTGATCTTCTCGACCATGAGGTTGCCGGCATCGATGTCGACGCCCGCCTCGGCATAGGTGAGCCCGTTCTTGCGCTTGGCCCGGTCGCCCTTGCTCATCGTCGGCGCATCCCTGTTTCCCTCGGCGGCTCTTCGCATGAATGGTTTCGGGGGGCAAGGATGACGACAGGATACCGGGCTTTTGCCCAAGATAAATACGTGGACAGTCGCCCCTTCACCGCTGGTCCTTGCAGCCACAATCCATCTCCACCATCGATCTGCAGAACAAGCATGGCGGGACATGCCTTTGACCATTCCCAACCTCATCACCATCCTGCGCTTCGTGCTGGTGCTGGCGATGCTGAACATGCGCTGGGACTGGGCCTTTGCCGGATTTCTCGTTGCCGGAATTTCCGATGGCGTCGACGGCTTCATCGCCCGCCGCTTCAACCAGCATTCGAACTCGGCGCCTATCTCGATCCGATGGCCGACAAGGTGCTTCTGGTCTCGGTGTTCGTGGTCATGGGCTTCATCGGGCAATTGCCGCTGTGGCTGGTGGTGACCATGGTGTCACGCGTGCGCTGATCATCTGCGCCGTGCTTTTGTCCACGGTCATGGCGCATCCGGTCGAGATGAAGCCGCTCTATGTGTCGAAGGCCAACACCGCCGCCCAGATCGTGCTGGCGCCGTGTGCTGGGCGAACTTGCCCTTGGCCTCCGCCTCGACCCGCTCAGGCCTGCGCTCATATTGCTGTCCGGGGTCTTGACCGTGGCTTCGGCCGCGGCCTATCTCGTGGCTTGGCTGAGGCATATGAGCGGCTATGGCGAAGGCTCCACCCCGGGTAGTTGACAAGAATGCCGCGACTGCCGCGTTAGCAGACGCGGCTGCGTCCCTGGCGTTTCGCCGCCAGATTTTCTTCTGGCTGGGCACGGCAATCTTCCTGGCGCTGTTCCTCTACATTTTTTCCAGCATCCTGTTGCCGTTCGTTGCCGGCATGGTGCTGGCCTATTTTCTCGACCCGGTCGCCGACCGGCTGCAACGCCTCGGCCTCTCCCGGCTGATGGCGACGGTGGTCATCCTGATTGCCTTCATCGTCCTTTTGGTGCTGGCCTTCGTCATCCTGGTTCCGGTACTGGCCACGCAGATGGCCGATTTCGCCAGCAAGCTGCCGGAATATCTGACCCGGCTGCAGTCGCTGATCACCAGCTTCGATCCGAAATGGCTGGAGCAGAAATTCGGCGTCAATGCCAATGGCCTGCGCGACGGGCTGAATTCGCTGCTCACTTCCGGTTTCGGCCTGCTGAGCACCGTCTTCACCTCGATCTGGAGTTCCGGCGTTGCTCTGGTGTCGGTGGTCAGCCTGTTCGTGGTCACTCCGGTTGTCGCTTTCTACATGCTGCTCGACTGGGATCGCATGGTGGCGGTCGTCGACAGCTGGGTGCCGCGTGATTATGTCGGGACGGTCAGGGCGATCTCCAGGGACATCAACACCGCGACCGCCGGCTTCGTGCGCGGCCAGGGCACGCTGTGCCTGGTGCTCGGCGGCATGTATGCCACCGGCCTGACGCTGACCGGGCTGAATTTCGCCATCCTCATCGGCCTCTTCGCCGGGCTGATCTCGTTTATCCCTTATGTCGGCTCGCTGACCGGACTGGTCCTGGCCGTCGGCGTCGCCTTCGTCCAGTTCTGGCCGGACTGGACCATGATCGTTGCTGTCGCCGTGGTGTTCTTCATCGGCCAGTTCATCGAAGGCAACATCCTGCAGCCCAGATTGGTCGGAAAAAGCGTCGGCCTGCACCCGGTCTGGCTGATGTTTGCGCTGTTCGCTTTCGGCGCCCTGTTCGGCTTCGTCGGCCTTTTGATCGCCGTTCCTGCTTCGGCGGCGGTTGCCGTGCTGGTGCGCTTTGCCATTGCCCGCTATCTCGAATCGCCGCTCTACAAGGGACACTCCACCGAGCCAGTCCCGCCGCTGCCTGCCGATCGCGGCGGCGGCCACCGCTCGCCGCGCGGCTGAACGTGGCGGATCAAAAGACCGAACCGCCGCGCCAGCTGCCGCTAGACCTTGGGCATGGCACCGGCTATTCGCGCGACGAGTTGGTGGTGTCGGCCACCAACCGCGAGGCGGCAGCCCTTGTCGACCGCTGGCCGGACTGGCCGTCGCCGGTGATCGTGCTCGCCGGCCCGGCCGGTTCCGGGAAGACACATCTGGGCTCGATCTGGCAGGCGCGGGCCAACGCTGTGGCGGTCGATGCCCAGCGCATCGGCAATGCCATCACCGGGCTTGGCGGCAGGCCCGCGCTGATCGACGATGTCGACAAGACAGCCATCGACGAGGCGGGCCTGTTCCATCTCATCAATGAAGTGCGCGGCGCCGGGGCCACCTTGCTGTTGACGGCGCGGCGCTTCCCCGCCGCCTGGAGGGTGACGTTGCCCGATCTTGCCTCGCGGCTGAAGGCGGCGGCAACCGTCGAGATCCATGAGCCGGACGATTTGCTTCTGGCCGGTGTCATCACCAAACTCTTCGCCGACCGCCAGGTCGAGGTCGAGCCGCATGTCGTGCAATATCTGGTGCGCCGCATCGAGCGCTCGCTGGCCACCGCCATGCGCGTGGTCGAGCGCCTCGACCGCACCGCGCTCGAGCGCAAGACGCCGATCACCAGGGCGCTCGCCGCCGAAACCGTCAGCGCAATGGACGAAGGGCAGGGCGAGTTCGAGGTTTAGATCCTGCTGCAATTCCCTGGACGGCGATTGTCGATCCCGCCCGTGCGACGTTTTCAAAACATGCATGGTGACATCACCTGAAACAATATGATACTTTCAATCAATGACATCGGAGCGATATCAATGCCTGCAGTGACCGTCCGAAATCTTCCGGAAGCGACCCACCGAGCTCTGCGTGTACGGGCGGCCTTGCACGGTCGCAGCACCGAGGCCGAGATACGCGACATTCTGGAAAACGCGGTGCGGCCGGACGGCCGTGTGAAACTCGGCTCCGTTCTGGCAGACATTGCCCGACGCGCCGGGCTGACCAATGAAGACGTGGAGGTTCTGGAGCAGGCTCGCGACAAGGCGCCGGCCGAACCGCTGGGGTTCGAATGATCCTCCTCGATACCAATGTCGTTTCGGAGGCCATGAAGCCCGAACCGCATCAAGCTGTGTTGGCCTGGCTTGATAACCAGGCCGAGGAAACGCTTTACCTCTCCAGTGTGACGCTCGCCGAAGTGCTGTTCGGCATCGAGGCCATGCCGGCGGGTCGTCGCAAGGCTGCGCTCGCTGAAACCTTCGCCGGTGTGTGCGCCGTGTTTGAGCGGCGCATCCTGCCTTTCGATACCGAGGCGGCCCGGCACTATGCCCGACTTGCAGTGAAGGCGAGGGCAGCCGGCAAGGGGTTTCCTGTGCCCGACGGCTACATCGCGGCAATCGCCTCCGCAAACGGCTTTCATCTCGCCTCGCGTGACACGGCGCCATTCCATGCGGCCGGCGTGCCTGTCATCGATCCTTGGCAGCCGTAATCAGGTACGGCAGCCCGACCAGAGCGCGAGCTGCGAACATGCGTTTCCGCAGGATTTCCTCTACAGCGACGACAGCGTGTTCGAATGAATACACTCGATCTCTCCGTGCCCACCGCCGCATGAGGGCCGCTGTCCCATTTCGGGAAACATTATCTGGCATCCGTCTTGCACCTGGGAACTTGCCGGCTGACCCCGGTCCTGGTCGCGTTCCTGATCGGGTTGTAGGCTCGCCGGGAGTGATGATTGGGGTTCTCGCCCGGCGAGCTTACCTTCGTAGAGCAGTCACCGGAGTGTCCGGGAGGGTGCCCTATAGCCACAACGCCGCCAGATACCGGACCAGCAGATAGACCACCGTATGCGCTGCCACGTAGCACGCGACGACGACGACAAAGAACAGCACGCTGGCGGGCCACGACCGGGGACGGCCTTGCCTCTTGCTCGGCCGGTTGTTCCAGATCCACAGGGCTGCACAGATAATGGCCCAGACGACGACGAACGGAACCGTGATGCGGATGTAAGCGAAGTAGGCAGGGCCAATCAGCGAAAGCCATGCCTCGAGACCAAGCATCCAGAATCTCCCCTTGCCCGGAGTCTAATGCATGTCGCTCAAAAGTGGTCCCGGTTTTGAGAGAACGACATGCATCAAAACAAAAATCAAAGCGCGTCGCCTGGATACGTTTCAGCGCGACGCGCTTTTAGACCGGCGATAGAGGTGGAAGCGAGGGGATTATCCCTGCGTCGATTTTCAGCCAAACCCGCCGAAGGGATGCTGTTCGATGACACGGGCGCCTGATGCATGTCGCTCAAGTGGCCCCGGTTTTGAGAGAACCGCATGCATCAAACATGCATCAAACAAGACCTCAAGCGCGTCGCGTGAGTCCGTTCAAATGAGACGCGCTTTAGGTCAGATTGGTGCTCCGGTCGCCAAACTCGGCCGTAGCAGGTCTAAAGCGATCGGATCAGCCGCAGACCCTGACCTCTTCGACGACCCTGTGGTGATGGCGCCAGTGCCTGACCAGTTCGATATGGCAGCGGTGATGGCGATGGTGGCGCCGCCATTGGCCATCCTGGTTGTCGCTGTAGTCGTCGCCATAGTCGTCGCTATAGTCTTTGTGGCGCTGGTGATGGCGAAGAATCTGTATATCGCCATCGTCGGACGAATATTGATCGTCGTCATCGGACTGGATAGTCAGACTGGCGGCTTGCGCCGGTGCGATCAAAGCCGCCGTTCCGGCGAACGCGATCATCGAGGCGATGAGAAGGGTTTTCATTGTTTGCTCCTTGGGTTGAACATACACAACTCTCGGAGCGAACTGGTGTTCCAATGTAGGGTCCGATCGGCGAGCGGCTGCTGCTTGGGCAATGCGTGCCGCCATGCGCTACCGGCGAGGCAGCCATTGGCGACCTTGGGAGTGATACCTTGGGCAAGGACTGGCTTTGTGGGAAAAAATGGTCGGAGTGGAGAGATTCGAACTCCCGACCCTCTGGTCCCAAACCAGATGCGCTACCAGGCTGCGCTACACTCCGAGGCCCTGCGGCGTATACGGTCCCGGACCCTGTCGCGCAACCCCTAAAACATCAAACGGGGCTTGGCGGTATGCGCTCCCGCGCAATCCTGGCTGCGATCGCCTTGGCCTGGATGCGAGCATTGGCGAAGCAGCCACGGATGCTTGGCCGCATGCCGGTGAACCACAGGCCCGGCAGTTTCGGGTCGCTGTCGGCGCCGTTGAACAGCGGCACGCCCTTTTGGTCGAGCACGCCGAGCTTGCCCAGCATGGCCTCGAGCCCGGTGCGGTAGCCGGTCGCGGCGATGACGATATCGGGCTGGATCGTCGCGCCATCGTCGAAAACGACCGTGTCGCCGGTAAATTCCCGCACGGTTGGCAGCACGATGATCCTGCGGTCCTTGATGGCATCGACGGCGCCGTCATCGGTGGCGATGGCGGTATAATCCGACGCCAGCCGGCTTGCGCCGCCCGAAGGCGTCGGCGGCAGGCCGTAGGCCGTGAGGTCGCCGAAGGCCCATCGCTGCGTCGCCGCCATCACCGCATCGGCGAGCTTGAACGGCAGCCGCGCCAGGATCGGCGAAAATCGGTGGACGGCGATCTGGCCGAGGCGCTTGGGCAGCAGTGCCGGACCGTTGCGCGCCGACAGCCAGATCTGTCCCGCGTCGGCTGCCACCAGGTGATTGAGCACGTCGAAGCCGGAATTGCCGGCGCCGACGACCAGCACTTTCTTGCCCGCATAGGCCTTGGCGTTACCGAATGCGGCCGAATGGATGATGCGTCCGGCAAAGGCCTTCATGCCTTTCCAGGCCGGGATGAAGGGCTGCCGGTCGCGCCCGGTGGCGATGACGACATGGCGCGCCAGCCGCGGCCCGGCACTGGTCCGCACAAGCCAGTGGTCGCCCTCGAAGCCAATCTCCTCGACCGCGATGCCGAACTCGACCGGCAGCCGGTGCATGGCGTGGAATTCGTTCAAATGGCCGATGATGGTGTTTCGGTGCGGAAAGGCAGGGGTGCCGGCAGGAAAGGAAACGCCCGGCAGCGCCGAAAGGTCGCGATGCGTGTTGAGATGCAGTCGCTCGTGCCGCCCGTGCCATGGCTCGGCCAGCCGGGCTTCCTTTTCCAACACCATCACAGGCACGCCGGTCTTGAGCAGCGCATGGGCTGCGGTCAAGCCGGCTGCCCCGGCGCCGATCACGATCGCGCCGTCGAAAATCGCTTGGCTGTCGGCCTCGGCGTGCAAAATCCCTGCGTCCATGCCTCTTTGTGTCGCCATCATGACCATGACTTTTGATGCTACGCCAGTGTATCGGGCCGATGCCGCTGCCGAAGCGGCCTGGTTGCAGGCCGCTTCGGCCTTGCCGTCGGCAGTGTTGCACAGTATTGACTGAAATAAGGCGGCGCTACCGCCAACGCAGCTACGAGGTGCCCATGTCCGCGCGAATTTTCAGCCCAGCCAAAACCGCGATGCAGTCCGGCAAGGCCAAGACCGGCCATTGGGTGCTGGAATTCGATCCCGCCCAACGCAAGAAGATCGACCCGCTGATGGGCTACACCACATCGGGCGACATGCTGAGCCAGATCAGGCTGACCTTCGACACCAGGGAAGAAGCGGTGGCCTATGCCGAAAAGCAGGGGCTGGCCTTCCGTGTCGAGGAGCCGAAAGAGACCAAGCGCCGGCAGATTTCCTATGCGGAAAATTTCCGCTATGACCGCAGGATACCCTGGACGCATTGACCGGCGGTCAGCGCCTGGCACATAGACACCAGCCGGCCAAGATATCAAATGCCGGCCAGCGGTCCCGTAGCTCAGCTGGATAGAGCACCGGCCTTCTAAGCCGATGGTCACAGGTTCGAATCCTGTCGGGATCGCCAACAACTTCAAAGAGATAGTGTGGAGGCCTGAGTGGGAATTGAACCCACTACGTCGGTTTTGCAGACCGATGCGTCACCGTCCCGCCCTCAGACCATGGCTCCTTGTGCATTGACCGCGACAGCTAGTCAACTTGGCCGGCCTCTGCTCGCAGGTTCGGACCGCGATCCGGCTGCCACCAGTCGAGATGTTCGGAACGCGGCTCGCGTTCAGGCGTTTGTTGCTGATGGCACCGACAACCCCGACCATTGCGCGCATCTGGCGCGGCAGGACCTTGCCCGACAAGGCCGACGCCTATGAGCGCTACAACTACGAGGTCGGTATCAAGCCGCTGATCGAGAAAGCGCTGGGCGTGCAGACTTTTCGCGAGGACACGCCGACGCATTCGGAATTCATCACCATCTCCTATTGGGAGAGCGTCGAGGCGATGGCCGCCTTTACCGGCGGCGATCCGCAAAGCATCCACCATCTCGACCGCGACAAGGAGTTCCTGATCGAATTGCCGAAGGGTGTCCAGGTGCTGCGAATCCGTTCCAGCCACGGAATGGTTGGCGGCAGCTGATGTTTGCGGGCTTTGACGCCAGGACCGTTCAAATGGAGGAGACATCGATCTTCGTCAGGGCCGGTGGCTCAGGGCCGCCGCTGCTGCTCCTGCATGGCTTTCCCGAAACGCATGTTATGTGGCGGGACATCGCCGTGGCATTGGCGCCGCACTTCAGCGTGGTTGCCGCCGATCTGAGAGGCTACGGACAAAGCGCCTGTCCGGCTTCCGGAGCCAATCATGCCGCCTATTCCAAACGAGCGATGGCGCGCGACATGGTGCAGGTTATGGACGTTCTCGGTTTCGACCGTTTCATGGTTGCCGGCCACGACCGTGGCGGTCGCGTCGCCTACCGGCTGGCGCTCGACCATCCCGAAACCGTGTCGAAAGTCGCCGTTCTCGACATCGTCCCCACGGCCTCCGCCTGGGATCGGGCCGATGCCAGGTTGGCGCTGGCCTTCTGGCCGTGGAGCCTGCTCGCCCAGCCGGAACCGCTGCCTGAGCGCCTGTTGTCCGCAGCACCCGACGCAGTCGTCGACAATGCGATCGCCGGCTGGGGCTCGGCTCCAGATGTTTTTCCCGCTGAGGTCAGGGCCGCCTATATCGAGGCGCTGCGTGATCCCGCCCATGCCCACGCCATCTGCGAGGAATATCGCGCCGCCGCAGGCATCGACCGCGAGCACGACGCGCAGGACCAGGCTAATGGCTGTCGCATCAGATGCCCGCTGCTTGCGCTCTGGAGCGGCGAGGGCGGGTTGGAGAACTGGTATGCGGAGGAGGGCGGCCCGTTGGCGATCTGGCGGCAATGGGCTGATAACGTCGGAGGCGGCTCGGTCAAGGGTGGGCATTTCTTCCCGGAAGAGCACCCCGAAGACACGGCTGCAAGGCTGTCGAGATTCTTCGCAAGCTGACTGCGGGCCGATTGCTAAAATCCGGGCCTGTGTGTTCCTGTGTCGACTATCTCAGATGGCCGAGGGATTGCAGGATCAAAGTGCTCGAAAGACCAAGCAGGGCGATACCGTAAAACCGGTCGATCCACACGGCGTTTGGCCCAGCCAGAAGCCTTGCAGCCCGCGCGCCAAGGGCTGCGTAAAACGTCAGCACAAACACATCGGCAAGCGCGGCGATAATGGCCAGGATGCCATACTGGATCGCGATCGGCTCATCCACGCGGACAAAATGCGGCAGGATCGCGGGGAAAAGCAGCCAGGCCGCCGGATTTGTGACCGCCACCAGGAAGCAGCGCCCAATGAGTGCCTTGGCTGAATGGCGTGTTTCGGGAAGGTTAGGGTTGAACGAAGGTCGGGATGCGGCGCGCAGGGTACCGATGGCGACGAAAAGCAGATAGCCCGCGCCGAACATCCTGAGAGCCGAGAGATAGAATTCCGAAGCCAGCAGAAGAGCGCCGAAGCCCAGCGCGACGATGCTGATAAGAACGAAATCAGACAGTACGACGCCGGCCATGCCGAGAAACGCGCGTCGAAAACCGTAGCGGGAGCCGTTGGTGATGGCGAGCACGACGTCCGGTCCCGGAACCGCCATTCCGAGCACCGACACGAAGGCAAATGTCACCAGCGGCAGGTTTCCCATGACGCCGCGTAATGTACCCGGCGCTCACCGTCCGTAACGCCCTTCACACAGCGGCTTGGCTATCGCCGATTGTTGTTGGCCACCTTGGCTCAGTGCCCGCCGCGCATCTTCACCACCACAGTCCTCACCGCCAGCACCAGCACAGTGATGATGATCAGGATCACCGAGAGCGCGGCGATCGCCGGGTCGATGTTGTCGCGCAGGCCCATCCACATCAGCCGCGGCAGCGTGATGGCGTTGACCGAGGTGATGAACAGGGTGACGCCGATCTCTTCCCAGGACAGCACGAAGGACAGCAGCGCGGCGGTGACGATGCCGAACTTGATGTTGGGCATGATGATGCGCGTGGCGCGTTCCCACACGCCGGCGCCAAGGCCGCGCGCGGCAAGGTCGATGCGGCGGTCGAGCTGGCTGAGCGAGACCAGGATCAGCACCGTGGCGAAAGGCACCGTCATCACCGAATGCGCCATGGCGACGCCGAGCCAGGTGTCGTAGCCGAAGAACGAGCTCATGCCCGAGATCGACGTCAGCAGGAAGTAGAGCGTGATCGCCGAGACCACCGGCGGCACCACCATCGGCAACAGCACGAAGCCGACAAGGGTGGCCGTGAAGCGCGGCTGGAACATCCAGACGCCAAGGCTGAAGCACAGCGCCAGCACGGTCGAGATGACGCTGCTGACGATGCCGATGCGGACCGACAGCAGGATGGCGTCGAGCCAGCGCGGATCCTCGATCAGCGCGCGGTAGTGGCGCAGCGACAGTTCGCCCGTCGGCATAGCCAGCATGCGGCTTGGCGTCAGCGACACCGGGATGACCGCCAGCAGCGGCAGCAGCAGGAACAGCGCCACCAGCACGGCGAGGATCAGCGAGACGGGACCGGGGCGATAGGTCGGCATCAGATCAGCTGCTTCGGTCTGACATAGCGGAACAGCAGCGCCATGAGCGCGCCGACGAACAGCACCAGCACGACGCTGATCGCCGCACCCAGTCCCCAGTCGGGGCTTTGGAATATCCTGAGGTAGATCAGCTCGGCGATCATCACGCTGCGGCCGCCGCCGAGGATCGCCGGCGTGACGAAGAAGCCGAGCGAGAAGACGAACACGATCATCGCCGAACCGATGATGCCGGAGCGCGTCATCGGCACGAACACGGTCCAGAAGGTGCGCATGCGGCTGGAGCCGAGCCCGCGCGCCGCGAGCAGCACGCGCTCGTCGAGGCTGCGCATGGCGGAGGCCAGCGGGAACACCGCGAATGGGATCAAAAAATGCGTCATACCGACGATGACGCCGAACTCGTTGCGCACCAGCGCCAGCGGCTCGGAGATGAAGCCGATCGATTGCAGCCAGGTGTTGATCAGGCCGCGGTTGGACAAAAGCGCCACCCAGCCGAAGGCGCGGGTCAGCACCGAGATCCAGAAGGGGACGAGAATGCAGAATTCAGCGATTATGCGCTGTGCCGGGCTGCCGCGCACCCACACCATGGTGATGGCGTATGCCGCCGCCACGGAAACCACGGTGACGATCAGCGCGATGCGCAGCGTGCGGATGAACACAGACTGCACCAGGGCATCGGTGGCGAGCGCGCCATACTGGCCGAGCCCCGGTGTCGGCAAGGTGACGCTCCACTTGACGACGCCGAGGAACGGCCAGGCGTAGGCCAGCACAAGGAACAGCAGCAGCGGCGCCATCAGCACCGCCGCGCCCATCCTGTCGGAGAGGGTGCCTCTCATCGAAGCTCGTGCCCGGCCTGGTCAGGCCGAGATGATCTTGGTGTATTCGTCGAGTGCTGCCCCGTAATTCTTGGCGTACCAGTCCATGTCGAGCGCGATCTGCTTCTTCATGTTTTCGGGATCGACCGGGTTGATGCGCTTCTTGTCGGCGGGGATCAGCGCATCGGCGGCCGGATTGGCCGGACCCTGTCCGAGCTTGTCGAACATCACCAGTTGCTTCTCCGGATCCTGGGCGCTGGCGATGAACTTCATCGCTGCGTCCTTGCCGCCGGGGTTGCCCTTGAGCACGGCCAGCGCGCCGGGCGAAATCAAGCCCTGGTCCCAGATGAACTTGATCTTGCCGCCCGAGTCCTGCTCGATCAGCGAGGCGCGGGTCGACCACACGATCGCCATCGAGGCTTCGCCGTTGAGCAGCACGCTCTGGCTCTCGGCGCCGCCGCCCCAATAGGCCACGACGTTTTCCTTGAAGGCGGCGATCTTGTCATGCGCGCGCTTCAGGTCGAGCGGGTAGAGCGAGGCCGGCGCGATGCCGTCTGCGAGAAGTGCGGCTTCCCAGCTCGACACGCCCCATTTGTAGAGCGAGCGCTTGCCCGGAAACTTCTTCACGTCGAAGAAGTCGGCCATGCCGGTCGGCGCGTCCTTGCCGTATTTCTCGGAATCATAGGCGATGACGTAGGAGAAGAAATAGGTCGAGGCCGCGTATTCCCAGCCGAAGCCGTCGCGCATCTTCTTCTTGTCGACGATGGCGTAGTCGATCGGCTCGAGAGCGCCCTGGGCGCCGAGCGTGATGGCCGAAAACGGATCGACGTCCACAAGGTCCCAGGTCGGCGCGCCGCTCTTGAACTGTGCGGCAATCGCGCCTTCGGTCGGGCCTGAACCGTCCATTTTGACGGCGATGCCGGTGTCCTTGGTGAAGGCCTGGCCATAGGCGGCGTCATAAGCAGTGAGGGCATCGCCACCCCAGTTGACCAGCACCAGTTCCTTGGCTTGTGCAAAGGCGCCGGTCGAGCGCAGCAGCATCGGCGTGCCGGCCAGCACGAAGGCTGCAAGCTGGGTGAATTGCCGGCGCGAAATCTCGCCGCGCACAGCCCGGGCGGATAGCCCGTCCATGGCTTGTTTTTTGCTTTGGTCTGTCATTTTAGTTCCCCTTTTTCGTTGTTGGTTCCGGTGGTTATGGCGCGCTCCAGATTCTTTGCTGGAAGACTTCGCCGTTCTCGTCGTCATCCTCCGTCCGGAAGGAGGAAACCCTTTTCCGCCGGCCATGTCAGCCAGACGGAATTGCCTTTGCTGAGTGCAGCCGCCGCGACCTCGTTCGGCACCGAGACGGTCACCTTGGCGCCCTGGCGTGTCGTCAGATCGAGTTTGGTCGCCGCACCCAGATAGGTCGAGCCGATGGCGGTGGCGGCAATGCCGTTCTCGCCGGCGGCGGCTTCGCGCGTGATCGACATATGTTCGGGCCGGATCGCCAATATGGCATCGCCACGGACTTTCTCGGCCTTGCAGAGCATGTTGACCGCGCGGTCCTCGCAGAGGCCCGTCGAGCCATTGTCGGCGGGCTTGACCCCCTTCAACGGCAGCATGTTGATCTCGCCAAGGAACTCGGCGACGAAGCGGTTGTCCGGCCGGTCGTAGACCTCGTCCGGCGCTCCGACCTGCAGCAATTTTCCGTGGTTGAAGATGGCGACGCGCGACGACAGCGCCAGCGCCTCGCTCTGGTCGTGGGTGACGAAGACGAAGGTGGTGCCGGTCTCCTGATGCAGCCGCTTCATCTCGGCCTGCATCTGGCCGCGCAGGCTCTTGTCGAGCGCCGAGAACGGCTCGTCGAGGAGCAGCACGCCGGGTTCGAACACCAAAGCGCGGGCCAACGCCACGCGCTGCTGCTGGCCGCCGGAAAGCTGCGCCGGCAGTTTCGTCTCATGGCCCTTGAGGCCGACGCGCTCGATCATCTCGGCAACGCGGCGCTTGATCTCGGAAGCCGATTTCTTGCGTACCTTGAGCGGGAAGGCGATGTTGGCCTCGACCGACATATGCGGAAACAGCGCATAACCCTGGAACACCATGCCGGCGGCGCGCTGCTCTGCCGGCCGATCGGTGATGTCGAAACCGTCGCTGAAAAGCTTGCCGGCGGTCGGTTGCACGAAGCCTGCCAGGATCATCAGAAAGGTGGTCTTGCCCGAGCCGGAGGGGCCTAGCAGCGTCAAAAACTCGCCGCGGCCGATATTGAGCGTCAGGTCGTCCAGCGCCCGGAACGAGCCGAAGCTCTTGCCGATCCCGATTGCCTTGATCTCTGCGGCCCGGCCGGGTTGCTGCATCCTGCCTCTTCCTTGATCGTGGCTTGAGCGTAGGGCAGTGCGCCGGCTCACCGCAACCGAATAGTTTTCGCCTGATCGGCAAATTTGATTCACGGATGGGAGGCTAGTACGGGCTGATCCGGTTCTCCGACAGCTTCGACCTCAACCAGCCATTGAATGCTTCCAGCACCGGGTGGCTGGCCTTGGCATGTTCCGACACCAGGAAATACGAGCGCGGCGAGGGGATCGCGATGTCGAAGGGGCGCACCAGACGGCCTTCGCTGAGCGCGCGGCGGCTGGTCAGTTCGTCGCCCATTGCGATGCCTTGTCCGGCGATCGCCGCGGAGAAGACGAGGTTCATGTCCGAGAAGAAGATACCGCTTTCGGTGTCGGGGTTTTCCACCTTGGACAGCGCCAGCCAGCGCGCCCAGTCCTCGGTGTCGCCGAGATGCAGGAGATTGGCGCGCAGCACGTCGGCCGGTTTTGAAAAGCCGCCGACCTTATTGAGCAGTGTCGGGCTGCAAAGTGGCGTGAACGAGATTTCGCACAGCAACTCCACCGAGCGGTTCGGCCAGTTGCCGACGCCGAAGGCAATGAAGGCATCGGCGTCCGGATTGCTGACATCGTCCAGCCGCCTGGGCGTCAGGATCGACAGCGCCACGTCCGGATACATCTGCCGGAACTCGCCGATGTGCGTGCACAGGAACAGAGAGGCGAAGCCCGGCGTGCAGGAAACGGCGAACGAACCGCCGACGCCCGTGCCGGCCTGGCGCGTCACCGCATCGCCGAGCACCGTCAGCGCCTTTCTCACATCGGCGGCATAGCGCTGGCCGCGCGGTGTCAGCGCCACGCCCTTGCCGATGCGCTCCAGCAGGTCGAAGCCGAGGTCGCGTTCGAGCAGCCGCAACTGATGGCTGACGGCGCTGCGGGTCAAATGCAGTTCATCGGCTGCGCGCCAGACACTGCCGTGACGGGCAAAACTGTCGAGGGCGCGCAGCGCCTGTGTGGAAGGTATTCGCAAGAGGCCTCAGGTGAACCGAATTTGCATGAACCGGAAAAACATATCACTTTTTGCAATGCCGCTTCACTGCTTTCTTGGGCCGCATGGAGAAACCGGTGACGACCTCGGCGCAAGCCACCGCGCTTGCCTGTCTCGATAGCATCCAGCCGTCGCTGTCGGCGTGGACGCGCACCATTTTCGATTTCGGCGAAACAGCCTGGCGCGAATACCAGTCGGCGGCCTGGTATGTCGCGCGGCTGAAGCATGAGGGCTTTTCGGTCGAGGAAGGGTCGGCCGGCATGCCGACCGCCTTTTGCGCCCACTGGACGAACGGCCCGGGGCCGACCATCGGCATGTACGGCGAATACGACGCCGTGCCCGGCAACTGCCAGGACGCGGCAACGGTGAAGCGATCGCGGCCGGGCCTCGGCAGCGAGGCCGGCGGCCACACCGATCCGCATTCCGGGCTTGGCATTGCCGGCCTCGGCGGACTTCTCGCCACCAAGGCGGCAATGCAACGCCACGGCATCGAGGGGACGTTGCGCTTCACCGGCGAGCCGGCCGAGAAGGTCAGGGGCTCGAAGCCGATCCATGCGGCCAAGGGCTACTATGACGGCCTTGCCGGCATGATCTCCTTCCACCCCTTCTATATGCTGCCGCTCTGCAACACGGCGCGCTGGGACACGCATTGCGGCGCGGCCTACGCGATGATCTACCGTTTTGTCTGCGACGAACCCGAAAACTGGGTTCGCGCAAGCGATGGCGCGCCGATCCCGCAGGCGCATTCGGCGGTGCGGGCGCCCGGTGCCAATGACGCGCTGATGGCGATGTACATGACCTCCAAGGCGCTGCGCGATTCCATGCTGCCTCACCAGGGCGGCTGGTCGATCAGCGAGGCGATCCTCACCGCCGGGCAGGCGACCGCCGACAATCTGCCGGCGGGGCTGGCCGAGATCCAGTACATGATCCGCGTGCCGACCATTGCCATGGCAGAGCAGGTCACCGCGGTGCTCGACCGTAATGCGGCCGCGGCCGCGGCGATCAGCGGTTGTCGCTATGAGCGCCATTGGGTGTCGAAGTCGCGGCCGGGCCTCGCCAATCACGCCATGGCAGGGATTGCCTATGAGGCGCTGTCCACCGTTGGCGCTCCGAACTGGGACGAGGCGGCGAAAGCGATCGGTCGCAAGGTCCAGGTCAATGCCGGCGGCACCTCGACCGAAAACCCTTTCATCGACGAGATGGAGCGGCTGGTTGCGCCGCAAGAGGCCGAAGCGATCCTGCGCCGCGATTTGCCTCCGTCGCAGATCAACTCGACCTCCGACGACTACACCGACATGTCGTGGCACACGCCGACCGCACGCTTCTATGTCGCCCGCCCGGCGCTGCGCTCGGCGAATGGCCATGCCTATCCATCCTGGGCGATGAACGCGCTGGGCGGTATCTCGGCCACCATCGACCCGATGGTCATATGCGCCGCCAAGACGGTTGCGCTTGCAGCCCTCCGCCTGCTCGAGGACAAGGCCGCGCGCGATGCGGCCATGGACGAATTCGTCACCCGCACCGGCGGCGGCATTGGTGGCTCCAACTGGATCGCGCCGCTTTGCGACTATGACCCGCCGATCAATTTCCGCTGGCCGGAATATGTCACCACCGCGCGGGGGCGCGATTGGTGGATTCCGAGCAGCCAACCCAATCAAGCTGCATAATCGAGGAGAACCTTATGACCGTCCATGACCGCATCGTCGCCGAACCGTTCTCGCTGCAACGCCGCAACCCCGCCGGCGGCACCAAGCCGCTGACGTCATGGGGCTTTGCCAACGAGACCGACGTGCTGACAGACGTGTTGCTCGGCTCGCCAAACTTCCTGCGCCACCTCTCGACCAGCTCGCTGTCGCGCAAGCATTTGCGCGAAGCGCCCTGCAACGTCCAGATCGCGCAGGCGCAGCACAAGGACCTCGTCGCCGCCTACGAGCATTTCGGCGTCAACATCCACTGGCACGAGCCGACGCCGGAACTGCCGATGCAGGTCTATTCTAGAGACTCCAGCGTCATGACGCCCTACGGCGCCTTCATCACCGCCATGGCCAATTGGTGGCGGCGCGGCGAGAACTATGCCGCCATCCGCACCTATGAAAAGCTCGGCATCCCCATCTACGACATGGTCACGGCTGGCACCTTCGAAGGCGGCGACTTCAACGTCATCGAGGAGGGCGTGGTGCTGATCGGCTGCGGCGGCGCCCGCACGCAGGAAGAGGGCGCCCGGCAGGTGCAGGACTGGTTCGAAAAGGAAGGCTGGGAAACGCGCCTCGCCTTCATCGACGAATATTATGTCCATATCGACCTGATGGTGGTGCCGATCGCTGAAAAGCTCACCGCGGTGTGCCTCGCCTGCACCGAGCCCGGCATTGTCGACTGGCTGAAGGGCAAGGGCCACGAGATCATCGACGTGCCGTTCCAGGACACGATGGCGCTCGGCTGCAACTTCATGTCGCTTGGCAAGGACAGGGTGATCGCGCCGACGTCGAGCCAGTCGCTGATCGGCCAACTCAAAGCGCGCGGCTTCGAGGTTGCTGCCGTCGACATGAGCGAGATTTCCAAGACCGGCGGCGGCATTCACTGCATGGCGCAGGCGCTCAAGCGCGAGCCGGCGTAAGGGCACGAATTGCCGCCGGGACCTGTGACGGACTGCTGTCAGATTTGACAAAACAGGCCTCGCAGAGGAAATTGATGCCATTAGAGGAGGGATTCTGTGAAGAAAACTTACGAAAAGCCGAGTCTGGCCAAAGCCGGCAAACTCGGATCGCTGGTCGCTTCAAACCCGTCGAAGCCCGCCCCCTGAGCGCAACCAGCCGCTGAAGGCCGAAATTCGGTCGTCCTGGTTACCGGCGAGCGGATCGCGCTGTATGATTGAAGGGAGCCCGCCGGCTTTGAACGGCGGGCTTTTTGCTTTGCGCCAGAGCGCCGCCGCGTCAACTGGCTAGCCCAGTCTTCCCGACCCTGAATTGAACTTGCGCCGGGCGTTTTCCAGATGCGCGCGCATCGCCTGCCGGCCGCTTCCGGGTCGTGGCGCTCGATCGCCTCGAACACCGCCTGGTGGCCGGCAAAACTCCTGCGGTTTTCGATCTCCGTATTGGCCACGTGGATGCGCTGGTTGATCAGCCATTCGACCTAGCCGATGATTTGAAAACCAAGCCAGCTTTCCCAAAAGATCATGCCCAAACAAAGCCATAGCGCGAAGACCACATGCGCGCCGTTCCCGCCCGCTCGGCGATCAGGGAGTGGCTGGCGTGAGATGGCCGCGCTGACGACGGAACGAGATCGCCTCGTCTGGCCGGCCGGACTCGCGACGGCGTGGTCCGGCCGGAACTCCATCTGCTATGCGGGTATCAATACGGCGATGCGATGCACGCCGACCTCCTTGCTTGTATTCGTCGCTTCATCGGTCTTGCCCTTGGAGCAGGTGTACATATCACCCGTGTTGAGCTTGAATTCCTTGTCCGCTTTCTTGATCGTGAATGCACCTGAGGTAATGGTGCACACCATGTCGTTGTCCATCACGGTTTGAGGAGCATGTGCTCCGGGCTGAAACACAACGTCGATAATTGCGATGCTCTTGTAGGCGGGAATGTCAGCATTGCCGGTGCCGACCTCCACCACCCTGACACCGGGCGCAATCTCCTTGCCCTCTTTCGGGCCGTATTTCTTGATTTTTGCCGATGCCGCCAAGGTGAACAAAGGCGCTACCGCGGCGGTCGTCAGACCGAGGGCAATTGCAGACCTGCGATTCATGGTTTTCATTGCATCCTCCCGATGCTCGTCATGCATGGATATGCACGACCGCGATATATTAGCACAAACGAATTTACTTGTATGCAAAGTGACTGTGGCGCAGGCCAGCAAGAAATGCTCCGCCGGATAATGTCGCTTCACTGTACCTTTTGCCGGAATTTCGAATGACAGGTCGAGCAATCCTGCAGGATGAGATGCAGGATATGCTCCGCCGGCAGTTTGCTCGGATCGGCTTCCTCTGGAATCGAGCGCTTGCCGAGCAGGCTGCCGCCGCCCATCGCCAGGCCGGTGCCCATGCGCATGTCATCGGTGATGACGGCCGGCGCGCTTTCGGCCTTGGCGGCCAGAGCGTCGGCCAGCGTTCCGATATGATTTGCCAGGGCCTCGAATTCCGCCCGTGACTGATCGATCTCCAGCCTGGCCTGCGAAGGCGGTCCAAGCGAGCCGCTCGGAAATTCGGCAATCAGGGCAGGGCCGGTGCGCGCGCGCAGCGTGTCCGCTGCCGCCTTGAAGGCTGCCGCGTCATAGGCTTGCCTGCGGTCGAACATGCCGGCAATGGTTTTCGCAGCCGCCGCCATCTCCTTCATCGACGCCTGGCGGGCCGCGACGATCGGTCCGCTGCCGACGGAGGCGCCCATCGTAAGGGCACAGACCAGCCACAGCAGCGCCGCTTTCACAGTCCATCTCACGGCGCCATGTCCTTGCCCCATCCATCCGTGCTCAGCCAGCCGCAGCAGGGGTTCGACCTGCAGTCGGATTCTTCGGTCGTGATGCCGGTTCTCATCGGTAAATTTCCGTCGCCGGAGGTCCCCGTCTCTGAGCAGATAGACCTTCCAGCCACCGGAAGGTCAACTGATTGAGAAGGCCGATCAGCGGGCAATCAGCACAGGCTTGCAGCAAGCTGACGCAGCGTTTCCTTGACTTGGATCGCAAAAACGGGCAGCAAGGCGGGGGTGAGGGAGAGCATTCTACCGTGGCGCAGACCATGGAGTGCTCTTTTTTTCGTATCAGGCGCCGCATAATCGGTGGCTGATGGAGGGATTGGTTAACCAACTTTGTCCATCTTTTGATTCAATCGGCAACAGACGCGAAAGGTGCAGGGGGCACCAGCGAACTGTGGATGTCACGGATGCGAGGGTCGCAAGCCTGCATGCCGATTGAGAGTGGTTGTATGGCGTTTTTGCGTTTGAAAGACCGGGGCGATACTCCTGAGCGGGGTTTGACTTCGAAGAGATCCGGCCAGCGCTGGGTGGTGGTGCCGGTTGTCGGCGCGGCCTTGGCGCTGTGGTCGGTGGCAACCATGGCCGGCCTCTATTCGCTCGGCACCTCGCTCACCGCCGCTTCCAACAGCCTTCCGCACAGTCTGCTTCTGCCGAACGCAGCACTTGCCGATTCGCGCCGCAGCCTCGCCAATTCGTGGGCGCCGCGGCTTTCGGCGCAAAAATCACAGGCCTCGCTGCTCAGCCAATGCGACGCCGGGTGCGCGCATGGCGCCGCGAACTTCGCGCATGACGGCAAGATGGCGCGGCTGAAGCCGGCCGCGCATGCTGTGGCCCCGAGCATTGTCGCCTCAAACATTGCGCCAAACACCAGCGTCGCTCTCGCCACTTCGCGCGGCATGCGCTTCGACGGCGTGGTGGCCAAGGCAGAGCTGTCGCCGCAAAAGCTGGCTGCCGCCTTCGCCAAGGCCTCGAATGCGCCCTTCATGCTTGCCAGCCTTCCGGTCGCTGCCCGTTTCGCCGAAGTCCGGCTGCCCGATCAGCATGGCCCCGCCTCGGAACGCTTTGGGCCGGAAGTGGCTGAGATCGAACGCTCATCGCGCCTGGCGCTGGCGCTGGCCAACAGCTTGCCGGAAGACGCTGACATGCTGGCCCCGCCGCCGGCCGTTGAAGCAATCGCCGGAGGGCAGGATCCTGAGCAGGCCGAGGTTCAGGTCGCTTCGCTGCCGCCGCAGGACGATCTGCCCGACAACATTGCGTTGCCCGGTTGGCGTCCACGCGCCGAAACCGCTCAGCCTGCCGAGGCTCGGCAAGCCAGCAAGCCCAGGGCAGCCAAGCCACAGACCGACAGGACGGCCGAGAGCCCCGCACCCCAGTCGCCGGGCAATTCGTCGCCGCGCTCGCCCCGCAGTACTTCGGAGGTCGCCGCACTGCCTGGCGTGCCAGACAGCCAGAGCATCCAATCAAGCCGGATCAAGCCTGGCAAACGGTCGAAGACACAGTCCGGCGAGATGCTGGCCTATGCCAAGCCGGACGTCCCGGCGGGCGGTGTCGGTCGCGCCTTCAAGGATCTGTTCGCCACGCCCGGAATGGGCGGCGGCGTCGCCGTCTACGATATCTCGGCCAAGACCGTCTACATGCCGGACGGCTCGCGGCTGGAGGCCCATTCGGGGCTGGGTTCGATGGTCGACCAGCCGCGCTTCGTGCACAAGAAGAATGTCGGCCCGACGCCGCCCAACACCTATGATCTGCGACTGCGCGAATCCCGCTTCCATGGCGTCGAGGCGCTCCGTCTCACTCCCGTCAGCGGCGGCAATAAATACGGCCGCGACGGCCTGCTCGCCCACACCTACATGCTGCGCGGCGGCCGTGCGGAATCCAATGGCTGCGTCGTCTTCAAGGACTACGCCCGCTTCCTTGCCGCCTACAAGAAGGGCAAGATCAAGCGCCTCGTCGTCGTGCCGCGCCTGACCAAGCCGCTGACGCGGGTCGCTCAGGAAGGCCGGGGAGCGTAAGGCAGTAGGCAGTAGGCAGTAGGCAGTAGGCAGTAGGCAGTAGGCAGTAGGCAGTAGGCAGTAGGCAGTAGGGCCCAGGAGCGTCCATCGCCTGTTGATTGTTTTTCTGCCCCTATTGCCTATTCCCCACTGCCTATTCCCTTTTCACCCCCAGGCAGACTATGAGTGACCCCCTGCGGGTCGGCTTCACCACGAGGACATCCATGACAATACGCGCTGTCGTTTGGGGCGAGAACATCCATGAGCGGACCAATGAGGTGGTCGCAGCCCTCTATCCCGAGGGCATGCACACGACCATCGCCAAGGCGCTGAATGCCGACAAGGCGATCTCCGCCTCGACCGCCACGCTCGAGCAGCCGGAGCACGGCCTGCCGGCCGACCGTCTGGCCGAGACCGACGTGCTGGTCTGGTGGGGCCACAAGGATCATGGCGCGGTGGCCGACGAGATCGTCGAGCGCGTCGCCCGCCGCGTTTGGGAGGGGATGGGGCTGATCGTTCTCCATTCCGGCCATTTCTCGAAAATCTTCAAGCGGCTGATGGGCACGCCCTGCACGCTGAAATGGCGCGAGGCGGGCGAGCGCGAGCGGCTCTGGGTGACCAGCCCCAGCCATCCGATCGCCGAGGGCGTCGGCGAATATTTCGAGCTCGAGAATGAAGAAATGTATGGCGAACAGTTCGCCGTGCCCGAACCGCTGGAGACCGTCTTCATCTCCTGGTTCCAGGGCGGCGAGGTGTTCCGTTCTGGGCTGACCTATCGCCGCGGCGCCGGCAATGTCTTCTACTTCCGCCCGGGCCACGAGACCTATCCGACCTATCACGACGCCAATGTGCACAAGGTGCTGCGCAATGCGGTTAAGTGGGCGCACAATCCGCAGGGCACCAAGTCGGCGATCCTTGAGGCGCCGAACGTGCCGGTCGAGAAGGCGCTGGAGCCGATCGTCGAGCGCGGCGGCAAGCTGCACGCTTCGGGCGAGGCCGGCTTCCGCTAAAGCAAAATCCAGGAAAAAAGGCGTAGCGGTTTTCCGCATGGGTTTCCTAGACCGTATCTGCGCCATATGATTGAATCGAACCAATTCGCTCGGAGTGCAGAGAATGCGGCTTTTGATACTGGGTACCGGCTGGATGGCGCAGGAGCATGCCCGCCGCTTCGGCGGTATCGACGGCGTCGAGATCGTCGGTGCTGTCGACGTCGATGAAAAGCGCGTTGGCGAATTTGCCGACGGGTTCAAGATACCGAAGCGATTCACATCGCTGGAAGACGCGCTGGCGTGGGGCGAGTTCGATGCGGTCGCCAACGTCACGCCCGACCGCATTCACCACCCGACCACCATGGCGCTGATCGCGGCCGGCAAGCCGGTACTGTGCGAAAAGCCGCTGGCCGAAGACTTCGGCAAGGCAAGCGAGATGGCCAAAGCGGCTGAGGCCGCCGGCATCGTCAACATGGTCAACCTCACCTATCGCAATGTCGCTGCCTTGCAGAAGGCGCGACAGATGGTGCTGGCCGGCGAGATCGGCACCGTCCGCCACGTCGAGTCCTCCTATCTACAGAGCTGGCTGGTCTCGAAATTCTGGGGCGACTGGCGCACCGACCCGAAATGGCTGTGGCGGCTGTCGCGCGACCACGGCTCCAACGGCGTGCTCGGCGATGTCGGCATCCACATCCTCGATTTCGCCAGCTATGGCGCCGCACTCGACGTCGACCACGTGTTTTGCCGGCTGCGCACCTTCGACAAGGCGCCAGGCAACCGTATCGGCGAATACGACCTCGACGCCAATGACAGCTTCGCCATGACGCTGGATTTCTCCAACGGCGCCTTTGGCGTCGTTCACGCCAGCCGCTGGGCGACCGGCCACATCAACGAATTGCGCCTGCGCATCTATGGCGACAAGGGCGGCATCGAAGTCGTGCACAATCTCGAGGGTTCGGAACTGAAGGCGTGTGTCGGCGGGGGTATCGAGAACGCCAAATGGCAGGTGCTCGACGCCGGCACGGTGCCGACCAATTACCAGCGCTTCGTCGATGCGGTTCGCAGCGGCGTGCAGGCCGAGCCTTCATTCCACCATGCCGCCGAACTGCAGAAGGTGCTGGATCTGGCCATGGTTTCGGAACAGAAGCGGACGGAACTGAGGGCCAGCGCCGATACGCAGTGATGTGAAGGGGAGGAAGAAACTATGGTCACGCGCCGCGCGCAATGTCTCTGCGGCCAGCTTTCAGCCGTCTGTTCGGGCGAGCCGGTGCGCATCTCGGTCTGCCATTGCCTCGACTGCAAGCGCCGCACCGGCAGCGCCTTCAGCTACAATGTCCGGTTTGCGCAAGCTGATGTATCGATCGAGGGGCGGGCGAAGCAGTTCACGCGCACCGGCGACGAGGGCGGCCGCGTCATCTACAATTTCTGTCCGGAGTGCGGCGCCGCCGTCCACTATCGCATCGACACGCAACCCGGCGTGATCGCCATTCCCGTCGGCGCCTTCGCCGACCCGTCGTTCCCGCCGCCCTTTCAGTCTTTTTACCACGAAAGCCGGCGCTGTGAGTGGGTCGAGATCAATGCCGAGCCGCTGGCGACGTTCGACTGAAGGCCGCTTTTTGGATACGCGAAACCGTCCGCACGTTCCGCGCCTTCAAGAGGGCCTCGCCCCTGATTGCCATTGCCGGGCCGTTAGCCATCGCGCTCGGCTGCCCCATGAATAGGCATAAGTCAAGACGAATCCGGCTTGCGGCCCGATTGCTGACATGCTTACCTGACGGCATGTGTTCAATGGGGGTATATGGATGGCTAAGGAATCTTCGAATTCCGCTTCTTCAGAAAAGAAGGCGGACGTAAATCTGATAGGTAACACAGAAGGAAACGGGCTGAACTTCATGGGAGTTCAGGCCCGCGAAAACGGAACCGCCGGCGACGCCGTCGGTGTCGACAAGATCCGTGACCTGCTCTTCGGCAACCAGATGCAGGACTATGACCGCCGTTTTTCCAAGCTTGAAGAACGGGTGTTGCAGCGCTTCAAGGATGTCGAGTCCGAGGCCAAGCGCAATCTCGAAATGTACGAGTCGAATGCAAAGAAGCAGATCGATTCGCTTGCAGGGCAATTGCGGAGCGAAAAAGATTCACGAGCCGATGCCGACAAGGAGATCGACCGGAATCTTCGCGAGCAAAACCAGGCTCTTGAAAAGCAGGTGCGCACGTTGTCGGATCAGTTGAGCGCGCTCGAGCGCGACGTTTCGGACCGGATAAATCGAAACGATCATTTGCTGCGTGAGGAAATCAAGCAGAAGAATGAAGGCGTTCAGATGCTGATCGAGAAGATGTTTGCCGACCTCAGCAACGTCAAGACCGACCGAAATCTTTTGGCTGGCCTGTTTGTCGAGGTTGCAAAGTGTCTCAATCAGGATCCCGTCGGGAGCAAGAGCAACTCGGACCGCAGCTGGAAAGTGAGTTGATGGGACCTTGACGTCCACCGTCGACCCATTCAACCTTCCGCAAAGAACAGCCTCGAACGATACAGAGATTGATCGCGAGGCTCTGGCTCGTCTTTTGATCGAAATTGCCCGGAACGTTGATCCGGACTACCGTGCGCAGTTCGAGGCGGTTCCAACCGCCGATCCGCGCATGGAAACGCTGCGGCAGTTGCTGGTCAGCCGTGAAATCTCGGAGCTTTCACGCGTTACGCATCTGCTCGACGAACCCGAGCAGCTTGCGGCGGCCGTGGGCGACGTTCTTCCCAGTGCTGCCGGACGAGCGCCTTACGCGCAACTCGGCGAGGCGCTTGCGCCAGCTGTCGAACGGGCTGTGCAACGGTCGATCCAGAAGAGCCCGCGCACGCTGACGGACATATTGTACCCGGTGTTTCTGCCGGCAATTCGCAAGTCGATCGGCGAAAAGATCGACCAGACCTTTCAGTCGCTGAATGAAACTCTAAGGCACATATTCACCTGGCACGGGCTCAAGTGGAGACTTGAAGCCTGGAGAACAGGGGCAAGCTTCTCGGCAGTTGTTCTGAAGCATTCCCTTGTCTACCGTGTGGAACATGCGTTTCTCATTCATCGGAATTCCGGCCTTTTGATAGCGCATGTAACGGCCGACAATGCAACGAGCGAAGATCCTCAGCTCATTTCTTCGATGCTCAGCGCAATTCAGGATTTTGTGAAGGACTCATTTAACGAGAAAGAGCAGAGCGGCCTGGACACAATCCGTTTCGGCGAGCTTCGTCTCTGGTCGGAAGTTGGACCGTTTGCGACACTGGTTTCGGTGATCCGGGGAAATCCGCCGGAGGAATTGCATGAAATCGTTCGCGATGTGTTGCTTCGCATCCATGAGCAATCCTCAGAGGCTTTAGAGCAGTTTGACGGCGACGGTTCGCAGCTGGCCTCCGTAGAGGCGCAGTTGCAGACCTGCGTCGAGCTCAAGCAAGAGGAATCAAACGACGGATTTCCGTGGCTGGTGGCGGCCGTTGCCCTGTTGCTCTTGAGTCTGGCAGGCGGTTGGTACTTTCTTTCCTGGCAATCAGCGCAGCGCTGGCAGGCTTACGTGTCGCGCTGGCAGGCTTACGTGTCGCGAGTGGAGGCCCAGCCGGGCATCATCGTTGCCGAACAGCAGGTACGCGATGGCCAGTTCTATATTGCCGGCCTGAGGGACCCGCTTGCCGTCGACCCGCAGTCGCTGTTGTCAGGCACGGGAGTCGATCCGGCCGGGGTTCATTCGCAATGGCAATTTTATCAGAGCCTTGAGCCGGAGTTCGTGCTGAAGCGGCTGACGGCGTCGCTGGCTCCGCCGGATTCAGTGCGACTTTCGATTGTCGATGGCCGCATCGTCGCCGAGGGTGAGGCTCCCGACACCTGGATCAGCCGGGCGCGCGCGGCGGCCCAGCAGCTTTCGGCAGGCGGGCCGGTCTTCGACATCTCGGGGGTTCGTGACGTAAGTCCCCAAGTGCGCGCGGCGCAGCGCTGGCAGGCCTATGTGTCGCGACTGGAGACCCAGCCGGGCATCATCGTTGCAGACCAAAAGATGCGCGACGGCCAATTCTATATCGCCGGCCTGCGAGACCCGCTTGGCGCCGATCCGCAGTCGCTGTTGTCGGGAACAGAGGTCGATCCCGCCCGGGTTCATGCGCAGTGGCAATTCTATCAGAGCCTTGAGCCGGAGTTCGTGCTGAAGCGGCTGACGGCGTCACTGTATCCGCCGGATACAGTGCGACTGTCGATCGTCGATGGTCGCATCGTTGCCGAGGGTGAGGCTCCCGACACCTGGATCGATCGCGCGCGCGCGGCGGCCCGGCAGCTTTCGGCAGGCGGACCCGAATTCGACATCTCCAAGGTTCGTGACGTGAGCCCCGAAGCACGCGCGGCGGAGCACTGGCAGTATTATGTGTCGCGACTTGAGGCCCAACCGGGAATCATCGTCGCCCAACAAACGGCGAGGGGCGGACATTTCTATATTTCCGGCTTGAGAGACCCGCTTGCCGCCGACCCGCAAGCCCTGCTGTCCGGAACGGACGTTGATCCTGCCCGCGTTCATGCACAGTGGCAATTCTATCAGAGCCTTGATCCGAAGTTTGTGGTGAAGCGGCTGACGGCGGCGCTGTCCCCGCCGAAAACCGTTCAGCTCTCGATCATCCAGGGTCGCATCGTGGCCGTGGGTGAGGCTCCTGCCGGCTGGATCAACCGCGCGCGGGCCGCCGCTGAACAACTTTCGGCGGACGGAGTGGTTCTGGATGTCTCGCAGCTGCGTGAGCTGAACCTCGCAGAACTTAATCATTTGAGGCAGGCGATCCAGACGACCGATATTTTCTTCTCTTCCGGCAAGGTTGTGCCGGGACCGGAGCAGACGCCGGTTCTCGACAGGTTGGCGGATCAAATAAAGGAATTCGCCCAGAGTGCCCGCAATTCCGGCGTAACGGCGCGGTTCATGTTGACCGGGCATTCGGACACCACGGGCCGTGAGACGGCCAACGCGTCGATCAGCGCCGCCCGCGCCGAGACAGTTCGTGCGCTTCTCAACAAGCGCGGCGTTGCTCCCGAATTGCTGCTGGTTCGGGGCGCGGGCACTTTTGAGCCGGCTGTACCTGAAAACAGTCTAACCGGTAGCTCCACCAATCGCCGGGTTTCGATTACCGTAAACCTGGACTAGCGGAGCCCAACATGTTGCAAAAAAAGATCTGCATGCTGGGCGGTTTCGCTGTCGGAAAGACGAGTCTGGTCCGCAGGTTTGTGCA
Organism: Mesorhizobium sp. M0478; assembly: GCF_040321305.1. Classification (NCBI taxonomy): domain Bacteria; kingdom Pseudomonadati; phylum Pseudomonadota; class Alphaproteobacteria; order Hyphomicrobiales; family Phyllobacteriaceae; genus Mesorhizobium; species Mesorhizobium sp. M0478. The sequence goes on from NZ_JAMYRH010000005.1 coordinate 292,371, forward strand.
GAGCATCTTCTCAGAAACCTACTTGACCACCGTTGGAGTGAAAATCGACAAGAAGAGCGTCGCGCTCCCGGACAAAACCGTGGATCTGATTTTGTGGGATTTGGCCGGCGAAGACGATATCGGCTCATTCCGCGTCAGCTATGTTCGCGGTGCAACCGGGCTCGTGCTTGTCGTCGATGGAACCCGCGCCGCTACTCTTGCCGTGGCACTCACGCTGCGCGAACGGGTCGAGGCCGAATTCGGCGCCATGCCGTTCGTATTGCTGTTCAACAAGTCCGATCTGGCCGATCGGTGGGCGATATCGGATGGTGAGATCAACGAGTTGAGGCAACGTGGATGGCAAATCTATCTAACAAGTGCGCTTTCGGGCGAGCAGGTCGATGACGCCTTTCGTCAACTTGCCTTGATGGTCACCAAATAGACCATGCACGAATTGCCAAAAGAAGTCAGAAATTGGTTTTTCAATTTCTTCTTCGACGGGCACGCTGTCGCTTATCTGAAAATCGACCCTGAGCTTTGCATAGCTGCCAAGGGCGGTAATGTTGAACATTACGGGCTGTCATCACTTCGCATCGGCAAGCCTGTTGCCGAGCAGCTTGAATTCATGGAGGGTTTGCTGCCTTGCCCGGAGCTTCCGTTTCGCATGGACATGGTTGAACTGCCCGGCGGGCGTGTCGCCGACCTCCATTTTTTTGCTGACAATGCGTTCGTGTGGCTGCTTTTTCTGGACGCCACTGCCGAACGAGACAACAGGCAGCGACTTCAACAGAAGGCCTATGAAATGACGCTCCTGCAAGAGAGGGAGCGTCAACTCAACGAAAAATTGCAATCGACGAACGAGGCGTTGAGGAAGAGCCAGGAGGGATTGGCGCGTGAATATCAGCGCGCCGAAAACCTGCTCCTCAACATTCTCCCGGCCTCGATCGCGGAGCGATTGAAAGCGCAAAAGAAAATTGCCGACAACCACGCAGAGGTGAGTGTGCTTTTTGCCGACATCGTCGGTTTTACGGAACGAGCGCGCAGCGTCGGAGCGGTGACGACGCTCGCTATTTTAAACTACTTCTTCAAGGCGGCGGATCGGCTCTCGGAGCGATACGGCTGCGAAAAGATCAAAACAATTGGCGATTGTGTGATGGTGGTCGCCGGCCTGCCCACGGCGCGATCCGATCATGCAAGGGCCCTCACGCGCTATGCGATTGAGCTGCGCAAAGCGGTCAAGCGGGAACGCTTCGCAGGAGAACCGATAAGGCTGAGAATTGGAATTCACTCAGGACCGATCGTCGCCGGCGTCATAGGCAAGAGGCGGTTCGCCTATGACCTGTGGGGTGAGACCGTTAATCTCGCCTCACGTATTCAAACGTCCGCGGAGCCCGATGAAATTCGTATTTCCGATGCAACTTGCCAACTGCTTGGACCGAAATTTGCTTGCGACCCACTCGAGGAAACGGAATTGCGTGGTGCGGGTCGTGTGCGAATGTGGCGGCTCCCGAGCTGATCCGTCGCCTGCGGTGCGACCCTGGAGCGCCGATAGCGGCGCCCGACAGGCGTTGGCGTGACCTGATCTTGCGATCGGAAAGCACCCTTTGCGCTTGCCCGGAAGGCCTCTATTCTGGAGCACAGTGGCCGCTGGTGGGATAGAATGTCGGTACTGCCTTTCCTGAGAATCTACGCGCCGCTAAACGCGGTGCTGGCTGCGCCTGGGCTTCTGGCGGTGGCTGCGCTCACGATGCCGAACATGTCCGGACGAAGCAGACTGGCTCTGGCTGCCGTGCTTGCTGTCATTTGGGCCGCCTATCTTCTGCAGATGGCCGAGACCCTGCTCAAGCGCTGGGCGGGAGACCTCAGGGACAGGACGCCGGCAATCGCGATCGATGTGCTCGCGGTTTTGGTTCCAGTCGCCGCATTTCTGCTCGACGGCACGCCCGACCGGAGCCTCTACTGTGCTGTCTGGCTGCTGAAGCCGCTGCGCGACTCGACCTTCTTCCCGCTGCTTGGCAGGGTTCTGGCCAACGAAGCGCGCAACCTGGTCGGCGTCACCACGGTCTTCGGCCTGGTTCTGTTCGGTGTCGCACTCGCGGCCTATGTCATCGAGCGCGACGTCCAACCGGAAAAGTTCGGCAGCATCCCCGAGACAATGTGGTGGGCGGTGGTCACGCTGTCCACTACCGGCTATGGCGACGACATTCCGCAAAGCTTCGCCGGCCGCGTCCTTGCCGGGGCTGTCATGATGTGTGGCATCGGCATCTTCGGGCTCTGGGCCGGCATTCTTGCCTCCGGCTTTTATCAAGAAGTCCGTCGCGAGGATTTCGTCCGCAATTGGCAATTGATTGCCGGCGTTCCGTTGTTTCAGAAGCTTGGCCCGGCCACGCTGGTCGAGATCGTGCGCGCGTTAAGGCCTCGCACGGTGCCGGCGGGCGCCGTGATCTGCCGCAGTGGCGAGACCGGTGATCGGATGTTCTTCGTCGTGGAGGGCCGCGTCAGCGTCGCGACGCCCAACCCAGTGGAGCTTGGCCCTGGCGCCTTCTTCGGCGAGATGGCGCTGATCAGCGGCGAACCGCGTATGGCGACCGTCACTGCCGCGACTTCTGTCTCACTCCTGTCGCTGCACGCGGCGGATTTCCAGATGCTGTGCAGCAGTAGCCCGGAAATCGCGGAAATCATCCGCAGGACCGCGCTCGAGCGGCGCGGCGCGGCGCCGGTGGCTTGACCGTACAGCCGATGGTGGCCCGGCTGGAACTGGATGGTACGGCTCTATCGACCACGCGCTGAGGTTATGGACGGCACGTGGAAGTTCCCAGAGGCGTAGCCGGAGACCTAAACGTAGCCGATCCACTCTACCGCGGCTCGTTGTTTGGCGCTGTGCGTCGACAGTTCCTGCCCCGCGGCCTTTCGGACGACCGGCTTTGGCTAAACTCTAATGCCTTAGAATCTTGCTTAGAAAAGCCCGGCTGCGGTCGGTCTTCGGGTCGGAGAAAAACGCCTCCGGCGTGCCGCTTTCGACGATGGCGCCGGCGTCCATGAACACCACGCGCTGCGCCACCTTGCGGGCAAAGCCCATTTCGTGCGTCACCACCATCATGGTCATGCCTTCCTCGGCCACCGCGACCATGACGTCGAGCACTTCGGAGATCATCTCGGGATCGAGCGCGGAGGTCGGCTCGTCGAACAGCATGATCTTGGGCCGCATGCCGAGGCAGCGCGCGATGGCCACACGCTGCTGCTGGCCGCCGGACAACTGTGACGGGTATGCATTGACCTTGTCAGCGAGGCCGACCTTGGCCAGCAAGTCGCGCCCGGCCTGCTCGGCCTCGGCGCGGGGGATCTTGCGCACATGGATCGGCGCCAGCGTGACGTTTTCCAGCGCCGTCTTGTGCGGGTAGAGGTTGAACGACTGGAAGACGAAGCCGATCTCGGTGCGCAGCTGCGTCATGTTGGTGGCGGGGTCGCCGAGGCGCTGGCCGTCGACGACGAGGTCGCCATCCTTGATCGCTTCCAGGCCGTTGATGCAGCGGATCAGCGTCGACTTGCCCGAACCACTTGGGCCGCAGACGACGACCACTTCGCGCGGCTCGACGCTGAGCGTGATGTCCTTCAGCACATTGAGCGAGCCGAACCATTTGTTGACGCCGCGAAAGTCGATCATGCCCGTTTTGGTCAGGTTTGTCTTGGTCGGGCTTGGATTGGTCATGGCGGTCAGCCCTTTGGGTTCGATGTCACAGCTGCACCTCGCCATGCGCCGCGCCCATGCGGCGCTCCAGCCGGCGGGCGAGCATGATCAGCGGATAGCAGACGACGAAATAGCCGACGCCGACCAGGAAGAAGACCAGCAGGCCGTTGGGCACACGCTGCACCACAAGCCAGCCGACGCGGGTGAGGTCGGTCAGCCCGATCGCCGAGACGACGGAGGAATCCTTGATCAAGAGTACATATTGCCCGACCAGCGGCGGCAGCACGATGCGCATCGCCTGCGGCAGCACCACCTGGCGCATGCGTTGCCAGCGCGACAGGCCAGACGCCAGAGCTGCCTCGACCTGGCCGGTCGGCACCGAGCGGATGCCGGCGGCGACGATCTCGCAGATGAAGCACGCGGCGAGGTTGGTGAGCGCGATGATGCCGGCGGTGAAGGCATCGAGCTCGATGCCGAATTCCGGCAGGATGAAGAAGATCAGAAAGATCTGCACCAGGAACGGCGTGCCGCGGATCAGGTCGACCCAGGCCCCGATCACGCTCGAGATCAGCCGGTTGCCGCCGGTGCGCAATATGCCGAGGCCGAAGCCAAGCAGCGTGCCCAGCACCAGGCTGATCGCCGACAGCATCACGGTCATGCCAAGGCCGCGCAAGGCGAGGGGGTAGCTGCCGGCCAGGCTTTGCAGCTGTTGCCAGATCATGTGCTGCTCCTTGCCGGCTGCAGACCGAGCCACCGACTGGACAGCCCCGCCAGTCCTTTGAGGCAGTAATAGAGCAGCAGATAGAAAGCGGCGATGGTGAGAAAGCCTTCCGCCGGCATGAAGCGGTCGGACGCCAGCAACTGGCCGGCGCGCGTCAGTTCGGAAACCGAGATCAGCGACAAAAGCGCGGAATCCTTGACCAGCACGATCGCCTGGCCGAGCAGCGGCGGGATCGTCACCTTGAAGGCTTGCGGCAGGATGACCAGGCGCATGCGCTGGACATAGGTCATTCCCGAGGCAACCCCGGCCTCGACCTGGCCGCGCGGGATCGACAGGATGCCGGCGCGGATGATTTCCGCGACATAGGCGCCGCTGTTCAGCGACAAAGCGATGATGCCGACGACGAGCTCGGGCAGGACGAAGCCGAGACGCGGCAGGCCGAAATAGAGGAAGTAGAGCTGCGCCAGCAACGGCGTGGCGCGCACGGCATCGATATAGCCCTTGGCCAGCACGCGAAACAGCTGGCCGCGCTGCAGGTTCATGGCGGCGAGCACGATGCCGACGGCCAGCGCGCCCGCAAAAGACAGCGCCGACAGCCACACGGTCGTGATCAGACCCTGCCCGAACAGCGGCAGATATTCGACGATGGTGCGGAAGCTGAAATTTTCGAGCATGGCGGTGAATTGTGAATGGTGAATGGGCAGTAGTGAGTAGTGAGTGGTGAGCAGTGAAGGGCGTCCGGAATGGCCATTCACCATTCACCATTCACTACTTCCTACTCACTACTCCCTGCTTACCTCTGTTTAGTGATCCTTCTTCCAGGCGTCGGAATTGACCCAGTAGTCGAGGTTCTTCTGCAGGCGGCCGTCGATGCTGACCTGGTTGAGGAACAGGTTCATCCAGATCAACAGATCCGGCTCGTCGTAGCGGGTGGCGAAGGCAAGCGGCTCCTTCGACAACAGGTCCGGCATGATGGTGAATGTGCCGGCGGGATAGGCTGTCGACTGACCCTTGACCGCCGAGACGTCGTTGACGCCGCAATCGGCTTGGCCGTTGTTGACCGCGTCGAGCAGCAGCGGGCCGCCGCCCTTGTAGCTCTTGATGTCGGCATCCGGGAAGGCGTTCTTGGCTTCCTTTTCGCCGGTGGCGCCCAACAGCACGGCGATCTTGGTGCCCTTGGCCTTGCAGTCCTCGGTTGTCTTGAACTTGCTGTCGGCCTTGGTGAAGACGGTGCTGCCCGTATACATGTAAGGTGTGGTGAAGGCGACCTTCATGCCGCGCGCCAGCGTCGGCGTCATGTCGGCGACGAGCAGGTCGGCCTTGCCCGAAAGCAGCGCCGGGATCAGCCCGTCCCAATCATAGTCGAGGAAGGTGATCTTGACGCCCATTTCCTTGGCCATCAGTTCGGCGAGTTCGACCGAACTGCCGGTGCGCTCGCCGGCCGCGCCGACCAGCGAGAAGGGAGGTCCTTGCGTTTGTACCGCGACGCGCAGTTCGCCGCGCTTGGTGATCTCGTCGAGCGTTCCGGCACTGGCAGCAGCGGTCAGGCCCGCAAGCGCAAGTCCGGCGATGAAAAGCTTGGCAATCTTCATTTGGCATTCCTCCTGTTATCGTTGTTGTTCCACTTTGTTATTCCACCCTTTTGGGTGTTTTTTGAGCGGCGGCACCGTTTGCCGGCGGCAGCCACCGTTCGAAAATCCTCAGTCCCAGGCCACCGTCTCGGCAACCTTGATGCCACGCCTGGCCAGCTCGTCGAAGAACGGCCCGTCCGGCACATGCAGCAGCGGGTTCAAAAGCCCTGGTGTGGCGATCTCGCGCCGCGCCAGCATCTGCGCCACGATGCTGGCGGGATAGCCGACGCCAAGGCTCATGCCGAACAGGCCTGATGCCAGGTCGCGTTCGATGATCAGGTCCGACGTCACCGTTTTGGCGCGGCCGCCTTCGAGACCGGAAAAGACATTGCGCATCACGCAAAGGTCCTTCTCGTCGGCGCCATATTGCAGTTGCGGGCCGAGCAGACGGCCGAGAAATTCGCGTGGGCTGGCGCCGGTGCCGGGCACCTTGTCTTCGGAGAGGAAGCCGAGTTCCTTCAGCGGCGCCCAGAACGCCGACCATCCCGGCCAGCGCAGCGTATAGCGGCCCGAGCGTTGCAATCCCTTGGCGGCTGCCAGCATCTCGACATAGTGCAGAGCGTCGCCATTGGGGAAAGCTTCCAGCCGGCCGAGGCCCGCGACCTCGATCTCGTGGATGAAGGCATTGTCGTGCTGTCGGCCGGCCGGCACTTCGACGCGCTTGCCATGCTCGATCATCACGCTGTCGCGGTTCTGGCTGACCAGAACCATGTCGAAATTCCAGCTTACCTTGTAGCAAAGCGGCTTCGCCATCGCCTTCGGTTCGGGGATGCCGCCGCAATAGGAATCGATCGAGGAGATCGTAGAGAACTGCTTTGCGGCGCGCGCATAGAGCACGAGGTCGATGCCGGGATCGAGCCCACATTCGGTCATGATCGAAACGCCGGCCTGTTCAGCCTCCGGCGCCAGATCGGCAATCGCCTTGCCGTAATTGGTAGTGACCAGCGGCGTGCGCGTTGCGATCGCGGCCTGCACCGCCTCGCGCATCAATGGCTGCGGCAACAGATCGATGGCGGCGTCGACATCCGCCAGCACGGTGGCAAGCGCCGGACCGATCGCGCCCTCGGGCATGACGAAACGCACGCGGGAAAGGTCGGTCAGCCCGGCAAGCCGGGCAGGGCCGTCGGCCGACGTATCGACGCAGACGACTTCCTCGACGCCGGCGCTGGCGACGAGATCGGCGATGGCCGCCCGTCCCTGCAGGCCGAGGCCGCCGAGAACAGCTATTCTCATGCCGGCTCCTTGCGTGACGGTGTTTCTTCCGACCAGCAGCCTTCGGGAAGGCTGACCCATTTGTTGCATGAAGCCATGACGACGAAGGTTTCGCTGCGCACGACTTCCCCGGGAATGCCGGCGCCCGGAATCAGCTCGCTGGTGATGCGGTAGAGGTCGGCGACATCGCCGGCGACGGTCACGTCGACGATGATGTCGAAGCGCCCGGTAACCACCGAGGCCGAGTTGACGAAAGGCAGTTCGGCAATGCGCTGCGCCAGTTCCCGGGCGCGGCCACGTCCCTGAGCGTTGATGCCGACAATGGCCGAGATCAACTCGGGGCGTTCGGTCAGATTGAGCAGCCCGACGATCTTCAAGAGGTTGCGGTCGAGCAGATTGCGCAACCTTGAGCGCACCGTCGGCACCGAGATCGCCATCGTCTCGGCGAGCCGGTTGATGCCGGGCTGGGCATCCTGCGACAACAGCTTTACCAGCCGTCGATCGGTTTGATCGAGATGCTCACGCAAAGGCAAGGCTTTCATAAAGGGAAAGAAACGATCGGATTTTCTTTCGGATATGAAAAATACCTTATGGGGAATTTTTAACAGCAGCAAGAGCTATGTCATCCCTCTGTGTCAGTTCCCGTGTGCGTTCAGGCAAGACAGGATGCATGTCGTCCCAAAACCGCTGCACATTTTGGGGCAGTCGAGGATGTGCGCGACAGCACTAGGTGACGGAGTTCGAAGACGATCTTGCCGCGGCCGTGGTCGCTTGAACGCGACGGTAGGTCGTAGTGAGCAACGCACCCGAATGGCAGGCCGACCGAGCTGCGGCGTAGCCGCAACTCACGCCTTCACCTGATAAGCGGAGAGGCTCATTCGCGACATGGCCAAAAGCGGCCTTTCGATAAAACTATAACTCGCCAGGGACACGGCGATGCAGGCGGTGACAATAGCTATGGTTGCAAGCCATGGTGACACATTGGCGGTTGCAACGACAGGAGCGATCGCGAGCAGCACGATAGGATGGGTCAGATAGAGAGAGTAGGAAGCATCTCCCAGCCTTGCCAGCACGCGAGGAGCAAAAAGTCGGAAGTAGCTCTCCAGGCTGATGCAACCCGCGACAAGGATCAGCGCCGGGATACCTTGAGCAAGGGTTCGCGGCAAGTTGAAGCCAAGTACCATCACCAGTGTGGACACAATAGCGAACCCGACAGCCGAGGCACCCAGGAAAGCGGGCAAACGCACCAGTCTGCCGACCAGATGGCCGACAGCCATGCCGGCAAGGAACTCAAACAGGATTGGCGTGGTATAGAAAAACAGCACAGTGTCGGCGGCGGGTTTGAAGATAATGCGTGCGGCTACGGCGATTGCAAAGACAACGCCAATCGTGGCCATTTGCGTCAGCGCACCAAAACCCATAGTCGCCGCGAACAGAATGTAAAACAGGATTTCCAGATTGAGCGTCCAACCCACGCCAAGCACTGGCTGGACATAGCCTGTGGCCGTATCGAGATAGGGCACGAAAAGCAGGCTATTGGCAATCTGCTCAAAGGACACTCCACGACCGGCAAACAGCCAAAGTGCGGCGACCATGAGGAAGGTCATGACCCAATAGAACGGAACGACGCGCGTGAACCGCTGCATCAAAAAAGCACGGTGGTCGCGATGTCTGTTCTCCGTCGAGAGAACCATGACAAAACCGCTGATGACGAAAAACAGGTCGACGCCGCTGTTTAGAATGGGAATAGGCAAATCGAGCACGCCTAGTGCGGCCGGAAGATGATAGATAACAACCATTAGGGCTGCTAGCCCCCGCAGGGTCTGTATCGATGTATATTGTTGAATCCGACGCGGCGCAGCGTGATCATTATCCGGAATGACGTTCATTAAAAAATGTCCCCGATGCCGGAGAATATTAACACAGATGAGATCGTTGATGCGACGATTAACTGCCGGTTTAATTAATACATAAAATTTGAATAGCTTTCACCGACTTTCGCGGCCCGGGCCTTGCGATCGCCATCGTCTCGGCGATGCCTTGGCGCGCTGCTTGTATGCGCTATCGCCCGGCCTGGAAGATCGCCACCGCTGCCGCCGTCAGCGCGGCATTGCCGGCCGCAACCGTGCCATCCGGCAGATGCTTCCCATCCTCCAGCCCGACGCGCGTCGACCAGTCGCGATCCGCGGCACGGCGCACGAACGGCCACACCGTCGCGTTCTCGCCATGCAGCAGGATGGCACGGCGAATGCCGGCGCGCTCCAGGACCTGTTCGATGCCGTCGGCGACCGCAAAAGCCTCGTCTAGCGTCTGCTCGGAAATCTCGATCAGCACGCGCAGCACGCGCCCGCCATGGTCGAGGCCGACCAGCCGCTCGGCGTCGGCGACCGACGCCAGACCCGCCTCGATGCCGATGCCGCGCTGCCGCAGGCTCTCCATGACGATAGGCGCGGCCGCCTCGCTGAGATTGACCGAGGCATAGTCCGGCAATTCGCGCCAGCCGGCGATGGCGACCAGCGTGCTTGTATCGTCATTCTCGATCCAGGCGCCGGTGGAGACGCCGATCAGCGTACCAGGGCAGGCACGGCGCAGCCCTGCGATCGTCAGGTCCATCGCTGCCGGCGCAAGGCTCTCGCGGCGGTCCGCTCCGCGGGCATGGACATGCAGCTCAGCTGCGCCCGCGACAATCGAAGCCGCCCCGTCGCGCGCCATAGCGTCGGAGTCGAGCGGCAGTGTGGGGTGAAAATCGGCGGCGCGCGCGCCATTGATGCAGGCCTGGACGATCATGGCTCTCGCGATCCTGTTGCGGATCGCGCGAGCCTACCGCAGGGCAGGGCGGAGAGGGAACGGGCGTGGTGAAGATTGCTGACAGGGTGCCGCTTCTGCGGAGGTTGCGGTATCGGCCCAGGACATACCATATAGCGGGACAGGACACGCCACGGGCGATCCTTACCCCTTTGCCGGACTGCCGGCTGAAAGGTTTTTGCGATGGCTGAGTTGAAGGTCAGAACCCGCGTCACCGGCGCGACGGCGACGCTGCAGCCCGGCGGCTTGCCTTCCATCACCACTCCGACCGGCGGTGCAGTCGATGTCGTCACCGCCGTCAGCGCGCCGGGCTTCAATCCGCTCGACCTGCTCTACGCCTCGCTCGCCGCCTGCATGGTGCTGAGCGCGCGCATCGCCGCCTCCCGCCTCGGGGTTGCCGCCGCGCTTGGCGAGGTGCGCGCCGAGGTCAGCGGCGAGAAGGCCAAGGACGAGCCGTCGCGCGTCGAAAGGCTCAACATCAGGCTCGACATCTCAGGCGATCTCGACGCTGCGACCAAGCAGCGGATCGTCGAGGACGCCGAAGCGATCTGCACGGTGTCCAACACGCTGCGCGCCGCGCCGCAATTGCATACGACGCTTGGGTGAGGGCTTCGCAGAATGCCTCGCTGCCACCAACCAAGGACCGACCCATGGCCATGATTTCGCCGATCGACTACGCGAAAGCGTCCGACGACATCCGCGCCGAGCACGACAGGGAGCTTGGCCTGCGCGGACGCATGACCAACATGAAGCGCATCCTGCTGCATTCACCGGCGGCCCACCGCATCTATGCCGAATGGTTCACGCTGCGCGATCTGCTCAAACCCACACTCGACGACCGCGCCATCTGGCTGTTGTCGCGGGCGATCTCGGAGGGATGCAACGCCGAGATTCCGCTCACCTTCTTCCGCCGCGCGCTGATCGATGGCGGGTTCGATCCCGAGGCGATCGAGCCCACCGCCGACGAGGCGTTGCTGATCGAGTTCGGCAAGGCGGTTGCGGCCAGTGGCAATGCCGTTCCCGACGACATCTGGACAGGCCTCAAGGCCCGCTACGACGACACGCTGCTGGTCAACCTCGTCGCCTTCGCCGGCATCATGGTGGCGACCTGCGTGTTCACCAACGCGGTGAGGGTCGATCTGGACCCTGAGTTGGAGGCGTATCGCCGCAAGGGTGCCGATCCGGTCTGATGCGATCGATACGCAGTCGATCTGCAGTGGATATCGCCCGGAAGGATCAGCCGTAGTAGCCGGCTCCAAACAGCAAAAGTGTTTCCACCTGGGAGTCCGCTTCTTTTCCTATGGCTGTCCAGATGCTGATGCCGAGAGCATTCGAAATCGCGCTATCGATCTCGACCTTCACATTGGGGTCGGTTTGTCTCAAGAACCTCAGCGCAACCTCCATGGAAATCGGAAACAGCGACGCGCCACCCAGTTCCAAGATCGCAGGCGAGGTGAATTCTAGCGCTTCGAGTGCGCCATCGGCCTTGTAATAGGCGAATACTCCAAGGTCCGGCCAATAGTCGGCCGGAACGCTGGTTGGGCTCCGCCGAAAGACCTTGAGCTCTCCTGAAAAGAAGGATCTGACAGTCGCCTTAGACGATCCGAGAGGAAGCCCTTTGACGCCATTTAGCGGTTCGATCGAAAGATGCATGTACACAGTTAATCGCTGCCGGCAGCAGATGACAATGTTCATCGCAGGAATCGGGTGGCCCAGGCGCCTCGTTCGCCCCACTTTGACCGCAAGCAAAGGAGGCATCCATGACCATCCATTCGATAAGCACCAAACGCGCAGCCCATTCGGCCGAAGCGCGCGTCGCAGCGCAGGACTGGAGTGCTTTGGTCGGCGACCTGAATAGCCATGGCAGCACCGTCATGCCGGCGCTGCTTTCACCCGAGGAGTGCGCCGAGATAGCCGCGCTCTATCCGCATGAAGAACATTTCCGCAGTCATGTGGTGATGGCACGCCACGGCTTCGGCAAGGGCGAGTATCGCTACTTCCGCTATCCGCTGCCGGACCTGGTCGGCGGCCTGCGCACCGCGCTCTACCCAAGGCTGGCTAGCGTCGCCAATGACTGGAACGAGCGCATGGGCGTGGCGCAGCGCTATCCAGCCGACCACGCCGCCTTCCTCGAGCTTTGTCACAAGCAGGGCCAGACACGGCCGACGCCGCTTCTCCTGCAATATGGCCCCGGCGACTTCAACTGCCTGCACCAGGACCTCTATGGCGATCTTGCTTTTCCGCTGCAGGTGGCGATCCTCTTGTCGCAGCCGGGTGAGGATTTCGCCGGCGGCGAGTTCGTGCTGACCGAACAGCGCCCGCGCATGCAAAGCCGTGCCGAAGTGGTGCCGCTGACCCAAGGCGACGCGGTGATTTTTGCGGTCCACAATCGCCCGGTGCAGGGCACGAAAGGGCATTACCGCGTCAATCTCCGGCACGGCGTCAGCCGCCTGCGTTCAGGCAAGCGGCATACGGTGGGGATCATTTTCCACGATGCGAAGTAGCGGCGCCTTATCCTTCCAAATGGAGGGTGCAGTTCAGTTGCACTCTGCGCAGGATTCCTTGCACTCGGTGTCCGTCTTGCAGTCGCAACTTTCGCAAAAGGCACCGGTGCTGATCTGGATGGTAGGCTGGATGGGCTGCGACGGCTCGACCCTTTCTCCCTGTTGGGCTTTGTAAAGCGTCAGCGTTCCCGTCCGGCTGAGCTCGAACGGGCTCGCCCATGCTGACACGAAGACGGTGCTGCGGCCGGCCTCGGCGGCTATCTGTTTCAGCCCGTCGATGTAGCTTGAGTCGGCCCGGAACGGCAGGATGACGAAGCGCACATCCTGTTCGGCGAGCAGCTTCTGGACTCCTGAAAACAGCGTTTGCTCGAAGGAGCCCTGGAAGGCGAGGGCCTCGGGGCAGGCGTCGGATCGCTTGGCGCCAGCCGCTTCGAGCTTTTGCGTCAGGGCGCCGTAGGCAAGCTTGAGCGGTGAGGGCGTCTGTTCGAAGCCGAGCAGGCAGAAGGCCGCGTCCTTGGCACCATCTGCTTTGATCGCATCGCTGATCTTGCTGACGAAGGTCTCGGCATCGACGCCGACGATTGAGATCGCCACTTCGGCGAGGGGGGAGGCGGCTTCGATCAGGCTGGTGCTGGCAATCACCGTCGGCACGCCCATGTCCCTCGCCTTCTTAAGCACCTCGACATAGGCCAGGTCGCCGCCGTAGACCTGCAGCACGATGCCCGAGCCGCCTTTGGAGATGAATGACTCGATTGCGGCGATGCCCTCCGGTGGCCCGGGGAGGGCGCTCACAACATTGCAGGCGATCTTCAATTCCTCGGCAACGGCCTCGCAGCCGGCGCGGAAGCGCTCCGCCAGCACCGGTGAGGACGAGGTGACCAGCACCAGATACTGGCGTTTGTCCTGCGCCAGGCCCGGCTGGCACAGGAAAAGCATCAGCACCATCCATGCGAGCAGCGTCGCCATCGGTCTCATTGTGGAGTCTCCTCGCATTTCAGCTCTTCCGGGCTGGCTGGCGATGTGTCCCGTTTCTGGCACGCTTTGAACAGCAGCGTGCGTACATTGGCGATTGAGTCGCGGCCCTCGAGAATGCGGATTTCGTGGAAGTAGCGCGTGTACTGGCGCTGGAAGTCGTCCATCTGCTGGTAGAAATAACCGCATACCTCGGCCGGGTCGCACTCGCCGCGCAGCACGCAGCGCGCGACCGAGTCGTAGTAGCGCGTCACCGTGTCCACGTCCTTCATCAACGAGATATCGGCCAGCACAAACTCAGCCGATTTCTCGAAGATGATCTTGCTCGCGGGATCGCTGCAGCGATACTTGCGCAAGATCTCCCGCTGTTCTGGTTGGCGCCAGAAGGCCGCCGTTCGTTCGATCGCCGCCGCCACCGCTTCCGGTGCCGCCGCGCCGCCTACCGCGTCGTCGAAGGCGGCGATGTACTGGCCGGCATTGCGTTTCTTCACCGTGTCGCTCGGCTCTATGCCGAACATCTCGTAGAAACTGTTGAAGCCCCAGCCATGCAGTATGTCGGGGCGGACGAAGAACGTAACGGCAAAGGCGGGGATGGCAACGATCATGAGGATCACGCCACTCCACATCAGAACGGAAGCGGCCCAGTGGATCCCTATGGCATATGTCAGGCGATCGAAAAGAAAGAGCGCGACCATGAGGACGAGCAGGATCGGAATGCCCACCAAAGCGATCCTGGCGTCGAGGAAGGCGGCGGCGAAGGCGATGACTGCGGCGATGGTGCAGGCGAGTAGCGCATAGCGCAGGGCCGGCACATCTTCGATTGCCTGCCACACCCAATTTCTGAACCTAGCCCAGAGGGTTTGACTAGCCGGTGCTACACCGCCGCCTGCAATCTCGTCGGCCATCCAGCTCCTCATGTTGACAATCGAAGGCAGTTGACGATTTCAGGGCTTTGGAGGCGACGCGCTGTCGGGCTGCCAACCGAACAGTTCGTAGAAGCTGTTGAGGCCCCAGCCATGAAGGATGTCGGTCCGCACGAAGAAGGTGAGCGCAAACAGTGCCGTCGCGAAAATCAGCAGCAGCACCGAAAACCAGACCAGTGCGGACATTGCCCAGCGCAGTCCGGGTGCGCTCTTTGCCAGGCGCGCAAACACCACGAGGATGATCATGAACACGAACAAGATCGGAATGCCAACCAGCGCGATGCGGAGGTCGAGGAAGGACGCTACGATCGCGATGACGGCGGCGATGCCGCCGACACCCAACGCATAGCGCACGGCCGGTACAGCCTTGATAGCTTCCTGCAGGAATCCGTATATGCCTCCCGCCAGACCATGCGCAGGTGCCTGATTCCCACCTTGACCCTGTTCGGACATGATGCCCCCGCAAGCATTGCGCCCAGTATAATGGCAGTGTCGCAAGGAATTGACGCAAGGTCAATCTGGGTGGGCGCAATCATCGCTGCTCCTGCTTGTGCTACGCAGCAGACAGTACTTTTCGGCTGTGAGTTGACAGGTGTCGACCTGCCCTTGTGGAACAGTTCGTTCTACGCGGACAATTTGCCCGCTTCCCTCATTGCCCTCATTCGGGTAAGCGCTCGGGCAACTCCCGCCAATTCAGCGCATTGACCCGGACTCCTCCATGATCCGTCTCGAAAATATCGGCAAGCAGAACGGCCGCCAGCTTGTCTTCATCGAGGCCTCGGCCTCGCTACAGAAGGGCGAGAAGGTCGGCCTTGTCGGGCCGAACGGCGCCGGCAAGACGACGCTGTTTCGCATGATTACCGGCCAGGAGCAGCCTGATGAGGGCCAGGTCCAGGTCGATCGCGGTGTCACCATCGGCTATTTCAGCCAGGATGTCGGCGACATGGCCGGCCACAGTGCTGTGGCCGAAGTGATGAACGGCGCCGGGCCGGTCAGCGACGTGGCGGCCGAAATGGCGGAACTCGAGGCGGCCATGGCCGATCCCGACCAGGCCGACCGGATGGATGAGATCATCGAGAAATATGGCGAGGCGCAGCACCGTTTCGAGGAACTCGACGGCTATGCGCTGGATGGCCGCGCCCGCGAAGTGCTCGACGGCCTCGGCTTTTCCCAGGAAATGATGGACGGCGATGTCGGCAAACTGTCCGGCGGCTGGAAGATGCGCGTCGCGCTGGCCCGCATCCTGTTGATGCGGCCCGACGTGATGCTGCTCGACGAGCCGTCCAACCATCTCGATCTCGAAAGCCTGATCTGGCTGGAGCAGTTCCTGAAGGGTTATGAGGGCGCGCTGCTGATGACCTCGCACGACCGCGAGTTCATGAACCGCATCGTCAACAAGGTGGTCGAGATCGACGCCGGGTCGCTCACCGCCTATTCCGGCAATTACGAATTCTACCAGCAGCAGCGGGCGATCGCCGACAAGCAGCAGCAGGCGCAGTTCGAGCGCCAGCAGGCCATGCTGGCCAAGGAGATCGCTTTTATCGAGCGCTTCAAGGCGCGGGCGTCACACGCCGCCCAGGTGCAGAGCCGGGTGAAGAAGCTCGACAAGATCGATCGTGTCGAGCCGCCCAAGCGCCGTCAGATCGTGAATTTCGATTTTCAGCCGGCGCCGCGCTGCGGCGAGGATGTCGTGACGCTGAAGAACGTCCACAAGGGCTATGGCAGTCGCTCGATCTATGAGGGGCTGGATTTCCAGGTCCGCCGCCGCGAGCGCTGGTGCATCATGGGCGTCAACGGCGCCGGCAAGTCGACGCTGCTGAAGCTGGTTGCCGGCGCGTCTGACCCGGATGCCGGCACAGTTGCTCGGGGGCCGAGTGTGAAAATGGGCTATTTCGCCCAGCACGCCATGGAGGTGCTGGAGGGCGAACGCACCGTGTTCCAGACGCTGGAGGACGCGTTTCCGCAAGCCGGCCAGGCGCCGCTCAGGGCACTCGCCGGCTGCTTCGGCTTTTCCGGCGACGAAATCGAGAAGAAATGCCGGGTGCTGTCGGGCGGCGAAAAGGCGCGCCTGGTAATGGCGCTGATGCTGTTCGACCCGCCCAACCTGCTGGTGCTGGACGAGCCGACCAACCATTTGGACATCGCGACCAAGGAGATGCTGATCACGGCGCTGTCGCAATACGAAGGCACCATGCTGTTCGTCTCGCACGACCGCCATTTCCTGGCCGCACTCTCCAACCGCGTGCTGGAACTGACGCCCGAAGGCATCCACACCTATGGCGGCGGCTATACCGAATATGTGGAGAGGACCGGGCACGAGGCGCCGGGGCTGCGGACCTGACGCAGGTCCTGCGTCCGCATTTGCGTCCAGCAAAGCCAGGATTTGTCAGCTCGCCGCCAGCCATTTGCGCGACTGCGCGAAGGCCTTGAAGGCTTTGGCATCCATCGGGTAGCCGAACAGGAAGCCTTGCAGGATGTCGCAGCCAAGCTCTTTCAGGATGCGCGCGTGCTCCATCGTCTCGACGCCCTCGGCGATCACTTCGATCCCGAGCGACTTGCCGATGTCGATGATGGACGACACAAGCTGCCGCTGTGCGGTTGAGCTGGTGATGGGGGTGACCAGTTGGCGGTCGATCTTGAGGCGACGGGGCCGCAACTTCAACAGCGAGACGATCGAGGCATGCCCGGTGCCGAAATCGTCGATCTCGACGTCGATGCCAAGCCCCTTGATGTGTTCGATGTTCCAGCTGACCAGCTCGTCGTTTTCGTCGAGGAAAATCGACTCCACCAGTTCGAACGACACGGTCCCTTCCTTGATGGGAAGCTTGCGCAAACCCTTGATCAGGTCCCTGTCTTCCAGGCGCCGTGCGGAAACGTTGACCGAGACGCGCGGGATGTTGAGGTGGCTGCGCGACCAACGCTCGAAATTATCGAGCGCCTGCTCCAGGACGGTGCGGTCGATAAGCGCCACGACATTGAGTTCTTCAGCCACCTTGATGTAGGCGTCGGGGGTCAGCATGCCGCGTTGCGGGTGATCCCAACGCGACAGCGCCTCGACGCCGACGATCTCCAGCGTCTTGGCGTCGAACTGCGGCTGATAGTAGACGATGAATTCGTTCCGCTCGAGCCCGCCCAGAATCTCGTCGGCGGTCTGCTTGGTCCGCACGATCTCGCTCTGCAGCTCTTCGTTGAAAAACTCGTAGCGGTTGCGGCCGCGGCCTTTCGCCCGGTACAGCGCTAGATCGGCATTGACAAGCAACTGCCTTGCATCGACGCCGCTATTGGCCGCAATGCCGATGCTGACGCCGAACCGGCACTGGTGACCCAGATAGTCGACCGGCTGGCGCATCGCATCGATAATGTGGTCGGCCAGCGCGGCGAGTTCCTTGTCGTCGCGTCCATGGCTCAGCACGACAAACTCGTCGCCGCCGATGCGCGCAACGAAATCGGCACTGCCGACGCTGGCCTTGATGACTTTCGAAGCATGCACCAGCAATGCATCGCCCGCTGCATGGCCGAGCGTGTCGTTGATCTGCTTGAACCGGTCAAGGTCGAGATGCAGCAACGCCGCACGGCCGTCGGCTTCGCGGTTTTCGGCAAGCATCTCGTCCAGATACCGACGGTTGGGCAGACCGGTCAGCGAATCATGCATCGCGACATGCTCGATGCGGGCTTTGGCCAGGTTCAGTTCGGCATTTTTCGATTCTGAAAGGCGACGTTCACGCACGAGATTCTCGTTGAGCAGCACGTCGCCTGTCACATCCCATTCGGCGCCGATCATTTTTGGCGTGCCGTCGATGTCCCGGAAGAAACTGGCGCGGGTGCGCACATGGCGAATGGTGCCGTCCGGCCGCAGGAGCCGATACTGCGAAGAGTAGGGGCCTTGTGTTGCAACAGCCGAATCGAAATCTGCTTTAGCCCGTTCGAAGTCTTGGGGATGGATCGCCAGCGCCCAGTCGTCATAGCTACGGGTCTTGCCGCCGCCGGGTTTGCCATAGATTTCGTTGATGCGGTCGTCCCATACGAGTTCGTTGCTGACGGTATCGTGCTCCCACACGCCTATAGCAGAGGCTTCCAACGCCAACTCCAGCCGCCGGGACAGGCGCCTCAACTCGGCGTCACTTTTCTGCCGCTCACCGAAAAGACGTCCTGCCACGAGGATCGGCAGCACCACCAGCGCGCCGGCAAGCGCCATGAGCAGACGCAACAGCCACTCATTTTTCGGAGCGGTCGGCCAGCCGCCCTTCGGTATGGCTGAAATTTGCCAGGAGCCTGAAGGCAATTGCACCTCTGCCATCACCGGATTGCCGGACACGACATTATCGCCGCCGAAGAACAGTTCCCCGCCGCCGCCGAGCGCATCCTTGCCGATAAGCGCCACATTGATATCCAGATCAGGGTCGGTCAGTCCGCTGGCAGCGTAGAGCCGATCGACATCGATCACGGCCGAGACGATACCCCAGAAACGGTCGCCGCCACCCGCCGTCGGCACGAAGACGGGGATACGGCCGATGAAGCCACGTCCGCCTTGCGCCAGTTTGACCGGCCCGGCGAGCACCAGCGCGCGCTGGTCACGGGCGCGAAGCGCGGCCATGCGTTGCGTATCGCTCTTGCGGTAGTCCAGCCCGATGGCTTTTTCATTGCCTTCCAGCGGATACATCAGCGCGATGACGAGGTCGGGGGCGCCGGCAATATCGCGCAACTGCGATTTTTGCTCGAACAGATTACGGGCGAGTGCCGCAAATCTTTGCTGGCCCATATAGGGCTCGGTAACGATTGTCGAAACGAGACCCTGAACCAGCTGGAGATTGCCGCCTATGTTGCCTTCGAGCTTGGCGCGTATGATGTTGACCTTGGCCAGGACGTCGGCCCGCGCCAGCTGATCGGAGACTTCTCTGTTCCTCTGGTCGGCAACCAGGGCGCAGACGAGAAGCACGACAAAGGCAATCGCCGCCGGCAAGTTGGCGGAAGAAAAAACGGCCCGTTTCAACCGGCCGGAATTGAGCATTGCACCTGCCAACTCGATCCGAAGACCTTTCCAGGACAGTAGTCCTTCGGTCGACCATAGTAGCTAAAGCTTAAGTTTGAGCTTCGAGACGAATCCGAGAACAAACGGTAAGCTTTTGGCTGCCAGGGTCCAGCCGAAATCTGAATGAGTGTCCGAAAGTAGGACGCCAGGTTGCAGCGTTCTGCAACCCAGCGGCGAAGTCATATTCGCCTCAGATTGCAACAAGCCGCCTGATCTTGCCGCGCGGGCCCTTGCGGGAGGCTTACTTCCCAGCCATTTGATCGGCCAGCGCCTGCGCCTGGGCGAGCAGCGCCGGGAAAGCCGGGTCAGCCGGCAGGCGCTGCGCCATGCAGGCCCGGTAGTCGCTGTCGCCCTTGTCCCAGGCGGCGTTGGAGGACTCGAACGCTTTTTCGTCCTTCAGGTCCGATGCCTGGTAGGCCTCCTGGAATTTCTGCGCGGCGGCGTCCGCAGCAGCCCACACGGCGTCGCAGGCGGCGATCTTCGGAACGGCAGGGGCTGCCGGCGCTGCGATAATTCTCACGCTGTTGCCTTTGACGAGCGTAACGATGACTTCCTGCTCATAGATCGGCCCTACGTCCTGCGTCCAGCCGCCGAGCCGTGCGAAGGCGATGTCGGCGCCTTCGGGTTTCTTCAATGGAAAGTCGAGCGTTCCCTCGAAGGCGGCGTCGCTGTTGATCGCCTGGGTATAGAAGGCATCCAGCTTAAGCGCCTCATCGATGCCGGCGGGCAGTTTGAAACTTTCGTCGGTCTCGGCGGTTCTGGACTGGAGCCAGCGCTCCAGCAGCCCTCGCGTCGTTGCCACTAGGCTGGGGCCGTCGTCGCCCTTGGTGTATCGCAGCCCATCGAGCATGCCATAGCCGATATCGGAGTCGCTGAGGCTTTCGATATTGATTGTGCCGGTTGGCGGAAAGTCCTTGACCGCCAGCGGCCCGATAATGCCGGCAAGACGCTGCTGGAGGTCGGCCAGCGCCTTCTCGTTCTCAGCGTCGATGGTCTCGATTGCCGCGTTCGCACTGTTCAGCGCTGCGATATCAGCAATCGCCTTGTCACGCGCGGCCACATAGTCGTCCTCCGGCGAGGCCGCGAAAGCCACGCTGCTCACCAGTGCAAACAGAAACGTCCAGACCCACCGCATGATATAAACCCTGCTCTACGTTCGATTCCAAGGATACATGACAACATTGGGCTGAAAAAAGACGCCGTTGGAGCTGCAGATCTCCCCACATGAGGGGGAGATGGCCGGCAGGCCAGAGGGGGTCGCCGCGCGTGAAGCGCTGACTCCTTTTGCAGCGCGAGACGACGTTAGCGCTTCACGCGCAACGACCCCCTCTGTCGCCTTCGGCGACATATACCCCGCGAGGGGGGAGATTGGCGCCTAATCACGCCTTGCGCTTCTCCACCTCCGCCTTCCTCAGCAGGAAGCGCTGGATCTTGCCGCTTGGGGTCTTCGGCAGTTCCGTGATGAACTCGACCTCGCGCGGGTAGGCGTGCGCCGACAGCCGTTTCTTGACGTGCTGGGCCAGCTCTTCGGCGAGCTCCGAATTGCCCTTGTAAGCCGGCGCCAGGACGACGAAGGCCTTGACGATCTCGGTGCGCTGCGGATCGGGCACGCCGACGACAGCCGCCTCGTTGACCGCCGGATGCTCGATCAGCGCGCTTTCGACGTCGAACGGGCCGATGCGATAGCCGGCCGAAGTGATGACATCGTCGGCGCGGCCCATGAAGGAGACCGAACCGTCCGGCTCGTACTCCACCGTGTCGCCGGTGCGGTAGTAGCCGCCCGTGATCGCTGGCGTCTCGGCTTGGTGATAGCCGTCGAACCAGCGCAGCGGCGACTTCGCGATGTCGACGGCGAGGATGCCGGGCTGGTTGGGGCCGAGCTCGTTGCCGGCCTCGTCCAGTACCACCATGCGATATCCGGGCATTGCGAAGCCGGCCGAGCCCGCGCGCACGACATGCGAGAGCCCATGATGGTTGTTGACCATCATGCCGTTCTCGGTCTGGCCGTAATGGTCGTGAATGGGCGCGGCGAGATTTGCGTCGAACCAGCGGATGACTTCCGGGTTGAGCGGCTCGCCGGCGCTGCTCACCACGCGCAGTCTGCCTTTGACTCGGGCCGCAGCTTCCGCGCCTTCCGCCATCAGCAGGCGATAGGCGGTCGGCGAGCCGGCAAGGCTGGTGACGCCGAGCCGCTCGATGATGTCGTAAGTGCTCTTGGCGTTGAAGGCGCCTTCATAGAAGGTCGTGGCGATGCCGAGCTGCAACGGGCCGGTGATGGCGTAATAGAGGCCGTAGGCCCAGCCGGGGTCCGCGATGTTCCAGAAGATGTCGTCGGGCAGCAAGCCGATCGCGTCGCGCATATAGGCGCCGAAGGCGAGCAGGGCGCGAAGCGGCACCGGCACGCCCTTGGGCAGGCCGGTCGTTCCCGACGTCGACATCATCATGAACAAGTCGTCGCCCTTGCGCATCACCGGCTGGCACTCGGGCGAGGCGGCGGCAAGCGCGGCGCGGAAATCGATGTCGCCTGCAGGTAGCACACCGCCATTGCCAAGAATGGTGGCGATTTGCGCTGATGTCTCGACCTCGTCGAGCTTGCCGCGATTGGCCGGGTTGGTCACCACGATCTTGGCGCCGCTATAGCCGAGGCGGTGCTCGATGGCTTTCGGACAGAAGGCGGTGAACAGCGGCTGGTAGACCGCGCCGATGCGCCACGTCCCGAGGATCAGCGCCACCAGTTCGGGGACGCGCGGCAGCATGCCGGCGACGACATCGCCGGCACCGACGCCGGCGGCCTTGAGCACATTGGCGGCGCGCCCGGACATGTCGGCGAGATCGTCGAAGCTGAATTCGCGAAGCTCGCCGCCGGCCGAGATCGCGCGCAGCGCCAGCCGGTTTTGTCCGGTGTAGCGGCCGCAGCATTCGACATAGGCATTGATGCCGGTTCTAGGGTTGCCATACAGCCGGGCGATCTCATCTTCGATGCGAAAGCGCTGAACGGCATCCTCATAACGCGGCATTTTGCTCATGGCGATCCTCCCTAGGCGGCGCCCATCTCCCCTTGGAGCGCCTTATCGGTGAGATTGCCTGAAATTGCTGCGCTGGTCGATTACGGCGATAGTCGGGGGATGCGAAGGATCGCAGCGCAGCGACAATCCGCGCCGAGCCACTGCTGTTGACCGAACCGTCCATCCGGCCGATAGCACCGCCAGAATTGCCCCGAGGCCCCAATGACCCCAGACTCAACTTTCCATGACTCGGCCACAGCCGACGAAGGACGCGACGCCGACCCCGCCTGGCAAAACGACATCCGCGCGGGCGTGCGCCACGTCCGCGATCTCGCCTCCCTGCCGCTGTCACCCGCCGAGCGCGCGGCGGCGCAGGAGGCGGCTACGCGCCACAAGGTGCGTGCCCCAAAAACCTATCTCGACCTGATCGACTGGAACGATCCCGCCGACCCGATCCGCGCCCAGGTCATTCCATCGCCGGATGAGCTGACGGAAACGGAAGGCGAGCTCGACGATCCGATCGCCGACCATGCCTTCAGTCCGGTGCCGCGACTGACGCACCGCCACGCCGACCGCGTGCTGTTGTTTGCGACCTACCAATGCGCGGTCTCTTGCCGCTTCTGCTTCCGCAAGGAGTCTCTGACCTCGATCGGCCGCGGCTACACGCGCGAGGCGCTCGAAGACGCCTTTGCCTATATCGAAGCCCATACCGAAATCCGCGAAGTGATCCTGACCGGCGGCGATCCGCTTTCGCTGCCGGACAAGGCGCTGGCCGAAATCCGCGCCCGTATCGAGGCGATCGCGCATGTGAGGCTGCTGCGTATCCACACGCGCGTGCCTGTCGTACTGCCCGCGCGCATCACGCCGGGGCTGGTTGGCGCGTTGCAGGGCCGGCTGATGGTCACAATCGTCACCCATTTCAACCATGGGCGGGAGATCACGCCGGCCACCGAATTGGCCTGCCGCGTCATGCGCCAGGCAGGCTTCGTGCTGCTCAACCAGAGTGTCCTGCTCAAGGGCGTCAACGACACGGTCGAGGTGCTGGAGGAACTCTGCCGCGAACTGATGTACCGGCTCGGCGTCAAACCCTATTACCTGCACCATGGCGACCTCGCGCGCGGCATGGCGCACAGGCGCACCACGATTGCGCAGGGACAGGCGCTGGCCGGCGCGCTGCGCGCCCGCCTGTCGGGCATCTGCAATCCGGTCTATGTGCTGGACCTGCCGGAAGGCGGTGGCAAGGTGCCGCTCGGGCCATGCCATGTCGAGGGCCGGGACGGGCAGGACTGGCGCATCCGCGGCCAGGACGGCGAGGTGAGGCTGTATCGGGACGTGGTGGTGTAGGCACGGCGCAGCGGCGCCAATGATCGCCGCCGTCACATTGTCGATCGGGATGACCGATCGCACCGAACTATCGCCACGACGCGTTCGCCTGCATTCCGTATGTTGACATAAAGATATCCTTATGTGATGGTTGTCGCCTCAAGGATAAAAAATGTCGCAGAATTCTGCATCGCTGGACGCATTGTTCGGCCCCGTCGCGGCCAGACCCGATGGGTCCGAAGTGCTTGCGGCGCTGACGGCAGCGGCACGCGAGCGCATTCTCATTCTCGACGGCGCCATGGGCACGCAGATCCAGGGTCTCGGTTTCGACGAGCAGCATTTCCGTGGCGAGGCTTTTGCCGGCTGCACCTGCCACCAGCAGGGCAACAACGACCTCTTGATCCTGACGCAGCCGAAGGCGATCGAGGAGATCCATTATCAATACGCCATCGCTGGCGCTGATATCCTCGAGACCAACACCTTCTCCTCGACCTCGATCGCCCAGGCCGATTACGGCATGGAGGATGCCGTCTACGCGCTGAACCGGGACGGCGCGCGACTGGTGCGTCGGACAGCGGCGAGGGCACAGCAGGAAGACGGCAAGCGGCGCTTCGTCGCCGGCGCGCTCGGGCCGACCAACCGCACCGCCTCGATGTCCCCCGACGTCAACAATCCCGGCTACCGCGCGGTGACCTTCGACGAATTGCGCCTGGCTTATGGCGAGCAGTTGCGCGGCCTGGTCGACGGTGGCGCCGACATCATTCTCATCGAGACCATCTTCGACACGCTGAACGCCAAGGCGGCGATCTTCGCCTGCAACGAGATTTTTCTCGAAAAGGGCGTGCGTTTGCCGGTGATGATTTCCGGCACCATCACCGATCTCTCCGGCCGCACGCTGTCGGGCCAGACGCCGACAGCCTTCTGGCATTCGGTGCGCCATGCCAGCCCGTTCACCATCGGTCTCAACTGCGCGCTCGGCGCCAACGCCATGCGCGCGCATCTGGCCGAGATTTCGGGCGCCGCCGACACCTTTGTCTGCGCCTATCCGAATGCCGGCCTGCCCAATGAATTCGGCCGCTATGACGAGAGCCCGCAATTCATGGCCGCGCAGATCGAGGATTTCGCGCGGGAAGGGCTGGTCAATGTCGTCGGCGGCTGCTGCGGCTCGACGCCGGACCACATCCGCGCCATCGCCGAGGCGGTGAAGAAATATCCGCCGCGCGCCATTCCCGAGATCGAGCGCAAGATGCGCCTGTCCGGGCTGGAGCCGTTCACGCTGACCGACGAGATTCCCTTCGTCAATGTCGGCGAGCGCACCAATGTCACCGGATCGGCGAAGTTCAGGAAGCTGATCACGGCGGGCGACTATATCCCGGCGCTCGACGTGGCGCGCGACCAGGTCGCCAATGGCGCCCAGATCATCGACATCAACATGGACGAAGGCCTGATCGATTCGAAAAAGGCGATGGTCGAGTATCTCAACCTGATCGCCGCCGAGCCTGATATCGCCCGCGTCCCGGTGATGGTCGACTCCTCGAAGTGGGAGATCATCGAGGCCGGGCTTAAATGCGTGCAGGGCAAGCCGCTGGTCAATTCCATCTCGATGAAGGAAGGCGAGGAAGCGTTCCTCCATCACGCGAAGCTGGTGCGCGCCTATGGCGCTGCCGTGGTCGTCATGGCCTTCGACGAGGCCGGTCAGGCCGACACCAAGGCGCGCAAGGTCGAGATCTGCACCCGCGCCTACAAACTCCTCACCGAACAGGCCGGCTTCCCACCCGAAGACATCGTCTTCGACCCCAATGTCTTCGCCATCGCCACCGGCATCGAAGAGCATGACAATTACGGCGTCGACTTCATCGAGGCCACCGGCGAGATCACCAGCACGCTGCCGCATGTCCATATCTCGGGCGGCATCTCGAACTTGTCCTTCTCGTTCCGCGGCAACGAGCCGGTGCGCGAGGCCATGCACGCGGTGTTCCTCTACCATGCCATCCAGCGCGGCATGGATTTGGGCATCGTCAATGCCGGCCAGCTCGCCGTCTATGACACGATCGAGCCGGGGCTGCGCGAGGCCTGCGAGGATGTCGTGCTCAACCGCGTGCCCAGGGCCGGCGGCACCGCCACCGAGCGCATGCTGGAGATCGCCGAGCGCTTCAAGGGCACCGCCGGCAAGGAAGCCAAGGAGCGTGATCTCGCCTGGCGCGACTGGACGGTCGAACAACGCATTTCGCATGCGCTGGTCAACGGCATCACCGAATTCATCGACGCCGACACCGAGGAAGCGCGGCTGGCGGCCGAGCGCCCGCTGCATGTCATCGAAGGCCCGCTGATGGCCGGCATGAATGTCGTCGGCGACCTGTTCGGCGCCGGCAAAATGTTCCTGCCGCAAGTGGTGAAGTCGGCGCGCGTGATGAAGCAGGCGGTGGCCGGATTGCTGCCGCACATGGAGGCGGAAAAACTGGCCAATGCCGCCAATGGCATCGACAATGGCGAGCGCCAGACGGCGGGCAAAATCCTCATGGCGACGGTGAAGGGCGATGTCCACGACATCGGCAAGAACATCGTCGGCGTCGTTCTGGCTTGCAACAATTACGAGATCATCGATCTCGGCGTCATGGTGCCGGCGGCAAAGATCCTGCAGACGGCGCGTGAGCAAAATGTCGACATCATCGGCCTGTCCGGCCTGATCACCCCGTCGCTGGACGAGATGGTGCACATGGCCGCCGAGATGGAGCGCGAAGGGTTTGACATTCCGCTGCTGATCGGCGGCGCGACCACCAGCCGCGTGCACACGGCGGTGAAGATCCACCCGCGCTATTCCAAGGGACAGACGGTCTATGTCAATGACGCCAGCCGGGCGGTCGGCGTCGTCTCGTCCTTGCTGTCGAACGAGACCAAGGGCGGCTACGTCGACACAGTGCGGGCCGAGTACAAGAAGGTCGCCGACGCGCATGCCCGCTCCGAGGCCGACAAGCAGCGGCTGCCGCTGGCCAAAGCCAGGGCCAATGCGCACAAGGTCGACTGGTCCGCCTACCAGCCGCCGAAGCCCTCGTTCACGGGCGTGAAAGTGTTCGAAAACTGGGACCTGACCGAGCTCTCGCGTTACATCGACTGGACGCCGTTCTTCCAGACCTGGGAACTGAAGGGGCGTTACCCCAAGATCCTCGACGACGAGAAGCAGGGACCGGCGGCACGCCAGCTTTTCGAGGATGCGCAGGCGATGCTGAAAAAGATCATCGCGGAAAAATGGTTCGCGCCGCGCGGCGTCATCGGCTTCTGGCCGGCGAACACCGTCGGCGACGACATCAGGCTGTTCACGGATGAGGCGCGTTCGCGGGATCTGGCCACCTTCTTCACGCTGCGCCAGCAACTGACCAGGCGCGACGGCAAGGCCAATGTCGCGCTGTCGGATTTCGTAGCACCCGCAGACAGCGGCAAGCCGGACTATATCGGCGGCTTCATCGTCACCGCGGGGATCGAGGAGGTGGCGATATCAGAGCGCTTCGAGCGCGCCAATGACGATTATTCCTCGATCATGGTCAAGGCGCTGGCCGACCGTTTCGCCGAAGCTTTCGCCGAGCGCATGCACGAGAAGGTGCGCAAGGAATTCTGGGGTTACGCCGCCGACGAGACGCTGGCGCCGGATGAACTGATCGGCGAGCCCTATCGCGGCATCCGCCCCGCGCCCGGCTATCCCGCGCAGCCCGACCATACCGAGAAGGCGACCTTGTTCCAACTGCTGGATGGTGAGCGCAGTGCCGGCGTGAGCCTCACCGAAAGCTATGCGATGTGGCCGGGTTCATCGGTCTCCGGCATCTATCTCGCCCATCCCGAAAGCTATTATTTCGGTGTCGCCAAGGTCGAACGCGACCAGGTCGAGGACTATGCGCGGCGTAAAGCCATGCCGCTGGCCGATGCCGAGCGCTGGCTTGGGCCGATCCTCAACTATGTGCCCGTGGATTATGCCGAGGCGGCGGAATAGCCGGGACGTGATCTTGCCCAATGGCTCGACCGCTCCCTTGATTTTCACCGTCGAAAAAAATCGCGCCGCACCCGGTTCTCGGCGAGCTGCCGGTTGTCGGTCGGTCAGACTTAGGTCCCTCGCGCCTGCTTTTCTGGAACAAGCCGTGATGTCCCGCATTTTATTGGCAGGGACACAAGGAGTGTCGAGTGAAAGCGATTTTGGGACTGGTCGGCGGCTTCGTGCTGACCCTTGCGGTGTTCGGCAGCGGGCTGGTTTTCGCAGCCTGGCTGCTTGCCGCCAAGCCTGTGCGGGAAGCAAGGCCCACCGTCAGCGTGGCGGAACTGTGGACCCGGAAAGCGCGGCCGGTGGACAACACGGCGCAGGACTTCGAACGTGTGCCGCCCGAGCAGTCCGCGCCTGCCGACATCGCCGCCAGGGAGCCAGCCCAGGACCCGGCCAGGCAGCAGCCCGATCCCACAGTCACCGGCGCCATCGCGCCGGCCGAACTGCCGCCGCCGCATCTCGCCTGGTGCGCCAGCCGATACCGCTCCTACGATCCCGACGACAACAGCTACATGTCCTATAGCGGACAGCAGCGCACCTGCGTATCGCCCTATCTCGCCGCCGACCGCGTCGCGCCGCGAGAGGCAAGCTATGTCGAGGGCGCGGGCGCCTACGCGGCTGCCGGCGGCGAACCGGACCATGTCGCCTCCTGCTTCAGCCGCTATCGCTCCTACCGTCCGGAAGACAACAGCTACCAGCCATATTCCGGCGGGCCGAGACGGCAATGCGAGTAGCGCGGGCTGCGAGCCCGCGCCGCGAACGATTGCGACCGCGCGATTTCTGGGATCGTCCGGATCGCCCTCAAAGCCCAGGGGAGGAACCACTATGAACGACGACAGGCATCATAAGATACAGCAGCGCGCCTACCAGATCTGGGAGCGCGAAGGCACTGGCGACCCCGAGCACCACTGGCACCGGGCCGAGGCCGAAATCGACCGCGAAGCAGCCCTGCCGCTGACGGCCGACGACGCCCTGCCGCGCGAGATCGCCAGCACCGACGTCCTGACCGTCGAGGAACTCGCCGTGCGCACCGGCATATCGGGCGACGAGGCGCAGGAGCTGATCGACAGGCTGGGCACGGACCGGGCGGTGGTTGAGCAGGCTGCGCGGGGGATTGAGGGGAAGAGGCGGGCGACGTCCTGATCAGAGGCCCAGGACGATCTTTCAGAGTGGTCTTGTTGACACTTATCACTTTGGCAGTCGCGACAGAGGCCGTCATTCTCTGACAGCTTTGCGCCTAAATTGATCCGTGCTGGCCATAGCAACATCCGTAAGCGGACGGTGCCGATGCCGGCGAAGCAGCCCAGATGCTGCGATACGAAGTGCCAACCACTTCGCGGCACCAGCGTGCCTGTAGACACTCTCGCCACTTTCTCTATACGACGTCGAGACGGGGTGGCGAGCAACGATGATCACAGTGTTGGTGCACGAGTTGAATCAGACGCCGATGCGGCGGCTGATTTCGTCGGCAGGGCACTTGTTGCCGCTTTTGCGCATGGAAACCTATCAGTCAGTCTTCCGCCGACTGAACTTTCCCGCGGGTACCTTGGTTTTTACTGATTTTGAGTATCTGAATGGCATGGAAATGATGGCGGCGGCGGATATTGCCGAAGCCGCAAAGCGCGCCGACCCTGATGCTCGAATTCTAAACCATCCCGCGACTGTCCTGGAGCGGTTCGCCCTGCTCCGCCGGCTTCGTATTAGAGGAATCAACCCGGTCGAAGTATCGCGTCTGGAGCAGGATGAGCGACCAACCCGTTACCCTGTTTTTATCCGGATGGAAGATGGCTTCTGGGGGCCGGAAACCAAGCTTCTGGAAAACCCACGCCAACTTGAAGAGGCGATCGCCGTTCTCCAGGGCAACGCCAAGCCGATGAAGCGGCGCATCGCCGTCTCCTTTGAAGCCGATCGCGATTCGAACGGCTACTATCGAAAGTATGGCGCATTCCGCATTGGGGACGCGATTGTGTCCCAGCACATACTTAGGTCCGTCGACTGGAACGTTAAGTCATCGGCAAGCAGCACCGACCCGGATTTCGTGCGCGAGGAACTCGCCTTCGTAAAGGACAATCCGCACGCTGAGGACCTGCTTCGCGCCTGCAATACGGGCCATATCCAGTTCGGCCGCGTGGACTACACGTTGCGAGACGGCGCATTGGTGATATTCGAGGTCAACCCCAATCCGACTTTTCCGAAGTTCAAAGGTGGCGCAGCCGCCCGTGAGGAACGACGTGGCCACATTATCGCGGCGTTGAAAGTTGCATTCGAGGCAATCGACAGTTCCGGCACCGGGAGAATCGACTTCCTGCCTTCAGCCGGATCTTACCAATTCATTCAGTCGGGCCGCTGGATATGGCCGGTGAGATGGCTTTGGAGAACAAGAATGGCCCGGCGAAGGAAGATGCAATCGCAATGAACGGCCCGCGAGAAAGCCCACCGGCAGGACAACGGCTCTCGATTTACACCGACGAACCACTCACGCAACTTGCCCGTTTTTCGTTTGATTGGGCTGAGGTGCTGTGTGACCCGAGCCATGGGTGTATGCCCTACCATCGCACGTGGAGCATGATCCGCCTGCTGGAATCGAAAGGTGCCAAGCCGGCCGGCGGGGGGTTCTTTGGACGTGAATTGGCTGCCGTGGCCCAGGAGGGCCGCTGTCGCATTCTCCTGTCGGGCGCGGCCGACACCGGCCTGGCGGCAATGGTTCTGGGCCAAACGAGGCCGGTCGGCATCGAGCCCGAATTTGTGCTGATCGATCGCTGTGAAACGACGGTCGAACAGAACAGGCTGTTTGCCCGCTCCGCCGGTTTTGCGCTCGAGACCCACCGCGCCGACATTCGCGGTTGCGACTGTGCGCCGGTGCAGGCAGTTGTCGCGCATAGCGTTCTTAATTTCTTCGACCGCAGCGCACGCCAGCAGGTGGTCGACAGTTGGGCGCGTAGTCTCAAGCCTGGCGGACGCCTGCTTCTCTCCCAGAGGTTGCTATCGGAAAAAGACCAGCCGAGGGGGCCTCGCGGCATCGCTGAAATCGGCCGAAGGCTTTCGACCATCGAGAAGGCCGCCGTCGCGGCGCATTTTCCTGCCGCTGCCGTGGCGGAGCTGAAGACGGCCGTCGAAGCGCTCTGGGGTGAACCGCTGCATGAAGATCGCACTACATATTCAGACCTTGCGGATATGCTGAAGCAATCCAACCTGACGATTGTCGGCTCGGAGCAGCATCATACCGGGAAAAGCGTTTCCCCGCTTGCCGCTGCCGACAGCGTCCAGACAATTCCAAGATACGAAATCGTCGCCGTCAGGATGTAGCCCGACCACTAGAACAAGTGCGACATCGCAGAAGCGGGAAGGTCGATAGCCGCTATCCGATCTAGATAAAACCAGGTCGCCACTGCGACCGCAACCGAGGTGCAAGATGCCAGTGCCGCCGACTTCAAGGTCAGCTTCTGACCGGCTGCAATCCATATCAGGGTAAACAGGGATAGCGCCGCCGGGAGGCCCGCCAGCCAGACAGCGGCCGGCAACAGGAGCATCATCATCAACGGCACACGATGGCTTTCCGGGATCGTATGGGTCCGTCCGCCTCCCTGTTTCTCGTGGCCAACAAGCGAGATCGTTTGCACAAGGGCGACCGCGAGCATCGCAAACAGACAACACCAGGCCACGGCCTGCGCGAAGATCGAATAGCCTGGCTGCCCTTGGAGCGATATCGCTGCCATCACAGCGCATCCACCGGTCAACAGCCATGCGACTGCGGCATCGGCACGCTTTGGCTTGACACGTCGCGGCGGCAAAACACCACC
This sequence comes from Mesorhizobium sp. M0478, assembly GCF_040321305.1. Taxonomy (NCBI): domain Bacteria; kingdom Pseudomonadati; phylum Pseudomonadota; class Alphaproteobacteria; order Hyphomicrobiales; family Phyllobacteriaceae; genus Mesorhizobium; species Mesorhizobium sp. M0478. The sequence goes on from NZ_JAMYRH010000005.1 coordinate 323,990, forward strand.
GCGCACGATCCATGCGAGGGAAAGCGCGATTATGACCATGATCGTCAACGACGCCGGCCGTTGTAGAGGGTTCAGCCTGCCGACACGGGCCAACTCCACACTGAGCGCCAGGTTTCGCTCGATGAAGCCGCCCAGGACGAATGATATGACAAAAGGAATTTGCGGCCAGGCGAGGCGCTTCAGCATGTAGCCGGCCAGCCCGAAAGCGACGGCTACGTACAGATCGATCAGCAGCCCGTTTAGCTGCACGATCGTCACGAAGCTGACGACAATGATCGGGAGCGCGATGCGGTCGATCCTGAGAGCAGTCAGGCGCGCAAAATATGGTGTCAACGCCAATCCCACTGCGGACGTCAGCAGGTTCGACAGCAGCAGCGCGGTAATCAACGTGAACGTCAGGGGCAAGCCGGTCGTCAGCATCGGTATGCCCGGAACGATGCCGTGTACCGTCAGGACTGTCAGCAGGATCAAGCCGCCCTCGCTGCCGGGAAGGCCGAAGGCAACGGTCGGCAGAAGCGAGCCTCCGTCCTTCGAATCGACGGCCGCTTCCGGCGCAATGATGCCCCTGATGTCACCAGATCCGAACCTTGAGCGCTGGTCCCTGGGGGTTGTCTGGATCGCCTGCCCGTAGGCAACGAAGCTGGCGACCGTTCCTCCAACACCTGGAATGATGCCGACCAACACGCCGATGGCCGACGATCGCATTGTTAGTCCCCAATGACGAAAGACAGCAAGCATACCGGTCCAGATCGAGTCGTTCGGGTTTTCCAGGCCAGCCGCTTTTTCAAGCTGCAATCTTTTTCGCCACGAGATGATTTCAGAAACGGTGAAAAAGCCAAGCAGCAGCGCGACCATGTCGACGCCGTCGAAGAGAGCGATGCTCCCAAACGTCCAGCGTGGTTGGCCATAGGTCGGATCAGTTCCGACAAGACCGACCAAAAGCCCCAGCAGCGCCATCGCCAGCGCTTTCAGACGGGACGCGCTTGGAACCGCAATGATCGTCGACAGGCCCCACACGCCGAGCAGCACGTATTCAAACGGTCCGAATTGCAGGATGAACGGCCGAATGATCGGCATGAGCGCTATGAGGACGAGGACGCCAAAAACCGATCCGACGGCCGAGGCCGTTGCCGCGGCGGCTATCGCGGTGCGAGGCAGGCCGGCCCTGGACATCGGATGGCCGTCGAGCAGGGTTGCCGCGCTTGGCGCGTTGCCCGGTATGTTGAAGAGGATAGCCGTTATAGATCCCATGAAGGTCGCGCCGCCGGTCAGGGCGCCAAACAGCAACAACACCGATACCGGATCCCAATGCACGGTTGCGACCAGCAGAAGGGTTGCAAGGCTGGCGCCGCCAATCCCTGGAAGAAAGGACGTAGCCATGGCAACCAAGGTGCCAAGCACCGGGATCAGTATGTTCGGCCAGGAGAATACATTGCCCAGTCCAGTGCCGAGGGCAGCCCAATATCCGGTCATCAGCGCGTTGCTCGCGCATCCCGCTCGAGTTCCGGGTGTTTTTTCAGATACGCTTCCGCCTCATGGAAGGCACTGAGCATATCGTTGATCACGATGACGGTCTGGTCAGCGTCGCGCGGCTCGATTGGACGTTTCTGAGCTTCAAGCGCCACCTTGAACCCATCGCTCTTGACCGCGGCGGAGACGGCGTCACGAAGACAACCTAGCGATTTCTGCTCCATGTCGGCAGGGGCAAAAAATCCCCGCGCTGTCGCCGAAGCTTTCGCGACGGCGATGGCCAACCGCAATCGTTCTTCCTGCTTCTCCTTGGAAAGGCCTTGGCTGCGCTGCCACACCAACCCTCCTTCACCCGCCAGGAAAGCCACGCCTGGCGCGTTCGGGTCAGGTCCCTCCGTGAGAACCAGACCGACTTTGGCTTCGCCTGCGGCGGTCGAGCGCAAGCCTGTCGTCAATGAATTGGATGTCATATCGCCTTCGCCACGCAGGAGCGCGGACATGAGTGCGCCGCTGCCTTCATAGCCCGAGACCACGTCGACCTTGATATCGAGGAGGTGCGCGGTGAGCACTATCGGCAGGATGCCGGCTTCAAGCGATGAAACCGACGCGACCAGATGTTTGGCGCTTTGCAAATCGACATCGTTCCGAACAATCCACGCTTCGGGATCGATGTGAATCAGTCCTATCGGATTTAGCCGATTCATCCAGTTGTCGACGCCAGCCGGAATGTCACCTTGCGAAATTATGTCTGAGACGCTTTCAATCATAAGGACCAGTTCGTCGGACGGGGCATTGGTTACACGCTTTAGCGCCGCAAATCCGCCTGCCGCAGGCATATTGACGACCCTGACATTGAGCTCGGTCGTGCTGGCAAGGGCCGGCGCAAATGCACGGGCATAGGTATCATAGCCGCCGCCGGCAGCGTTGGGGACAACGAGGGTGATTCGCCGGCCGGCGTAGGTGGTTGCGCAAGCGATCTCGCCGCCGCTTGCCGCGGACGGCAGGTAGATTGCGGCGGCGGTGATTGCCGCCAACGCCACACGAAAGAACTTCATCTCGCCAAGCCCCAGATTTCACCCAGTGGTGATACTTTAGAAAGCCCTTGCAACGCCAGCGTTGTTCCTTAGCAATCGCGCTTAGGTTCGTGAATGTCGCGGTCTGTGTGGCCAATTGGCGTCCGCAACCGGCGTCTACCCCGATCTTCAAATTTCTTGCGATCTGCCATGCGGTTATTCAGTCCATTAACCTTTCATTAACCATACCACCGCTAGCGTTTACCTCTCAGTAAGGAATCGCCCGCCGTGACCTTTGCCGCTCCCCTCGAGGCCAAATCCATTCGCTTTCGCGCCCGCTCCTTCGTGGCTTTCACGCTGACGCCCGAGGCGCCTTTGGACGTTTGGCTGGAGAGCCTCGATCGCTGGGTCGGCAATTCGCCGGGATATTTTGCGGGGCGCCCGGTGGTGCTCGACCTGAACGTGCTCAAGCCCGATGTCGTGGCCATCGAAGCGCTGGTCGATCTGCTCGGCCAGCGCGGAATCCGCATCTATGCCATGGAACTCGATGGTGGCGCCGAGCTTGGCACGCATCTGCCGCCGGTGCTGGTCGGCGCCAAGGAGGCGACCACCGACGGGCTGCTGCAGCCGAGCCGCAAGGCGGGCAGGGCGGAGGAGGACACTGCGGTAAGCGACATGAAGGCGGCCGGTGACATCAAGGCAGAGGCCGGCGATTTGAAGGCGGGCGATTTGAAACCGGCGAGCGATGCCAAGGCACAGCCGAAAGACGCCAAAATTGCCGCACCCGACGCTGGCACGCTGATGATCCGCTCGCCGATCCGTTCAGGGCAGCTGATCTTCCATCCGCATGGCGATGTCATCGTGCTGGGCTCCGTCGCGTCCGGCTCCGAGATCGTCGCCACTGGCTCGATCCACGTCTATGGCACGCTGCGCGGCCGCGCTTCGGCAGGCGCTCAAGGCAACACGGCGGCGCGTGTCTTCTGCCGCAGGAACGAAGCCGAACTTCTCTCGGTGGATGGCTGGTATTGCACCGCCGAGGAGATGGACCCGTCAGTCCGGGGCAAGCCTGTGCAGGCATTTCTCGACAACGGCATGCTGCGCATCGCCCCTTTCAGCTAATGCGTCTCGCCCGACAACGACATAACGAACAACAACGGAGGCTTTATTGATGGGCAAGGTAGTGGTGGTCACCTCGGGCAAGGGGGGCGTCGGCAAGACGACCTCTACCGCGGCTCTGGGGGCGGCGGTCGCCAAGACCGGCAAGAAGGTGGCTCTGGTGGATTTCGATGTCGGCCTGCGCAACCTCGATTTGATCATGGGCGCCGAACGCCGCGTGGTGTTCGACCTCGTCAACGTCATCCAGGGCTCGGCAAAGCTGTCGCAGGCGCTGATCCGCGACAAGCGGGTCGAGACGCTGTTCCTGCTGCCGGCCTCGCAGACGCGCGACAAGGATGCGCTGACCGAGGAGGGCGTCGCCGAGGTCATCGGCAAGCTGCGCTCGGTGTTCGACTACGTCTTCTGCGACAGCCCGGCCGGCATCGAGCGCGGCGCGCAGCTCGCCATGCGCTTTGCCGACGAGGCGGTCATCGTCACCAATCCGGAAGTGTCGTCGGTGCGCGATTCCGACCGCATCATCGGCCTGCTCGATTCCCGCACCTTGCGCGCCGAGGAGGGCGAGCAGATCGCCAAGCATGTGCTGGTCACGCGCTATGATGCGGGACGCGCCGCGCGGGGCGAAATGCTGTCGATCGACGATGTGCTGGAGATCCTGTCGGTGCCGCTGCTCGGCATTATCCCCGAGAGCCAGGATGTGCTGCGCGCCTCCAACCTCGGTTCGCCGGTGACGCTGTCGGAGCCGCTCAATGCCGCCGCCAAGGCTTACATCGACGCGGCCAAGCGGCTCGAGGGCGAACAGCTGCCGGTCATCGTGCCCTTCGAACGCAAGGGCTTCCTCGATCGTCTTTTGGGAAGGAGGGCGGCATGAACCTGCTCGACATCTTCAAGCGGCGCACCAGCGCGCCGGTGGCGCGCGAACGGCTGCAAGTGCTTCTCGCCTATGAGCGCCGCAACCGCAGCCAGCCCGATCTCGTCTCCATCCTGCGCGAGGAGATCATGGCGGTGATCGCCAAGCATGTGCAGATCGACCAGGATTATCTGCAAGTTTCGATGGACCGCGGCGAGACCATGTCGACGCTGGAGATCGACATCCAGATCCCCAACAAGAGCGCGGTGCCGCTGGCCATGGCTGGGTGAGGTTACCCTCCCCCTTGTGGGGAGGGTCGATCCGCAAAGCGGATCGGGGTGGGGGTCTGCGCGGACCTCCGCCATCTTGGGTTCCTCTCCCAGACTTTCGTGAGGGAAGAGGAAATCCACATCCCCCACGGTCAGCGCTAGTACCCCCGCCCGGACCTACGGTCCGACCTCCCCACAAGGGGGAGGTAGGGGGCCGGCGCCTCTCCCCAAAAAACATTCAACCAACTAGTTGACTATCTAAAATCTCGCCTCTATATTCAACTACATGGTTGAATTAGAGACGCCCCAGATGGACCAGGTTTTTCACGCCCTTGGCGACGCCACGCGCCGGAACATGCTTAACCACCTCGCCGGCGGCGAGCGCACGGTGAGCGAGCTGGCTCAACCCTTCGCCATGTCGCTGGCCGCCGCCTCCAAGCACATCAAGGCGCTGGAGCATGCCGGGCTGATCCGGCGCGAAGTGCGCGGCCGCACCCATGTCTGCCGCCTCGAGGCCCGCCCGCTGGCCACCGCCTATCAGTGGCTCGGCCAATACGCGCGTTTCTGGAACAGCCGCCTCGATGTCCTCGAACAGCTTTTGCGCGAAGAGCGCAAAACGTCGACAACGCCGTCAACGCCGGCACCGGCAAATCCAGAACCATCCAAGCCGGAATCACCCAAGCCAGACACATCCAGGCCAACATCATCCGAGGGAGACGACCGATGAACCAGATGAACAGCTTCGACGGCTACGCCCAGCTGATCCAGCCGGCCACTTTGAGGATCGAACGGCTTTTGCCCGGAACCAGGGAGCGCGTCTGGGAATATCTGACGCAGAGCGATCTGCGCTGCAAATGGCTGGCGGCCGGCGACATGGAGATGGAGGAAGGCTCTTCCTTCGAGCTGGTCTGGCGCAACGACGAACTGACCGATCCGCCCGGCGACAGGCCGGCCAGCTTCAGTGGCGGCGAGCAGCGGATGCACAACCAGATCGTCGAGTGCGATCCGCCGCGTAAGCTCACGATCACCTGGAACGGCAGCGGCAATGTCACCTTCGAATTGGCGCAGCGCGGCGACGACGTCCTGCTCACCCTGGTCCACCGCCGCCTGCCAGACCGCTCGAGCCTGATGATGCATGCCGCAGGCTGGCACGTGCATCTCGACCTCCTGGTTGCCCGCGTGGCGGCCGAGAAGCCCGAACCGTTCTGGGACAGCTTTAGCCGTATCGTGGCGGAATACGACCGGCGCCTGCCGGCCTGACCTGACCTAACGCATCGCCCGGTCCAACCGGGCACCATCGATCCCTTGCGCCGGATGCCGGCGCAGGGGCCGGCGAAACACGCGCCTTCGCCAGACACCGCGGCGCGCCAGCGGAAATGAAACCAGGCAACGTGCTTGCATCCCGCAAGCCCGAAGGAGGAAGTCATGCGTAAATTGATCACCGGAATGAAGATCTCCATCGACGGCAAGATCGAAGGCCCCGAAGGCTTTGCCGACTGGGTCGACAACTGGTCGGAGGAATACGGCCTGATGCCTGAGATCGACGCCTGCCTGCTCGGCGGCGTCATGTATGCCGGTTATGAGTGCTACTGGAGCGCGATCCAACAGAACGAGCCGGACCAGCCATTGCCGATGACCGGCAGGCTGGTCGACCCGGCCGAACTCGAATGGGCGCGCTTTGCCGCGAAAACCCCGCACTATGTGCTGTCGAACACCATGACTTCGGCCGCCTGGGCCTCGACGCGCTTCCTGCGCAGCCTCGACGACATCGCGGCGCTGAAGCGCGAGCCCGGCAAGGACATCTATCTCATGGGCGGCGCCCGCATCACCGCCAGCCTGATCGAGGCGGGGCTAGTGGATGAAATGCGGCTCATCGTCTATCCGCTGCTCGCCGGCGACGGCAAGGCGCTGTTCGGCACGGTGCACGCCCGGCACGGACTGGAACTGCGCCAGGTCGGCCAGCTGTCGGATGGGCGGGTGAGGCTGGTGTATGGGCTGGCGAGCTAGCCTCTTTTCCTCTCCCTCCGGAGGGGAGAGGTGGCGCCGCGAAGCGGCGACGGAGTGGGGGAAGGCGCTCATGAAACCCACGGTCGCCGCCTCCGGCAAGCAGGCAATCGGGCGGATGTGATGGACGGTCGACCCCCACTCCGTCGAGCTTCGCTCGACACCTCTCCCCCGATCGACGGGGGAGAGGAAATGCGTCGGCGTTCGCCTTCCACGTCTTGCCCCATCAACAGTCTGCCCGTGCCACACGACAGCCAGGCCTATTATCCATATCTCGGGCCAACGCTGCGGCGCACCGCGCGGAGGGACTGGAATTGACGTCGACGCAGATTGCCGCAGCTGAAGCGAAGGGCTTGCCGATCGGCGCGTTGCTTGGCGCCATGGTGTCGATCCAGATCGGCGCCACCTTCGCCAAGGGCCTGTTTCCACTGATCGGCGCCAATGGCACCACGGCGCTGCGGCTGGTCGTGGGGGCGCTGATGCTGGCGGCGGTGCTGAGGCCGTGGCGGGTGCGGCCGTCGCGCGCCGTGCTGCCCTGGCTCATCGCCTACGGCGTCAACCTCGCGGCGCTGAACCTGCTGTTTTATGCAGCGCTCGCCAGAATTCCGCTCGGCGTCGCGGTGGCGCTCGAATTCTGCGGCCCGCTGCTCGTGGCGACGCTGTCGTCGCGGCGCGCCACCGACTTCGTCTGGGTGGTGCTGGCCGTTGCCGGCATATTGCTGTTGTCGCCCTTCATCCACTCCGGCAGTGCACTCGACCCGATCGGCGTGATGCTGGCGCTGGCCGCCGGCGGCTGCTGGGCGCTCTACATCGTCTTTGCGCAAAAGGCGGGCGCCGAGCTTGGCAGCCAGACCACGGCTTACGGGCTGGTCATTGCCGCTGCTCTCGCCCTGCCGTTCGGCCTAGCCGAGGCGGGTACCGGCCTGATCGCACCCGCGATCCTGGTCAGCGCGCTGCTGGTCGGGCTGTTCTCCAGCGCCTTGCCGTTCTGGCTGGAGATGGTGGCGCTGACCCGGATGCCGGCCAGGCTCTACGGCACGCTGACTTGTCTGGAGCCGGCGCTGGGCGCGCTGGCCGGCTTCCTGTTCCTGCACGAGACCCTGAGCCCGCTGCAGTGCGCGGGCGTCGCCGCCGTGGTCGTCGCCGCCTTCGGCGCCGCGCTGACCACCAAGCCGCCGGTGCCGTCGCCGGAATAGTTGCCCGAGATGGGTATATGAGGCCGACGCCATGTCCGCCGGTCCCGTGTCCGGTTGCTCAAGCGCCTGCAGCATCGATATATGGATCGATGTATGTGCAGGAGATCCAGATGAGCAGGGCCGACAGCATTGCTTGAGCCGTCCGTGATCAAGGCAATACTCCTTGCCGGGCTCGCCGCTGTCGTTGCGGCTCTCGCCTGGCGGCTGGCGCGGTCGCGTCGCAGAGCCCGGCTTCGTGAAGATCCGGCCAACGACTACGCCGTGCGCCGGGACTGGTCGGGCAACCACGGCAAGCTCAATCATTCGACCTTTGTCTACTTCGATGCCGATCGCGACGGCCGCTACGGGCTCGGCGACCGCCCGATGGCCGGCATCATGGTCAGACTGCATGATGGCGACGGCCGCTTCGTCGCCGCGGCGCGGAGCAACCGCGGCGGCTTTGCCAATTTCCTGGCGTCGGCGAAACGTCGGGCCGCGCCCATCCATGTGCCGGGCAGCTACCGCTTCACCGTGTCGGTTCCGCCCGGCTGGCGCTCCAGCAGCGCCAACGAGGTCCAGTCGCAGCACCTCCGGCCGCTGCCGGGCTCGCCCACCGGGCTGGCCTCGGAAGCAATGCTGCAGCCGGTCGGCCTGTTTGCGATACGCCGGCTCAGCGGCCGCGTAGCGGACGGTGCTTCGGCGAGCATCTCGGTGATGGCGAAAGGGCAAGAGGTGGCGGTGCATCCGCTAAGTGCTGGGGCTGGCTTCCGTCTCGATCTGCCCGATGACGCCGACGCGATCGAAATCACCGGCGGTGGCATGGAACGACGACTGGCCTTGTCGGCCTACCCGACCGAACTCGGCCTGCTGTCGCCCGAGAACGCGGCCGTCGACAGCGCCGCGTCCTTGCAGGCCATCGGTTTCGACGATGTCACGACGCGCGGCCTGCGCAAGGTGCCGTCCGGTTATGCCGGGTTGACCTGGTTCAACCTGAACGCACTGGCGCGCGATCATACCGAAGGCAGCGAAGGCTACGTCAACGGCAATATCTCGGGAGACCATGTCTGCTATACGAGCAGCGGACACCCGGCCGAATTCTCGAGCGACAAACCGTTCGGGTTCCATTCCGTGATGCTGACAGCGGCATGGTTGAAGTCCGAAGGCGAAACCGCACTGGTCGAGAGCTGGCTTGGCGACCGGCTGATCGCCAGCGACACGATCGTCCTGTCGGCAATGGCGCCCGTCCACTATGCGCCGATGCTGGCGGCGGTGACGCGCGTGCGCCTTTCAACGAGCCACTATTGGCAGCTCGTGCTCGACGATCTGGTGGTTGTGCGCTGAACGGTCCCGCCGCCTGCGGGAGATCATGCTCCGGAAACGATCAAGCCGCCCGACTCTGCCAGGAGGATCTCGATCTACCGGGGAACGAGTTTAGCCCGGAATAGGAGCAGAAGCGCCGTTCGCGGTGATCTGCGAGAGCTTGCCCTTTTTTACCAGCACTGGCTTGGAATAGGTCTTCCTCATTTTCCACTCTCCACGTCGGGCACCCAAAGCCCCGTTCCCGGCCAGACGGCACGAGGCGTCGGATAATCGGCTGCTAGACGGCGACCGGCCCGGAGCCGTTACCATTGTCGGCTGTAACCTGCGAGAGCTTGCCCTTCTTGACCAGCACCGGCTTCGAATAGGTCTTCTTCATGCCGCATCTCCAGTGTCAGGCGAGGCCGCCAGATCAGGCGACAGTCCGACTCAACGACTTCACTCGATCGGGCCGGAACCCGCTCCATTGGCGAGCGCCGTAACCTGCGAAAGCTTGCCTTTTTTGACCAGAACAGGCTTCGAATAGGTTTTCTTCATAGTGAATCCTCCAAGCTTACGCGATAATGCCAGACGGATCGGCACTGTCAACCTTCGCGGCGCCGTCGTCCCGCCCCGGGTTTTCTTGGCGCCGATGCGCTAACTGCAAGTCCACCTTCATCGACAAAGCGTTGTTCTTGGGCGTGCATGGCGTGGCCGGGTTGCGGTGCGAAAAATGTCCGAAACTGTGGCGGGTCTGGCCTGGTTGGTCGGCCTGCTCAAACAGAGCGGCAATGCAGCGCGGACTGGCCCAGCCTGGTTCCATGCCAGCGACGCCAGCTTTTCGCCGGCGGCGGGCCCGAGCAACCTTCGCAGCGCCCCGCTATGCGTCTTTGCCAACTGGCCGATGGTCTCGATGCCGATCTCGGCCAGCCGCGCTCTGGTCGCCGGGCCGACGCCCCACATCAGCCCGACCGGCAGATCATGCAGGAAGGCAAGTTCGGTGTCCGGATCGACCACCACCAGGCCGTCGGGCTTGGCCACCTGCGAGGCGATCTTGGCCAGATGCTTGGTGCGCGCCACGCCGATCGAGATCGGCAGGCCGAGCTCTGCCCGGACGCGCCGACGCACCGTGGCGGCGATCTCGGCCGGCGGCCCGAACAGATGCGTGCAGCCGGCGACATCGGCAAAGGCTTCATCGATGGAAATCCGCTCGACCAGCGGCGTGAAATCGTCGAGCACCTTGATGGCGGCGTCGCCCAGCCGCTGATAGTCGGCGAAATGGCCGCCGACGAAGATCAGTCCGGGGCAAAGCTCGCGCGCGCGTCGTCCGGGCATGCCGCCGCGCACGCCGAAAACCCTGGCTTCGTAGGAGGCGGCAAGCACGACGCCGCCGCCGACGGCGATCGGCTTGCCCCTGAGCGCCGGGTCGAGCAGCTGCTCGACCGAGGCGTAGAAGGCGTCGAGATCCGCATGCAGGATGGTGGGCTCCATCCCGACCGTTCCCTTTGCGGCGTTGCAGCATTAGCCGCGTCTGTTGTGAGAGGCGTTTTTGCCGAACAAATAGAGAACAAACAGGGCCTATTGTCAAGCGAAGTGGTTGTCGCCGGCCGGCCCGTTCCAGGTCGGGCTGTCGAGTGCTCCGCCTGGGCATCGGACCTGCGGAACATTGTCTCTCGCCTCAGCGTTCATATCCGCGACGGGACGCTGTTTTTGTGGAGGCCGGTATGGGCCAGTTCGAGATGATCGACCTCGTCAGCGTCGTTGACGCCTGCACGAGCGATCGCGTTGCCGGGCACTGCGTGTCAATGGCCAGGGCGGTGGAGGAGTTGCGAGTGCTGACCGGTGATTTCGTATCGCCGGACGAGACGGTGGCCAACGCGCTGTCGGCAGTGGCGCTGGGGCGCGGCTGCGCGGTGGTGTTCGACGAGCGAGCGGGCGCCGACATCTTGCTGACGCCGTAGCGGGGCGGCGCCGGGTTGTGGCAGCCAGAAAGTCGAACAGCGTGCAAAAAGCTGTGCAGGCATGGCCCATAAGCGGGGCGTGGAAAATTTCTGCGCGTGGGTGTATTCTCCAGGACGCAAGCGGTCGCAGACCGCATAGGGGGAGAAATGACATGCCGAGGGTTTCGGAACTCTTTTTCAAAACTGCCATCTTGTTCCTGATGTTGGGGATTGCGGCCGGCCTGCAGATGGCGATCTCGGGCGACCACGCCGCTTTTCCCGCGCACGCGCATATCAATCTGCTCGGTTGGGTGACGAGCGCCATCTTCGGCGGCTACTACGCGCTCAATCCGCAAAAGGCGGCGCGTCGCATCGCCATGATCCACTACGGGCTCTACACTCTCGGCCTGGTGATCATGCTGCCGGCGCTGTATGTGATGCTGCAGGGAAACCCGGCGCTTGAACCGATCGTCGCCGGCGGCTCGCTCATTATCGCCGCTGCCGTTCTGGTTTTTGCTTTCGTGGTGTTTTCGCCCGAAACGGCGCGCTCGGTGTCCGGCGTGGTTCCGGCCTCTCGCTGACTGTTCGCGCGCGGCGATCAAAGTCCGACCCGCGTTCGCGACCCGCGACACGGGTTGGCCAGGCCGATGGCCGCAGCCGCTGGCTGCGGTGTCTATCGCCGCGTCGGCGTTTAACATACCCGAGTCCCACCACGTATTATTTCGTGACTATTTGGCGCCGGAACCTTCCCAGATATCGCGCGTTGCGGCGACTGTATTCGCGCTGCCTTATATATAGGCAGACTTGAGTACGTCCACAGCATGGGTTGGGGGAGGAGCAGGCCACCATGTCGAAAAGAGAAATCGGAACGTCGGCCTCACTGGGCCGACGCATCGCCGATCTGAAAGCCAGGATGCGAGACGCCAGCGTTACTGAACACGAGATGCAGACCTTCCAGAAGGTCGCAGCCATCATGGGAGGTGTCGAAGGCTCCCTACGCCTCGACGCCGACGACCTGATCGCGGCGTCCTTCGTCACCGAGGCGCTCGGCGATCCCGGGTCGAATTGAAGGTCAGAGCCCGTCGGCACTCAAGTGCCGGCGGTCGATGGCCCGGTTCGCAGCGCCGCGATGCCGGAGCGTGTCTGCACCGCCCGCGGCGGGGATTTCTTGCGCACTTTGAAGATTTCAGGCGAGCGGCCTCGACGGCGCTTGAAATATTGGGCTTCGCGTTCGTGCTTCTCGGCTGCTTCTCGGCTGTCGAAGGTGCCGAGATTGTCGCCGTCCAGCCCTTGACCACAAGGGCTAAGCCAAACCGCCAAGGCGCCTTAAACGAAGGATCCGGCCAGCCGGATCCTTCGAAATATCGCGATGCTCCGGCATCGCCTTCAGCTCATCCTTGGTCCAACTGGTGACGGCGTGGACGTCCCGGGAAACCTCTCGGAAGTCCGCGGTCGCTGCCTTACACGTCGTCGAACGGGCCGCCGCGCCTCGCCAGATCGTGACCAATGGCGGCTTCCTCGGCGTCGTCGGGCAAGGCATCGTCACTGTCCTGGTAGGGGTTGTCGTCATCCTCCTCGGGCAATTCGCCTTCCTTCTCGACACCGGTGGTGTCCGGCAGGCTTTCCTCATCTGCTCCGTCGGGCAGGACCGTTGCGCCACGTAGCGCATCCCAATCCTGCCGGCGCGGCGTCGGCGCTTCCACCTCGTCATTGGCGATCCTGTCGCGGGCATCGTTTTTGCTCGGTGGCGCCTCGACCTCGTCATTGGGTTTTCTGTTTCGTTCTTCCATGATTGCCTCCTCCGGGCGGCTTTGCGTCGAGAAGGTGGAACTCACTTCCGGCTGTCAGGTTCCGGCAACCACTCCATCTCCGTGGAACCAATTGCCGCCAGTCTGCTTTGCCAAGGACTAGTCTGCTTTGCCAAGGAGATGAATCCAGAGGAGCTGGACCATGAAGACTTTCCCCCTCATCCCATGCGTGCTGCTCTTGGCGCTGGCCGACCCGGCGGCTGCGCAGGACAATGGCGACCGGAACGGCCCTGCCGCGCCTTGCCAGGCGCAGCCTCAGGACGATGGTCAGAAGCCGCCGGTCGCCAATGGCGGCGGCGAATCGACCAGCACGCTCGGTCCCTGCGGCGGCGTGCTGCAGCCGCCGCCCAGTGGTGACCAGGGTATGACGCAGCCGCCGCCGGATCAGGGCAAGACGCCGGTGATCAAGCCTGGCGAGGTGCCTGCGCAGCCGCCGGATCAATGACCTTTGCTTGAAACTTCACGGCGTGGCACGAAGGCGGTCGGTTCCGGTCTTGGCCGGGCGACGCGGTCACCGGATCAATGCCGGCGCCGGCCGCAATCGCCACCGGAATTGGAGCCGTGCATCATCCATGTCGAAGGTCTCCTGAGGGATTGTGCTTCAATGCGAATCTTGCGGGTGCGGGTTCTGCTGGCATGACCGGGAAGCCGATCAATTTAGTCTCCGCTTGCGGAACAAGACCGTACCGGCTGCGTTTGCCTCCAGGAGCCCGCCACCTCGATCTGCGCTGTTTTCGCCTCATGCGGGAACACGGCGGAGCTCGCCAACAACGACAGGAGACGAAGATGAAAACCATCCTTATTCCCGCCGTCGCCGGGCTCGCCATGATCGCTGGTATCGGCATTGCCGCCGCCGACGAGGTCATCGTCACGCAGCCGGCACAGCAGCAGGTGATCATCACCCCGGAACAGCGCACGGTCGTGCACCAGTACGTAAAGAAACATCCGCTTGCCTCGGTCAATCTGCTCGGCGTCGAATTGAATGTCGGCACTGCCTTGCCTGACACTGTCGAGCTGCAGGAGGTTCCCGACGTTCAGTACAGATACGCCGTCGTCGACAACCATACCGTGTTGGTCGACCCCAGCACGCGCAGGATTGTCGAGGTGGTCGAGTAACGCTCGACAACCTAACCATTCATCGGTGATACGGCCCTGTCGTTCTTCCCAAAAGGGCGGCAGGGCCGAATGACGAACATGATGAAAGGAGAATTGCCATGTTGCCGCATGTCGAGACCCCGAACTCCGCCAATGTTGCGGCGTGTTGCGACAAGTTGCTGGCCGAGCGCAACACGGCGCTGCTATCGATGAAGGAAGCGATCGCGCTCCTGCGGGAGCGCACCGGCACCGATCGTTCGGATGCCGACCTCGCGGGGCTGATCGTCAAGAAAGCGGCGCTACTCGGCGTTGCGGTGATTTCCGACCCGCGCTGAGATGTCTCGTCACTCAAGACGCCGGCCGAATTTTCGGCTAATGTTTTCGTGGAATCTGGACCAACCGACCGGACCCAACCACGGAGGCTTAAGTGACGGACGACAAACAGGACCGCATTCGCCAGCGCGCGCACGAGATCTGGGAAAAGGCCGGCCGGCCTGAAGGCGCGCATCAGGAACACTGGGAGCAGGCCACGGCTGAAGTCGATGGCGCGGTCGCCAAGCCCAAAAAGGCGGCGAAGAAAGCTGACGCCAAGCCCGCCAAGGCAGCCGCCAAGCCAAAGGCGGCGAAGCCTGCCGCCGCAAAGTCCGGCAAAGCCAAATCGAAATAAGGCCAGAAATAAGGCCAGTCGAAATAAAGCAAGGCCGGAATTCGCTGGCCGGGGCCATCCTTGGCGCCCGCCGTTCAGGCGCGCCCGAGCCTCTCAACCTGACGAATTGCGCCTGCGACGGGCAGCGCAATTCCTTGTGTTTGGCGACAGGCGCCCTCATGCCTCCCAGGCATAACTCGACAGCGCAAAGCGAATGCCGGCAGCTGTCATGGCCAGTTCGCATTCGGTGATCTGGCGCAGGTGGCGCAGATAGCGCGTCACGGTCTGTGGCAGCCAGCCGGCGCAGGCCTCGACATAGGCGCGGCTGTGAACAAGGGTGCCGGTCGACAGCCTCTCGTCCTTCTCGGCAACGACTTTCAGATATTGGCGGATGAAGCGGATGTCGTCGGCGATGTCTTGGCTGGCCATTCGCCAGGCCCCGGCGAGGCGTTCGCACTGATCGAATGACAAGGGCAACAAAGGGGGCGGCAATAAAGGCGGCGGCAACAAAGGCGGCGGCAACGACGGGGGGGACAGCAAAGGCCGAGAGAGATCGGCGAAGGCAACATGGTTCGCTGTGCTCAAGGACATTCCTCTCTGCGAAAAGAGATATCGTACTTTATGTACGAATAAGCGTCAAGCCAATTTCGTACGGTTGGGACGATGGAAATGAATATAGCAGCGGTCGCTTCAGCTAATCCCGCATCGTGAATCCTTCAGGAGTCGCACCAATTTCGCGGAGGGATTTCCCCAGGATGGTGTGACTGTTTTCCCTCGTGGCGGCGTCGAACAGGTTCAAGCCGCCCCGGATCGTCTCGCGCCAGTTTTCGCCCTTGTCCCACGCTTCCATGAAGGCGAAGGCAAGGTCGTCCTGGCGACGCGTGGCTTCGAGCGCTTGGGTCAGCAGGCGCGCTTGATGGAGATCCTTCTCCCGCTTGGCGCCAGCGCTCGGCCCGCGTCGCGAGGCGACGATCAGCTTGTGGATGGCGTAGCGCTGGGGCGAGGGGACCAGCACAGGCAAGCCCGAGCGATGCAGGAGCACAGTCCGGATGGGGTCGCGGATAAGGAAATCCAGAAACCGTAAGGGCTGCGCGGAGTCTCTGCCGTTTTCTTATAATTACGTTTATCAGCTTGAATTTCAACGCAGTTATAAGAAGTTCGTGGAAACCTTATAACGCAACGAGTCGTCTGTTAACGCCCGGGCGCCCGGCACGTCTGGCCCAAAACACTTTCCCGCAGTGCCTCAACAAACGGCTTCCCCAATGCCGCGAACGGTGCTTTAACCCGCTCATCCACAGGGGTGCTCCGTATGGTCGGGGCTGAGATGAGGGCGGCAAGCCTTCGGACCCTAAAGCTGATCTGGATAATACCAGCGGAGCGAGGCGGGCGATGTTTTCAGGCGCACAGATTTCCCTTTATCCCATGACCGACGATTTCGTCGGCGTCATCCTCGGCGCGCTCGATCCCTGGCGCGATCGGCTGCGGATCGAAACCGATGACATCTCGACCCTTACGGTCGGGCCGCCCGAGGTGCTGTTTCCCGCAATGCGCGACCTGTTCGTGGCGGCGGCCAAAAGCGGCAAGCACTGCGTGCTTTCGGCGGCGGTCTCGCGCGGCTGTCCGGGTGAGCCCGACGATCCGATCTGCCGCTCCGACGAGACCGGCGGCCCCGCCATTCCGCTGGACGAGCGCAAGATCGCCGCGATCCGCGCTGTCCAGGCCACGCCGTCGACCGGCCAGCAGGTGGCGGCGCAGTTCTCGCTCTACGTTATGGGCACGGGCGACCATATGGACGAGATCTACGGCTGCATCGATTTCCTGAAACAGTCCGGCGTCTTTGAGCGCTCAAAGAACTTCTGCACCAAATTGCGTGGCGATGCCGGTGCGGTGTTTGCCACGCTCAACGAGGCCTTCTGCCGCTTCGGCCCCGGCGCCGGCCACGTCACCCTCGACATCACGATCTCGGCGAACAGCCCGAGCGCCGTCTGAGCCGCGGCTCAAGCGTCGTTCCTTGAGGATATTGCCGTGGCTGGTTTATCTGACCCATTGCGTGGAGGAGATGCCTCTGACCCCTCAGCACAAAGAGGAGGGGAGCCATTGGCGATTGGCGAAGACCGCGATGCCCACGAATCTCCCCCCTCGAGCGGGAGATGGCTGGCAGGCCAGAGGGGGTCCCAGCGCGTGGAGCGCCGACGTCCTTTTCGCATCGGCAAGGCGTGGGCGCTCTATGCTAGACGACCCCCTCTGTCGCCTTCGGCGACATCTCCCCCTCGAGGGGGGAGATTAGCCGCCGGCATCGCCAAGACCATCCCCGCCGCCTTCGCCTTCGCCCTGCTCCTCGCGGCCTGGGAGCTCTACGCCCGCTACGGCGGTGTCGCCCCCACCGTGCTGCCGGCGCCGTCGCGCGTGCTGCAGCAGGCCTGGGAGCATCGCGCCGCCCTGGCCGACAACACGCTGCCTACCATCCGCGCCACATCAGCCGGCTTCGCCTGCTCGTTGGTCGCTGCCTTCGTGCTTTCGGCGCTGGTCGATTTCCTGGCCCCGCTGCGCCGCACGCTGTTTCCGCTGCTGATCGTCAGCCAGACCTTGCCGCTGGTCGCGATCGCGCCGCTCATCGTGCTGTGGTTCGGCTTCGGGCTGATGCCAAAAATCCTGCTTGTGGCGCTCGTCACCTTCTTCCCGATGATGGTCGCGCTGGTCGAAGGTTTTGCTGCGACCAGCAAGGAGATTTCGCAGATGCTCGCCGCCATGGGGGCAGGGCGCTGGCGTATCTTCTGGCTGGCGCGCCTGCCTTCGGCGCTGCCCTATTTCTTCGCCGGGCTGCGCATCTCCATCACCTACGCCGTGGTCGGCGCGATCTTCGCCGAATATGCGGGGGCGGCGAAGGGGCTGGGCATCTACATGCTGAATGCCAAGAACAACTTTCGGCCCGATCTGGTGCTCGCCGCGGTCGCCGTCAGCGCCGCGCTCACGCTTGTCTTGTTCGCCATTGCGGTGCTCGTCCAGCGCTTCGCCATGCCTTGGGAGAATGCAGGGAGCGAAAGCCGCGACGGCAAGGTTGAAGCTGCAGAAGAGAACCGTCAATGACGCGGCTCGAACTCCGGGACATCAGGAAGAACTTCGGCGCGCTTGAGGTGCTCGCCGGAATTTCGCTTCATGTCGCGGCCGGCGAGTTCGTTTCCATCCTCGGCCCTTCCGGCGCCGGCAAGTCGACGCTGTTCCAGTTGCTGACCGGCGCACTGAAAGGTGAGGTCGACATGCGCTTCGACGGCGCGCCAATGCAGGGCAACCCCTTCGCCTTCATGCCGCAGCGCGACTCGCTGATGCCGTGGCGGCGCGTCATCGACAATGTGACGCTGGGGCTGGAAGTGCAGGGTCTTGGCCGCAAGGCGGCGCGCGAACGCGTCGCGCCTTTGTTTGCCGAGTTCGGCCTTGCCGGCTTCGAGCGCGCCTGGCCGGCGGAACTTTCCGGCGGCATGCGCCAGCGCGCCGCCCTTTTGCGCACCGTGGTGCAGCAGCGCGACATGCTGCTGCTCGACGAGCCCTTTGGCGCGCTGGATGCACTGACCCGCGCGGGTATGCAGCGCTGGCTGGAAGGCATGTGGCAGCGCCAACGCTGGACGGCGCTGCTGATCACCCATGACGTGCGCGAAGCCGTCTACCTCTCCGATCGCATCTATCTGATGTCGGCGCGGCCGGCCCGCATCATCGGCGAGATTGCCGTGCCGCTGCCGCGCCCGCGCACCACCGGCAGCGATGCCGCGCGCCAGGCCGCCGCGCTCGAAGCCGACATCCTCGACACGCTGCTCAATCCCGGGACTGACCGGCCCTCGTTCCCGCAGACCGCTCAAAGGAGTTTTTCATGACCGAATTCACACGCCGGCAGGCTTTGCTGCTGACGCTGGCTGCCGGACTGCCGCTTGCCTCTCGCGCTCATGCGGCTACGCAAAAAATCACCGTCGCGCTCGACTGGACGGTCAACACCAACCATGTCGGCCTGTTCGTTGCCCGCGACAAAGGGTTCTACCACGAGGCCGGGCTCGATGTTGAGATCCTGCCCTATGGCGATACTGGCGCCGGCACGCTGGTCGCCAACCGCATCGCCGATTTCGGCATTGCCGGCGTCGGCCTGTTCACCCAGCGGGCTGCCGGCGCCGATCTCAAGGCGGTCTACGCCGTGGTCCAGCAGGAGACCGGCCGGTTGGTCTTCAACGCGGATCGCGGCGAGATCAAGAGTCCCAGGAATCTCGACGGTCTGACCTATGGCGGCTTCGGCAGCGCCTGGGAAAACACGCTGATCTCGACCATCATCCGCCACGATGGCGGCAAGGGCGTTTTCGAGACGGTGACATTAGGCACCTCGGCCTATGAGGCGCTGGCCAACGGCTCGGTCGACTTCACGCTGGAGGTCTCGACCTGGGAAGGCGTCGCTGCCGAGTTGAAAGGCGTCAGGCAGCGCGGCTTCCGCTACGCCGACTACGGCGTGCCCGACGAGCACACCACCTTGATCGCCTCCAGCAATGCATATCTCCAGGCAAACCCGAAGGCCGCATCGGCCTTCGTCGAGGCAACGCGGCGCGGCTACCAATTTGCCTGCGATCACCCGCAGGAAGCCGGCGATCTGCTGATCGCTTCCAACAGGGATGCGCTGACCGACCCGGCGCTGATCCACGCTTCGCTGAAAATGCTGGTCGACGGACACTTCTTGCGCAGCCAGGACGGCGTCATCGGCACCATCGCCAGGGCCAAGATCGAGGCGATCGGAACCTACCTCTTCAGGGCCGGCATATTGCTCGATGGCGATGGCAAGGTTCTGAAGGAGAAGCCGGATTTCGGGGGGTATTTTACGAACGAGTTTTTGGGCGCGTAATCTCCCCCCTCGAGGGGGAGATGTCGCCGAAGGCGACAGAGGGGGTCGGTACGTCCTGACGCGACTTCCTATCGCGGACAGAGGACGTCAGCGCCTTACGCGCGGCGACCCCCTCTGGCCTGCCGGCCATCTCCCCTTCGAGGGGGGAGATTGCGCCTCACCGCCTTCTCCCTCACATATCGATCATCGAGCGCTTCACCCGGCCGATGATGGTGATGGCGCCTTCCAGCGCCGGCGGCGGGATGTCCATGTAGGAGGCCGGCTGGAAGGGCGGGTTCTCGTTGGGGCGGTAACGCTTGTAGGTGGCCTGGCCGGATTCGTCCGAAATGACGTAGCAGCCATTGGTCACCAGCCGCTTGTCCCTGAGGTTGACGAAGATGATCGAATCCGGTGGCGAGATCTTGTTCATCGACGGGCCGTCGACGCGCAGAGCAATCCATTGGCCCTGCTCCAGATCGGTGGTGGGGATGGTCGGATAGTCGCTGAGATTGACCACCATGTCCTGGCTGCCGAGTTCGCCGGCGCTGATCCATGAGACGATGGGCACATCGACGGTGGCCAGCGACGGCATCGGGATCTGCCGGCCCGACTCGTCAAAGCCGAAATGGCCCCCCGCAAGGCTGCCGCCGTCACCGTTGAACAAGAGCCAGCCGGGATCGACGCCGAACAGGCGGCCGTATTTCTCCGCCGCCTTGCGCGACAGCGGCCGGTTACCATTCTCGTGACTGATCAGCGTGTTCTTGTTGATGTCGCGCAATGCCCGCGCCGCGTCGCTCGGCGAGGCATAACCCGCCTCCGCCCGCGCCTGCTGCAATCTGTGCCTCGGTTCCTGCATCGTACAAATCGCCTGAAATTTATCGTCCAATATGTACGATTTCGCTTGCGTACGTTTCGTACATATCGTACGCTTAGCGCATGATCGAACAAACCGCAAGCGTTTCCGCAGACATCGTAAGCTTTCTCCCATCGTCCGGGCTGTCCTCCTCCCCGGTCCGGACGCAAACCGGGGCTCTTGCCCCGGATCCGGTCGAACCGTCGTCCCCCCGATCGACCGGAACGGCCGGAGCCGCTCCTCTCCCGGCTCCGGCCACCTCTTCAGCCCATGGCGCCGCCGGTGCGCCAAGGGCTGTTTCCGGCGGGCAGGGCCTTTCCTGCATCCGCACGGAAGACGGCACCGTCATCCTGTTCGACCGGCTGACGGGCAGGGCAGTTTCCGCCCTCACCAAAGCTGCCGCCGAAGCCGCCTTGCGGCATCTCGCCGGCTCGCTGCCGGCCGTCAGTATCGGCTGACCGCACCGACCATCCGCTCTGATTTCTCCCGTGGCCCTCGGGGCCGGCGCTCGGTCTTTGCGCGCGCAATCAATGGATACCGACATGACTGCCTATACCGACACCGAATTGCAGGAGATCGCCGTCTGGCTGAGGGATGGCCTGTCGGCCACAGGGATCGCCGTCCGCTTCACGGCGCTGCGCGGCAGTCCGGTCTCGCGCAATGCCATCATCGGCATCGTCCACCGCAACAGCGCGTTGAAGACCATCGGCCTCGCCAACCCCAGAGGCGGCAGGTCCGGCGGCCGACCGAGGAAGAATGCGACGGGGAAGACTGCGGCAAACGAGAATACCGCCAAGAGGAATCCGCCGGCGCAGCCAAGCAAGCTCGTAAGGGAAGTAGGAGTTTCGAAGCAGGCCGCGCCGGTCAAACCGGCCGCCAAACCGACCCGTCAGCCATCGGCCAGGCCACTGTTGCCAGCCCGTCCGGCGCCCTCGATCCCGGGCGAAGGACGGCTGGTGGTGGACGGCGAAATCTACCGCTTCAATGTGCCGGCGCCGCGCCCTGCCTCGCTCGGGCGTCAGCCGCATGTCGCCGCCATGCGCTTCATCGACTGCCTGTTCGACCGCTGCCGCGCGCCGCTCGACCTGACGCTGGAGGAAGACCCCGACAACGATGCTCCCGGCAGTCGGCCGGGGCTCGAGATGCTGTGCTGCGGCCTGCGCACAAGGGCGCTGAAAAGCTACTGCGAATATCATCAGACGCGTTTCCACCGACCTGTGGCGGAGGTGGTGTGAGCGGCTGGGCTCCGTTCCTCGCCTCCGGACGACCCCACCAATGATCGAAAGCCGGCGGGACAGCGCCCCCTCTGTCCTGCCGGACGTTCGTCGCTCGGAAAGCCAAGCAATTGGCTTTCCGTCCGCTTCGCGGACCACTCCTCAACCCTCACGAGGGGGGCGATCGGATATCGCCGCCGATTTCGCCAATTGCCAACGTTGCAGAGGCGCAGCCGCCGAAACTGCCAATCTCCCCCTCGTGGGGGAGATGCCCGGCAGGGCAGAGGGGGGCGCGAAGGAACGCCAACCTTCCGGCTCAACAACCCAATC
Organism: Mesorhizobium sp. M0478; assembly: GCF_040321305.1. Classification (NCBI taxonomy): domain Bacteria; kingdom Pseudomonadati; phylum Pseudomonadota; class Alphaproteobacteria; order Hyphomicrobiales; family Phyllobacteriaceae; genus Mesorhizobium; species Mesorhizobium sp. M0478. The sequence goes on from NZ_JAMYRH010000005.1 coordinate 345,915, forward strand.
CCACAAGGATCCTCCGATGAGCAAAAAAACCGCGCAGAAACGGCAGCCACCAAAACTCCCCACAGGCGAAGCCGAGCAGGTGCGCATCCGCCGCGAGATCGGCCATGATTTCGCGCTGAAGGACGATCGCTTCGGCCGCAAGCGGTTGAGCGTCGGCACCGAAGAGGCGCGGCGCGTCTACGAGGTCTCCAATGACGGCTACACCGCGACCGGCGGCATCGTGCGGGTGCGCAATGTCGATCCGCTGGTCGGCATCACCTCACTGACCCGCCAGCAGCGTGAGGCCGGCCAGCGGTTTCGCGACGATTTCGAGCGCGCCTCGCGTGACGGGCTGAGGCCGATGCCGTGGGAAGAGCGCATTGACGGCGGCCGCATCAATGGCGGCATCCCCGACCGCGTGCTCAACGCCGGCCGCGCCCACACCCATGCCATCGCCGCCATGGCCCACTGGGAAGTGGCGGAGGTGGTTCGCAAAATCTGCCTCGAAGGCCAGTCGGTGAAGGCGCTCGCCGAACGCACCGGCGAGGGACGAGATGTGGTGGTGAAGCTGTTGAAGGTCGGGCTCGACCTTTTGGCCGTTGATTACGGGATGATGATGCGGAAGCCGCGATAAGGCCGGCAGCCGCGTAGTGAAGCGGCCGGCCGGCAGATGCCGGCCGAACCGGTTTCACCCTATCGGATCACCGTTCGCAAACGCGAATTTCCTCGACGATCCTGTGATGATGGCGCCAATGCTTGACCAACTCTATGCGGCAATGGCGATGGTGCCTGTGATACCTGTGGTACCTGAAGCCGTTATCGTAGGCATTATACTGGTAGTAAGGGCGAGGAGCGTAGCGATCGTAATAGTCGCCATAGCTGTCATTGTAGTCATCGTCATAGTAGCCGTTGCCGATGCCGATCACGACGCGCCCGCCGGCATTCGCCGGAGCGATCATCGCCGCCGCCGCAGTGATAGCGATAGCCGAAGCAAGCAGGAGCTTTCTCATAGCTGCCTCCTATTCAAGGTTGCGCTAATATAACTCGCTGGACACGACCTCGTTCCATAATTTTGCAAGATGCGAACGACCCCTGCGCCGTGCATTGCGAGGAAAGTCAGCGTCACCTCCTGTCAGCATCGTCCCCCGATTTTTGAACCCTTCGCCGCCCCAGCCATTAATCCGGCATGAATCAGCAAGGGAAGGACGAGACCATGCATGTCATTCTTGGAGGTACCGGCCATGTCGGCTCGGCGGCGGCAATGGCGCTGTTGCGGCAGGGCGAGGATGTCACGGTGGTGACGCGCGACGAGGCGAAGGCCGCATGGTTGGTTGAACAGGGCGCGGAGGCCGCGGTTGCCGATGTGCTCGATGTCGAGGCGCTGCGTGAAGTCTTGCGGCGCGGCAAGCGGGCGTTTCTGCTCAACCCGCCGGCCGATCCATCGACCGACACCGACGCCGAGGAGCGCAAGACGGTTGGCGCCATTGCGGCGGCGCTGGAGGGCTCCGGCCTTGAAAAGCTGGTGGCGGAATCGACCTACGGCGCGCAGGCCGGCGAGGGTGTCGGCGATCTCACCGTCCTTTACGGCCTCGAGCAGAAGCTGAAGGCCCAGGCCATTCCGGCAAGCATCAACCGCGCCGCCTATTACATGAGCAACTGGGATCAGGCCCTGGAGACGGCGCGGCGCGACGGCGTCATCACCTCCTTCTTCCCGGCGGATTTCGAGCTGCCGATGGTGGCGCCGCAGGATCTCGGCGAGGCCGCGGCGAGACGTCTGCTGGAGCCGACGGACAAGACCGGCACGCACTATATCGAGGGCCCTCGGCGCTACTCAGCCGCCGATGTCGCCGCAGCCTTCAGTGCGGCGTTGCGCAAAAACGTGCGCGTGGTCACGGTGCCGCGCGAGCGCTGGACAGAAACCTACGAAAAACTCGGCTTCTCCAAAGCGGCGGCCGAGTCCTACACCCGCATGACCGGGGCCACGCTGGACAAGCCGGCGGAGCCGGAAAACCCGGAGCGCGGCACGACCAGCCTGGAAAGCTATATTGCTGCGCTCGTCGAGGGGCGGCCGGAAGACCTGTTGAAGGGTGCCGCGTAAAGTGAAGGGTTGCTGTTGAGAAACAGGCGCTTCGACGACCTACGTGGCCCGCTATTCCTATTGCCTGACCGTTCGGCAGTTGCCCGCCGGCGGCGTGGTCTTGCAGATATCGATGGAGGTGCGCGTGTCGCCGTGACCGGTTTCGGTTATCAGATTCAGGTCCAAAAGTTCGTATGTCACGAGGTATCGTATGCTGTCGTCGGGTATTTTTTGCATGGCCGATACGATCCACGAACCTGCTTTCATCTCGGTGAAATAGCTGTCGACCTTGCGTTCATACCATTTGGGTATCGGAACGAGGACGATGGTCTTCTTGCCGTGGATTTTCTTGGCGGTCGGCAGCATGATCCGGTGAATGCCGACAAAGGCGCGGCTGTCTGCCAGGCGCCGTACGCCGCCCGCAAGAACCATCGTACAAGCTGACGAACAGACTGCGCCGACGGGGTTGGCGACGCCGAAGCGGAGGTCGCCCGGCCCGCAGGCTTTCGTGTCTGGCGCGCATTCGGAGAACTCCGTCTTGCCAACCATCGTGTCGAGCCCGCTGGCGCGGATCATATGGCCAAGCGCCATCGCCGCATCGGTCTCGCCGCCCGGGGAATTCAACGCCAAAGGCAATTTGCGGGGGCCGAGTTTTTTCAGCAAAGCCTTCAGCAAAGCTGGCGTGCCGGCCACGATGTGACCTTCCGCCGAAATCCATTCCGGGCATGTCGGCTCGCATCCTGGCGTGCTGTTGCGTACAACGACGAAGTGCATCGGCGGTGTATATGCCAGTATGACAGGCTCAGGCGTCGTTTGGGCGATCGCGCCGCCAATCGCCAGCAGCACGAAAACCAACGTCCATGCGAATGTCTTCATGCCGAGCCTCGCCTGGCAGAGCATCACTTGAGAAATGGGTCTTTGCAAGCATTATCAAAACAGCCGAGCACGTGTTTCTATGGGCCGCGCACTATCTCTGCATGATGGACAGGCCGCTACTGGCGGCCCCTGTCTGAACCGTCGTCGCTTTCCGCCGCCTTCTCCCACCCGAACACACTGCGCCCTCCCAGCAGATGCGACTGGTCGAACTCGCCGGCGACGATCTCCTTAAGGCTCGGCCCGGTGACGTAGCGCTCCAGCCGGCGCGCCTCGCCATCCAGGCGCTTCAGCGCGCCAAGCTCTTCCTCGCGGCCGAGCTTGGCCTTGCCGACGGCCGATTTCAGCACCGCGATCGTCTCGTCATAGACTTTCAGCGGCACCGGGAAGGGATGGCGGTCCTTGCCGCCATGGGCAAGCGAAAAGCGCGCCGGGTCGGAGAACCGGCAAGGCGCGCCATGCACCACTTCCGCCACCATGGCCAGCGCCCGCACTGTGCGCGCGCCGACGCCGGGCACCAGCAGCAGTTCGGGAAAATTGGCCGGCCCGCTTTCGATGGCCGCCGAGATGTTGCCGTGCAGCCGGTGCATGACGATGTCGCTCTCGCGCACGTCGTGATGCGCCGGCATCACCAGATTGGGCAGCATCGGCTGCGCGGATGATTTCGCAGGCGCTGCTTTCGACGGCGGCTCCAGCACCGCTAGCTCGTCAAGGATCCGCTCCGGGCTCATGGTCTTCAACAGGTCGAGCTGTCCGGTCCGCGATGGCTCGGCGCGATGATCGGTCAGGTTGACGATCTCGCCCTGCCGCTCGCCCTCGATCGCCGCATGCGGCTGGTCGACGAAACTGGTCAGCCCTTCCGACAGCCAGTGGTAGCGGCGCGCCTGCCTGCTGTCGCCGTTCATGCCTTGCTGCACCACCACCCAGCGGCTGTCGTCGGTGACGATGAAGCCGTGCAGATAGAGGTCGAAACCGTCCTGCACGGCGGCACTGTCGACCTTGGCGACCAGGCGGCTGGCGGTCGCAAGGGCCGCGCCATCGATGCCGACGCGCTCGCCGATCGCCGCCAGCTCCTGCGGCGTCTTGCGTGAATGCGCGCCGCGCCCGCCGCAGACATGGATGCCGAGCTCGCGCGACATCGGATTGAGCCCGCGCTTCAGCGCGCCGACGACCGAAGTGGTGATGCCCGAGGAGTGCCAGTCCATGCCCATGACGGCGCCGAAAGACTGGAACCAGAACGGATGCGCCAGCCGCCGCAACAGCTCGTCGCGGCCATAATGATGGATGATCGCCTCGCACAGCACCGCGCCCAGCCGCGTCATGCGGTCACCCAGCCATTTCGGAACCCGCCCGCCATGCAGCGGCAAGTCCGCACTGCCGCTTCGCTGCGTCAAGTGAATGCTCCGTGGCTAAGGCGCACCGGCGGTGCGCCTGTGATCTAGATGGCATTTGGGGGGCGATTTGCAAGCGGGGTGGGGGCGGCGACTATCGTCGCCCTACGCTCTTCTTGGCGTCTCGCCGAAAGATGCAGTTACGCCGCCTGTCGCACCTGGCAATAAGGTCGGCTCCCTGCTTGTAGGCGAGACAGGTCTCGAATAGAGCTTACCCCCGACGGCAACTATTAAAATCAAAAACGATGTCGCAATTCTGGTGGGTAAATCACAGTCAGACCGCCCGCCAAGAGATCGACGGGCAATATCTCTGGTCGCCCAAAACTCAGAAGAATGGGGCACGCAGCGAGTTCTACAAAAATATGCGTCGGGCGACACCTGGTGACCTCGTGTTGTCTTTTTTCGGTCAAGCCGTGCGCTATATTGGTCGGGTAGCGGAGTTTGCATTCACAGCACCGAAACCACCGGAGTTCAAGAACACTGGAGCCAATTGGAACGAGGAAGGTTGGCTTCTCCCGGTGTATTGGGCGCCGCTCCTGCCGACGGTGCGCCCGTCGGACATAATTGGCGAATTGGGTCCGCTTCTGCCTGCCCGATACTCGCCCATCGACCCAAACTCCGGATCAGGCCGTCAAAACGCCTATCTCGCGAGCGTATCGCAAGAGGTGTTTCACACAATTGTCGCGGGTACAGCTTTCGACCGCGAAGCTTTGAGGCGTGGTGGCGCAAACAGTCTCACTTTCGAAGTCGTCAATGAAATTTTAGAGGACGTCGTTGAGCGCCGTATCCGAGACGACCTCCAACTCGAGGACACTGTAAAGACGAGCGTCATTCAAGCTCGTCGCGGCCAAGGTAAATTTCGTTCCAATGTCGAAGCCATGGAGCGCTCGTGCCGACTCACAGGGGTCACCAATCCCTCGTTGCTGATTGCAAGCCACATCAAACCTTGGCGCCTATGCGCTTCCGCGCAGGAGCGCTTGGACGGCATGAACGGGCTGCTCCTCACGCCTGATGCCGACCACCTCTTTGACCGTGGCTTCATCAGTTTTGAAGATAGCGGGCAGGTCCTCATATCCCAGCGCGTCGACAAGACTGATTTGCGGCGGCTCGGATTCGAGCAATTGGTGATGCAGAGTTTCGGCTTTGCCGAAGCCCCCGCCGTCTGGCGCACTAGCACCTTCACCCCGCCGCAGCAGGCTTACCTCGCTCACCATCGAGAGGATGTGTTTGTGGCATAGCTCGCATCAACTGAGCGTCAGCCGTCAGGTCCCCCTACCTCGCCGCCCCTAAAACACCGCCTTCTCCAAGAGCGGCTCCAGTGATTCAGCAAATGGCGTCGCCAGGTGGTGCCGGTCGCGGAAGGCGAGTTGGCCGTTGATGAACACGTGGCAGGTTTGGGCGTCGCAGAACTGGCTGGTCAGGTCGACATAGGTGGCGCCGGGCACGCTGCGCACGACGTCGCGCTCGGCCGCGGCGATGTCGTCGTTCGCCGCCGCGTCCCTCGGCGTGTCGCAGACTTCAGGCACCTGCCCGCGCCACAGCGCCCGCGCCACGCATTTGTCGGCATAGCTTCCATTGTAGGGAACGTCCCGGATTACCGCGACCTTGATCCCGGCCCGGCTGAATGCCGCCAGCGTCCAGCGCAGGCCGGCCTTCCACTCCTCGTTCCAATCGGCGTGCTTCAGTTCCTCGGGTGATTCCTTCATCACATTGCCGATCGAGAATTCCGAGATCACCACCATGTGCGGGTGCAACGCGATAATGTCCTTGACCGATTGCTCCCGCCACTGGTCGCATTCGGTGTAGTCGCGCTTCAGCCGCCAGTTCCAGGTCGTCACCCGCGAGGCACGGCAGGACGATTTGAGATAGGTGACGAGGCGATAATTGTTCTTGGCCGCCGCCTCGATCAGCGGCGTCGACCAGTGGTCGGCATGCGAATCGCCGAACAGCGCAATCGAGCGCCCGGCGTCCTTGTTGCCGAACACGCAGGCCTTCGGCGTCACCGTCTCAAAGGAGAGAATACAGCCGGCCGCGCGCGCCGTGGACGGCTGCGCGGCGCTGGCGGCAATGCTGCGCTGCTCAGGGTCCAGATCGTGGACGGCAAGCCTGGCATTGGCGTAGGCGGCTGCGACGCCGGTGCCGGTCAGGAGGACGGCCGGCACCAGCGCCCGCGCCGCACTGGCCATCAGCCAGCCATTGCGGCGGATCGGGTTTTCGATGACATGATAGGTGAACCCCGACAGCGCCAGCGTCAGCGCCAAGCAGCCGAGCCGCTGCAGCGGCGAAAGTTCCGGCGTCAGCATCGTGGCATACACGATCACCGGCCAGTGCCAGAGATAGAGCGAGTAGGAGAGTTTGCCGACCCATTGCAGCGGCGCCAGCGCCAGTGTCTCGATCGGGCTTTTCTTAGCGCTCTCCTGCTGCGCGTGCGCCGCTCCTGCCAGCAGCAACAGCACGGTGCCGGCCACCGGCACCAGGGCGAGGAAACCCGGGAAGGGCGTTTCGTCGCTGAAGGAAAGATAGGCGCCGGCAATCAGCGCTAGGCCGAGCCACGCCAGCGGCGTGGCGAGCCGCGGGCGGTTTTGCCAGACTTGCTGCGGCACCATGCTGGCCAGCCCGCCGGCGGCGAACTCCCAGGCGCGTAGCGGCGAGAAATAGAAGGCCCAGGGCTGCGAGACCGTGGTGAGCCACGCGCAGACGGCGAACGAGACGAGGCCGGCAATGCCGATCACCAGGATCGCGCCGCGCTTGCCGGGGCGCAGCCATGCCGCCAGCACAAGCAGCGCCGGCCAGGCGACATAGAACTGCTCCTCCACCGACAGCGACCAGAAATGGACAAACGGGTTGCTGGCCGCATCGGCGGCGAAATAATCGAACGACCAGCGGATCAGCCACAGATTGATCATGTAGGCCGAGGCGAACATGGCGCCTTTGGAATAGAGCGATTGTTCCTCCGGCGACAGGATGAAGGCGCCGGCCACCAGTGTGGCGAGGATGACGAACAGCGACGCCGGCAACAGCCGCCGAGCGCGCCTGGCATAGAAGCGCCACAGGTTGAGCCGCCCGGTCTCGGTGATTTCGGCAAGCAGGTGTTTTGTGATCAGATAGCCCGAGATGACGAAGAAGATGTCGACGCCGGTGAAGCCGCCGGGCAGGCCGGTGAAGCCGAAATGAAAGGCGATCACGCCTGCCACCGCCAAGGCACGCAGTCCTTCGATATCGGGCCGGAACGATGCTGACACGATTTGCCACCTCGTGCTGGTGCATGACCCCGCCTCGGCGAGTAACGATCGCGCCGGGATCATACGTGCGGCAGCTTTGCGCCCAACGGGACACGGCGCTGCAACCGTTGACAGTCGGACCAAGACTCCGCCCTATGGGTCGATATCGCAATGCAACAAATCTAACGCAGTGCAACATTGGAGGAGGCGACGCCGCTGATCTCCCCCCTTGAGGGGGAGATGGCCGCGAAGCGGCCAGAGGGGGTCGTCTCGCGTGAAGCGCCAACTTCCGTCTGGTGCAGGGCGCCGCGTCCAGTCGAACCGACCCCCTCTGTCGCCTTCGGCGACATCTCCCCCTCGAGGGGGGAGATTAGCGCGCGCCGTTCGCCAAATCTCCGACATCCGGGGTCGGCCCTTGCGTTGCTCCCGTCACACGCATCGGCTATCCAACCGGCAGCCATGCAATTCAAACGGAGCCTCCCATGACCAACACCACCATTTTCAAATTCGGCGCTGTCGAGCATGCCGAGGGCGGCGACTTACCGGGCTGGATCGTTGTCGCGGGCCGGCCGACCATGCAGACCGCCGTGCAGCACACCACCGCCGACGGCAAGGTGCTGTCGGGCACCTGGCGGGCCTCGCCCGGCACTTATCACGCCACCTACACCGACTATGAGTTCGTGCACATGATCGCCGGCCGCATCATCATCACGCCCGATGGCGGCACGCCTGTCGAGGTCGGTCCGGGCGATGCGTTCGTGGTCGAAGCCGATTTCAAGGGCACCTGGCAGATCATCGAGCCGGTAACCAAGCACTTCGTCGTCAAGCTTACTTGATCGACGTCGTCAAGCTTGCTTGATCGACGTCGTCAGGCTTGCCTGATCGGTGCCGATACACCTCGGCCGGCGCGGTTCATCGCCAGCGTCCCCCTCGCCCAGCAGGGGAGGGGGACGTAGCGAAGCGAATATCGGTTAAGAGGGCGTCACCTCGTTCGCTTCGAACCGATGCGGATCGAAAAGCTGAGACGATGGCGTTCTGCGGAGCCTGGTCGAGAGAACGCAGGCCAGGACTGCTGCCGGGTCGCCGGCGCGTCAGCCAAGAGCGAGCGGCGCACTTCGAGAGTGCATGCCGCCCGTCCGGCGCCGGGCCGTCAATGCTGTTGTTACGAAACCCCCCAGCCCCGTCTCAACCGCCACGGCCATGGCGTGACCCATGGCTTGCTATACGCATGCAGCACCGCGGTCTGTCAACGCCGCCCGCAATGGCCGCGCGAGGTCCCTTTTGCGCCTCCCGGCCAGCTTTCCAGCCGGCCTCGCGCAAGCCTCTCGCCGCTCCAAAATGCGCTTGAAATGGCGGTTTTCCGGGTGTTCCGGCCGCTCCGGAGGGGACCTTTGGCGCGACAGAGGTCGCGATCTAGGCGATTGGATGAATTTGTCTTTCGCGGCTGAAACGTTTCAGGAGCCGGATTGTAGACCTGACTTTTTTTGGGTGTATTTCCCTCACATCAGTTTTGCACCCCAGCCGGCCCGATCGACCTGCCGGAGGGCAAGCCTCAGGGGCCGGCGTCGGCGCTCTGAGTCTCTCGGACCGACGGGCGCCGGACCATGCCGCTGACGACATAGGCCGCCGCGCCCAGCGCCGTGATCCAGAAGCTCGTCGGCCAGTCGGTCAGAAAGGCGAGCGTCAGGCTGATCCAGGCGATGATCACGGCAAGCGCGATGGACGCCAGCACGCCGGCTCCGACGCCGCTGGTAAGCCTGAGCGCGGTGGCTGCAGGCGCCACCATCAGCGCGAAGACGAGCAGCACGCCGACGATCTGCACCGCCTCGGACGTGGCGACGGCGACCAGCACCATGAACAGGGTCGAGACAAGAGTGAGCGGCACGCCGCGCGCTTCGGCGAGTTCCGGCTGCAGGCTGGCGAACAGCAGCGGCCGCGCTATCAGCAAAAGCGCGACAAGGATCGCCACCGCCAGCACCGCAAGCACGATGACGGTGCGCAGGCTGATGCCCAGCACATTGCCGAACAGCACGTTGGTCGCCTGCGAGGCGAAGGCGGTGTAGAAATGCAGGAACAGCAAGCCCAGGCCGAGCGACAGCGTCAAAACGATGCCGATGGCGACGTCGCGATGCGCGCGCTCGCCGAGCAGGCCGATGCCGATGCCGGCGACGACGGTAAACACGGTGAGGCCGAGAAACGGCGACAGCCCGATCAGGCCGGCGCCGGTGGCGCCGGGAAAGCCGACATGGGAGAGCGCATGGCCGGCGAAGGTCTGGCCCCGGAGCACGAGGAAATAGCCGACCGCGCCCGAAACGATGCCGACGATGGTGCAGGCATAGAAGGCGTTGCGCATGAATTCATAGTCAAAGATCGTGGACATGCGCCCCGCTCTCCAGTTCGACATCGTCGGCCATGACGAAGATGCGGCCGGCAACCCGCACCACATTGATATGCGTGCCGTAGAGTTTCGACAGCACCGGACCGCTGATGACCTCGTCGACGGAGCCGATCGCCGCCTTGCGGTTGCCGAGATAGAGCACGCGGTCGACGGCGCGCAGCAGCGGGTTGATCTCGTGCGAGCAGAACAGCACGGCAATGCCGAGCCGCTCGCCGATCTGATGCACCAGGTCGATGATCGCGCGCTGATGGCCTGCATCGAGGCTGATCAGCGGCTCGTCGAGCAAAAGCAGTTGCGGATTGCCGATCAACGATTGAGCGATCAGGATGCGCTGGCGCTCGCCACCGGAAAGCTCGCCCAGCGGCCGCCGCGCAAGGTCGCCGGCGCCCACCTCTTCAAGAGCCTTCCACGCCGCCTCCTTCTCGGCAGCCGATGCGACGGGCCAGCCCCAGCGATGCCCGCCGGCGGCACTCAGCACGAAGTCGAGGCCGCTGACGCCGACATCGCCAAGCGCGCGCCGCGCCTGCGGCATATAGCCGATGTCGGCGTTGCCGCGCGTCGGCGATTTGCCGAGCACCGAAATGGCGCCGCCGGCCGGTTTGATCAGGCCGAGAATGGCGCGCAGCATCGTCGTCTTGCCGGCGCCATTGGCGCCGAGCAGGCCGACAAAGGCGCCTTGCGGTAGAGAAAAGGAGACGTCGGATAAAACCCGGCGCCCCCCATAGGTCAGCGTGACCTTGTCGAATTCGATTGCGTTCATTTAGTCACGTTCATTGGTGGTTCATTGTGTGCGGGCGGCAAGCGCCTTCTGGACCGCGTCGATCTGGCCGCCGAACCAGGTCTGGATAGTCTGGCCCGCCGGTTCCGTCTCGGTGACGCCGATGACAGTGACCTTATTCTGCCTGGCGATGTCGAGCAGCCTTGTCGTTGCCTCGTCGGTCACCTGCGAATTGTAGAACAGGATCTTGGCCGAGCCGTCCTTCAGGCTGTTTTCGAACGCCGCCACCTGCGTGGCGCTCGGCTCCGCATCGTTCATCAAGGCCACCTGGAAATCGTAGTTCAGCATTTTCAGGCCGAGCGCTTCCGCCATGTAGCCGAAGACCGGCTCGGTAGCCGTCACCTCGGTGCCGGCATAGGTGTTCTTGACGTCGGCGATTTCCTTGTCAATGGCCTCGAGCGAGGTCTGGAATGCCTTGAGATTGGCCTCGTAATGCGCTGCATTGGCCGGATCGCGTTTGGCAAGATCGGCGCTCAGCGCCTTGGCGATGGCCGGCAGCGTCGCCGGGTCGTACCACAGATGCGGGTTGTCGCCCGACTTCTTGCCGATCAGGTCGGCGGCGACGATGGTCGTGCGATCCTTGGCTGTCGAGGCGGACAGCAGCTTGTCCATCCACGGATCGTAGTCGGCGCCGTTATAGATGACGATCTTGGCGTCGGCGATGGTGCGCGCCGTCGACGGGCTGGTCTCGAACAGATGCGGATCGTCATCGGGATTGGCCAGGATGCTGGCAACGGTGACGTTGCCGCCGCCGATCTGGCGGGCAAGGTCGCCATAGAAATTCTCGGCCGCCACGATGGTCAGCTTGTCTTCGGCGCCGACAGCCGTGCCGGCCAAAAGCGGCACCGCGACGAGCAGCGCGGCGAGAAAGGGAATGCGACGCATCCGTGGTCTCCTTGCAGTCTGAAAGGTATGTCGCCGGAGAGGCGGGCTGTGTAACTGTATAACAGTAACAATATAACGTTTGCGTCGAAAATACGGCTGATGTCAATGGGCTTTTCGAGCCGCGCAGTTTTTCACGCGCACAAAAGCGTGAGCGGCCTGCGCCGACCAGGCGGAGCCACTCATGCCTGTCGGCTATATGCGAAAGGGCAGACGATCGCCGGCACCGCGAGGCCGCCGCGAGCACACCGGTCGTGGCGGTATCCCGATTGATTCGCGGCGGGTAAGTTCCTTGCTTGTTGCCGTCAGTTTTGCGGACGCCTTCCCTCCCACGCGTCCTGCAACAGGGCGCGGATTGCGGCGCGGTCGAAAGGCCGCGGATTCCAGTATGGGTTCCTGGTCGCAATCTCAGCGGCGCGGTCGAGATCGGCCTGCTTGAGGCCGAGTTCGTTCAATGTAAGGGGCGCGCCGACCGCCTTGGCGAAATCCTGGAGACCGCTGCCGGCGCTGCCGCCAAACAAGTCGGCGACTGGCTTCAACAAGTCGGGCACCGCGACGGCGTTGAAGCCGATCGTGTGCGGCAACATCACCGCATGGGTCTCGGCATGCGGCATGTCGAAAGAGCCGCCGAGCGTGTGACAGATCTTGTGATGCAGCGCCATGCCGACGGCGCCGAGCACCGTACCGCACAGCCAGGCGCCGTAAAGCGCATCGCCCCGTGCATCGATGTTTCCAGGCTCCTTGGTCAACACCGGCAGCGCAGTCTTCATGGCGCGCAATCCTTCTTTCGCCATCAGGGTGGAAATCGGATTGCGATCCTGCGCGTAAAGCGCTTCGGCCGAGTGCGCCATGGCGTTGAGTCCTGACGCGACGCTCATCGCTATCGGCAGGCCGACGGTCAGCTCTGGATCGTAGATCACCACTTCCGGCAGGATCCTTGCGTCACGCATTGTGGTTTTTTCGCCGTTCTCGGTCTGACCGAGGATCGGCGTCACCTCCGAGCCGGCATAGGTGGTCGGGATGACGATCTGCGGCAGGTCGGTGCGCCAGGCGATCGCCTTGCCGAGACCGGTGGTAGAGCCGCCGCCAAGCGCGACAACGCAGTCAGCGTTGACCTCGGTCGCCTTGGCCATTGCCGTTTGGGTTACCTCGACCGGCGTGTGCATGGCGGCGCCCGAAAAGGTGCCGGCCGCCAGCGCGCCGAGGGATTTGGCAAGCGCCTCGCCGTCGGCAGCCCGATGCGGCGTCGACAGCACCAGCGCGCGATTGCAGCCGAGTTTTTCGATCCAGGTGCCCACCTCGGACGACGCGCCATTGCCGAAGACAATATGCGCAGGGCTGCCGGAATAGGTGAACGTCCTTGTCATGCCGATCCGCTCCCTTTGCATATTATCACTGTGACGGAGCCGAAATCGAGCGACCAGCTCTCGCCGCCGGCGACATCGTTTGCGTCGTCACCGTCTCGCAAGCGGGGCCTGATCTCTCCCGCGTACTCGCAAACGTATCGCCTTGACCACAAAAACGTCAAAAAAGTATCAGTGAGGTGGACACACCGTGGTGGCGGCTGCATGAATTGCCGCCTAAGCTTCGATCACTGCAGAGAGCGGCAAACGCGGCCTGCGGGAGATGGCACTGCAACTGGTCGCATGACCGGACCGGCGCCGGGAGGAACTGACATGAATCCGGACTTGGAAGTCGTCCAGATCAGACGCGGCGAGTCGTTCAAGGCCTGGGCCCACGGCTACCCCTTCCATACCGTGCGCTGGCACTTCCACCCCGAATACGAAATCCATCACGTCGTCGCCACCACGGGCCATTATTTCGTCGGTGACTTCATCGGCGAGTTCGAGCCCGGCAATCTCGTGCTCACCGGCCCGAACCTGCCGCACAACTGGGTCAGCGACGTGCCGGCAGGCGCCAGCGTGCCGCTGCGCGGCCGCGTCGTGCAGTTCTCGCAAGAGTTCATTGCCGACGCCACCGCCGCGTTGCCGGAACTTGCCGGTTGTGAAAACATTCTCGAGCTCAGCCGCCGCGGCGCGCTGTTCTCCATCGCTACCGCCAAGCTCACCGCACCTGTGCTGGCCGAACTGGTCGAAGCGCAAGGCGTGCGTCGCATCGCTTTGTTCATGGAGCTCATCGACATTCTGAGCCGCGCCGCCGATGTGCGGACGCTCACCAGCGCCAGCTATCTGCCAGATCCCTCAGGCTTCATGTCGGCCGGCGTCAACAAGGCGCTTGCCTATATCAACGCCAACCTGACCGAGCCGTTCAGCGAAAGCGATCTGGCGGCGATTGCCGGGCGCAGCCCGAGCGCGTTTTCGCGCAGCTTCCGCCGTCATACCGGCATGGCGCTGGTTCAGTACGTCAACCGGCTGCGCATCAACCTTGCCTGCCAGCTGCTGATGAGTGAGGCCGACATGCCGATCACCGAGATCTGCTATGCCGCCGGCTACAACAACATCTCGAATTTCAACCGCCAGTTCCTGACCCAGAAAGGCATGTCGCCTTCGCGCTTCAGGGCCCTGCTGGCGGAAAACATCAGCGCGGAGATTGCCGCCTAACAGGGAGGACCGGGAGGAGCCTAGACATTTACTGAGGTAAGAACGCGGGGTGCGTTGGAGGCGTCCCGTGCTGGAGATCGCTTGTCCCGAAATCCAGAGATATAAAGAGGATGCGCAGCACGGATCAAGTGCTCCGTTGTTCCTCGCAACAGCCCGACTGCAGTCAAGGCCCGGCGCCATGTGGTGTCCAGGGCTTCATGAAACCATTCCTTGAAACGGAGCTATCGAAATGACCAGATTTGCCTGGAAATCGACGGGAGCCATCGCGCTCACTCTTTCTCTTCTTGGCGGCACCGCTGCCTTTGCCGCCCCGGTTACCGACGCCACGGTCGCCTTCTTGATGCCCGACCAGGCCTCGACGCGCTACGAGCAGCACGACTATCCCGGCTTCGTCGCCGAGATGAAAAAACTCTGCCCCGGCTGCAAGGTGATCTATCAGAACGCCGATGCCGACGCCTCGCGCCAGCAGCAGCAGTTCAACTCGGTGATCTCGCAAGGCGCCAAGGCGATCGTGCTTGACCCCGTCGACTCGACCGCCGCCGCCTCGCTGGTCAAGCTGGCGCAGAGCCAGGGCGTCAAGGTCATCGCCTATGATCGCCCGATCCCGACCGCACCTGCCGACTTCTACGTCTCGTTCAACAATGAAGGCATCGGCAAGGCCATTGCCGACTCGCTCGTCGAACACCTCAAGGCGCTGAAGGTCGACCCCGCCAGCGGCGGCCTGCTGCAGATCAACGGATCGCCGACCGACGCGGCCGCCGGGCTGATCAAGAAGGGCATCCATTCCAGCCTCGACAACAGCGGCTACAAGATCCTTGCCGAATACGACACGCCGGAATGGGCGCCGCCGAAGGCGCAGCAATGGGCAAGCGGCCAGATCACCCGCTTCTCCACGCAGATCGTCGGCGTCGTTGCGGCCAATGACGGCACCGGTGGTGGCGCCATCGCCGCGTTCAAGGCCGCCGGTGTCGATCCGGTACCGCCGGTGACCGGCAACGACGCGACGATCGCCGCACTGCAGCTGATCATCGCCGGCGATCAGTACAACACCATCTCCAAGCCGAGCGAGATCGTTGCGGCGGCTGCCGCCAACGTCGCCGTCCAGCTTCTGTCGGGCGAGACGCCGAAGGCCGAAATGACCCTCTACGACACCCCATCGCAGCTGTTCACGCCGGCGGTGGTGACGCAGGAAAACCTCAAGGCCGAGATCATCGACAAGAAGATCAACACCGCCGAAGAGCTCTGCGTCGACCGCTATGCCGAAGGCTGCAAGAAGCTCGGCATCACAAAGTGACAATGCAGGTCGCCCAAAATCGCGCAGCGGTTTTGGGATAAGACATGCATAAAAGGATGACCTAGAATCCTGATCCTGCTTTCCGGCCGCCCTTGCGGCGGCCGGAAGTTCGCAGTCACTCTTGACCGTCCATCCGGAAAGGTTTGCCACCATGTCTGACATCTCTGACGGACCGGTTTCGGCAGGCGAGCTGGTGCTCAGCCTGCGCGGCATCTCGAAGAATTTCGGCGCCGTTTCGGCGCTCACCGATATCGATCTCGATGTCCATGCCGGCGAGGTGGTGGCGCTGGTCGGCGACAATGGCGCCGGCAAGTCGACGCTGGTCAAGATTCTGGCCGGCGTCCACCAGCCGAGCTCGGGCACCATCAATTTCCGCGGCAGGCAAGTGACGATGCCCGACCCGAGCGCCGCGCTGACGCTCGGCATCGCCACCGTTTTCCAGGATCTGGCGCTGTGCGAAAACCTCGACGTCGTCGCCAACATCTTTCTCGGCAAGGAGCTCAACCCGCTGCGGCTGGACGAGGTGGCGATGGAAATTCGCGCCTGGACGCTGCTCAACGAATTGTCGGCGCGTATTCCAAGCGTCCGCGAGGCGGTCGCCTCGCTGTCCGGCGGCCAGCGCCAGACGGTGGCGATCGCCCGCTCGCTGCTGCTCGACCCCAAGGTCATCCTCCTCGACGAGCCGACCGCCGCGCTTGGCGTCGCCCAGACGGCGGAAGTGCTGAACCTCATCGACCGGGTGCGCGAACGTGGGCTCGGCGTGCTGATGATCAGTCACAATATGGAGGACGTGCGCGCCGTCGCCGATCGCATCGTGGTGCTCAGGCTCGGCCGCAACAACGGCGTCTTCGAACCCGACGCCTCGAACCAGGAACTGGTCAGCGCCATCACCGGCGCCGCCAACAATGCAGTGTCGCGCCGCGCCGAACGGCGCAAGGCCGCCGAACAAGCGAACAATCAGGAGCAGCGGCCATGAGCGCGGAGCCCAAGCAGGACACCTCCTCGTCGACGGCGCTCGACCGCAGCGACGTCCGCGTCAAGCACCAGGCCGGCGTTGGTGGCGCCATCAGCGCCTTCTTCGACCGCGTCCGCTCCGGCGACCTCGGCTCGCTGCCGGTGATTGTCGGACTGGTCATCATCTGGAGCGTGTTCACTGCCCTCAATCCGGTCTTCGTCTCGTCGAGCAATCTGGTCAATCTCCTGTTCGACTGCTCGACCGTCGGCGTCATCGCGCTCGGTATCGTCTGTGTGCTGATGGTCGGTGAGATCGACCTGTCGGTCGGCTCGATCAGCGGCTTTGCTTCGGCCATGGTCGGCACGCTGTGGGTCAACCAGGGCTGGCCGGTGGCGCTCGCCATCCTCGCCGCGATCGCCGTCGGCGGCTTCATCGGCGCGCTCTATGCCTTGCTGTTCAACCGGCTCGGCATGCCGAGTTTCGTCTCGACGCTGGCCGGCTTGCTCGCCGTGCTGGGCCTGCAGCTGTATATTCTGGGCTCCACCGGCTCGATCAATCTGCCCTATGGCTCGAACCTGGTGAATTTCGGCCAGTTGCTGGTCATGCCGGACTGGCTGTCCTATGCACTGGCGGCATTGCCCGGCATCGTCATGCTGATCAGCGGCCTGCGCACCGTCAGCCGCCGCCGGGCCGTCAATTTGTCGGCGCCGTCTGTCGGCGGCCTCATCGTGCGCGTCGCCGCCCTGACCATCCTGCTAGAACTGATCGTCGGTTATCTCAACCAGGCGCGCGGCATACCGTGGATGTTCGGCCTGTTCGTCGGCCTGGTGGTGGCGATGAACTATGCGCTGACCCGCACCCAATGGGGCCGCTCGATGACCGCCGTCGGCGGCAACCGCGAAGCGGCGCGCCGGGCCGGCATCAAGGTGCGCTCGATCTACCTCAGCGCCTTCGTCATGTGCTCGATGTTTGCCGCCCTCGGCGGCGTCCTGTCGGCGGCGCGGCTGGCCTCCGCCAGCCAGCAGGCCGGCACCGGCGACGTCAACCTCAACGCCATTGCGGCGGCGGTCATAGGCGGCACCAGCCTGTTTGGCGGCCGTGGCAGCGCCTATTCCGCGCTGCTCGGCATCATCGTCATCCAGTCGATCGCCAGCGGGCTGACCTTGCTCGATTTGTCATCGTCGCTTCGCTACATGATCACCGGCGCCGTTCTGGCAATTGCGGTCATCGTCGACTCCCTGGCACGCCGCTCGCGGGTTTCCCACGGCCGAGCCTGAACCAACAGAGAATACGAGGATAGAAGAATGGCTCAGGATTTGAGTGGAAAAGTCGCGGCGATTACCGGCGCCGCGTCGGGCATAGGCCTGGAATGCGCGAGAGCGCTGATTGCCGCCGGCGTTCGCGTTGTGCTCGTCGATCGTGCCGAAGACGCGCTGAAAAGCGTCTGCACCGAACTCGGTCCCAACGCGATCCCGCTGGTGATCGATCTGATGAAGCCGGCCAGCGTCGCGACGATGATGCCGCAAATCCTGGACAAGGCCGGCCAGCTCGATATCTTCCACGCCAATGCCGGCGCCTATGTCGGCGGCCCGGTGCTCGAAGGCGACCCGGATGCCTGGGACCGCATGCTGAACCTCAACATCAATGCGGTCTTTCGTTCCATCCACGCCGTGCTGCCGCATATGGTCGAACGAAAGACCGGCGACATCATCGTCACGTCCTCGATCGCCGGACTGGTGCCGGTGGTCTGGGAGCCGATCTATACGGCATCCAAGCATGCCGTGCAGGCCTTCGTCCACACGGTGCGCCGGCAGGTCGCCCCGCACGGCCTGCGCGTCGGCGCGGTGCAGCCGGGGCCGGTGGTGACAGCGCTGATCAGCGACTGGCCGAAGGACAAGCTTGAGGATGAACTGGCCAAGGGCGGCCTGATACAACCGGTCGAGGTCGCCGAAGCCGTGCTGTTCATGCTGACGCGGCCGAGAAATGTCACTATCCGGGATCTGGTTATCCTGCCGCAGAGCAATGATTTGTGAGGCGTTAGGCGGTAGGAAATGGGGAGAGGCTCTTGCAACTGACGGTTCACTGCTGACCATCTCGCCTACTGCCTACTGCCTACTGCCTACTGCCTACTGCCTAACTTCTGAGGTTCCCCATGTCCCACTTCCTCGGCATCGACGTCGGCACTGGCAGTGCCAGGGCGGGGGTGTTCGACAGCAAGGGCACCATGCTTGCCTCGGCGAAGCGCGACATCGCTCTATTCATCGAGCCCGGCGAAATCGCCGAACAGTCGAGCGAGGACATCTGGCGTGCGGTTTGCGCCAGCGTGCGCGAGGCGGTGACGAAGTCGGGGCTCGCTGGGCGCGACATTGCCGGCATCGGCTTCGACGCCACCTGTTCGCTGGTCGTGGTCGGCAAGGACGGCGCGCCGTTGCCGGTCGGCAGTTCCGGCGACAGCCAGCGCAACATCATCGTCTGGATGGATCACCGCGCGCTCGATCAGGCGCAGCGCATCAATGCCGGCAAGCACGCCGTGCTCGACTATGTCGGCGGCACCATCTCGCCGGAAATGGAAACGCCGAAGCTGCTGTGGCTGCGCGAGAACCTGCCCGCCACCTTCGATGCGGCCGAGCATTTCTTCGACCTGACGGACTATCTGACCTGGCGCTCAGCCGGCAGCCTGGCGCGCTCGATCTGCACGCTGACCTGCAAATGGACCTATCTCGGTCATGAGCGGCGCTGGGACGATGCCTATTTCCGTGCCATCGGCCTCGGCGCGCTCGCCGATGAAGGCTTTGCCCGCATCGGTACCGAAATCGTCGAGGGTGGCACGGCACTTGCCCAAGGCCTCACTGAGGCCGCCGCGGCCGATCTCGGCCTGCTGCCGGGAACGCCGGTTGCGGCGGGCCTGATCGATGCCCATGCCGGCGGCGTCGGCACGGTTGGCGGGCAGGGCTCGGTCGGCACCTTGCAGTCGCGCATGGCCTATGTGTTCGGCACTTCGGCCTGCACCATGGCCAGCACCAGCGAGCCGGCCTTCGTGCCCGGCGTCTGGGGTCCGTATTTTTCCTCGATGGTGCCGGGGCTTTGGCTCAATGAAGGCGGGCAATCGGCGGCGGGTGCTGCAATCGACCACCTCGTCGCTTTCCATCCGGCCACGGCTGAGGCATCCGCAAAAGCCAAGGCGGAAGGTCTCGGCCTGACCGCTTGGCTTGGTCAGCAGGCGGCGAAACAGTCCGCCGACCTGTCCGCAGTAGCGCACCTAGCCGATGGACTGCATGTCGTGCCGGAATTCCTCGGCAACCGCTCGCCCTTCGCCGATCCCGAGTCCAAGGCCCTGATCGCCGGCCTTGGCATGGACACGTCCCTCGACAGTCTGGTCGCGCTCTATGTCGCCGGCCTGCTGGGCATTGGCTACGGCGTTCGCCAGATCCTGGCGGCGATGGCCAAAAAAGGCATTGCCATCGACACTATCGTCGTCAGCGGCGGTGCGGCGCAAAGCGAGCTGGTACGTCAGCTTTTGGCCGACACCACAGGCCTGACCGTCGCCGGTTCGACCTCGCCCGAACCGGTGCTGCTCGGCTCAACCATATTGGCTGCGGTGGCGGCGCAAAAATTTCCCGATGTGATCGCGGCGATGACCGGCATGTCGCGCATCGGCGACATCTATCACCCGGCCGGTGGCGACCTCGTGCCCTGGCACGACAAGCGCTTCGCCGCCTTCGAATTGCTGCAGCAGGCAGGCCGCGCCATCCGCGATTGAACGGCTTAGCTCACGTCCAGAAATAGCGGACGATGTGGAAGAACACCGGTGCGGCGAAGACCAGGCTGTCGGCGCGGTCCATCATGCCGCCGTGACCCTCGATCAGGTGACCCCAGTCCTTGACGCCCTGGTCGCGCTTGATCGCCGACGCCACCAGCCCGCCGAGGAACCCCATCAGGCAGGCGATGAAGGCGACGCCTGCCGCCGCGAGCGGCGAGAACGGCGTCAGGAACGACAGCAGCGCGCCGAGCAGGCTCGATGACACCAGCCCGCCGATCAGCCCTTCCCAAGTCTTTGATGGCGAAACGGACGGCGACAAAAAATGCCGGCCGAACAGCTTGCCGAAAATGTATTGCAGCACGTCGCTGCCTTGCACGGTGATGATCAGGAAGGCGATGAGCAGGAGGTTGCGGCCCTCGAAACCGGGCACGTTGAGCGTCAGCAGCGCCGGCACATGGCTGACGCAGTAGACCGAGATCATGACCGCCCATTGCTGCGCGGACACGCGCTCGAGGAAGCGCTCGGTGTCGCCGTTGAGCGCGGTGATCGCCGGCATCAAGAGGAAGCAGTAGACGGGGATGAAGATGGTGAACAGCCCGTACCAGGCGGTCCACACCAGCCAGTACTGGAAGGGAATGATGATGCCGAACATGCCGAGCAGCACCCAGTGGTCGCTGCGCCGGCTGTGCGTCAGCGTCACGAACTCGCGCAGCGCGGCAAACGAGATCAGCGCAAACAGGATGGTCATGCCGGTGCGGCCGAAGAAGAAGGCGACGGTGATCGCCAGCACCATCACCCACCAGGCGTTGATGCGCTGGTTCAAGTTGACGAGCGTCGAGGGCAACGGCTTCGGCGCCCGCCACGACAGGATGCCGGCAATGACGCTCGCCGTGGTCAGCACGCAGACAAGGCCGACCAGCAGGATGACGGTTTCATGCATCGGTGGAAGCGTGAGTGGCATCAGCCGTCTCGATCCGGACGCGGGTTGAGCGACAGCAGCGTCTGGCGCGCGCGCTCGAGGAAGGTGCGGCGTTCTTCGCCGGGCGCGATCGCCACCGGCGGACCAAAGACGACGCGGCACAGAAGCGGCACCGGCAGGAACTGGCCCTTGGGCAGCACGCGCGACATGTTCTCGATCCAGCACGGGATGAGTTCGACATCGGGCCGCGCCATCGACAGATTGTAGAGGCCGGAGCGGAACGGCAGCAGATCCGCCTCCGTCGTGTTGCGAGTGCCTTCGGGAAACAGGATCAGCGAGTGGCCGTCGTCGAGCACCGACAGCATGATCGAGATCGGGTGTTGCGTTTCGTCGGTCCACTGCCGGTGGATGAGCACGGACGACAGCATGTCCTGCGCGATGAAGCGGCGCAGCCGCGACTTGCCCCAATATTCGGCCGCCGCGATCGCATGGGTGCGGGCGCGCACCTTCTCGCTCAGACAAGCCGACAGCAGGATGAAATCACCATGGCTGGCATGGTTGGCGAAGTAGATGCGCTGCCGCTCCGACGGCTGGCTGCCGTTCCAGATTGGTCTGACGCCGGTTACCACCCAGGCCGCCGCCGACAGGCCGACCGACGTCACCGTCTGCAGCAAGGTGAAGGTGTTGGCGCGCAGGTGAAGTTTTGTCATGGCTCAAACAAATGCTGCGAAAAGGGATGCCGCAGCAAACATGGCGAGCGCCATGCGCTGCCTTGTCAGCAGGCGGCGCGTGCCTGCCATGCGATGGTCGAGCGAGCGGCCGCCGGCAGTGGTGGATTTCAGGCGCATGCGCGCCAGCACATCGTCGACCGCGGCACCCCCGGCGGCCTCGCTGGCGTGGCTTGCCATCAGCCGGAACAGCAGCGCATCGAACAAAAGCAAGGCCGAAAGAGCCAGCGTGGCCACGGCGCTCGCCGCCGCGACCAGCCAGGCCGCCGCGGACAGCGCTGTCGTCTGCGGTCCGGCCACCAGGCCGATGACCGGCGCTGCCATCACAGCCGCCACCACGAGCAGGATCGGCCACACCGCCTGCACCATCAGTCCGGCGGCGAATATTTCGGCGTTCTCGGGAAAATTCTCGCCACTCATGCCGGCCAACTCATGTCGGTTCTTCCAGCCCCGGTTCATCCAGCCCGATCTGAAGGTGCACGGGCCTGCCCGACGCGGCGAGTTTCTTGCGCGCCTGTGCAGCTGTGTACGAGCGCCCCGTCACCACCAGCCAGTCGGCGACGATGGCCGCACTGCGCTGGAAGCCGAGCGCGCAGCAGACCAGAACGGTGCCGCGCCGGCGCGCCAGCTCGATCGCCGCCACGGCCCGCTCCAGCCTGTCGTGAGGCGGCGCCACGAGGTCGAGCATCGCGTAGCTGATCCAGCGGCAGGTCACGCCACCGGGCCGTTCCAACTCGCCGGCAAGGTCGATCACCGTGCCGAAACGGTTGGCCTCGTCGGCACTCGGAAACCGGCCGAGGAAAACACCGTCGATGATCTCCGCTTGCGGCGCCAGTTGGCGGGTCCATACCCACACATTGATCCGGGCGCCAAGCCGGTAGGGCAGGAGCAGGATACGGTTGGCCAGTGAGACGCTACCATCGGCTGCCTTCTGGAACACTTTGGCGCCGGCCCCAGCATAGCCGAAGGCGACGATGGCCAGCGCCAATGCCGGCCACAACAGGATGAGAAAATCGGCGGAGACCAACGCGCCCTCGGCAGCGCCGGCCAGGGCAAGGGCCGCCCCCAGCCCGTAATAAACCGCCAGCCGCCGCGCCCTTGGGTCGGCGGTCAGCCGAAAACCCCAGAATGGCAGCTCGCCCTTGGACGGAAACAGCCACAGCGCAAACAGGCCGAGCAGGGCGCCGGTCGGAATGTCGATGAAATGATGCTGCCAGGTCGTCAGCACCGAGGCGCCGATGAGAAAACACCAGACGTGCCAGACCGGGCGGAGAATGCCGCCGAGACGGTGACGTGCCAGAACGTGACGCCAATGGTCCCAGATGATCACCAGGAGTGCGATGTGCAGGGATGGCGCCTGGTTGAACGGCTTGTCGAAACCACCGAGCACCGCAAACAGAAAACCCGGCAGGCCGGTGGTTTCCGGCCGCACGAAGGTCGCCGTCAGCGGGAACGCGATGAAGCAGGCGACGGCAATGATCTGCGCCGAGAGATAGCGGCCGGCGAGCCGGTCGACGCCGCGCCTGGTCGTGTTGAGCAACAGCGACAGGCCGTAGAACAGATTGATAGACCAATAGGGCACGATCGTCCAGGCGACGAACGGGATGGCGTGTTCCCAGGCAAACACGATGCTGCCGACATGGTCGCGCCGCGACGCCAGCCAGTTGGCGAAGCCATAGGTCGAATAGAAGAACGGCGCCAGCAGCGCCAGCCAAAGGGCGGCCCTCAGCACGATACCCAAATTGTGTTCCCGAGCCGGGGCCATGGTCTCAGACGCGCCGAGCGACCGAAACAGTGAAGATGCCCCATTGGTCGATGCGCTGGTCGATCTTCTCGAAACCGGCCGCCGTCACCAACTGGTCCATCTCGCCCTGCGTGCGCCGCCGCATCACCCAGGCCTGGCCGCCGCGATGCGAGGTCAGGCTGCGCGCGATCATCTCCAGCTGCGGATGCCATGGCTGATTGGTGTAGACGAGCAGGCTGCCGGACTGCATGGCGCTCGCCAGCCCGCCGAGCGAGCGGGAAATCATCGTGTTGTCGGCGAACAATTCGTAAAGTCCGGAGACGATGGCGAGGTCCGGCGCCGGCTTTTGCCCGGCCAGCATGTCGGCATCGAAGGCGTCGGCCTGATGAAAGGTGACGCTGGTCGGCAGACGCCGCTCGGCGATCAGCTTCGAGCCGAGCCCGACATTGAGTTCGGAATAATCCTGCAGCCGCACGCTTGCTGGCGGTTCAGTGCATTTGGCGACGGCATCGAGCACATAGCGGCCGTGGCCGGCGGCGATGT
Source organism: Mesorhizobium sp. M0478 (assembly GCF_040321305.1). NCBI lineage: Bacteria > Pseudomonadati > Pseudomonadota > Alphaproteobacteria > Hyphomicrobiales > Phyllobacteriaceae > Mesorhizobium > Mesorhizobium sp. M0478. The sequence continues at coordinate 370,018 of NZ_JAMYRH010000005.1, forward strand.
CGAGCATGTGGACGGGACGGCCAGTCGCCACCAGGCTGGCGGCGGCGTTGCCGATCAGCTCTTCCAGATGCAGCTTGCGCTGGCGGATGCCGCGCCAGCCGATGGCGTCGAGGAAGGTGCGGTCGATCATGCGGCCGATGAAGCCGCTGCCGCGCGCGTCGTTCTCGTAGACATAGTCGAGCGTCGAGCCGGAATCGAAGCCGGTGGCAATGCCGGTCTTCATGCCCGAAGACAGCCAGGCGCCCACGCGGATCGAGGCGCGGCTCATCGCCCAGAAAATACCCTTGGGCGACAGCAGCGTCAGCGGCGAGGCGAGCCTCTCGGCCTCGTCGCGGGTGTAGCCGGCGCGGTCGGCCTGAAGCAAGTCGATGGTTTTCTCCGGCGTGGCAAATTGCTTTTCGAGGAATGGCCGGATCAGGTCCAGCGCCTGCTGGCGATCGCGCTCGCCCAGCGTGTCGTGGAAGAAGCCGGGCAGCACATGCCGCTCCTTGGCGCTGCTGCCGAGATTGACGAAGAATTCGTGCTGCGGTCCATGCCGCACCACCCAATCGCTGCCGGAGATCAAGAGCTGCGTCGGCACGGTGATGGCGCGCGCGTCCGAGACGATGCGGGCAGCGTGGTCGTAAAGCTCGACCAGGATGTTGGAGGCGATCGGTCGCGTGATCAGCGGATCGCCGTCGAAGGAAGCGATGCGCTCGGCATCATGCGTCAGGAACTTCGCCTTGACGTAGGAATTGACGAAGAAGCGGCCCTTGAGCTTCTGCCACAGCGCAATGCCCTCTTTGGCGAAGGGCACGTAGAGCTTGACCGAAAAGGCCGGTGAAGCCACCACCAGCGCGCGGATGTCGGGCGCATAGTCATGCACCCAGGCAGCGGCCAGCACGGCGCCGAAGGACTGCGCGATCAGCGCGATGTCGCGCTGGCCAAAACCATCCCGGCCGATCTCACGCACCAGGCAGTCGATGTCACGAACCAGGGCGGCAAAGGACGGCGCATAGCCGCGCTCGCCGGCCGAGCGGCCATTGCCGCGCGCGTCCCAGGCGTAGAAGGCATGATCGGGCATGGCGAGTTCGTCGACCAGATGCGCCATGCGGCCGCCATGCTCGTGGCCGCGATGGAACAGAAGGATCGCACCCTTTGGCGTCGACTCGGCGGCCGGCCAGTAGCGGTAGAAGATCTCGGTGCCGTCATGGCTCTTGAACGTGCGCTCCTGCGCGATGCGCTCGAGGCTTGCCGGTGCTCCGGCTGCAATGGTCTGGTGGATCATGGTTTCCCTCTGGCGGTCGGGTGCCTGACGCTTTGGCATCATGCGCCGCCCGCTCTAAGGCCGCCGCGTATCCGGTTGATGGCGGTTACGACTGACAGTGTAGCCATGACCGGAAACACAAAGGGCACAATCGCTTGGAACCATAGGCCGCAGGCGATGAGGAAGGCGATGACGCCGAGCACCAGGGCTCGGTCGCTCTTGCCGAACGGCCCGGCATAGTTGCGCCCGCTGCCTGCGGCAACGCCAAGCACGCCGGCGAACTCGACAAGCATGGCGGTAATAGCGAAGGCAACGACACCCCAGGCCGGGAACAAGGTGGCAAAGGCCAGGATCAGCGCCAGGTCCGAGACGACGTCGCAGAGTTCGTTGAGATACATGCCGAGTTTTGATGCTTGTCGATGTTCCCTGGCCAGCATCCCGTCAACGGCGTTGAGCACCATGCGCACGAACAGCACCACCGGCATCAACAGGAACACCAGGAGATGGAAGGCAAAGGCAGTGACCACCAGGCCTGTGGCGATGGACAGTGCTGCGGCGAGAAGCGTGATCTGGTTGGCGGTGACGCCGGCATCGGCCAGCCGGTCGGCCAGCGGCCGCAGCCTGGCCTGAAAGGCCGGTTTCAGTTGATAAAGCGTTGGCATGTGCGATCCCCCAACCGCGGCTCATGACAGTGTCGGCGAGATTGGTCAATCGGCAGGCAGGGCGCAAGGGCTCGCACCAGCATCCGCACCGTTGCGGGACTCGAAACTCCCGGCATGGATGCAGAGGCGCAGCCGAAGATCTCCGCCAACCAGGATGTTGCGCGCTACAAACCGTCTCGCAAATGAGAACTTTACAAGTATTCGTATTTGTGTGAAGTAAATCACTGAAAGGTCGATCATGACAAACAGTCGCTTCGCCACCCGCCTGAATTCCTTCGCCTCGCGGCCGCAAGCCGAATGGCCTGATCTCACCGGCAAGCCGTCCATGCTGCAGATGGCAGCCCGCGCGGCCAAGGTCGACGGGTTGACCGATCTTGATCTTAATTTCCCCGATCATGTCAGTGAAAAGCCGGCTGAAATCGCCCGAAAGCTCGGCGGTCTCGGGCTTTCCATCAATGGCTTTGCCATGCGTTACTACTCCAATCCGGCCTTCAAGCTCGGCGCCTTCACCAATCCGGACCCGGCGGTACGCCGCGAAGCCATCGACCTGACCAAGGCCGGTATCGATGCGGTGCGCGCGGCGGGCGCCAGTTTGATGACGCTGTGGCTCGGCCAGGATGGCTTCGACTATGCATTTCAAACTGACTATGCGACGCTCTGGCAGCACGAAATCGAGGGGATTCGTGAAGTTGCCGCGCATGATCCCGGCTGCCAGATCAGCCTGGAGTACAAGCCTAACGAACCGCGCTCCTACTCGCTGATGCCGGATGCCGCGACCACCTTGCTGGCGATCCGCGAGGTCGGCCTACCCAATCTCGGCGTCACGCTCGATTTTGCCCATGTGCTCTATGCCGACGAACAGCCGGCCTTCGCCGCGGCGCTGATCGCTCGCCACAGCAAGCTGCTCGGCGTCCATCTCAACGATGGCTATGCCAAGCGCGACGACGGCCTGATGGTCGGCGCGGTGCACACGCTGCAGACCATCGAACTGCTGCGCCAGATTCGGTGCGACGGCTATGCCGGCGCCATCTACTTCGACACCTTTCCCGACATGACCGGGCTCGATCCGGTGCGCGAATGCGAAGTCAACATCGCCACCGTCAAGCGCCTGCTGCGCGTTGTCGACCGGCTGGAGAAGGATAACCGCCTGTCCGCCGCCATGGACAGCCAGGACGCCGTGACGTCGCAGGCTATCGTCCAGGAAGCCATGCTCGGGCCGGAGACGAGGGGACGTGGATGACGTTGAGCAATCTCGATCTGAAAGCCGTGGGGCCGCGCATCCGCATGATGATGCCGCATCTCACCCCGCTTGAGGCCAAGGTGGTGGAAACCGTCTTCGGCCGGCGCGGTTTCGACGAGACCATTCCGCTCAAGCAGATCGCCGAGGAGGCCGGCGTGTCCGAGGCGATGGTGGTCAAGATCGCCAAGAAACTCGGCTTCTCCGGCTACCGCGACTTCCGCACCGCCGTCTATGAATACAGCCGCCTCCCGACCGCCGAGATGCACCAGGAACTGTCGGTCGACGACAGCTCGGCCGAGATCGTGCAGAAAGTGTTCCGCACCTCGATCCAGGCGCTGGAGGAGACGCTCGCGATCCTCGACATGGACGATTTCGACCGTGCCGCCGATCTGCTCTACCGCGCCAGGAACCGCGATTTCTATGGCGTCGGCGGCTCCGCCCAGATCGCCCGCGACGTCTCGCACAAATTCCTGCGCATCGGCATCCGCGCGTCTGTCTATGACGACTCGCACATGATGCTGATGTCGGCCTCGCTCCTCGGCGCCGACGACATCGCCGTCGGCTTCTCGCATTCCGGCAACACGTCGGCCGTCATCGACGCCATCCATCTTGCCCGCAAGAGCGGCGCCCGCACGCTGGCCATCACCAACTACGACAACTCGCCGCTGGCCCGGATTGCCGACATCGTGCTGTGCTCGACGGCGCAGGGATCGCCGCTGATGGGCGAGAACGCGGCGGCGCGCATCGCGCAGCTCAACATCCTCGACGCGCTGTTCGTGGCGGTGGCGCAGCGCGACTACCAGGCGGCGGAGCGCAATCTCGGCCGCACCATGTCGGCGGTCACCTCGAAGCGAAAAGACCGCGGCACATGACGGTTCCGCTGGTCACCGTCTTCGGCAGCCTGCACTACGACATCATGGTCGACGCGCCCGACCGTCCGCGCAAGGGCGAGACGGTGACCGGCCATGCCTGGCAGCCGAAATGCGGCGGCAAGGGCGGCAACCAGGCGGTCTCGGCGGCACGCGCCGGCGTGCGTGCGGCGATGATCGGCGCCGTCGGCGACGACGATTTCGGCACGGTGCTGCTGGCCAATCTCGATCGCGCCGGCGTCGATCGCCGCTTCGTGCGCGTGGCGGCAGGCGCAGGCTCCGGCATGAGCGTGGCGATCTTCGACAGCGATGGCGACTACGGTGCGGTCATCGTCTCCGGCAGCAATCTCACCCTGGGCGGTGATGACATCGCGGCTGCGGGCGAGGTGGTGGTACAGACGGCAGTGCTGTTGCTGCAGAACGAAGTGCCCGATGCCGCCAACATCGCTGCCGCGCGCGCGGTGAAGGCATCCGGCGGCAGCGTCGTGCTCAACGCCGCACCGGCGCGAACACTGTCGGCCGAATTGACCGCGCTGATAGACATCGTCATCGTCAACGCCATCGAAGCGGAATTTTTGGCCGGCGTTCCGGTTGTCGATACGCTCGCCGGCGCAACCGAAGCCGCGCGGCGGCTGATCGATGCCTACCCCTCGGCGATCGTCACCGCCGGCGGCGAAGGTGTCGCCTATTGCGACCGGACCGGCGCGGCCTTCGCACTGGCGGCCGTCCCGGTCAAGGTCGTCAGCACCCATGGCGCCGGCGACGAATTCGTCGGCGCCTTCGCGGCAGGCCTCGCCCGTGGCCATCCGATGGAAGCGGCGATCGCCACGGCCAATGCCGCCGCCGCCTCGCTGGTGGCGACACCGGAGGGAAAGCGCAGCTCGCGTTGAAAACTCAGGCCGCATATTGCCGCCTCCAAACCCGTGCCCCCGTCGATGAGCGAAACGGCAAACCGGGCGCGGCGAGAACCTGCTTGGCTTTGCCCTGATGGAGGCGCGGGACCAAGCTGCGTGGTCGAAAGTAGGGAGCTTCAGTCCGCTTCGCCGGCCGAACTTTTGCCGCACTGCGTCAGCACCTTGCCGATGGCCGCGCTCGAGCCGGTCAGCGGAAAGCTGTTCCCGCCATATTTGTCGGCCGTAACCGTGACGTCGCCCTTGCCGCGCAACAGGCCGAGCAGTGGATCGTCTTTGCTCAGCTCAGCCGTGAAGTAATTATACATGGCCTCGAGGTCGAGCTTTTTGGTCACGCTCTTGTCACCGCCCTTGAAGGTGAAGGAAGCGCTGATGCCGGGCTCCAGCTGCTGGCCGGCCCCACCCAGATCGTAGCTCAGCACCGGCTTGTCGAAACAGACGAGCATCAGATGCGCATCGGCCTTCGGTCCGCCGCACACCGAAGCCGTCAGCACGCTGCCGCCTTCGTCTTCTTCCATCTTGGCGCTCCAGTTGCAGGACGCGGCAAAAGCCGGCTGCGCGGCTTGCAGCGCGGCCAGAACGGAACCTGCCATCATGAACTTCGCCAATGCACTTTGCATGATCACCTCCCAAGCTTCCTTCAACGAGATCATACAGGACAAAAGGCCTGGTGACAGCGGCATATGCCGTCTTAGCCCCCGGCGCGCCCCATTGATCAAGCCTTTGAGACCGGCCTCGACGTCCAGGGCGGCTCCGGCGCGAAGCGCTTGCCGATCCACTCGGCGAAGGCGCGTGTCTTGGCGGCTTGTCCCTTGGCCGAGGGCATGACGACATAGACCGCGCCTTCGTCGGCCAGCGTCCAGTCCGCCAGCACCGGCACCAGCCGTCCGTCGGCGAGTTCGCGTCCGACAAGCCAGTCGGTGCTCATCATCAGGCCGAGGCCTTGCACCGCGGCTTCGACCAGCACCTCGGCATCGTCGCACACCATCGGCCCCGAGACGTCGACGTTGACGCGGCGTCCCGAACTGTCGGTCATCTCCCAGGTTGGAAAGGTCTGGAAGCCGGAGAAGCCGAGGCAGGCGTGTTCTGTGAGCGCTTCCGGCGCTTCCGGCGTGCCCCGGCGGGCGAGGTAGGAGGGAGCAGCGCACAGCAACCGCCGCCGTGTCGCGATCTTGCGCGCCACCAGGCGCGAGTCCTCCAGCGCGCCGAGACGGACGGCGACATCGAAGTTCTCTGCAACGAGATCGACGAACCGGTTGGAGAACTCGGCCTCGATGCGGACATCCGGGAACGTCGCTAGAAATTGCGGCAGCAGCGGCCCGATCCACATACGGCCAAAGGTTCCCGGCATCGCCAGCCGCAGCAAGCCCCGCGGAGCCCCGCTGGCATGCGCGGAAGCAGCAGCCTCAGCTTCGTCTACCGAGGCGAGGATGGCGCGGACACGCACCAGGAACTCCGCTCCGGCCTCCGTCAACGACACGCTTCGGGTGGTCCGGTGCAGCAGCCGCACGCCGAGCCGCTCCTCCAGCGATTGCAGGCGGCGTGACAGAACCGTCGAGTCGCGCCCGACGCGCAACGCTGCCTTGGTGAAGGAGCGCGCTTCCGTGATGGCCGCAAAGGCGGCCATTTCGGCAAGGCTGGCGGGGTCGTGTGATTGCTGCATAAAGCACAGGATTCAAATGTAAAAATTCCAGATTATCTGCTTGTAGCGCAGCAGATAGCTTCACTCAATCCTGACGATTGACCCCTTAAACAGGAATGCGTGAGCCATGAAAGCCATCGAACTGACCGCCGCCAAGCTGGACGCCTTTCGCGCCACCACCATTGCCACGCCTGAACCGCAGCGCGGCGAAGTGCTGATCCGCCAGCGCGCCGCGAGCCTGAATTTCGTCGATGTGGCGGTGGCCAGCGGCAATTATGGCGTGCCCGGCTTTCCGCTCATTCCCGTCGCCGACGGCGCCGGCGAGATCGTCGCGCTGGGGGAGGGCGTTACGGATTTCGCCGTCGGCGATCGCGTCGTTGCCCATGCCAAGCCGCGCTGGATCGGCGGTCCGCCCCGGCCTAACGAGATGACGCAGATGCGCGGAATTTCGCTGCCGGGGTCGCTCGCCGAATATGTCGCGCTGCCGGCCAACTCGCTCGTGCCGGTACCGGCTCGTCTCTCCTTCGAGGCGGCGTCGACCCTGCCGATCGCCGCGACCACCGCCTGGAACGCCGTCCGCGCCGCCGATGTCGGGCCGGGCTCGGTCGTCGTGCTGCTCGGCACCGGCGGCGTCTCCATCTTCACCCTTCAGCTGGCGAAAGCCGCCGGCGCAACCGTCATCATCACTTCTTCGTCGGACGAGAAGCTGGAGCGGGCGAAGGCACTCGGCGCCGATCATCTCATCAACTACCGCGCAACGCCCGACTGGGACGGCAAGGTGCTGGAACTGACCGGCGGCCTCGGCGCCGACCTCGTCGTCGAGACCGCCGGCACCGCCACCTTCGCCCGCGCCGTCAACGCCACCGCGCCTGGCGGCACGCTGTTCACCATCGGTTTCGTCACCGGCGCCGAGGCCACGGTCGACCTGCTGCCGATCATCATCAAGGCACTGAAGGTGGTCGGCAACAACACCGGGTCGGTATCTGACCTTCGCGCCGCCGTCCGCGCCATCGCCGCCGCCCGCATCGACCCGGTCGTCGACAAGGTGTTCAGCCAGGAGCAGGCGGCCGAAGCCTACGCGCACATGGCGGCAGGCGGGCAGCATTTCGGCAAGCTTGCGTTCAAGCTCGACTGGTAACCGAGGCGCGCGAGCTGCCAATCTCCCCCCTTGAGGGGGAGATGCCCGGCAGGGCAGAGGGGGTCGGTCCGACCGGGCTCGACCTACTGCGGCGGAAGGAGGTTGGCGCTCTACGAGAGGCGACCCCCTCTGTCGCCTTCGGCGACATCTCCCCCTCAAGGGGGGAGATTACGCACGCCGCTTCCTAGATCAACTTCTCCAGCGTGATCGGCAAATCCCGCACTCTTTTTCCCGTCGCATGGAACACCGCATTGGCGATCGCTGGCGCTACGCCGACGATGGCCAGTTCGCCGACACCCTTGCCGCCGAGCACCGAAGAGTGCAGGTCGGGAATGCCGACCGAGATGACCTCGATATCGGGGATGTCGGCATTGGTCGGCACCAGATAGTCGCCGAGATTGTTGTTGACGATGCGGCCATGCCTGCGGTCGACAATGCCTTCTTCCAGCAGCGCCTGGCCGATGCCCATGATGATGCCGCCCTTCCACTGGCTTTCGGCCAGCTTGGGGTTGTAGAGCCGGCCCGAATCCAGCGCCGATACCACGCGCGACACGCGCACCGTGCCGAAATCCTCGTCGACGCGCACCTCGATGAAATGCGCGCACCAGGAGTGGCGCGAGTAATCGCCCTCGGTGTGCGGCAGCGCCGCCGCGATGGTGGTGTAGTTCTTGTAGCGATCCTCGGCGGTCGAGTTCGCCGGCATGGTGTCGCCGGTGGCCTCGATGCGGTCGCGGCCGACGCTGGCCAGCAGTTCGGCAATCGAGACATCGGGACCGTCGCCGCGCGGCGACCTGATGCGGCCATTGGCGATGACCAGCGTGTTGGCCTGCAGCGCGTGGAAGGGCGAGCGCGGATCGCTGATCGCCAGTCCGACAAGCTGATCGAGCGCCGATGTCGCCGCCTTGTAGACCGCGCCCGTCATCACGCCGGCCAGCCGCGACCCGCCGGCCACGCCGGCGCGGGGATACCGGGAATCGCCGAGCTTCACGACGACATGGTCGGCCGCCACGCCGACCGTTTCGGCCGCCGTCTGCGCCAGGATCGTGTACGTGCCTTGGCCCATGTCGATCGAGGAGCTTTCGACCTCGACCGAGCCGTTGGCAAGGATACGCACGATGGCCTCGCCATAAGCGCGCCGCACCGGATAGGTGCCGGCGGCGACGCCCCAGCCGATCAGCTGGTTGCCGTCGCGCATCGAACGCGGTTTGGACGTGCGCTGGGCCCAGCCGAAGCGTTCGGCGCCAGCCGCGAAAGCCTCGCGCAACTGCCGCGTCGACCAAGCCTTTTTTGCGTGCGGATCCTGCTCGGCGTAATTCCTCAGCCGGATCTCCAGCGGATCGATGCCGACCTCGTAGGCGAGCTCGTCAATGGCGCTTTCGATGCCGAAGGCGCTAGGGTTTTCGCCCGGCGCGCGCATGGCGCCAGGCACCACCGAATTCACCCGCACGACATTCTGCTTCGAGGAGAAGTTGGGCGTCGCATACATGATCGAGGTGACCACGCCCAAAGGCTCGACCCACATGCCGTCGATCGACGTTTCATTGACGCCGCGATGCACGATCGACTGGATTTTTCCGTCACGGTCGGCGCCGATCGTCACCGTCTGGCGGGTCGCGGCGCGGCCGCCATAGCCGGTAAAAGTCTGCGGCCGAGTCATGACCACCCTCACGGGCCGTCCCAGCATCTTGGCTGCGGCAGCCGCTACCGCGCCGTGGCCGAGCGCCAGCGCCTTGGAGCCGAAGCCGCCACCAATATAGGGCGAGACCAGCCGTACATTTTCGAACGGCACGCCGAACCATTCGGCATAGGTGCGGGCCATACCGTCGAGCCACTGGCTCGGTTCCCACACGGTCAGCCGGTCGCCCTCCCAGCGGGCGATGAGGCCATGCGGCTCCATCGGCGCCTGGTATTCGCGCGGCGTGTTATAGGCGCCGCAGACGCGCACCGGGGCAGCGGCGAAAGCGGCCTGCGCATCGCCCCATTCCTTGGTCATGGCGGCGATCGGAATGCCGTCGCCCGCCTTGGCGTCGCTGAGGTCGACGATGGCCGGCGTCTCGTCATAGCTGACCTTGACCAGGGCTGCGGCCGCAACGGCCTGCTCGAAGGTCTCCGCGATGACCGCGGCGACATGCTGGCCCGAAAAGGTGATATCGCGCGCCAGCGGGCAGTAGGGCTTGTCCGGCGGCGGTGTGCCGAACCAGTCCGATGCAGTCTTCAGCGGCATGATGGTGTCCGCCGTCAGCACCTTGAGCACACCAGGTGCCGCCTCGGCGGCTGACGTGTCGATCGAGCGCACCTTGCCTGATGCGATCGTGCTTTCGACCAGGACGCCGTAGGTTAGCCCGTCGAGCTGCTGCTCGACGGCGTATTTTGCCGCACCGGTAATCTTGGCCGGGCCGTCGACGCGCGACAGCCGCCCGCCGACCTGATCGGCAGTGCCGTCCGAAGCGTCGCCGTGCCGTGTTCTTGGGTCGTGAATGGTCATGACATGGCTCCCGTCTTGAGGATGGCGCGGGCAACGACGCGCGGCGCCAGTTCGATCTTGTAGTGGTTGGCGCCGTGGTCGATCGCCCCTTCCATGGCGAGCAAGCTGGCTGCCCGCACCCTGTCTTCGCTGAGCACCTTGCCCTTCAGTGCCGCTTCCACGGCATGCGAACGCCATGGCTTTGTCGCGACGCCGCCCAGCGCGACGCGCAGGTCGCGAATGGTGTGGCCATCGGCTTCGAAGTCGATGCCGACCGCGGCACTTGCAGCGGCGAACTCATAGGACTGCCGGTCGCGGATCTTGAGATAGGTCGAACGCCGGGCCGTGCCGGAAGCCGGTATGCTGATGGCGGTGATCATCTCGCCCGGTTGGATGGCATGTTCCCTGTCGGGCGTGGCGCCGGGCAGGAGAAAGAAGTCGTCGACGGCAACCTGGCGTTCGCCAAGATGAACCACGGCGTCGAAGGCGACCAGCGCGGTGGCGAGGTCACCGGGATACATGGCGATGCAGGCGTCGCTGGTGCCGAGCACGGCATGGCCGCGGGTGACGCCACCGATTGCCGAGCAGCCGCTGCCGGGCGAGCGCTTGTTGCAGGCGGAAAAATTCGCGGGATCGCGGAAATAGGGGCAGCGCGTGCGCTGCATGAGATTGCCGCCGATGGTCGCCATGTTGCGCAGTTGCGCGGAAGCCGCCTGCCACAGCGCTTCGGAGACCGCGGGAAAGCGGCTCTTGATCTCGGCATGGTCGGCGACGTGGCTCATCTTGGCCAGCGCGCCGATCATGGCACTGTCAGCGTCGACCTTGATGGCGTCGAGTCCTTTGAGATGGGTGATGTCGACCAGGCTGTCGGGTTCGGCCACGCCGCATTTGGCGAGATCGACCAGCGTCGTGCCACCGGCAAGCAGCATGGCCCCAGGCAGGGCGGCCGCCTGTCGTGCCGCATCGATGCTATCGGCGCGAACGTAGGAAAAATCCCTCATGACGCGACCTCCAGTGCCGCCTGGCGCACGGCGGCAACGATGTGCGGATAAGCGCCGCAGCGGCAGAGATTGCCTGCCATGTATTCGCGGATCTCGTCATCCGAGCCGGCATGGCCCTCGCGGATGCAGGCCACCGCCGACATGATCTGTCCCGGCGTGCAGTAACCGCACTGGAAAGCATCCTGGTCGAGGAAGGCGGCCTGGACCGCGTTAAGCGTGCCGTCGTCGCCGGCCAATCCTTCGATGGTGGTGATCTCGCGGCCTTCGACCTGTGCTGCAAGCGTCAGGCAGGCCAGCACGCGCTGTCCCTCGACATGCACCGTGCAGGCGCCGCACTGGCCCTGGTCGCAACCCTTCTTGGTGCCGGTCAGGTTAAGACGGTCGCGTAAGGCGTCGAGCAACGTGACGCGCGGCTCGACCTGCAGTTCGTGACTGTGTCCGTTGATGGTGAGACGGATGGGGATAGTGATGGATTTGGTTTGGTCGATCATGAGGCGTCTGGCTCCAGTTGCTTGACGCTAGGGATTGATGGGGCTCGAGTGGGAGAGGACACGGGAAGAGGCGACGGTGCGCCTAATCTCCCCCCTTGTGGGGGAGATGCCCGGCAGGGCAGAGGGGGGCGCGAAGGAATGCGACGTTCCCGATTTACATGCGTCGAAATAGACCTTTTCCAAGCGGGTGTTGGTCAGGCCTTGATAGGCTGGCGGGACAGCGCCCCCCTCTGTCCTGCCGGACATCTCCCCCACGAGGGGGGAGATTGGCAGCTCTGCCGCCCCGACTCTCCAGCGGGCAGGGGATGCTTCAGTCTTCACAATCTCAACACGTGACATACCGGCTCCCCCGATTATATGATAAGACTGCTCCACTAAAACGGAGGCGCCTCCGTTTATCTAGTTGGGGGCTTACCCCTTTGGGTTCAAGCCCCCATATATCGACAGTGGAGAAAAAATTGACCGAGCAGTCGCAAGCAATTGCCGACGAGAAGCGCGAAGCCGCAGCGCCAAGGCCGCTGCGCGCCGATGCGCAGCGCAACCGCGACCGGCTGGTCGAGGTTGCGGCAGCGGCCTTTGCCGAGCACGGTGTCGATGCCTCGCTGGAGGAGATCGCGCGCCAGGCGGGCGTCGGCATCGGCACGCTGTACCGGCATTTTCCAACCCGCGAGCATCTGGTCGAGGTGGTCTATCGGCGTGAAGTCGAGGCGCTCTGCGCGGCGGCCGATGATCTCGCCAGGCACCATTCGGCCGATGTGGCGCTGGAACAGTGGATGCAGCGCTTCGTCGACTACATCGCCACCAAGCGCGGCCTTGCGGCCAGCCTGCGCATCCTGTTCAACACCAATTCCGCCGTGTTCTCCGACATGTCGGGCCGGGTGTCGCTGGCCTTGCGCCAGCTGGTCGAGGCGGCGGGCGCCGAAGGCTCGATCCGCAACGACGTCGACGCCTCCGATGTGCTGCATGCGCTGGGCGGCATCTATTCGGCGCCCGACACCAAGGACTGGCGCGACCGCTCGCGCCGTCTGGTCAAGCTGCTGATGGACGGGTTGAGGTTCAGGGCAGGGAAGAGGTGACCTAGCGGCTCAAGCCGAACCATCGACCGCATAGAACGGAAACGCGCCGGGCAGCCCGCTTGCCGCCATTTCGCCACGCTCCTCGAACCGCAGGCCGGAGCCGACCACGAGATCGCGCACCGTCCTTGATGCGATGATTTCGCCCGGCCGCGCATGGTCAAGCAGACGCGATGACAGTTCGATCGCCGCGCCTGAAAATTGATGGCCCCGCTGCTCGCACTCGCCGATATGCACCGCCGAGCGGACCTCGACACCGGATTGCCGCAAGCGATCGCGGATGGCGATCGCGCACTGGATCGACCGCGTTGGCCGCTGGAACACCGCGAGCACCTTGCCGTCCGATCGGCTGATCTCTCTGCCTTCGGCCGCGAGGAGTTCGCCACGGAGCGCTTCGGCGTGCCGCTCGGCCGGCTCGATGCCGAAAGGCGAGCCCGTCATATCGAGGGACAGCACCGACACAAGCAGCCGTTCGCCTGGGGCCGCCGGCAAGGCGCCGGTGACGAAAGCCTGGATCTCGTCGACGATCCGATCGGAATTCTCGCCCCAGATGACGTGGTCGCGGCCGGCGAACTCAATGTATCGGGCGCCCTCGATGTGCGTCGCCAGGTAACGTCCTTCTTCCCGCTTCACCCAGCCGTCGCCAGTCGTCTGCATGATCAGTGTCGGAACATGGACAGCAGGCAGAATGTCGCGAACATCGATTTCGGCTCCCCAGCGCCACAGGGCGATCGCGTCGGCGGGCGAGGCAGAATTCCTGAGATAGGCGGCGAACCATTCTGTCTCGAACGTGTCGCTCATCAGACTGGGCGCCGCGTTGCTCATATCCGCCGCCGCTCCCCATTCTTTCTCGACGATCGCCAGATCCTCTTCCACCTGCTCGCTTGTCTTCGCCCACGGATAGTCTTGTGACCACCTGCCGCGGGCGTAGGCCCCATTGAGCACGAGTGCCGCTGTGCGCTCGGGATAGGTCGCCGCGAACAGCATGCACATCGGGCCGCCCTCGGAGCTGCCGAAAAGCACCGTGCGCTTCGAGCCAACCGCATCCAGCACTGCCCGCACATCTTCCATCCGCTCTTCCAGGGTCGGCAGACCGACATTGCGGTCCGAGAGCCCGGTGCCGCGCTTGTCCATGCGGATTAGGCGCGAGAAAGTGCCGAGCCGCCGGTGCACATGCGAAAGCCGCGGCGAGCCCCAGGCGTGGTCGAGGTTGGAGACCCATCCCGGCACATGGATCAGGTCGACCGGACCGTCGCCGGTCACCTGATACGCGATGTTGATCCCGGCCGATTTGACATAGTGGGTCGGGGGGGCTGCGAGTTCGTGGCTGAAGCCGGTAGCGTCATCCGCATCGGTCGTGGGTGGCCGTGCCGGCGCCATTGTGCGGCGTGTGCGCAGCGTCTCAAACAATTGCCGCGTCTCCGGCTCCGGCTGCAGCTTGAGATCGCGTAGAAGCGCGGTGCGGCAGTGCTCATATTGCTTCAGCGCGAGATTGGTCCTGCCTTGCGCCGCATAGGCGCGCATCAGGGCACGGTGGACATCCTCCCTCAACGGGTCCATGGCCAGCAGGCGCGCCGCCGCGCGCACGCATGCGGCAGGATCGTTCGTCGCTGCATAATGCGCGACGAGCCTGTCGAGCGCCGCGACGGCCAGTGCCCGCAGCCGCTCGCGTTCGATCCTCAGCCAGTCCTCGAATGGCTCCTCCTTCAGGCCGAAGCCGTCGAGCAGGTCGCCGCGGTAGACATTGAGCGCCAGTTCGAGGTCTTCGGGTGCCGGGCTGGCGACCAGCGCCTCGAACCGCGCGACGTCGAAATCAAGGCCGTCGAGATGCAGAGCGACGCTGTTGCCATCGGTGAGGAAGCGGCCGCCGCCGCACGTCTGCATGGCCTTCCTGACAGACGATACCGCTTGCCGCAGGCTCATTCGCGCCTGCGCCTCGCTGTTGATGCCCCAGAGCAGGGTCGCCAGCTTCTCGCGCGACTGCGAATGCCCCGACTGCAGCGCGAGATAGGCGACCATCGCACGCGCCTTGCGGCTGATGGCTGGAACCGTGGCCCCGACGCCGGCAAAGTCGAAACCACCCAGCAGGTGAAGATAAGGTCCGGTCATCGGATCCGCCACGGTCACAGCGCGACGACGATCCGCTCAAGCTCACTCCATTTCAACACTTATTCCGCCGCCGAGGCGCTTTTCACGATTCCATCACGCAGGTTCCCACGCGTTGCTCACGGCGCTTGAGGAGATTGTTCGCACTGGATCTCTTTTCGCAGGAGGATACCGTGCATCACCCTGGCCCGACCGAGTGGCCCATCTGGCATGACGACCCCGGGCGCGACCGGCAGGAGCTTGGCGCACCATCGCGTCACGATATTGCGCTGGCCCGCTATCTCGAAACACAACAGGCCCATCGGGCATTGGCGGCTCGCAGACTCGATCCGGCGGCGGTCGTGGCCTCTGCACTGGCAGCGTTCGTCCGCTGCCTTTTCCGTGCAGCGCTGCGCCGAATTGTCCGCTGGCCAACCGATGCCGCGACAGGGATGGACGATTTCGGCTTGACGTTGTCCAAGGCTCATGCGGATCTTAGCAAGACCCTTTGGGGCCGCTGAGTGCAGCGCCCTTGGTCGACGATCTCATCCCCAACCGCCGCCGCCGCCGCCAGCCCCACCGCCGCCTCCGCTGCCGCCGAGAGAAGGAATCACGGGCGGTTTTTGCGGGATCTCCTCGGCCGGCTTGATCACTTTGCCGGTGGTCGCCTTCTTGTATCTGACCACCTTTGGCTGAGGTGCTGCGCGAACCACCTTGCGATGTTTCACCGGCGGTGCCGGCTCAAACATCGGCGACACCGAGGTGCAGCCCATGAGCCCGGCCAGAACGCCGGATAGAATTATCCCGATGAATGCCTGCCCGATGAATGTTTGCTTGAATGCCTTGCCCACCATGGCCTCCTTATTGTTCAGAACAAATCCCGACGCGGATTGGCTTCTTCCCAGACCCCCCGGGCCGCATTGACCAGTTGCGTGTCCAGCGAACCGGACGCGGGAATCTTCGACTTGAGCTCTCGACGCAGGGCGTCCAAAGCTGCCGTTTTCGGCTTGGTGCCGAACTGCGCCAGGCCCTTTTTGGCGTCCGGCAGCTCCTTGCGCAGATCGAGCGCGACGGCGAATGCCAGGAAGCGCACCGCGACAGCCTGATCGGCCTTGTCGCCTTTCGCCATTTCAAGCGCCGCGCGATCATAGGCGCTCGACGGATCGCCGCGCGTGGTCGCCAGTTCGAACAGCCTTTGCGCTTCCGCCGGGTCCTGGCGCACACCGGCGCCGTCCCTGTACATGCGGGCGAGGCTGCCCGGAGCGTAGGGCTGGCCAAGATCGGTGGCCTGCTGGAACAACGCCTGCGCCGTCTTCGGATCCTTGTCGATGCCCTGGCCGGCCAGGTAATTGCGGCCGAGCAGGTTCATCGAATACATGTCCTGGCGCTGCACCCCCGCTTGCAGGAAGGCGACGGCGCGGGCCGGATCGGCAGGCACGCCGTTGCGGCCCTCGGTGAAGATGGCGGCAAGATCGTTCATGGCATAGGTGTGCCCCATGGCCGCCGCCTTGAGCAGCAGGTCGAGGCCCTTGGCCGTATCGCGGTTGACGCCATAGCCATTGAACAGCGCGCGTCCCCACGAGGTCATGCCGTAAGGATCGCCCTTGTCTGCGGCAGCCTTGTAGAGAGCGTTGGCCTGGGTGCGGTCTATGGTCGTTCCGGTTCCGGTTGCGTTGAGATAGCCGAGTTCGAAGACGGCGCGCACATGGCCTTTCTTGGCGGCGTCCTCGATGGCTGTCCTGGCCTCTCTAACCTGGCCTGCCGCAAGCAGGGCGCGGCCGAGCTCGTAGTGGAAGCGGGCGACGTCTGGATAGGTTTTCACGGCCGCCTCGCAGGCTGCCACCGCACCGGCGCCGATCTCGTTCGGCAGCAGGCCGGGCACCACCCCTTGCAGGTCGAGAGGCTCGCCGGCGGCGGTATCGCAGGCATCGACCGTCGGCGACAGCTTCATTGTCGCGGGCTTAGCCGAGCTGCTGTCGGCCCGGATTTCGAAGCCGACCTCGACCGGCGCGCCGGCGCCGATCTGCGGCTCGTAACGGAGATGGTCGACTTCACCGGCCAGAAGGCTGGATTGCGGCGACAAGGTTCGATCAGGCAATGACAGCGTTCCCGTTGCCGGATACCCCGAGACCTTCAGGCTGACCGCCGGATCGTCGGTGGGGAAATCCAGATTGAGCGCGACCGGGCCGACGCCGACGGGAATATCAAGCTTGCGGTTCTCGATTGCTTCGGCGGCGCCGGTGATGTGGATGCCGCGCTCCAGCACCTGCTGTTTCTGCTCGGCCTCGAGCGAAGCCATGATCTGCTGGCCGGCAGCGCCTTCGCCGCTCTTGACGCGGAATACGAGTATGCCCTGGCTCCCGCCGCCCCAAATGTCATGCGTGGCGTAGGCCAGCATATCCACCTCGTCCTGCGTGGCGGCTCCTTTGGGGATATCCATCTGCAGGCGCGGCAGGTCCTTGCCGGCAATCGGTTCGCCCACCGCGACGTCTTTGCCGTCCAGCACCAGACGGCCCATTGCCGGCGGCCGTTCGATGCTGATGCTGATGGCGCCGCCATCGACATCGACCGGCTCCGGCAGGCCGAGAGCGACAGGCCCGACCCCCGACAGCACCACCTTCTCCAGCACTGGCGGCAGCGAAGGCCGATTGTTGCGGCGCACCAGCACCACGTCGTCGATCAGCGAGGAATTTTCCCATGGCACCTGCATGCCGTTGGTGGCCTGCACGACATCGCGGCGCACCGCCGACATGACCGTTCGGATCTCCTGGTTCGGCGCCAGCGCGCGCCGCGAAAACGCCGATGAAAACGGGCTCAGGTCGCCGCTGCCGTCATAGGCGACCGCACCTGGTTCGGTGGCGAAGGCAATCAGCGTGTTGAGCGAGCTTCGCACCTGCGCCAGCCCATTATTGCCGGCGGTGACAAGCTGGTCGCGCAGCCAGTAATTGTTGCGCGGGAAGGGGTTGTTGCGGCAGGCATCGAGGATGATCACCTGGATCTTCGACTTCGAGCGCAGCTGCTCCAGCACGTCGTTGAGCTTGATGGCCTGGACCTCGATGTCGGCCGCCTTCTTCAACGAGGCGTCGACGGGTATCAGGAAATTCTCGCCGCCGATCTGAAGGCCGTGCCCGGAATAGTAGACGACGGCGAGATCGGCGCCGTCGGCGGCGGCAAGATAGTCCCGGAACTGGCCTTCGAACTGCTGCTTGGTGAGGTTCTCGGCGACGAAAACCTCGAAGCCGGCCAGCCGGAACGTGGCCGATACGTCCTGGGCATCCTTGGCCGGGTTCTTCAGCGCCGGGATGTCGCGATAATCGGAATTGCCGATGATGAGCGCGACCCTTCGATCGGCGCAGGCCTCAAAGCTTGTGAGGCCGGCAAGGATGAAGGCCGCGATGAATCCGCAAAGTCGGAGCATGACAAAACTCCTGGTCGCGGCCTGACGCCGACGAGAACACCGCTTGCGGCATCAAGGTCCGTTGAGAGTATGCAACCTGCCACAGCATAAAGTGAAAGGCCCGTCACCGCCAGACCATGGCAGGCGATTTCTTTCGGCGTCGACCGACCGCAGAGTGCAAGTAGCACGCGCTTCACGAGCAGGTATGTGACAAGTCTCACAGTTCGCTGTTTTGGGGGAATGCCTGGTGCCGGCGGCTGCGCGCCTATTCCTTGAAGAGCAATTCCTTGTCGTTCGAATATTTCACCAGCAGCGGAATGCTGGCGCCGCCGATAACGGGGCCGAGATGGCCAAACGTCCCCTCGATGACAGAGAACGGCTCGGGACGATCGACAAGGATACGTGCCAGTTTTCTGCGCATGGCCTTGGCGATCTCCTTGCGCACGCCATTGGGTATGGCGCCATCGATCACCACATTGTCGATGTCGAGCAAGGCAACGGCACTGCGGGCGGCATAGGCAAGCCCGTCCGAAACCTCATCGATCCACGCGGTGACCGGCTCTCCAAGGTCGCCCCAATCGTCGGGCGACGACCAGATGCGGCCGGCGTCCTTCTCCCCATTGTCCTGGTCGTTGAGCTTGCCGGCCAGCGAATGCAGCGAAGAGACGCGCAGCAGAGGCGTCATCCGGTCGCCCCTGCGCCCCGGCGCGGGCACCGGCATGTCGCCTAGCGCCCCGGCCAGCTTGTTGCGGCCGGGGAACAAGTGATGATCGAGCACCAGGCCGCCGCCGATGAAGTGCCCGACATAGGCATAGAGAAAGTCGGCGCGCGATCCGCCGGCGCCAAACATCAGTTCGGCCGCGGCCGACACCGTGGCGTCGTTGTAGAGGAACACCGGCCAGTCGAACGCCCGGTCCAGTTCGGCGCGAATGTCGATTTCCCTCCAGGCATCCAGCCTGCTCGCCGGCACCGCGCCCTCTTCGCTCAGGTTCCACTGATGGAATGGCGAGGCGATGCCAAGACCCGCGATGCGGTCTTGCTCTATCGATCTGTGCTTGCGGCACATGCGCGCGATGGCGCCCTTGGCGAATTTCATCACCTCGACGGGCGTCGGATAGTCGAACAGTGTGCGTTCGAACGACATCACGTCGCCGACGAAATTGACCAGGGCGACATCGGCGCTGCGATGGTCGACCTTGAGGCCGAAGGCGTACGCGGCTTTCGGGTTCAACGCATAGGGAACCGAGGGTTGCCCCAGCCGTCCGCGCAAAGGCTCCAGGCGCAGCAGCAGCTTGTTGTCGGCGGCGCGGTTGACGATGGTGGTGATGGTTTGCGCGGCCAGCCCGGTCAGCCGCGTCAAATCGGTCTTAGCCAGCTGCCCGTGCCGGCGGATGAGCGAGACGATCAGGCGTTCGTTGTAGATGCGGCTCTCGGCCTGCGTGGTTCCGCCGCTGCGGCCCTCGGCGATCTTTTCGAGACTGAAGAAGCTGGTTCCGGTCACGCTTTCCCCTGCGCAAGGAGTTTGGCCGCAAGGCGAGCCGATCAAAGCGCTGACGTAGCAATGCGGGCCTGGCAAGGCAACACTTAAATCCACCCGATGGAAAAATGTAGTTGACGCCGGCCGGCCTGCTCTCGTTCAAAGTATGCAGGCCTGGAGGAGCAATGCCGTGACGCAGACCCGGACCATCATGTGCTTTGGCGATTCCAATACCTATGGCGCCATTCCCACCCTGGCCCGGGTCGGACGGCACCGCTTCACGCCCGACCGGCGCTGGCCGGGCATCATGCGCCGCCAGCTCGGCAGCGGATGGGATGTGATCGAAGAAGGGCAGGGCGGGCGCACCACCGTGCACGACGATCCGATCGAAGGTCTCCACAAGAACGGGCTCAAATCGCTCCCGGTGTGCCTGGAAACGCATATGCCGCTCGACCTCGTCATCCTTATGCTCGGCACCAACGATCTCAAGCATAGGTTCTCGGTAACGCCGAATGATGTCGCTGATTCTATTGAGATCTTGGCCAGAATTGTGCTGCGCAGCGAAGCTGGCCCCGCAGGCGTGGCGCCCGCGGTCCTGATTGTTGCGCCGCCGCCGATGCTGGAGGTCGACTGGTTCGGCCAGATGTTCCTGGGCGGCGCTTCAAAGTCGATGCACTTTGCCGGCTTGTTCCGTGATGCCGCCCGGCGCGCCGGCGCCGCGTTCTTCAACGCCGGCGATGTCGTCGAGTCGAGCGCGGTAGACGGCATTCACCTCGACAGCGACGCGCATCGCGTGCTCGGCACGGAATTGGCCAAAGTCGTCCAGTCGCTGATCGGCAAGGCGTGATCGCGTGGGCGAGTCACCCGACTATCTCTGATTAATTAATTCCACTGGAAAAAGTTTTGACTTGCGAGCGGGAAGGTGGGTATCTGGGGAGACTGGGAAGAGTAGCGACCGCGAGGCTTGCGATGCGCGGCAACAATCAACGACAGGGAGGAAGTGAAATGCGATCTGACAGGAACATGATGCTGGCGACGCTGCTCGGCGTTGCCGGTGTGCTCGCGGGCGGTACCATTCTGGCAGGCGCGCAGGACGGCCCGGCCGGGCTCACCAAGCCGGCGGTATTTGCGCCGTTCGATCCGAAGGCGCCGGCCTGCAGCCCACCGCCCGGCCTGAACAAGGTGCTGGCCTTCGCGCAGGATAACGAGCGTGAATTCATGCAGGGCGTCGACCGCGGCCTGGCCGCCGCCGCCAAGGATCGCGGGCTGGGATATCGCCGCGCGCTTGCCAACAATGACGCCGCCAAGGGGGTCGAGCAGGTGCAATTGTTTCTCGCCTCCAAGATCGGCGGTCTGGTGGCGGCGCCTGTGGACCCGGCCTCCATGAGCCGCAGCCTGCAGGAGCTTATCTGGTCGGGCGCCTATGTCGGCACCATCGTGCCGCCGCCAGCCACGTCGCTGCTCAATGCGCCGCAATACGAGACCGGCAAGGTGCTGGCCGAAGCGGCCGCAGCCTACATAAAGGACAAGCTCGGCGGCAAGGCCAATGTCGTCATCCTGTCCCATGACAGCATGGAATTCCTGGCGCCGCGCTTTGCCGCCATGCGCGACATCTTCAAGGCCATGCCTGATGTCACCATCGTCGCCGACATCTCACCCAATCCCGTCAACAAGGAAGGCGGCTTTGCCACGATGAGCACCATTCTCCAGGCCCATCCCGACGTCGATGTCGTGCTCGGCGCCGACACGGTCGTGCTCGGCGCGCTGGCTGCCCTGGAAGCGGCGGGCAAGGCGCGGCCGGACCAGTTCCTTGGCGGCATCGACGGCGAACCGGAGGCAGTCGCCGCGATCAAGAAAGGCGGCGGTCCCTACAAGGCAAGCATCAGCCTGGCGTCGCCGGTCTTCGCTTATGCCATGGGCCAGCACGCGGCCGACTGGCTGGAGGGCAAGAGCATCCCGCAGGCGATGGATATCCTGCCCGTGGCGCTGACCAGCGACTACATGGCCCAGTACGAGGCCGATGTCGCCGACCCGGCCGCGGTCTACAAGGACCCGAAGCGCCGCGATATCTATCTCAGGATGTACGGCAACATCTGCTACGATACGCGCGACCAGTATGTGAATTTCCCCTGGTCATCCGAGGCAAAGTAGCGCCTGTTTTTCCCGCGCGATACGGGCGGTTCAGCCTGACCTGAAACCGCCCGCTTCAGTGAGAGGCAAGCATGAGCACAGACAGCCTTCGAACGGGGACGACACCGCTGCAAACGGGCCGGTTTTCATCCTTGCTGCCGGGCGTCAAGGCGCCGGGCGAAGCGTCTGGCCGCATCGGGCTGGCGCTGGTCGCGCTCGGCTTGATCGTCGCCTTCTCGCTGTTGAACAAATCGTTCTTCAGCCTCGACAATTTCGTCGTCATTGGCGTCAACTCGACCTCGATCCTGATCGCCGTGCTCGGCACCTCCGCGCTGCTGATCGCCGGCTATGTCGACCTCTCCATCGGCAGCATGGTCGCCTTGATCGGCATCATCACTGCCAAGGTTGCGGTGGCGACGCAGAGCGCGCTGCTGGCAATCTGCGTCGGCCTGGGTCTGGGCCTTTTACTCGGTCTGCTCAACGGTCTGCTGGTGCGCAGGCTGAGCATCTCGCCGTTGATCGTCACGCTGGCGATGCTGGCGCTCTATGGCGGCCTTGCCTTCGTCGTCTCCAGCACCGCGGTCTATGGTTTTCCCGAGGCTCTGCTCGAATTGGGGCGGGGCAAGATCTTCGGCATCCAGTACACCGTGATCATCGCCGCGCTGGTCTTTGTGATCGGAGCCTTTGTTTTGACCAGCACGGTCACCGGCTTGAGGCTCTACGCCATAGGCGGCGACCCGCGCGCGGCCGAACTCTGCGGCATTCCGGTGGGGCGCACGGTGGTCGGCCTCTACGCCGCCAATGGCTTGCTGATCGGTCTGGTATCGGTGCTGATCGCCGGCCGCCTCGGCAGCATCACGCCGACCATCGGCGTTCGCTTCGAGCTCGACGTGCTCACCGCCGCGATCCTTGGCGGCGTCGCTTTTTCCGGCGGCTCCGGCCGGCCGCTCGGCATCGCCATCGGCGTTGCCACCATCGGCATCCTCAATGCAGGACTGATCTTCGTCGGCCTGCAATCATGGTGGCAATCCATTTCGGTGGGAAGCATGCTGTTGCTGGCGCTGGTGGCCGACCAGGCTGCGATCGGTTTTCGCGGCCGGCGCGCTCGGGCCGCCGCGACCAACTTCACGGTGGCGGACAATGGTGCCGTCGCCTCGGCCGGCCCTGCCGTGACGGAGGGCAATGGAGAAGCCCCGCAAGGTCCGGCATTCTCGATTGCCGGCGCCCGCAAATCCTACGGCGCGCTGACGGCATTGGAAGAGGCGAGTTTCACGGTCGGCAAAGGCGAGATCGTCTGTCTGCTCGGCGACAATGGCGCCGGCAAGTCGACGCTGGTGAAGATTATTTCGGGCGCCATCCGGCCCGATGCCGGCGCGATGACCCTCGAGGGCCAGCCGATTTCCTTCAGGAGCCCGCAGGATGCACGCGGCGCCGGCCTGGAGACCGTCTATCAGGATTTGGCGCTCTGCCCGAACCTCAGCGTCGCCCACAATATGATCCTCGGGCGTGAGGAAACGCGGCGTTGGCTCGGTGTCTTCCCGGTTCGCGACGACCGAAAGGCCGCCGAGCAGTGTCGTGCCCGGCTTGCCGCGCTGGGCGTCACGCTTCGCGACGAAAACGTTCTGGTGCGCTCGCTGTCGGGCGGCCAGCGGCAGTCCATCGCCATTGCCCGCGCGCTTGCCGATCACGTCAAGCTGATTTGCCTCGACGAGCCCACCGCCGCGCTTGGCGTCAAGCAGACCGCGCAGGTCGTCAAACTGATCCGTTCGATCGCCGCCAGCGGCACCGCCGTCATCCTGGTCACGCACGACCTGTCGACGGTCAGGGCGCTGGCCGACAGGATCGTCGTGCTCAGCCTCGGCCAGGTGGCCTACGACGGCTCGGCCAGACAGCTGACGGCCGATCAACTCTGGGGCCTGATGGCAAGCGGGACGCTGGCGCCGGCCGCTGGGTAGGAATGCCGATCGCAGGGTCTAAAGCTCGAGGCAGATCCTGCCGAAATGCCTTTGCGCTTTGTAATGCCTGAAGGCGGCGGCGATGTCCTGCAGTGGAAAGCTGCTGTCGATGACGGGCTTCAGGCGGTTGACCTCTATGGCACGGATCATGTCCTGCTGGTCGGCTTTGCTGCCGATGGAAATCCCGCTGATGCGGATCTGGTTTGAAAACAGCGCCGGGACTGACACTTCTGCTGCAAAGCCGGTCAGGACGCCGATGAGTGCGATATGCCCGCCTGTCCGGCAGGCCGCTATCGACTGCGCCAGCGTCGCCGGTCCGCCGACCTCGATCACATGATCGACGCCGCGTCCGTCCGTCAGTTCCCTGGCCCTGCCGCCCCACTCCGGCACCGCCTTGTAGTTGATGACGCTGTCGGCTCCGAGTCGTCTGAGCTTCTCCAGCTTCTCTTCATCGGACGACGTGGCGATGACCCTTGCGCCGGCGGCCTTGGCAAATTGCAGCGCAAACAATGACACGCTGCCGGTGCGAAGGATCAGCACCGTGTCGCCGGGCTTTACCTTGCCGCATGTCACCAGGCCGCGCCAGGCGGTGACGCCCGTGCAGGTCAGCGTTGCCGCCTCGAGATGCGTATAGCCCGCCGGCGCCGTGGTGAAGGCCTGCGCCGGCATGCACACATACTCGCTGGCGAAGCCGTCGAAACTGTCTCCGGGAATGTCGCGGCTTGTATCGGATCTCATGTCGCTGGCCAGCCACCAGGGGTAGAAAACACTGACGACGCTGTCGCCCGGCTTGAACGTGTCGACGCCGTCACCGATCGCGATCACCTCGCCGGCGCCATCCGACAGCGGCACGCGGCCGTCGGCGAGCGGCACCTTGCCTTGTACGGCGAAATCGTCGCGCATGTTCAGCGCGCAGGCGCGAATCCTGACCAGCATTTCGCCCGGCCCAGGCCGGGGCTGATCCTCCTCGACCAGGTCGAGCTTGTCCAACCCGCCCGGCGCTCTCAGCCTGACCAGCTTCATTGTCTCTCTCCGACGTAAAGAGCGGTAGAATGGCGGCGGCGGTCCAGCCTATCGCCGGACCGGCCGGCCGGAAATCACGCGCAGCCAGGGCGCCAGATGGACGGCGCTCATCAAGAGATACATCACCGGCATGCCGGTGAGCGGGGAGGCATCGGCCCCCAGGCACGACATGACGCCGTCGCCAGCGTGAATGCAGGTGAGCAGCGCCATCACGGCGAAAACAGGGGCCGCGGCGAGGCATAGCCACTCGGCGGTGCGGAGAGAAACTGCATCGGAGCGTTGAGGGACCTCACTGCCGGTGCCTGTGCCGATATCGCTCATGGTCATAATCCCTTGATGATCAATGCCCGGGTTTCCTGTCCCGTGAGGGACAGGAAACCAAGCTGGATGGGCGCCGCTCCAGGTCCTTACTTGCCGTCCTTGTTGCGGAACGCGGCTTCGCCGGCCGCCGACACTTCCTCCCACGTCTTGTCGGGTGCGGCGTCGTAATTGTCGTGCCAGTTCCACCAGCTGTAGAGCTCGGTCTGCGGATAGCCTTCGGGCGAATCCTCCCAGATTTCCTGGCGGCCGAGCGGCGTTGCGTCGAGGTAGCTCCAGACCGTGCCCATCTGCTCGTCGCCGCGGTTGTTGATGAAGTAGGTGCGATACACTTTCTTGCCGTCCTGGATGAACACGTTGTGGCCGTGCCATTCGTCGACGCCGAAATCCTTGTCGAAACTGTCGGTGATTGTGTACCAGGGCATCTCCCAACCCATCCGCTGCTTCAAGCTGGCAATGTCGGCCTGCGGCGCGCGGGAGGCATAGGCAAGCGTGGTGTTGCGGGCGTTGAGATGGGCGAGATGGCCGACCTGGTCGGCGCCGAGCGAACAGCCGCGGCAGGCATGTTCGGGCCAGCCGTGGACGCCGGGTTCGTAGAAGGCGCGGTAGACGATCAACTGGCGCCGGCTCTCGAACAAATCGAGCAGGCTCGCTTTGCCGTTGGGACCTTCAAACACATAGGCCTTGTCTACTTCCATCCATGGCATGCGCCGGCGCTCGGCCGACAGCGCGTCCCTGGCGCGCATCGTTGCCTTTTCCTTCACCAGCATCTTTTCGCGCTCGGCTTCCCATTCCTGCCTTGAAACGACCGGTGGGGTCTTCATTGCCACGTGCTGGGTCATTGCTTGTTTCCTTTGCCAGTTGTTGAGCCGTTGTGGCTTGTCGTTGCCTGTTGATCGTGAGGCAGGCTAGGGCCGCGAGGCGGCGAGGGCGGAGTTACAAATGTGACGGCATTTGCAGGCGGGCCACCGCAGCAGGGGTGGCGAGGCCGCACGGTGGGCTCGAAGTCCTCGGAAGCAGGCATGGTCGGTTTTTCCTTATTGAGAAGCTTAACACGACTGTCTGAGATGCTCAGGCTAGCGAATGCGAATATTGCCGTCAACGCAGGCCTGGGCGTCTTCAACCAGTCCAGATGGCTAGGTCGCCGTCCGCGGCTTGCTGCTTGGCGGTGGTGACTTAAGTTAGGGCCGATAAGGGAGCGGTGGGAGTTACAAATGTGACGGGATTTGCATGGACTCGCTGATCACCGCGGCAGGGCTGGCGCTGGCGGCGGGCAATCCGCTGGCGGCACTCGACCGCGTCGCCTTGCGCGAGGATGCCCCGGCGCTGGCGTTGCGCGGCATTGCCATGGCGCAGCTCGGCGATTTCGATCGCGCCAAAGTACTGTTGCGTAGGGCCGGCCGTGCCTTCGGTCCAAAGGAGGCGGTGGCGCGCGCCAGGTGCGTTGTCGCCGAAGCCGAGATCGCACTTGTTTCGCGTGATCTCGGCTGGCCATCCAAGGCGCTCGACGCGGCGCGGTCGACATTGGAAAAGCATGGCGACCGGCTGAACGCGGCGCATGCCGGGCATCTCAAAGTGCGCCGCCTGCTGCTGATCGGCCGCCTCGACGAGGCTGAAGACGTGCTGGCTGGGCTCGATCCGTCGCCGCTTCCGCCGGCCTCACGCGCCGCGCATGAACTCGCGGTTGCCGGCATCGCCATGCGGCGCCTGAAGACGAAGGCCGCGCGCGCAGCCCTTGAGTGGGCGCGCCATGCCGCCCGCCGGGCCGGCATTCCGGGTCTCATGGCGGAGGTCGACAGCGCCTTCCTGGCGCTGGAGACGCCGGCGGCGCGGCTGATCGCAGGCGGCGAGGAGCATCCGCTGTTGCTCGAAGAGGTCGAGGCGCTGCAGGCGTCGCGCGCGCTGGTCGTCGATACGTTCCGCTATATCGTGCACAAGCAGGAAACAACGATCTCGCTGGCAACGCGGCCGGTGCTGTTTGCGCTGGCGCGCGCGCTTGCCGAAGCCTGGCCGGCGGATGTGCCGAGGGCGACGCTGATTGCCCGCGCCTTTGGCGGCCGGCATGCCGATGAATCGCATCGCGCCAGGCTGCGGGTCGAGATCGGCCGGCTGCGCGCCGAATTGCGGCCGCTGGCGGGCATCGGCGCGACCAGCCAGGGCTTTGCGCTAAAGCCGCGCGAAGCAGGCTCCGTGGCGGTGCTGGCGCGGCCGATCGAGGAGCGGCACGCCGCGGTGCTGGCCTTCCTGGCCGATGGTGAATCCTGGGCCAGCTCGGCGTTGGCGCTGGCGCTGGGCGCCGGACAGCGCAGCGTACAGCGGGCGCTCGAGCAGTTGGCCGAGACCGGCAAAGTGCAGTCCTTCGGCCACGGCCGGGCGCGGCGCTGGATGACGCCACCGGTCGCTGGTTTCACGACCACCTTGTTACTCCCGTCGCCGCTGCCGAACGGCTAGGAAAGGTGACCATGATCGAGGACCAGGACATGAAACATTCAGCAGCGGAAATCCTGCGCGAATACGGGCCCTTTCCTGATGTCGACACCGTGCACGGCGTGAGCTTCGACGGACAGAATGTCTGGTTTGCGACGGGCGAGCGGCTGACCGCCTTCGATCCGGCAAGCGGTGAGACGCTGCGCTCGATCGATGTCGCCGCCCATGCCGGCACCGCCTATGACGGCCGGCATCTGTTTCAGCTCGCCGGGGACCGCATCCAGAAGATCGACCCGGATACCGGCAAGGTGCTCTCCACCATCCCGGCGCCCGGCGGCGGCCGCGATTCCGGCATGACCTGGGCCGAGGGCACGCTCTGGGTGGGGCAGAACCGGGAGCGCAAGATCCACCAGATCGATCCCGAGACCGGGAAAATCCTGCGGACCATCGACTCGAACCGCTTCGTCACCGGAGTGACCTGGGTCGATGGCGAGCTCTGGCACGGCACCTGGGAAGGCGACCAGAGCGATGTCCGGCGCGTCGATCCGCAAAGCGGAAAGGTGCTGGAACGGCTCGACATGCCGGCAGGGGTGGGCGTTTCCGGGCTCGAATCCGACGGCGGCGACCGCTTCTTCTGCGGCAGCGGCCCCGGCGGCATGGTGCGATCGGTGCGCCGGCCCAGATCGGCCGGCAGCGTATAAGGCCGCGGCCGGCGGCGTTCGCCTTATGGTGCGAAACGTCCCGCCGAGATCATATCCCGGAGCCGTCGAGCAGCGGGACGTCTTCGCCTTGCCACGGACTTGGCATTGAAGCCCGGCTCAGATTGGCCGTCGGCAGCGGCATCCAGCATTTCAACTCCGGTTCGGGGTATTCGATCACCCGTCCTGGCGACGAATCGGAAGAGCGCCAGCCCTCCGTGCCGAACTGGTCGGCGCGCGACCAGTAAGCGAGGTCGACCTCGGCCGGCCCCTGTTCCGATGGCCTGACCGTGACCAGGATGCGGCTGCCGTCCTTGGGCGCGCTCGCCATGTGCCGCCAGCGATCGGGTTCGTCCATTCTCATGTCCTCCTGCACGTTGCAGGGATAGTCGCCGCGCTCTTGGCAGCGGTCAACCCGAACTTTGCCCAAGCACGAGATCTGTTTAGTACTCCCGCGCCGTCGGCCGAAACTGGATCTGGTTCATGTCGACCTCGTCGGGCTGGCTCACGGCGAACGCCCACATGGCGAAAGAATCCGGGTGCCGGGCCGCAACAAGAAAATCGAAGCCGGCATGTGAACGGGCTCACATGCCGCCACTGCAAGGAACGCTATGGGACGTCCGGCCATGACAGGGGTTTCGGATGACACTTGCTGATCTGTCTTTTTATCTCTTCACTATTTTCAATGGCTTGCGCGTGGTGTCCTACCTGCCGCAGATCGTGCGGGTGGCCCGGGACAGGCACGGGGCGTCGGCGATTTCCTACGCGACCTGGCTGTTGTGGACAGGCGCCAACGCCACGACGGGACTCTACGCCCACATCAATCTGAACGATCCCGCTCTGGCGGCGATCAACTGGCTGAACGCCGTATGCTGCGTGCTGGTCATCGCGCTCACCGCCTACAAGCGCCATCGCGCACGGCTTCCAGTTGAGGAAGCCGCAAGCCGGTCGGAAGCGACCGCTCTGATGGTCGACAATGTCTGCTGAAGATCACCGCGGCAGATTGCGCTTTTCGAGGCCGCTCTCAGACATGCACGGTGCCATGCGAAAGCTCGCCCTCGTCGCTTGAGATGAGGAAAGCGGCTGCGAGTAGGCCGACATAGAACAGCCCGACCATGCACACGACATAGATGCCTGGAACCGGGCCGAGCTGCGCCACGCGCGCGGCGTCGAGAAATGACGCGCCCAAGCCTATCGGCGACCCTTCGCGCTGCAGACTGGGCGTCGTGATCTTCAGCACCCACGCCAGCATCAGGATCGTGTACATGAAAATGTAGTTGCGGCGCAGCCGGCGCACCAACGCCGCGCGTTGCGAGATCAGGAAGCGCGGCGAACGCAGGCCTTCGCCGACGATGGCCAGCCAGTTGGAGGCGTAGTCGGGCTGCGGCGAGAAGATCTGCGCGAAATAATAGCGCTCGAACTGGCGCACCCTGGCCCGGTAGACGTCGAAGAAACGATAGCGCCGCGCCTCGATCCATAGCAGCAGCGTGGTCAGCAGCATGGCAAAGAGCAGCACCCCGTGATGGGCGCTGGGCGTCGAGAGTGAGACTGAGAGCATGGCGGCGACGACAGTAATCGCCCAGTTGCTGGTACGGTCGAGCCGGTCGCGCCAGCCGGCCATGCGGGCGATTTCGGCGCGGTGGAAATGCGACATGGTGGCCACGAATTCCGATGAGGTGAGCTTCAGCGCGAACGCATCAGACGCCCGCGGCGCTGCAGCCGCTTCGTCGGTTTTCACGGTCTTGACCTGGGACATCCCTTGCCATGCGCCTCCCAACGCCATGGCCGGCCGAAACGACGCCGGTCATCCCCATCTGCGCAACGCGCAATCGGTTGAAAATGTTCCGTCGCCGGCCCGGGTCTCGGCGGTTTATCCGCAGTCAGATAGGCCTGTTATGCGATTCAGGTAATGAGTAACCTGCGGCGCGCCAAGGGAGCGTGGCGTGCAACCGATCTCGCCCGCAAACGTTATACCGGGCACAATGAGGGGGTGCATGTCCTTCGTGGTCAACCGGCGCCGGTCGGTCGCGCTTGCCGTGGCAGCTTTGGCATTCATGCCGGCCGCATCGTTGGCAGCCGAAAAGACCGGCATGTCCAGCGAGGGCATTTTCGTTCTCGAAATCCTCCTTCTGCTTCTCGTCGGCCGCGGCATCGGCGAATTGCTGGAGCGTCTCGGCCAGCCGGCGGTGATGGGTCAGCTCATCGGCGGCATCCTGCTCGGGCCATCGCTGCTCGGCTGGCTATTGCCGGAAGCAGAACGCGTGATCTTTTCAGGCGACGCCACCCAAAAGAGCATGATCAGCGCCATCGCCCAGCTCGGCGTGTTGATGCTTCTGTTGCTCACCGGGATGGAGACGGATCTGCGGCTGGTGCGCAGGGTCGGCCGTGCGTGCTTTTCCATCTCCGCCGCGGGCGTCGCCGTGCCTTTCGCGCTCGGCTTCACCGCCGCACAGTTCATGCCGGCCTCGCTGCTGGCCGACGGAACCGAGCGCATTGTCGCCGGTCTCTTCCTCGGCACGGCGCTGTCGATCTCCTCGGTCAAGATCGTCGCCATGGTGGTGCGCGAGATGAACTTCATGCGCCGCGATCTCGGTCAGATCATCGTCTCGTCGGCCATCATCGAGGACACGATCGGCTGGGTGATCATCGCCATCACCATCGGCATCGCCACCAAGGGGCGCATCGAGCTCGGCAGCCTTGCCTTCACCATTGTCGGCGTCGCCGCCTTCATGGGGTTTTCCTTCACGATTGGCCGCCGCATCGTCTTCGACGCCATCCGCTGGACCAACGATACGTTCCGCAGCGAATACGCCGTCGTCACCGTCATTCTCGCCATCATGGGCGCAATGGCGCTGATCACCGATCTGATCGGCGTCCACACCGTGCTCGGCGCCTTCGTCGCCGGCATACTGGTTGGGTAATCGCCGATCCTGTCGCGTCATATCGAAGGGCAATTGCGCGGCGTCATCATGGCGCTGTTCATGCCGGTTTTCTTCGGCGTCGCCGGCCTTTCGGCGGATCTCACCGTGCTTGTTGACCACGAGCTTGCGCTACTCACGGCCGCTTTGGTGCTGATCGCCAGCTTCGGCAAATTCGCCGGCGCCTTCATCGGCGCCGAGCTTGCCGGCTTGAGCCGCAAGGAAGGCATCGCCGTCGGTTGCGGCATGAACGCGCGCGGCTCGACCGAAGTCATCGTCGCCTCTATTGGCCTGTCGATCGGCGTTCTGTCGCACAATCTTTTCACCATGATCGTGACCATGGCCGTCATCACCACGCTCGCCATGCCGCCGACCTTGCGTTGGGCACTCGGCCGCTTGCCGATGGGCGAGACCGAGAAGAAGCGTCTGGAGCGCGAGGAGATCGACCAACGCGGCTTCATCGCCAATCTGGAACGACTGCTGGTGGTGACCGATGAGGGCGTTGTCGGCCGCTTTGCTGCTTACCTCGCAGGAGTCGTGGGCGCCGGCAGGCCGACGACGGTGCTGCATGCCCGAGGCGAGGGGGAGGAGGCCGAGCCCGGCACGGATGCGAAGCTCGAGCCGATCGAAAAGGGTGCCGAGGACAGCCGCGAGGCCGCCAGGAGTTCGGACGAGGAGCTGGCCCGCGCGGCGCCTGTCACGCGGCGCCACGAGGCCGAGCTTTCGGCCGAAACGGTTGCCAAGGAGGCGCGCAAAGGCTATGGGCTGCTGCTGATCGGGCTCGGCCGCGCGGTCACGTCGAAAGGTGGGTTTGCCCGCCGCATCAACGAGATCGCCGGCGCCTTCGAGGGCCCGCTATGCCTGGTGCTGAAGGCGACCGGCGCCGGCCGCCAGATGCCAAGGCTAGGACCTGAAGGCGGGAAGATTCTGGTTCCGGTCAACGGCACCGCGATCGCCCGCCGGTGCAGAAATGGCGCTGGCGATTGCAGCGGTCACGGGTGCGCGGGTCAAGATACTTTATGTCGCGCGCGTCGGCCGCGACGAACCGCGCGACACTGTCTCGCATCGCCGCAGGGAGGCGGTGCTGAAGGATACCGTCGCACTAGCCGACCGCTATGGCGTCGAGATCGAGACGGCCATCCGCAGCCGGGCCGCCGCCGCCGATGCCATTGCCCGCCAGGCCGGCAGGGGGGCGGCGCTGATCGTCATCGGCGTGGCGCGGCGCCCTGGCGAGGAACTCTTCTTCGGCGAGACGACCACCGGCGTGCTGCAGCGCTGCCAATGCCCGGTGGTGCTGATCTCGGACGCCAGGCTCAGCCGCGACGACGAGGGCAGAGAAGAGCTGCGCTCGGGAACGGGGACAGGGTGATGAGTATTTCCCCTCGAGGGGAAATTTCGCTCATGCCGCCTGCAGCCTCTCTCGGCCGGGCTGCGGCGGGAAGGCGATGGCGATGCCGGCAGCACCGAGGCCGATCAGCGCCGAGCCGATGAACAGCCAGGAATAGCTGGCATAGGCGTCGAAGATCATGCCGCCGGCGAGCGGGCCGAACGACATGCCGAGGCTGGACAACAGGGTCGCGGCGCCAAGTATCGTGCCGATGATGCGTGGCCCGAAATAGTCGCGCGCCAGAACCGCATAGAGCGGCATGACGCCGCCATATGTGGCGCCGAAGATGATCGCCAGGAGATAGAACTGCTCGAGATTGCCGACGGCGAGATAGGCGGCGATCACCACCGCCTGGATGGCGAGGCCCACGATCAGCACCGGCTTGGCGCCCAACCTGTCGCCGAGCACGCCGTAGAGCACGCGCCCGCCAAGGCCGGCAAGGCCCTCGACGCTGTAGATCGACACGGCTGCCATCGGCGCCACGCCGCACGACATGGCATAGCTCACCATGTGGAAGATCGGCCCCGAATGCGCCGCGCAACAGGCGAAGAAGGTCATGCCCAGCACCAGGAATTGCGGCGAGCGCAGCGCCTGGCCGACTGACATGCCGGGGGCCGCGGCAGGCGCGGGCGCGCTGCCACCCGCTGCCGCGACCGCCGCCGACGGCTGGCGCACCAGGAAGACGGCCGGCAGCAACAGCACCCAGGCCATGATCCCGATGTCGAACATGGCGGTACGCCAGTCATAGGCCGTGATCAGCCAGCGCGCGAAGGGCGAAATGGTCATCGGCGCCACGCCCATGCCGGCCGAGACCAGCGACACGGCCAGGCTGCGATGGGTCTCGAACCAGGCGGTGGTCAGCGCGATCATCGGCGCGAAGAAGGCGCTGGCCGCCAGCCCGACGATGACGCCATAGCTCAGCTGGAAGACCAGCAGCGATTGGGCTCGGCTCGCCACCACCAGCGACAGGCCGAGCAGCACCGCGCCGGCAAAAACCACCGGGCGGGCGCCGACACGGTCATAGATGGCGCCCCAGGCGAAACCGCCTGCACCCATCACCAAGAAATTCAGCGTCATGGCGCTGGAAATGCCGGTTCGCGACCAGTTGGTGTCGAGCGCCATCGGCTCGAGAAAGATCGCCAGCGAAAACATCGCGCCGAGCGCCACACAGGTCATCAGCGCGCCGCACGCGACGATCACCCAACGGTAGGAATTGTTCATGCTCTTCTCCCGAGATCGGTTTCGATGCGGCGCCACTCGCTCCAGCTCCGTTGCGCCGCTTGCGTCCGAAGGACGTTGGCGGGATTTCGAATCCGACAATCCGGTTGCATTTTTTATCCGGTCTGCGTGGAAGTCCATCCGGATATGACAAAAGCAGGGTGTAAGGCTGCCAAGCGCGCCGACAAGATAGACTGCCGAATTGACGAGCCGCTCCGCGGCACTAGCTTTGTGGTCTCGCGACGGGAGAGATCGCTCATGGAACTGCATCGCGGCCGCCTCATCGACCACGTCCAGCTGGTGGTCAGGGACCTCGAGGCGAGCCGGCGCTTCTATGAAGCCGTCTTCAAGGTGCTCGGCATTCCGATCGGCGGCGAGGCCGAGGACTATTTCTGGGCCGACGAACTGTTCATCTCAAGCCTCGACAGCCGGGCGGCGAGAGGACAACTGACCGGGCGCCATCATCTGGCCTTCCAGGCCAGCGACAACGCCATGGTCGATGCCTTCTACAGGGCCGGCCTCAATGCCGGCGGGGCCGACAATGGCGCGCCGGGTGAGCGGCCCTACCACCCCGGCTACTACGCCGCCTTCCTGCTCGACCCCGACGGCAACAACATCGAGGCGGTGTTTCACGGGCCGGCAAAGCGAAGTGCCGCTTCGGTCGAGATCAATTTCTAGCGCAGGTTCACGAGGAGCGGGTTGCGGTGATCCGTCCGGAGTTCTCGCAAAAACAAAGAGTTGAAGCGGTCCACGGATTCAATCGCTGAACTGCTTCACATTGCCGGCGCGTAGCGGTTCACCACCATTCCGCAGGCATAGGCTTTAGAGCCGAGCAGGCGCAATTTCCGGAAGCCACCACGGTCGAAAATCCGCTCGCCGTCGCCCAGCGCGGCCGGATTGATGAACAGCTGGAACTCATCGACCAGTCCCGCTGCAATCAGCGCCGAGGCAAAGCCGGCGCCGCCGAATACCGCCATGTCGCCTTCACCTTCAGCTTTCAGCGCCTTGACCTCGCGCGGCAGGTTGCCGCTGGCAACCGTCGTGCGCTCCCACCGCGATGCCGCGAGCTTGTCGCTCAGCACCACCTTGCGCGCCTCGACGATGCGCTGCGCAAAGGCGTAGAAGGGATCGCGCGGATAGTTTTTTGCCGCATTGCCCCAATGGGTTAGATAGCCTTCTTCGGCCATCTTGCGGCTGAGCAGAATGGTGTCGATGCCGGCGAACACCGCGTTGAAATCCTGCTTCAAGTCGTCGTCCCACGGGCAGTTGGCGCCCCATTCCCAGAGCTGCCAGTGCTCATCGCCGGCCGCGCCGACAAAACCGTCGACCGATATCTGTATCTGCAGGATCAGTTTTCTCATCGTCGTTCTCCTGAGCTCTGGTGTCACCAGCGCCAGGTCAGGCGGCGTTGGTTATTGCTTTACTTTCGGAACCATTGACATGAGTGAAAAATGATGTCAATAGTAAAGTGATTTAAAAATGGAAGCATTTAAATGTCGACCAGGGAAAGATCCGGCTGTCCCATCAGCCTATCGCTCGAATTGCTCGGTGACCGCTGGACGCTGCTGATCATCCGCGACATGATTTTCGCCGGAAAAAGGCACTTCCGGGAGTTTCTGCTATCAGGCGAAGGCATCTCGTCGCGCACCCTGGCCGAGCGGCTGCAGACCTTGCAGGATGAGGGCATCGTCACCAGAAGCGACGACCCCACGCACAAGCTCAAGGCGATCTACAAGCTGACGGAGGCGGGCATCGACCTGTTGCCGGTGCTGGCGACGCTCGGCGCCTGGGGCAGCAAATACCGCAACGCCGATGACAAGCTGGCAAGGATCGCCGATGAACTGGCGAGGGGCGGCGAGGCAGCGCTCGAGCAGATAAAGAAGAAGCTGCGCGCCGAGCATGTCGGCTAGGGAGGAACGCCTCCCTTCGCGCTGGTGGCGGGCTAGATCGACACGACGTCGCGCAGCCTCACCCTTCCCATCCCGCAAATCGCTGTGGCCGGAGCCATGTCTGCTTCGGATTGCCATCGCCCGAACCACGGCCTCTTCCAGCCAGCGCGCGGTGGCGGGGGCGGCATGCATGCCGATTGGGCCATGCGCCATGCACGTAGAGCTCTTCGGTCGCGGTGCGGCCGGCGACAGGCAGCCCGTCCGACAGCATGGGGCGATTGCCGGGATAGACATTCGTCACCGGGGGTGAGCCGAGACCGGACAGGATGCGCAGCGTGCGCGCCGCGATGCGAAGGCGTCTCGGCGCTAGCGCGCCGATCCACCTTCTCCAACAAGGGGAGAAGGTGAGGCGCGCCTTGTCCCGCCTGCGCTTCTACGCGTAGCCTAAGGAGCTAGCGGGAGGAGAATCGCTTGGACACCACTGTCGTTATTGTCGGCGCCGGGCCCGCCGGCCTTGCGGTCGGTGCCTGCCTGAAGCGGGCAGGAGTGGATTTCATCCTGCTCGAAAAATCGCAGGAGATCGCGCCCGCCTGGCGGCGGCACTATCGGCGGCTGCATCTGCATACGGTCAAGTCGTTCTCGTCGCTGCCGTTCCTGCCCTTTCCCAAAAACTATCCGCGCTACGTGCCGCGCGAACTGGTGGTCCGCTATCTCGACGACTACGCGGAAAAATTCGATCTGCGCCCGCGCTTCGGCGTGACGGTGAAAGCCATTCGCCTCGGGGACGGCGGTTTTCTGGTCGAGACAGGATCGGACAACCTCAAGGCGCGCCATGTCGTTATCGCCAGCGGTAACAATGCCGAGCCGATCATCCCCCGGCTCCCTGCCATCGAGGCTTTCAAGGGCGAGGTGCTGCACAGCGCCGACTATACGCAAGCGACGCCCTTTGCCGGCCGCTCGGTGCTGATCGTCGGCATGGGCAACACCGGCGCCGAGATCGCGCTCGACTTGGTGGAAAGTGGCGCGCGTCCGACCATTTCGGTGCGCAAGGGCGTCCACATCGTGCCGCGCCAGCTGTTTGGCGTGCCGATCCAGATGGTCGGCATCGCCAGCCGGCCAATGCCGCAGGCGCTGAACGACTGGATGTTTCCGATCATCCTCGATTTCGCGCTGGGCAAGCTCGAGAAATACGGCATCGTCAGGCCGAAACAGGGCATCCTGCAACAGATCGACGAAGTCGGCCGCATCCCGGTCATCGACGTCGGCACGGTCGACGCCATCACCAAAGGCGCCATCAAGATCGCGCCCGACATAGCGGGCTTCACCGAGCGCGGCGCTGCGTTCACCGACGGCAGGCAGGAAAATTTCGACGCCGTCATCCTCGCCACCGGCTATCGCCCGGGCTACGAAAAGTTTCTGCCCGTGGAATTGCAGCCGGAGCGCAGTGGCGTCAACGCCCGCGCCTCGCAACTCGGCCTCTACCTCGTCGGCTTCTACAATCCGGTCACCGGTCTGCTCAGGGAAATTGGACGCGAGGCGAAGGCAGTGGCGGCCGACATTGCTCGGCGAGGCTGAAAGGGGCGGCGTCGGCCAAGCTGCGGATCTCCCGCCTTGCGGGGAGATCGGCTATCCATCACAGCCCCGCCGCGTCGCCCTCATCGAGCAGCCATTGCCGCACGGCTTGCGTCGGTTCTGGGTGCCGTTGCTTGCGCGGCATCACGACATAGAAATCGTGCGTCCCACGCATCTCTGCGTTGATCGGCTGCACCAGCCGGCCGGCGGCAATGTCGGCAGCGACGAGAAACCGGCTGGCCAGCGCGATGCCCTGGCCGGCAATGGCGGCGTCGATCGCGAGGCCTGTCTGGTTGAAGCGCATGCGTTTGGCCTCGGTGGCCATCTTCAGCCCGAGCGCTCTCTCCATGAATTCCGGCCACAGATTGTGCGCGTCGTGCAACAGGACATGATGCTGGATATCGGCCGTCGCGATCTCGTTCGCCTCGGTAGGCAGCAGGGCAGGGCTGCAGATGGCGACGATCTGCTGTGGGAACAACAGGTCGACCATCAGGCCGGCGCCGAAGGGCGGGCGGCCTTGCCTGACCGCAATGTCGACGCCGTCGGCCTGAAAACTCGACAGGCTTTGGCTGGCCAGGATGCGCAAATCGACGAGCGGGTTGTGTGCGACGAACTCCGGCAGTTTGGGGATCAGCCATTTGGTGGCAAAGCTCGGCGTGACGCTGATCGTCAGCCGCGCCGGCTCGGGCCGCAACAGCAGCGTTGCCTTGGAGATCAGCTCGAAGGCGCGGCGAATGTTCGGCGCATAGGCACGTCCCTCATCGGTCAGCGCCAGGCCGCGCGGCAGCCGGTCGAACAGCTTTGCGCCGAGATCCGCCTCCAGCCCGCGTATATGCTGCGCCACCGCCCCTTGCGTCACGTTCAGCTCCTGCGCGGCGATGCGGAAGTTGAGATGACGCGCGGCGGCTTCGAAGGCACGCAGCGCATTCAACGGCGGCAGGCTCAGGAAGGCTTCGGGCATGCAGGAGTTTTTCTACAGCTTGATTTCAGGCTTTCTGGTTCGAACCAGATGGCAAGACCGGCTATATCATCCTTTGAAGTCGCGAGACACACGCCGCAAAACCCCAAGGAGAGAAAAATGAGTGTAGAAAAAGTAGCAGTCGTCGTCGCCGGTGGCAGCGGTATGGGCGCGGCGGCGGCCAAGCGGCTGGCGGCGGACGGGTTCAAGGTCGCGATCCTGTCGTCCTCCGGCAAGGGCGAGGCTCTGGCCAAGGAGCTTGGCGGCCTCGGCGTCACCGGCTCCAACCAGTCGAATGACGATCTGCAGCGGCTCGCGGATCTGACGCTCGAGCGCTTTGGCCGCATCGACGTGCTGGTCAACAGCGGTGGCCACGGGCCACGCGCGCCGATCCTCGAAATCACCGACGAGCAGTGGCACACCGGTCTCGACGTCTATCTGATGAACGTCATCCGGCCGGTGCGCATCGTGGCGCCGCAGATGGTCAAGCAGAGGGCTGGCGCCATCATCAACATCTCGACCGCCTGGGTGGTCGAGCCGAGCCCGATGTTCCCGACATCCGCCGTGTTCCGCGCCGGGCTTGCCGCCTACACCAAGATCTTCGCCAACACCTACGCCGCCGACAATGTGCGCATGAACAATGTGCTGCCCGGCTGGATCGACAGCCTGCCGGCCACCGAGGAGCGCCGCGACAGCGTGCCGATGCAGCGCTACGGCACGTCGGAGGAGATCGCCGCGACCATCGCCTTCCTCGCTTCCGAAGGTGCGGGCTACATCACCGGCCAGAACATCCGCGTCGACGGCGGCATCATCGGCGCGATCTGACCGCGCCGGTCGCCTTGCGTGAGCCGGCGCGTCACTCCTTCACCGCGCCGGTCATCGACGAGACATAGTGCTCGACGAAGAACGAATAGAGCACCACCACCGGCAGCGAGCCGATCAGCGCTCCCGCCATCAGCGCCCCCCATTCGTAGACGTCGGAGCGCACCAACTCGGTCAGCACACCCACCGGCACGGTCTTGTTTTCCGAGGACTGGATGAATGTCAGCGCATAGATGAACTCGTTCCATGACAGGGTGAAGGCGAATATGCCGGCGGAGATCAGGCTCGGCACCGACAGCGGCAGCACGATCTTGGTGAGGATCTGCCACCGGCTCGCTCCGTCTATCAGCGCGCATTCTTCCAGTTCGAACGGGATGGAGCGGAAGTAGCCCATCAACAGCCACGTGCAGAACGGCACCAGGAAGGTCGGATAGGTAAGGATGAGCGCGAAGGGCGTGTCGTAGAGCCCGAGGTTGAACACCATCACCGACAGCGGAATGAACAGGATCGAGGGCGGCACCAGATAGGCGAGGAAGATGCCGAGGCCGACCTGCCGCGCCCCGGAAAAGCGCAACCGCTCGATCGCATAGGCGGCGAACACCGACGCCAGCAGCGACAGGAACGTAGCGGCGGTCGAGATGATGATCGTGTTGAGCAGCCAGCCCGGATAGGAGGTCTCGAACAGGAGATAGCGGATGTGCTCCAATGTCGGATGCACCACCCAGAACGGATTGAACTGCGCATAGTCGGTCATTTCGAGATTGGGTTTAACCGCCGTGATCGTCATCCAGTAAAACGGAAACAAAAGCACGAAGACGAACACCAGCAGCGGCAGATAGACCGTCACCACGCGGCGCGGCAGGCTCTGCAGGTAGCCCATGCCGCCTTCGTCGATATCCCCACGTTTCGCCTTCCTTGTCGCGGCCGTCTTGACCATGTCAGTCTCCGCCGCCTTGTTGCCATTTGCGGCGTTGCAGGCCGAAATAGCTGAACAGGATCGCCGCCAGCAGGAACGGGATCATGGCCACCGCGATGGCCGCGCCCTCGCCAAGCTGGCCGCCGGAAATGCCGCGCTGGAAAGACAATGTCGCCATCAGATGCGTGGCATTCACCGGTCCGCCCCGGGTCAGCACGTAGATCAGCTGGAAATCGGTGAAAGTGAACAGCACCGAGAAGGTCATGGTGATGGCGATGATCGGCGTCAGCAGCGGCAGAGTCACATAACGAAACAACTGCCAGCGACTGGCGCCGTCGAGCGTGGCCGCCTCGTAGAGCGACTGCGGAATGGTCTGCAGGCCGGCGAGCAGCGTGATGGCGACGAAAGGAATGCCGCGCCAGACGTTGGCGGCGATAACCGAAGCGCGCGCATTCTCCGGATCGCCGAGGAAATTGATGCGGTGGTCGATCAGGCCCATTTGCTGCAGCGCCCAGGACAGGATGGAGAACTGCGAATCGTAGATCCACCAGAAGGCGATGGCTGACAGTACGGTGGGCACCACCCAAGGCAGCAGGACTATCGCGCGGAAGAACGATTTGAACGGCAGGTTTTCATTGAGAATGAGCGCCAGCCACAGGCCGAGCACGAACTTCAGGATCGAGGCGCTGACCGTGTAGAGCAAGGTGTTGAAGACGGACAGCCAGAAGACGGCGTCACTCCACAGATACTGATAGTTCTCGGTGCCAATGAAGATGCCGGGGCGGCCGATACGGGCATCGGTGAAGCCGAGCCAGACGCCCAGCCCGAGCGGATAGGTCAGGAAGACCAGCAGCAGCGCCGCCGCCGGCAGCATGAAGCCGAAGCCCAGCGCGTTGCGGCTTTCGGAGATCCGCGAAAGCATCGACGGACGCGGCTGGGCGGCAACGGACGGCACGGCCATGGAGGGCTCCTCATCGGGGAATCAGGTCACGGCGTCAATGGCCGCCATGGGATTGTGCGACGGGCCGGGCAGCGCACTAGACGCTGCCCGGCGGTGCCGTGATCAAACGCGGTAGTAGCGGTTGGCGCGCTTCTCCGCCTCCTCCATCGCCTCCTGCGGCGTCGCCTGGCCGGTCACCGCCTTGGCAAACATGTCGACCAGGACATAGTCGGCCATGGTCGCCGCCGAGGCATAGCCGAGCGGCCCGGCATAGCCGTTGGGGCGCAGCGTCGCCGAGGCCTTGGCATAGGCGGCATTGTTCGGGTCGGCCGTCCACACTGGATTGTTGTCGAAGGCCTTCAGCGTCTGGCAGCAATAGCCCGCCGAGGAGGTGATCCAGTCGGTCATCTGCGGATCCTCGAACATGAACTGCAGATAGGCCTTGGCCGCATTGGGGTAGGGCGTGTAGTTGAAGATGACGGCGGTGGTCACCTGGAACAGTTCGACCGATTTCCCGACGGGACCGATCGGCAGGTTGGTGGTGCGGATGTCCTTGGCGATCTCAGCCAGCTTCGGATCGTTGTCCTTGTTGATCTTGGCCGTATTGTAGGCGGAAATGCCGTTGGCGATGACGCCGAGTTCGCCGGCCAGGAAGGCGCGGTTGTTATTGACGTCGAGCCAGCTTTCGGTCCCGGGAATGAAGGTCTTGTAGAGTTCCTGCGCGTATCCGATCGCCTTTAGCGTCTCGGGGCTGTTGATCGCCACCTTGCCGCTCTCGTCGACCATCTGGCCGCCATGGCTCCACAGCAGCCAGTGCGCGTAATTGTTGCCGTCGCCGACGCCGTGGCCGTGCGTGAAGCCGGCCGGATGTCCCTTCGCCTGCAACGCCTTGCAAAGCTCGAGGAAGCCTGCCGTGTCCTTCGGAAATTCGGAGAAGCCGGCCTCCTTCACCCAGCTTTCGCGATAGACGATGGCATTGCCGATCGTGGCCAGCGGCAGGCCGACGAACTTGCCGTCCCGCGTCGCATATTGCTTTGGTCCGTCGTGCCAGCCGCCATATTTCGAGCCCAGATACTCGCCGAGCTCGGTCACGTCGTGCAGCTTGTCGGGATATTGATGCGGGTCGTCGAACCAGACGAACATGAGGTCCGGGCCGGAACCGACATTGGCGGCGACCGCTGCCTTGGGGCGAATGTCCTCCCAGCTTTCCTTGTCGACACGAACCTCGACACCTGTCGCCTCGGTGAAGCGCTTGGTGTTGGCCAGCCATTGATCCTCATCGCCCTTGACGAAGGGCGACCAGCGCAGCAGCCGCAGCTTTGCGCCTTCCTCGGGCTTGTATTTCAAGCCCTCCTGGGCAAAAGCCGGCGAGCCGACGAACCGGCTTCCCAGAGCTCCCGCCGCGGCACCTGCGGTCGTGCGGATTACATCGCGTCTCGTGAATTTCATGGTCGTCTCCTCCGGTTTATCTTCCTTGCTATGCGGTCCTTACCATCCGTTACGCGTTTCAAATCGTGTTCCGGTCTTGCCGTCAAAGAGATGAATCAGGCCAGGCGCGGCAGAGAGCCGTATGGATTCGCCCGGTGTGAAGGCATGGCGTTCGCGGAAATTGGCGACGATCTCGTCGCCGCCGGCGGTGCGGCCGATGATCTGCACTTCCGACC
This sequence comes from Mesorhizobium sp. M0478, assembly GCF_040321305.1. Classification (NCBI taxonomy): domain Bacteria; kingdom Pseudomonadati; phylum Pseudomonadota; class Alphaproteobacteria; order Hyphomicrobiales; family Phyllobacteriaceae; genus Mesorhizobium; species Mesorhizobium sp. M0478. Next base: position 412,549 of record NZ_JAMYRH010000005.1, read on the forward strand.
CGGTCGGCTCGACCACCGCGACGGTGACTTGAATGCCTTGGTCTGACGATAGCCGCAAATGCTCGGGCCGTATTCCCAGCACCACCGGATGACCGTTGCCAACCGCCGGCGCGCCGGCCAGCGGCACGGAAATTCCCCCGGCGCCGCGAAAGGACGGAGACCCGTCGGTGACGATCTCGCCCTTGATCAGGTTCATGGCGGGCGAGCCGATGAAACTGGCGACGAAGAGATTGTTGGGCCTGTCGTAGAGCTCCAGCGGCGGTCCGATCTGTTCGACGATGCCGTCATGCATGACGACGATCTTGTCGGCCATGGTCATGGCCTCGATCTGGTCGTGGGTGACATAGACTGTCGTCGTCTTGAGCCGCTGGTGCAGTTCCTTGATCTCGGCGCGCATCTGCACCCTGAGCTTGGCGTCGAGATTGGAGAGCGGTTCGTCGAACAGGAAAACCTGTGGATCGCGCACGATCGCCCGGCCCATGGCGACGCGCTGGCGCTGGCCGCCGGAAAGCTGGCGCGGATATCGCGTCAGCAATGGCACCAGCCCGAGGATTTCGGCGGCGCGCTGAATGCTGGTAGCGCAATCGGCCTTCGAAACACCTTTGAGCATGAGCGAGAACGCCATGTTCTCGGCGACCGTCATGTGCGGGTAGAGCGCGTAGTTCTGGAACACCATGGCAACGTCGCGCTCTTTCGGCGCAACGTTGTTGACGACCCGATCCCCGATCGCGATCTCGCCCCGAGAAATCTTTTCCAGGCCGGCGATCATCCTGAGAAGGGTCGATTTTCCGCAACCCGACGGGCCGACCAGCGTGACGAATTCGCCGTCGTCGATATCCACACTGACGCCATGCAGGACCTCGACGGTCCCGAACGATTTGTAAACATCGCCGATCACGACAGACGCCATCGATCTCCTCCCGAATGCTTCTTGCGACGCCCCGAAGGAAACCGCTCCTCTCCCGCCTCGCGGCCGTCTCCCATTCCCCCAACAGGTCGCGTGACGATCAGACGGTAGCGCTACCAAGCCTGCCTGTAAAGCGGCCATGCGGACGGTTTTCTTGTCGTTCGAAACACTCGGCGCAATGAACGGCACACCGGCAAACTACCCCCCATTCACAAAAGCCAGCACCAGCTTTTGCAGGTTTCCGCCGGGGCCGAATTCGACCCGGTCGAAGTCGCGGCTCGCCTGCCGCTGTGCCAGCGAGATCTGGACGAGTTGCCTCGTCAGCTCGGTTCTGATCTTGCTGCAGCCGGGGTCATCATTAACGGTCAGGCCGACGCTCACCGCCTCGATCTTGCGCACCATCTCGGCGATGGCTGCGCCATGCACTCTCTCGTGGGCGGCGAGCCCGGCGATGAACACCGTCCAGTTCTTCTGGACGGAAGCCGGCAACGGTTCGGCCGGCTTTGGCAAGGTGTAGGTGATGATCAGTTTCGGGCGCGCCGATTTGAGCACGCAGGCGTCACCTTGCGGCCTGTAGTCCCTGGTCCAGGTCAGCTTGAAATTGGTGTGCGCAATGACCCGACCCTTGCCGAGCAAGGGGCCGGCTTCGCCGATCGCGGCATAGAGTTCCGGGCCGGTCCGCCCTGCGATGGCGTAGGTCTCGACCTTTTCGACCGGCTTCCAGTCGGCGCGTGCCGGCGACGCCAGCAGGGAGGCCGCGAACAGGAGAAAGAACATGGCTGGTTTCATGGAAACGTCAGAGACACTGGGCTGAGGCAAAGATCAACCCGGCGCAATGCACTCAGGTCCCACGGCAGGCCGCGTCATAGTCGGCCAGCACCTGATCGACAGCTTCGAGAAGGATAGCCTCGGGATTGCCCGCCGGCCCGAGTTCGGCCGGCAGCGCCGGCAGGAATTGCCGCATCAGCGTTTCGGGAATGGCAACGTCGTCCAGCGCCTTGCGCAGGCGCTCGACCGCCGCGACAGCGGTGGGGTTGCTCCAATAATAGCGGATGCGATCGCTGTAGCTGTAATGCCGCTGCACATAGAGCTCTGCTTCGTTGCCATGATAGTGGCTGTGCCAATGGCCGGGTGCTGCCAGCATCGCGCTTTCCATGGTGCGGGCGAGCGACCGGTCGCCATAGTCCCTGGCCATTTCGGAGGCGATCAGGTCGAGCCCGTAAAGCGCCTCGCGCAAGGCGAAGGTCAGGCCGGGGCCGACCTTGAGGATAGGAAAGCCGTTTGCGACCAGCGCGGTCAAAGCCGCACGGGTCTGGTAGTCGGTCGAATGCGCCTCGTAGACGAGCGACGGCTGCTCATCGAGCAAGCCGGTCAGGCCCTTGGATTTTTCGGGCGCGTAGGCGACGACATTCTGGCTGCCGAATTCCACGCCCGGCTGCACCACCACGGCCATGACGCGGCCGAACGCCTCGGTCAGGCCTTCGCGGGCAAAGATCTCCCGGTGAACCTCGATCGTGCGCCGCGCCGCCGCCGCCTCGGTCGGCTTCAACTCGCTGATCGCATGGTCGACGCCGCCGGGGGCGGGAACTTCGGTGCCGATGATGTAGACCGGCAAGGTGCTGCCTGCGGCGTGCGCGCCCGTTTCGGCCGCCTTTGCCAGCCGCGCCGCCCGGGTGGCGATGGTCTCGTCGTCAAGCGCCGCCGGCTCGCCGGCGCAGCCCATCGATGCGTCGAGATGGATCTTGGTGAAGCCGGCCGCGATATAGGCGCCGACCATGGCCTCGGCCTTGTCCATCGCCTGCGCCGCCGGCTCTGCGCGCCACGGGTTCGGTCCCAGATGGTCGCCGCCGAAGATGATACGCGAGGCTTCCAGCCCCTCGCGGCAGGCGATCTCCAGCACGAAGGCGACGAACAGCGCCGGGGTCATTCCGGTATAGCCGCCGAACTGGTTGACCTGATTGCAGGTTGCCTCAATCAGCAGGTTTTTCTCCCTGTCGGCAACGGCGCGCCTGATCGCCGTCTGGATCACCAGCGGATGCGCGGAGCAGATCGAGGTGATGCCGTAGGGCGAGCCGTTTTTGCGCGCGCTGGCGAGGCCTGCAAGCGGGTTGGCGCTCATGTCCGTCTCGCTGTTCCCTTGATGAATTGATCGAGTCCGTCGAAGCTGGTGACGCCCTCCATCGGGCCGCGCCGGGTGACGTTGCGGGCGCCGGCGGCATTGGCATAAAGCAGCGCCTTGCCGGGCTCCATCCCCTGGCGGCGGCAGGTCAGGTAGGTGGCGCCGAAACAATCGCCGGCGCCCGTGGGGTCGACTTCCTCGACCTGAAAACCGGCGCAGTCGATCCTGGCGCCGTCGGCGCCGAACCAGGAAGAGCCGTCAGCACCGCGCTTCAGCACGATCTCGCCGACGCCCCTGGCAAACAGCGCCGCCACCGCCCGGTGCTCGTCATCGACGCCCGCCGTAGCGAGCAATTCGTCGCCGGACGGCAGCAGCAGGTCGGCATCGTCGATGAGTGCGGAAAACAGTGCGCCGTCGGAGCCGTCGATCAGCTCCTTGCGCACATTCGGGTCGAATGAGGTCGAGCCGCCGCGGGCACGAACCGCCTGCACTGCGTAGCTGACGATCTCCTTCAGCCCTGCCACCGACAGCGTCGATCCCATGATATGCAGATGGCCGGCCCTGTCCGCCAGCAGGCGCGCAGCAGTGGTCAGGTGGATCTGCCCGGCGGCGGATTCGGCGATGTTGTAGACGAAGTCCCTGATACCATCGGGCCGGTAGCGCACGAAGGCGCATCCCGTCGGGAAGCGGTCGCTGATATCGACGGCTGAGACGTCGACGCCGTCGCGCTCCAGCCTGTCCAGGTTGAGCGTGCCGAAATCGTCGCGGCCGACGCAGCCGATAATGCCGGCGCCGCCTCCCAGCCGGGCGACCTGATCGATGAAGATCGCCGGCGCACCGCTGGGGAATGGCCCGACAAGCGATTGCGGCTCGAGGAAGCCGAAACCCCGTTCCGTCGCCATGATCTCGACCAGGATTTCGCCGGCGACAATCGTTGGCCCCACGGCCTCGGCGGCGATCTCGCTTCGGCGCGAAAGGCTCATGCTTGCGATTCCTCTCACACGCAAACTGATTGCTTGCCCGCGCAGTTATCCGACGCAAGTGTTTATCGGGTAAATCGCACATACAGCGAAGTCAATAAAACTCTACATGCGTATAGTTTATCTGTTTCCGCGCGTACACATTGCAGGATTCGGGTGGCTGGGATCGTGGCACCGTGCAAATCAGGCGTCGACCGCAGCGAAAGGACAGCCATGCTCACGCTTCATGATTATTTGCCGTCGCAAAACGTTTGGAAGGCGAGGGTCGTGCTCGGCCTGCTCAACATTCCCTATGAAAGCCGCCTGGTGTCGATTTTCGAGGGCGAGAGCCACACCGACGCCTTCCTGAAGCTCAACCCGGCCGGCGCCGTTCCTGTGCTCGAACTCGAGGATGGCCGTGCGATCGCCGAATCGAATGCGATCCTCATTTATCTCGCCGAAGGCACGCCCTTGCTGCCGGCGGATCGCTATGTCAGCGCGAAAATTATGCAATGGCTGTTCTTCGAACAGTACCATGTCGAGCCGGTCATCGGCTCCCTGCGCTTCTGGACGCTGGCCGGAAGGCTGGAGCGCAACCAGGCGATGGTTCCGGCCAAGCGCGAAGCCGGCGCCCGCACGCTGGCAGCGCTGGAGCGCAGCCTGAACGACACGCCGTTCCTTGTCGGCGACACGCTCACCATCGCCGACATTGCTGTCTATGCCTACGGCCACCGTGCCGAAGATTGCGGCTTTGCGCTGGCGGCTTATCCGGCGGTCCTCGCCTGGACGGACCGGGTGCGCGACGCCATCGGTCCCGGCTATCCCGTGCATCTCTACAGCATCGATCCGCACTCGGCTGCTTGACGGCAAAAGGCGCGCGCGTTCATCTTGCTTAGTCGAAAAGAAGACCCAGATTCTGCTTTGTCGGCGGTTTTTACTCGCAATCCGTTGGCTGGATGGCCGGGTCTCGGCGTCATCTCGACGACCGGCCGGCACTTAGCATGGAGGTGACCATGACACGCGACGACATCATTTCGGTGTTGGGGCCGGTAGACGAGGCAGTCATAGCCGACATCGCGCTGACCGGCGCCACCCTTGAAGAACTGCGCGAGGCGTTCGCCTGGCTCGGTGCCGACGAGGCGCTGGTCAACGAGGGCCGCCGCTTGCCGGGAACGAAGGTGGCGCGGCTGATCGAAATTCTCGATATGCCGGACGACGAGGACGGCCGGCAAGCGGCGGCGCAGTAGGCTGTAGGCGTAGGGTATCGATCCGCGCCACCTTATTCCCTATTCCACACTGCCTGTTCCCTTCCTTACGCCCTCGACAGCAGCCGGCGCATGATCAGCGAGGCGTGGCCGCCAACGCCGTGCGCGGCCGTGTGGCGCTCGACCACTTCGAAACCGTGCTTGCGATAGAAGGCGATCGCCCGGTCGTTGCCCTCGATCACTTCCAGCGCAATGCTGGGGATGCCGGCATGCGCGACAAGCACCGCGTGCAGCAGGTCGGTGGCGAGCCCGCTGCCGAACTCTGTCTTGTCGATGTGCAGCCGGTCGAGCAGGACATCGCCACGATCGTCCATCGCCGCCATCGCGTAGCCGGCGATCGAACCGTCCGGCCGTTCGGCCACGAACGACATCTTGTTGTCGTCCCCAAGTTCCTCTGCCAGCCGCTCGGGCGCATGCTTGTCGTCCGAGAGCCGCGCGGTATTTTCAGGTCCCAGGATCGACGAATAGGTGCGCCGCCAAGACTCTCCCAGCAGCCGCGATACCGACGCTACATCGTTCTCTGCCATCGCCCTGATCTGAACCATGGCCGATCCCTTACCGCCTTACCCGCGACTTCAGCCAACGATCGAAGGCCACGGCCAGGATCAGGATCAGGCCGATGACGATGCTTTGTGTGTAGGACGAGACATTGTTGAACTGCAGCCCGTTCTGCAGCACGCCGATCAGCGCTGCGCCCACCACCGTGCCGCCGACCGAGCCGATGCCGCCGAATAGCGAGGTACCGCCGATGACCACGGCGGAAATCACCGTAAGTTCGTAGCCGATGCCGGCTACGGCTTCGGAGGAGTTGAGCCGTGCTGACAAAACGAAGGCCGCCAGCCCGGCGAAGAAGCCGACGATGACATAGACCGAGATCAGAATGCGGTCGACGCGCAGGCCCGAAAGGCGCGCGGCCTCGGCATTGCCGCCGACGGCATAGACGGCGCGGCCGTAGCGCGTATAGCGCAGCACGATGTGGCACAGGATGGCCGCCACCGCGAAGATGATCGCCGGCACCGGCACCGGTCCGATGAGCCCGGTGCCGAACCAGCGCATCGAGGCGTCGAAACCGGAGATCGGTCCACCATTGGAGATGGTCAGCGTCAGGCCGCGAAACACTGTGAGACCACCCAGCGTGACGACGAAGGGCGGCACTTTCAGCCTGGTGATGGCAAAGCCCTGGACGCCGCCGGCCAGCGCCCCGACGATGACGGCGGCAAGCAAGGCGGCGAACCAGCCATATCCTTGCGTGCCCGTGGTCGACAGCGACAGCGTGTTGGCGGTGCCGCCCTTGGCCACCACCGCCGCCACCATGCCGCAGAAGGCGAGCAGTGAGCCGACCGACAGGTCGATGCCGGCAGTGAGGATGACGAAAGTCATGCCGAGCGCGATCAGCCCGGTGATCGAGATCTGCCTCAAAATGTTGAACAGGTTGATTGGATCGATGAAGCTCGGCTTCAGCACGGTGAAGATGACGATCAACACCGCCAGGAACATCAGCGGCCCAAAACTCATCAGAAGCCGCGCGATGTTGATGCCGCTGCGCTGGGTCTGTTCGGTGGTGCTGGTCATTGCGTTGCGTCCTGCTTGCGGTCGAGCGCCATCAGTTCCATCAGTTTTTCCTCGGTCGCTTCGATGCCCGGCATTTCGCCAGTGATACGGCCGCGCCGCATCGTAACGATGCGATCCGACACCGCCAGCACCTCCGGCAGCTCCGACGAGATCATCATGATGGCGATGCCGCGTGCGGCAAGCTGCACCAGGATCTGGTGCACTTCGGCCTTGGCGCCGACATCGACGCCGCGCGTCGGCTCGTCGACGATCAGTACTTTCGGGTCGCGCGCCAGCCAGCGGGCCAGGATCACCTTTTGCTGGTTGCCGCCGGACAGCCCCTCGATCGCCTGCTCGGGCGAAGCCATGCGGATCGACAGTGCCTTGCGATAGCCGGCCAGCGCCTCGCGCTCGCGCCGTTCGGCCATGAAGCCGGCGCCATTGCTGTAGCGGCCGAGCGAGGCGATGGAGAAATTGTTGAGAATGCCAAGTGCTGCAAAAATCGCCTGGTGCTTGCGGTCTTCCGGCACCAGCCCGATGCCGAGTTTGATGGCGTCGGCGGGGGAGGCCGGGGCGATCGGCTTGCCGTCCAGCGTGATGTTACCCGCCGCGATGCGGTCGGCGCCGAAAATGGCGCGGGCAAGCTCGGTGCGGCCGGAACCGACGAGACCGGCAACGCCGAGGATTTCGCCGGCCTTCACATCGAGGTCGACGCCTTCGAGCACGATGGCGTGCGGCGCCAGCGGATCGCGCACCGTTCGCAAGCCTCGCACCGAGAGCCGGACCTCGCCGGCGACGTCGCGCTGCGTCGGCCGCGCGTAGAGTTCGGAGGCGGCGCGGCCGACCATCTTCTCGATGATCTTCGGAATCTGGATGGGCCGGCCGTCGCGGTCGAGATGACCGGCCAGCCTGCCGTCCCGCAGCACGGTCATGCGGTCGCAAATGGCGGACGCTTCTTCCAGCCGGTGGGTGACGAACATGATGGCGACACCGTCCTTGCGCAGCCTGTCCATGATCGACATAAGCTTCTGCACCTCAGTCTCGGTCAGCGCCGAGGTCGGCTCGTCCATGATGATCAGGCGGCTTTCCAGCGACAGAGCGCGGGCGATTTCGACCAGCTGCTGTTCGGCTACCGATAGCGAGGACACCGGCGTTGCCGGATCGATGTCGAGACCGACGCGGGCGATGATCGCGCGCGAGGCCTCCTCCATCCTGCGCCAGCTGACCAGCCCGAGCGGACCGATCGGCGCGCGGCCGATGAAGATGTTTTCCGCAACCGTCAGCGTCGGGATCAGGCTCAGTTCCTGATAGATGGTGACGATGCCATGCCGCTTCGCATCCTGCGGACTGGACGGCGCGTAGTCGGCGCCGTCGAAGACGATGCGGCCGCTTGACGGCGGCATCACGCCGGACAGGATTTTCAACAGCGTCGACTTGCCGGCGCCGTTCTCGCCGAGCAGGCCAAGGATCTCACTGGGCCGCACCTCGAGCGAAACGTCGATGAGCGCGGTGACGCCGGAAAAATGCTTGGTCACGCCTTCGACGGAAAGGAGCGGGGGCGATGATGCGGTGGGCTCAACGGCGGACAAGCATTGCTCCCGGATTGCGATAGGCAGGGGGACAGCGCCCCCCTCTGTCCTGCCGGACATCTCCCCCACACGGGGGGAGATCAGCAGTTTTGCCGGCAGCACTTTTTCTACAGCGTTGGCGATTGGCGAAAACAGACGTGACGGCCAATCTCCCCCCAAGTGGGGGAGATGTCCGGCAGGACAGAGGGGGGCGCGACAGAGCGCGACCTCCACCCGTCATGGGCCTTACTCTCACTTCGTCTCGTTCAACCTCTCCGCCTTGTCGAGATTGTCCTTGCCGATGACGATCGGCGTCAACAGCACCAGCTTCTCCTTCGGCTCGGTCTTGTCCCTGGCGAAGGCGACCGCGATCTGCACCGCCGTGCGCGACTGTTCGCCGGGGAACTGTTCGACAGTGCCGGCGAGCTTGCCGTCGCGCACGGCGACCAGCGCTTCCGGCAGCGCGTCGAAGCCGTAGATCTTGACGTCGGTGAAGTTGCGCGCGGCACAGGCTTCGAGCGCGCCGAGCGCCATGTCGTCATTGGCGCAGATGATGGCGTCCGGCTTGCCGTTGGCGGCAAGCCCGGCCTCGGTCACCGACAGCGCTTCGGCGCGGGCGAAGTTGGCGGTCTGCTCGAAGATGATCTGGTACTTGTCCTTGAGCGGATCGAGCACATTGTGGACGCCTTTGTTGCGGTCGATCGCGGGCCCGGCACCCGGCTGGCCCTGCAAATGGAACAGCTTGGCGCCGTTGGGGAACGCCGCCACCATGGCCTGCGCCTCGGCCTCGCCGCCCTTGACATTGTCGGCGCCGACATGGGCCAGAATGCCCTCGACGCCGTCGACGCGGCGGTCGATCGTCACCACCGGAACCCCGGCCTTGACCGCTTCCTCGATCGCCGGCGCCAGCGCGTTGACGTCAAGCGGCGAAATCACGATGGCGTTGACCTTCTGCACAAGTGCGGCCTCGATGTCGGCGGTCTGCTTCGGCGCCGAGTTCTGGCCGTCGCTCTCGGTCAGATTGACGCCTTGCGCTTGCGCCTCCGCCTTGATCTCGTTCAGCATGTGCACAAAGAACGGGAAGCCGAGATTGGGCACCGAACCCAATATGGTCAGTTTGTCGGCGGCAAAGGCCATGGGCACAGCCAGCGCCATGGCGCCGGTCGCCACGGTCGACAACAGGAATTCGCGTCTGTTCATCAGATATCCTCCCACATGGATGCAGGAGCCCGAAACCGTTAGCGGCTCGGGATTTTCCTGCGTCGATTCAAAAATGGAGTGTCCTGTGAGCGCCCGAACGGACGCGACGGCGCTCCAGCCGGTCCACCGCAACGTCTCCTCCGCTCGGCGCCGACCCAGGGATGCTAGCCAAGGAAAATCGATTACGCAAGGTGAGGCGAGGGGCTGAAACTGCTAATCTCCCCCCTTGTGGGGGAGATGTCCGGCAGGACAGAGGGGGGCGCTGTCCCGCCGACATTGGCCAATTTCACTTACATCTTTGAGCTAACCTCTACGCAGAATACTTGATGCGGGCGATCCTTCGCGCCCCCCTCTGCCTTGCCAGGCATCTCCCCCACGAGGGGGGAGATTGGCAGCTTAGACGCCTCTACCGATCGATCGTCGTCATCACCCGCTCATTGTAGCGCGGCCCTGAGACCTTGCCCGGCGCAAGGGCAGCGTCGAGCGCAGCTATCTCGGCCGCTCGAGCGTGATCGCGGCCGCAGCAACATTTTCCTCCAGATACTTGCGCCGCTTTGTCCCCGGGATCGGCACGATGTCAATGCCGAAACCGTCGCCCTTGCCGAGCACCCAGGCCAGCGCGATCTGTGCGGGCTTTGCCCCTTTGGCCGCGGCCACCTCCTGCACCGCAGCCGCAGCCGCGACATTAGCGTCGTAGTTGGCGCCCTGGTAGCGGGGGTCGCCGCGGCGGAAATCGCCTTCCGGATAATCCTCGGCGCGCTTGACGTCGCCGGCGAGGAAACCGCGGCCGAGCGGCGCGAACGGCACCAGGCCGATGCCGAGCTTTTTGAGCAGCGGGATGATCTCCGGCTCCAGATTGCGCTCCCAAAGCGAATACTCGCTCTGCAGCGCCGAGACAGGGTGCACGGCATGCGCACGGCCGATATTCGCCGCGCCCGCTTCCGACAGGCCGAAGAAGCGCACCTTGCCATCGGCAACCAGCCGGCCGACCGTGCCGGCGACGTCTTCCATCGGCACCGCCGGATCGACGCGATGCTGGTAGTAAAGGTCGATATGGTCGGTGCCGAGCCGCTTCAGCGAGCCCTCCAGCGCCTCGCGGATATGGTCGGGCCGGCTGTCACGCTCCGTGCCGACCTGTCTGCCGTTTTCGATGCGGAAGCCGAATTTGGTGGCAAGGGTCACCTCATCGCGCCGGCCCTTCAGCGCCCGCCCGAGCAGTTCTTCATTGGCATAGGCGCCGTAGACTTCCGCCGTGTCGAGGAAGGTACAGCCGAGTTCGATGGCTCGGTGCAGGGTGGCGATCGATTCCGCCTCGTCGGCAGGGCCGTAGGACTGGCTCATGCCCATGCAGCCGAGGCCGATCACCGAGACCTGCAGCCCCTGGCTGCCGAGTTTGCGGGTGCTGAGGGTCATTGCCGTTCTCCTTGGGGCTGAGGAAAACTATAGCGGCCGCTCCTCCAGTTTCCATAGCTGTTCGGCGGAAGAACAGCGCTTCCCTTGACAAAACCCAGCCGCAAGCGCCTTTGCCGGCGGCCATTGGGGGCCATGGGATACCAATGAAGAAGATCTACGAGAAGCCGACGCTGAACCGGCGTCAGCAGCTCTCGCGCGTCACCGCGCTCATAATTCCTTCGGACCACTAACCGAATATTGTCGTCGCCATTGCAAAGTCCGCTGCCGAGGCGCAGCGGTTTTTTGCTGCCGTCGGATCGTAGCGCTGCCAGAAGCAGGCGGTCAAAATTGACAGAGCGGCCGATCTCCAGCATCCTTATGCCGCCGCCATGCCGGGCGGCTTGTGTATGAGTGAGCCATGGCCAGTTCCGTCACCAGCCAGAATTCCAAGCGCGCCGCGGTGCGCAAGGCGCTCGACCGCCACAAGGTCTACGTCACCGCGCAAAGCTTTTCCGGCGGCGTCTACTCGGCCCGCGTGCTGGTCGACGGCGAGGCCTACTGGGTCGACGAGTTCCGGCTGAGCCAGCTCCAGCAAGGGCTGTCCCCGGCCGAGCTAGACCTGACGCCGGCCACCGACGATTGAGTGTGAACGCCGTTCCTTCGCACCGCGCTGGGAAATTTGAAATGTTGGCGGGACAGCACTGTGCAGGAACACGGCGCAGGGAAGCTTCGTCCGCCGCCGCTCCCGCCTGACCCATGCCAACCCCGCCAACACTCAAGGCCTATCGCGCCAAGCGCGAATTTACGAAGACGCCGGAACCGGCGGGCGGGCTCATTTCAGGCGACGGCAACCGCTTCGTCGTCCACAAGCATCACGCCACCGCCGACCATTACGATTTGCGCCTGCAGGTCGGCGGCGTGCTGAAAAGCTGGGCGGTGCCGCGCGGCCCCTCGCTCAACCCTGCCGACAAGCGGCTCGCAGTTGAGACCGAGGACCATCCGCTCGAATATATCGACTTCGAGGGCGTCATTCCTGAAGGCGAATATGGCGGCGGGCCGATGATCGTCTGGGACACCGGCACGTGGGCGCCGATGGACGATGTCGACAAGAGCCTGCGCACCGGCGCCTTCAAGTTCCGGCTGGCCGGCGACAAGTTGAATGGCGGCTGGATGCTGACCCGTCTGAAGCCCAAGCCCGGCGAAGACAGCGAGAAGAAAAACTGGCTGCTGTTCAAGGAGCGCGATCTCGCCGCCGATACCGGCCTCGACATCCTGGAAGCGCGGCCGGAAAGCGTGAAGTCCGGCAAGCGCATCGAGGAGCTGGTGGCGCCGCCGAAAAAGCCGGCCCGCCTGCCCCCCAAACCCGGCGCGCTGAAACCCGGTGCGTTGCCCGGTGCGGTCAGGGGCGATCCGCCGTCGCGCATCGAGCCGCAGCTCGCCACGCAGGTGCCGAAGCCACCGGGTGGGCCAGTGGAAGACACAGGTGAACTCTGGTTGCACGAAATAAAATTCGACGGCTATCGTACCATGGCGCATGTCGGAGATGGCGAGGTCAGGTTGATCACCCGCGGCGGCATCGACTGGACGAAGCGTTACGGCGACCTGCCGCAAGCCTTTTCCCGGCTACCGCTCAGCCAGGCGATCATCGACGGCGAGATCATGGTGCTGGACGAGAAGGGCATCTCGCGTTTCGCGCTGCTGCAGGATGCGCTGTCGGCGGGTGCGGGCAGCAAGCTCCATTTCTATGCCTTCGACCTGCTGCATCTCGACGGCTGGGACCTCCGCAAGGCGCCGCTCGCAAAGCGCAAGGCCCTGCTCGCCGAACTGCTAGCCGGACAGGGCGCCAACTCCGCCATCCAGCTGAGCGACCATGTCGAAGGCGACGGACAGGGGCTGTACGATCAGGCCTCGATCCTTGGGCTGGAAGGCGTCGTCTCCAAGCGCGCCAACGCCATGTACCAGAGCGGCCGCACGAAGAGCTGGACCAAGGTCAAGGCGCTGGAGACCGGCGATTTCATCATCGCCGGCTACACCGTTTCCGACGCGGCCGAAGGACTGGCGGCACTCGGCATGGCTGAATTCGCGGATGGCGAACTGCACTATCGCGGCAAGGTTGGCACCGGCTTCGATGCCGCTACGGCGGGCGACTTGCTGGCCCGGCTGCAGCCGCTGCGCGACGGCGCGACAGCACCCGAGGGTGTGCCGCGCGAGATCATGCGCGAGATGAAATGGGTGCGGCCGATGCTGTCGGCCCGCATCCACTACGCCAACCGAACGGCGGACAATTCGCTGCGCCACGGTGTGTTTCGGGGCTTGCGCGATGTCGGCCTGTCGACGCCGGTGTCGCCGAAGCGCAAGCGGCTGATCGCCGAAGCTGATCTCGCAACCATCTGGGTGACCAATCCGGAGCGGCGGCTGTTCGGCAAGACCGGGCCGACCAAACTCGACATCGCCGTCTATTACGCGCTGGTCGGCGATTTCATGCTGCCGCACATTATGGGCCGCCCGGTGTCGCTGGTGCGCTGCCCGACGGGCCTGCCGAAGGACTGTTTCTTCCAGCGCCACGCCTTCACCGGCATGCCGCCGTCGGTGGTCACTTTTGACGCCACCAACTCCGAAGGTGAAACCAAATCCTATCTGTCGGTCGAGGGAGCAAAAGGCTATCTGGCGCTGGCGCAGTTCGGCGTCGTCGAGTTCCACACCTGGGGCACGCATCGCTTGAGCCTCGACAAGCCCGACCAGATCGTTTTCGATCTCGATCCGGGTGAGGGCATCGCCTGGCGCGAGGTGGTCGAGGCCGCCGTCCACATCAAGGGCGAATTGGAACGGCTCGGCCTGGTGCCGTTCGCCAAGACATCCGGCGGCAGCGGCATCCACATAACCGTGCCGGTGACGCAAAAGCAGAACTGGAAGAAGCTGCACCAGGCGACCAGCGCCATCTCCACGCACCTAGCGGCCACCGCGCCCGACACTTTCACCACCACAATGGGCAAGGAAAACCGCAAGCGCCGCATCTTCATCGACTATCACCGCAACGCGCGCGGCCACACCTCCGCGGCGCCTTATTCGCTGCGCGCCCGCACCAACCTGCCGGCGTCGACGCCGGTGAGTTGGGCAGACCTTGAGACGATCGATGCGCCGCAGGATCTGAACTATTCGTCCTTGCCGGGGCTGTTGGCGACGTCGGGCGATCCGTGGGCGGACATGGAGGATTTCGCAAGAGATTTGCCGTTGTTTTCGGGGAAGTAGATCGGGAGGTGTTGGCGATCCGGCACACCCCCCCTCTGTCCTGCCGGACATCTCCCCCGCAAGGGGGGAGATCGGATGTCGCCTCTGCTTTCGCCAATCGCAAACCTTGCAAGAGGAGCGATAAGGTTGAAGCTGCCAATCTCCCCACTTGCGGGGGAGATGTCCGGCAGGACAGAGGGGGGTGCTGTCCCTCCGGCATGACTTACTTCCCCAAGTCCATCGACCATGCGGACAATTTGAATTATCCTCCGTCGGTGCCCTCCAGCTCACCTGGAAGGTTTCGTCAGGAATTTGCCGGTATGTTTGGGGCCGGTGTAGGATTTCCGCAGCACCATTCGTCCTTTGGACGAAGCGCTGCAGTAAGCATGATCCCGAAACGTGGGAACCGGTTTTCGGTTAAGATCATGCTCAGTCTGAAATGTCAGTGCGTGGCCGCGTAGGAGAGTATCATGGCGCCCAGGGCAAGTTGGAAAGGTTACCTCAAGCTCAGCCTCGTCAGCTGTCCGGTCCGGCTCTATCCGGCAACGACGACCAGCGAGCGCATATCGTTCAACCAATTGCACAAGAAGACCCACAACCGCATCAACATGAAGCCGGTCGACCCTGAACTCGGCCTCGTCGAGCGCGCGGACTTGGTCAAGGGTTACGAATACGAGGACAAGCAGTACATCATCATCGATGAGGCCGACCTCGAAGCAGTGCGCATCGAATCCAATCACACGATGAACATCGAGGCCTTCGTCGACGAAGACGAGGTCGACGTCATTTATCAGGATGCGCCGTACTACATGGCGCCGGATGGCGCCATGGCGGAAGAAACCTTCGCCGTGCTGCGCGAGGCCATGCGCAAATCCGGCAAGCTGGCCATTGCCCGCCTTGTCCTGTCCAGCCGAGAGCGCGTGGTGACGATCGGCGCGCGCGAGAACGGCATGTTCGTCTGCACCTTGAGGAACCCGAACGAAGTGCGCGGCACGGCTGAATATTTCGGCAACATCCCTGCCGGCAAGCCCGATCCCGAAATGCTGCAATTGGCCGAAGCGCTGATCAAGCAGAAGGAAACCACCTTCGATCCGAAGAATTATGAGGACCGCTACGAGATCGCGCTGATGACGATGATCCGCGAGAAACTGAAGGGCCATAAGCCGATCATTGCGGCGGCGCCCGAGCGTGGCAATGTCATCAACCTCATGGACGCGTTGAAGGCGAGCCTGTCGCAATCAGCCAAGCCGCCGGCCAAGTCGAAGAGCAAGGCCGACGACGCTGAAAAACCTGCCGCCAAGGGTAAGGCGGGTGCGGCCAAGGAAAACCCGTTGAAGGCCAATCTGCTCAAGGCCGTCGGCAAGAGCAAGGGGTGACGGCGCCGACCGGTATAATCCTGGGCGCCGTCTTCGGCGCCATCGGCGCGCTGGCGGCATTTCCGCTGCGGCTCGCGGCCCGTGAGGTGGAGCGTCAGCACGGCCAGTTGCGGCGCGGCGTCACCAGGCGCACCAGCCATGTTGTGTTCGGCCGAACGCTGATCGCAAAGGCCGGCACGGCGAAGGGCGGCGATGCCGAGATCGAGCGCCGCGTTGCAGCCGAGGGCTCCGCTGGCCGAACACTCCTTAGCGAAAATGGCTTCCTGCGCCTGCTTGGTCTGATGAAGGCGCCGGAGGCGTCTTCGCTGTCCAGGCAGTCTCTCGTCGACCAGTCCAGACTGTCCGGTGCCGACCTCGACCTGCTCAGCCTGTTCGACGCCTTCGAGCACGATTGTGAACCCTACTCGTTCCGCGATCTGATCCTTGCCCGCAAATATGCCGGGCTGGTCGCCGGCGGTGCATCCTGGGGCGCGATCGCGCGCTCCGTGCATCGCTCCGGTCCGGTCGCTTCGCTCACCGCCAAATCGCTCAATGTCGGCTCGCAGCATGGCCGGCCCGATCAGATCTATCTCGAGGATGGCCAGAGCGAACTCGACGGCCAGCTGCTGTTCGATCTCGGCAGCGCAAGCGCAGCCGGCGACGACACGCTGGAAGAATTGTTCGCCGAGGCTGAAAGCGCGGAAGAGGAGGGCCGGCACGACGATGCCGCGGCGCTCTACCAACGCTGCCTCAGCATCGATCCGAGCGACGCCATCGCCGCGTTCAACCGCGCCAATTGCTTGCGTGGCGCCGGTCGCGTGGCCGACTCGGCGCATGACTATGCAAGAGCGATCAAGCTCGATCCGGCGTTCGTCGAGGCCTGGTTCAACCTCGCCGGGCTGATGAGCGACGAAGGCAAGATCGCCTCGGCGCGCCGGCATCTGGTCAAGGCCATTGCGCTCGACAAGAGCTACGCCGATCCGGTGTTCAACCTTGCCCGGCTGGAGTTCGACGCCGGCAATCTGACCGAAGCCCGCCGCCACTGGGTGCGCTATCTCGAACTCGATGCTGACAGCGAATGGGCGCGCACTGCGCAAAAGGGGATACAGTTCGTCGATCTGCAGCTGGCGCGGACGGCGGGGTGAGGCTGCCGTGGATAATCTTGTTCAGATTTCGAGTATGGGATTAACCGCGTGCTTCGTCGTTTTGGCGGTGCAGGAGGCCCACGAGCTGCTCTTCTACTGGAGCAATGGCTGGAATTTTTTCGAAGACAGCAAAATCAATTGGGGCACATATTACAACCGCAGAACTTGGCCATTTCCCCAGCGCCCCGAGGACCGTATGTCGAACAAGCAGCGCGTTTGCTTCGGCCGGCCATTCTTCATCGTGCTCGTGGGGGTTTTTGCAGCCATTTTCACCCATGTTTCCCTGCATCCGGAGCAGTGGCGTAAGGAAGTTCACGGTTCCAAAACCACCTACCACTATATCGGGGTCCAGCAGCCTGATGCCCACTAGCTTCCTCTTCGACGGCTTTGACACAGCCCCCCTCACCATCCTGCTGGCCCACGGCGCCGGCGCGTCGATGGATTCCCCCTCGATGACCGACACCGCCAAGGCGATCGCCACAGCCGGCTTCCAGGTTGCGCGCTTCGAATTCCACTATATGGCGGCGCGACGCTATGGCCAGCGCAAGCCGCCGCCGCGTGCCGAGACGGTCAACCCGGAATACATCAAGGCCATCGCCGATCTGAGGGCGAGGGGCGTCGCTGGTCCGCTCATCATCGGCGGCAAGTCGATGGGCGGGCGCGTCGCCTCGATGGTCGCCGACGAGATGTTCGCCAAGGGCGAGATTTCGGGCCTCGTCTGCCTCGGCTATCCCTTTCATCCGCCGGCCAAGCCCGAGCAACTCAGGACAAAACATCTCGCCGACCTCAAGACGCCGACGCTGATCTTCCAGGGCACCCGCGACGAGTTCGGCACGAAAGAAGAGGTCGCGACCTACGGCCTTTCCAAAGCCATCGAGGTGATCTGGCTGGAGGATGGCGACCACGACCTGAAGCCGCGCAAGAGCGTGTCGGGGTTTTCGACCGCCGATCATTTGAAGACGCTGGCCGGGACGGTGAAGGCGTGGACAGGGCGGATCGTTTCCTGATCGCCAAATGAAAATCGCCACCTTCAATATCAACAACATCAACAGCCGGCTGCAAAACCTGCTGGCGTGGCTGGCGGCAGCCAAGCCCGATGTCGTCTGCCTGCAGGAGCTGAAGGCGCGCGACCTGCAGTTTCCGCGCACGGCACTGGCCGACGCCGGCTATGGCGCGGTGTGGAAGGGCGAGCCGACCTGGAACGGCGTAGCCATACTGGCGCGAGGAGCCGAGCCGGTGCTGACCCGTGACGAACTGCCCGGCGATACCGCCGACAAGCAGAGCCGCTACATCGAGGCGGCGGTGTCGGGCGTCGTCATCGCCTGTCTCTACGCGCCCAACGGTAACCCGCAGCCGGGGCCGAAATTTCAGTACAAGCTGGCGTGGCACGCGCGGCTGGAGGCGCATGCCGCAGAACTGTTCGACACCGGCCTGCCGGTGGCGCTGGTCGGCGACTACAACATCGTGCCCGAGCCGCGCGACATCTACGCCACCCGCTCCTATGACGACAACGCGTTGGTGCAGCCGGAAAGCCGGGCGTCGTTCCAGCGTCTGCTCGAGCAGGGCTGGACCGATGCGCTGCGCAAGAAGCATCCGAAGGAAACGCTCTACACATTCTGGGACTACCGCCGCAACCGCTGGCCGCGCGATGCCGGGCTGCGGCTCGACCACATCTTGCTGTCGAAGAAACTGGCGCGCCGCCTCACCGCTGCCGGCATCGACCGCGATGTCAGAGGTGAGGACGGCGCCAGCGACCACGCGCCGGTATGGGTGGAATTGAAGTGAATTTGGCTGCGTGATCGCGCCCACTTTCGTGGGCGCAGTTTTGCGCTATTTGTTTCGCTGCGGCGGCCGCATGATGAGCAAGGTGCGGCACCGGAGGGGGAGTCCGATGGACAGGTTGGCCGAAAGGCTGTTTGCGCTTCCGCTGCTGGCGGCCGCTGTGGCTTGTCTGGTGCGGGCGTATCTCCTGCTCGGCGACAGAGATTTCAGCTGGAGCGGGATCGACCACATGCTGCACGGCCCAGCCACGCTGCAGCCCGTGGTGTTCCTGACCGTCGGCGGGCTTTGCCTGCTTGGCGCCCTGTTGTTCTGGGCTGGGCTGCTGCCGGGTCGGCGAAGCCAGCCTGCTGGAACGCCGCTTTTTGGCCGCGACGCCGGGATCGAATCTAAGGGTCGCCCGGGCTGGCGGCGCGCCTTCCTCATGTTGCCGGTGCTCGCCGTTCTGGCGCTGCTGGCCGACCACTTCCCTTGGGCGCGTGACGCCGGCCCGGGCGCTGAGGTCGTCGCCCCGAAGGAGCCCAAAGCCGAGCCGAAGGGCCAGGATATCGCCGGCGTCCCACCGGACTTGGCGACGCCGGCGGTTCCACCGAGTTCCCCGCCGCTCGCCATGCCTCCCGAGCCAACCCCGCCTGAGCAGGCTGCCAAACCGCCGGAACCGGCGCACCCTAGGCCTCCGGCTGCTCCCCCTCGGCCGCCACAAGTCGCACTCGCTCCGGCGACACCGCCACCGGAGACTGCTCCACCACCGGCTCCGGCCACGCCACCGCAAACCGTCGCGCCCTTGCCGCCGCCTCCGCCGGCGCTGCCGACCGAGCCCGACGGCCACCGCGACGCCGTCGTCTGGCTAGCCGTCTCGGCCGATGGCCGCGACATCATGAGCGCCAGCACCGACCATATGATCAAGCTCTGGGACGTCGCCGGCAAGCGGCTGATCCGCAACCTTGGTGAACACAAGGACATGGCGCGCACGGCGCTGTTCATGCCCGACGGCGCCACCGCGCTGACCGCCGGCGACGATGGCGAGATCGTGCTGCGAAAGCTTGCCGACGGCGCGGTGCTGCATGTCTTCTCGTCGGGCGCGAATGGCGGCGTGCGCAAGCTGGCGATCAGCCCGGACGGCAAGCGCGCCGTCAGTGGCCACGACACCGGCAACGTCATCGTCTGGGATCTCGTCAACAAGTCGGTGCTGCATGTGATGACCGGACATGACTGGCCGATCAGCACGGTCGCAATCTCGCCCGACGGCACGCGCGCGCTGAGCGGCTCCATCGACGGCACGCTGAAATTGTGGGACGTTGAAAGCGGCAAGCAATTGCGAAGCTGGCACGGCCACGAGCAAGGCACCTACGGCGCCGTCTTCACCGCCGACGGCCATCATGTCGTCACCGGCAGCGGCGACTACACGATCAAGCTCTGGGACCTCGACACGTTTAGGGAATTGCGCCGCTTCGAGGGCCACGAAGGCACCGTCTATACGCTGGCGCTGTCGGCCGACGGCAAGCGCCTGGCCTCCGGCTCGCTCGACGGCACGGCGCGGCTGTGGGATCTCGGCACTGGAGACCAGATCGCCATGTTCGACAGCCGCACCGGCCCGATCTACGCCGTTGCCTTCGCCACCGACGGCACACTGGTCACCGGCGGCGACGATCGCACCATCAGGGATTGGCCGGCGGCTGGCGGCGATGGCGAAATCCTGTTCGCCGGCGCACCGCAGTAGCGACATCAAATGCTTTGGATATTCCAGAACAGCCTGGCTTGCGCTATGGATTACTGGTGGCTGCAAATGGATTGGGGACGGTGAGCAACAACGACTGGGCGCCCAAAGTGGATACACCTGTCTACAGCCCGCCCAAGTCGCGTCGCCGAGGGGTCCTTACCGTCGTTCTGGTGTTGCTGGCGGCTTATGTGCTGCTCGGTCCTGGCCGAAATTATTATGTGCAGTGGTCGGCCATTAAGAAGATTCAAGCGGCTGTCCTGGCAAAGGATTATCGCGAGCAATTCCATCAGATCTCCGTGCTGGCCGACCTGGGAAATGCTGACGCACAGTACAATCTGGGATTAATGTACTGGCGTGGCCAGGGTATTGCCCAAAATGACAGGCAGGCGACCTACTGGTGGGGCAAAGCAGCCGAGCAAGGAAATGCAGATGCGGCATCCTTGCTCGCCCAGGCCTATTCCCATGGCCGAGGTGTCGAAAGAAACGACCAGCTGGCGTTAAAATTTGCCACACAGTCGGCCGACAAGGGCAACGCGAATGGTTACTATGCCATCGGCACCCTGTACGCGCAGGGCCAAGGTGTTCCGCAAAGCTATGAGCAAGCTCTCTCCTGGTGGCGCAAGGCAGCCGATGGCGGCAGTACCGAAGCTGCCTACTGCATCGGTCGATCCTATTATCTCGGTGAAGGCGTCGAGAAGGACGATCAGCTCGCCGTGACGTGGGTGCGAAAGGCGGTCGACAAGGGTGAGCCGAATGCCCAGTCTCTGTTGGGCACGCTGTATTCGCTTGGCCACGGCGTCGGTCAGGATGACCGCCTGGCCTTCGAATGGTGGATGAAGGCCGCGGTCGCCGGTGTGCCGGAAGCGCAATACTCATTAGCAAATGCGTATGAATTGGGAAAAGGCATCGGCAAGGACGACGCCCAGTCGTTCGCCTGGTTGGTCAAGGCGGCGGAACAGGACAATGTCCGGGCGCAGTCTGCGCTGGCCTATGCCTATGCTACGGGCAAGGGCACTGCCAAAAGTGATGCCGAAGCATCGTCCTGGTGGCTGAAGGCGGCGAGCCAGGGAGACGCTTATGCGCAGGCGAACCTCGGCCTTGCATATTGGACGGGCGTCGGACTGACCCAGAGCGACGCTGATGCCGTTTCGTGGTGGCTCAAGGCCGCAAAGCAGGGGGACGTTTCGTCTGAACTGTACCTGGCTGTTGCCTATGCCCGCGGCAGAGGGATAGCCAAGGATGACAAATCCGCCGAATTCTGGTTGCTGGAGGCAGCCAAGGTGGGAAATGTCGAAGCAGAACTCAACCTTGGCAAGCTTTATTACACCGGCATCGACGGCAAGCCGAACTATCCGGAAGCTGCCAAGTGGTTTTCCACATCGGCAAGCCACGGAAACGCCGAGGCCAGGATCTTCCTCGAAATGATGAAGGAAAAAGGCCGGTTCGACAGCAAGACGCTGTGAGCTGAGGTCAGGCAACTCCGCTGAAATCGCCGAGATCGTGTCATATAACGGACATGCAGCAGCGGACACCAAAACTGTCTTTCATCAGTCAATTTCGGAGGCCACTTATGCCTGCCGGCCATCTCCCCACTTGGGGGAGACCAGCAGCGTCGCCGTCACGCCTTCCGTTTGAGGCGTGACACTCGCATCGCACGATGCGAAGACTCATTTGCCGCTGCATCTCGAGAATCCCATGCCCCTCCACATCGTCGAAGCCTCGATCGCCGACCTGCGCCGGGCGCTGGAGGCCGGCACCGTCACCAGCGTCGAGCTGGTCGGTGCGTATCTCAGGCGCATCGCGCATTACGACCGCCATGGCATCGCGCTCAATGCCGTGCCGGTGCTTAACCCGGCAATGTTCGAGGAGGCGGCGGCCTCCGACCTGCGCCGCCGCAAAGGCGCTTCCCTCGGGCCGCTCGACGGCATCCCCTACACCGCCAAGGACAGCTATAAGGTCAAGGGCCTGACGGTGGCCGCCGGCTCGCCCGCCTTCGAGCATCTCGTCGCCAATGAGGACGCTTTCACCATTGCCAGGCTGAGGGCCGGTGGTGCTGTGCTGATCGGGCTGACCAACATGCCGCCAATGGCGAATGGCGGCATGCAGCGAGGCGTCCATGGCCGCGCCGAGAGCCCCTACAATGCGGACTATCTGACCGCCGCCTTCGCTTCCGGCTCGTCCAACGGTTCCGGCACCGCGACCGCTGCGAGCTTTGCCGCTTTCGGGCTGGGCGAGGAGACATGGTCTTCCGGCCGCGCGCCGGCGTCCAACAATGCACTTGTCGCCTACACGCCGTCGCGCGGCGTCATTTCGGTCAGGGGCAACTGGCCGCTGGTGCCGACCATGGATGTGGTGGTGCCGCACACGCGCGGCATTGCCGACATGCTGGAGCTGCTCGACGTGATCGTCGCCGACGATACCGAGACGCGCGGCGATTTCTGGCGCGCGCAGCCCTGGGTGTCGATCGCGAAAAGCGCTGATCTCAGGCCGCCAAGCTACACTACACTCGCCTTGGAGGGCTCGTTGAAAGGCAAACGCCTCGGCGTGCCGAAAATGTATATCGGCCGCGACGGCGGCGCGCTCAAACCCATCGAGACCCGCGCCTCGGTGCTCGACCTCTGGCGGCAGGCAGCGCGTGACTTGGAAAAGCTCGGCGCGGAGGTGGTCGAGGTCGATTTCCCCGTCGTCTCGAACTATGAGCGCGACCGTCCGGGCACAAAAACCATGGTCGAACGCGGGCTGGTGCCGGAAGCATTCGCCGAGCGCGAAATCTGGGATCTCTGCATCTGGGGCTGGGACGATTTCCTGCGCGCCAATGCCGACCCGGCCATCCCCGACCTGGCCACGGTCGACGGGCCAAAAATCTTCCCGCGGCCGCCGGGCGCGCTGCCGGACCGCTATGGCGACGACGGTTTCGATCTGGCCGACTACGTCACGAGCGCCAAGCAGGGCGTGATGCCATTGCTGGATATCCCAACGCTGGCGGAAGGTCTGAAGGGATTGGAGGCGACGCGGCGCATCGACTTCGAGGACTGGCTGGACGAGCACAGGCTCGACGCCGTCGTGCTGCCGGCGGTCGCCGATGTCGGCCCGGCCGATGCCGACGTCAACGAGACCTCTGCAGCAATCGCCTGGCGCAACGGCACCTGGGTCGCCAACGGCAATCTGGTCTGGCGTCATCTAGGCATCCCGACCGTCACCGTGCCGATGGGAACGATGGCCGATATCGGCATGCCGGTCGGGCTGACCTTTGCGGGCAAGGCCTATGATGATGCGGAGTTGCTGCGGCTCGCCGGCGATTACGAGCGCGCCACCCAACGCCGCACGGCCCCGCCGCGCACGCCGGAATTGCCGGGCGATGTGTTTGCGCAACATGGTGGATCGAAGTCCAGCGATGCGCCGCCGCCGGCACTCAGGCTTGTTGCGGAGACGATGGGGCGAGGAGACCAGGCCGAGATCGCCGTGACGGTTGAACTCGATGCGGAGACCGCTGATCTCAAGGTTCACGTCAATGGCGAAGCCGTTGTCATGGAGCGAAGCGGCACAAGCTTTCACGGTCTCATCCTGGTGCCGGCCGGCGAGCATGAAAGAATGCACAGTGTGTGGCGAGGCGCTTACGGCTCGATCGTTACGGCCGTCATGCGGCTGGAGGATGGACGCACGGCTGGTGCTTACGTGGTCGCGGGTGGAATCGGGTGAGGGTACAGGTAATCTCCCCAAGGGGGAGATCAGCAGCTTCGCCGTCTTGACCCTCCCATCGCCCGCGTTATCTTCGCGCCATGCCAAACCTCGCTCCCCTCATCGTCATCGATCTCCAGACCAACATGTTCGACGGGCGCGTCGAGCCGCCGATCCATGATGCGCCGGGTATCGCCGAGCGTACCCGCTCGCTGATCGACTGGGCGCGGCGCGAGGGGCGCCGGATAGCGTTCGTGCGGCATGATGGGCCGGCCGGCGATCCGCTGGCGCCGGGCGAGCCGGGTTGGCCGGTATGGCCGGAACTCGGCCAGGCCAAGGACGAGCCGACATTCTCCAAGACCGTCCGCAACGCCTTCTCGAATGCCGAGCTTGGCGCCTGGGTGGCCGGGCAGGGGGCCGGCGAAGTCGTGCTTGCCGGAGCGCAAACCGATTTCTGCATCGCCGGCACCGTTGAGGGCGCCCTGGCCGAAGGCCTCGGCGTCACCGTCGTTTCCGATGCGCACTCGACGCTGGACACTGAAGGCGAAACCGCGACCGAGATCATCGCCCGGTACAATGCGGACTTCACCGATGCCGGCGTCACGCTGGTCACGACGAAGGCGCTGACCGGCGACTGAAGCACCGCGCTTTGAAGAGTGGGAGACTGCCGTGCCAACCCTGACCTTGCCGGCCGAAGGCGGATGCCGCTGCGGACGCGTGCGGCTCAAGATTTCCGCAAAACCGCTTTTGACCATGGCTTGCCATTGCACCGGCTGCCAGCGCATGTCGGCCAGCGCCTATTCGCTAAGCGCCGCCATTCCCTCCGACGGCTTCGAGATCACGCTAGGCGAGCCGGTATTCGGCGGGCTGCACGGCGCCTCGAAACATTTCTTCTGCCCACATTGCATGAGCTGGATGTTCACGCGCCCCGAAGGGCTCGACTGGTTCGTCAATCTGCGTCCGACCATGCTCGACGAGCCCGGCTGGTTCACGCCGTTCATCGAGACATGGACCAGCGAGAAGCTGCCTTGGGCAACCACGCCTGCGGTGCACAGTTACGAGGCGCTGCCGGCCTTTGAGGAATATGAGGGGCTGGTGGCGGAGTTCGGTGAAACCGCGAATCTCCCCCCTTGAGGGGGAGATGGCCGGCAGGCCAGAGGGGGTCGGTGCGACTGGGCTCGACGTCCTTGCTGCAGATGGAAGGTTGGCGCTTCACGCGCGGCGACCCCCTCTGTCGCCTTCGGCGACATCTCCCCCTCGAGGGGGGAGATAAGCCCCGCTAAAAATTTCCATCGAATCGATTGCGCAAACGTTTCGATCACCCTAAGCTCCCTTGAAATCCGCCATCAGAGCGGACGGGAAACGCATAAGGGAGGAGCGCTTGCAGGCGCTGATATGTCTTGCCGACAATGGCTGAAGTGGCGCGGCGCGCCGGCGTGTCGGTGTCGACCGTCTCGCATGTCGTCAACAACACGCGCTTCGTTTCGCTGGAAAAGGCGAGGCTGATCAACGACGCCATTGCCGCCATGGGCTACCAGCCCAACGAGCTGGCGCGCTCGCTGAAGGCCTCAACCACCAACAGCGTCGGCCTGGCGATCTCGGCGATCTCCAACCCTTATTTCACCGACATCATCTGCGCGGTCGAGGCCGAATGCGCACGGCTCGGGCTGATGGTCTTCCTGTCGGATACCCAGGAGGATCCCGACCGCGAGCTGCAGGTGGTGCGCGCTTTCCATCAGCGCCGCGTCGACGGCGTCATCCTGGCCCCGTCGGGCTCGCCGCAGCGCGCCATCGATTACCTCGCCGACAAGAAGATGCCATGCGTTCTGATCGACCGTTTCGCCGACCAGCGCTTCGACCAGATCGGCGTCGAGAACGAAACGTCGATGCGCGCGCTGATCGACCATGTCGCCTCCTTCGGCCACAAGCGCATCGGCTATATCGCCGGACAGCCCGGCCTGACGACGACGCGCGAGCGCATCGAGGCGTTCCAGGCTTCGCTCGCCGCCAATGGACTTGAGTGCGTGCCGCGCTATCTCTCGGCCGAGAATGTCGACACGGCGGCGGCGACCGCATCCACCCACGCCATCCTGTCGCTGCCGTCGCCACCAACCGCATTGGTCACCGGCAACAACATGACGACGATCGGAGCCGTCCGCGCCATCCGCGAAAAGGGCCTCACCATTCCGGGCGATCTGTCGCTGGCCGGCTTCGACGATTTCGAATGGGCCGATTGTTTCGAACCGCGCCTGACGCTGGTTGCCCAGCCCTGCACCGAGATAGGCAGGCAGGCCGCGGCCCTGCTCAGCGCCCGCATCGCGGCGACCGGTTCAGAGCCACGTTCGGTGCGGCTGCAGGCGACGCTGCGGGCGCGCGCCTCCTGCGGGAGGCCGACCCACACGAGGCTAACATGACCGCGCCGCTGCTGGTGATGACCGGCGCCGTCAAACGCTTCGGCGGCGTGCAGGCGCTGCGCGGTGTCGACTTCGACCTCAAGGCGGGCGAGATCCACGCGCTGCTCGGCGAGAACGGCGCCGGCAAGTCGACGCTGATGAACCTGTTGTCGGGCGTCTACACGCCGGACGAAGGCATCATCGAGATCGACGGCAAACCCGTGCGTTTCAACAACCCGCGTGAGGCGCAAGCGGCCGGCATCGCCACCATCTTCCAGGAGCTCGACCTGGTGCCGTCGCTCGATGTCGCCGCCAATCTGTTCCTCGGCCGCGAATTGATGCGTCCGGGCGGCTTCCTCGACGTGCCGGCAATGCGCCGCGAGGCCAAGAAGCGGCTGGAAGCCATCGAGATCGCCATCGATCCGGCCGCCATGGTGGCGGATCTGTCGATCGGCCAGCGCCAGGTGGTGGCGATCGTCAAGGCGCTGTCTTACGCCTCCCGCGTGCTGATCATGGACGAGCCGACGGCCGCACTCACCGTCGGCGAAGTCGAGCGGCTGTTCGATATCATGCGCAAGCTCGCCGCCACCGGCGTCGGCATCGTCTACATCTCGCACCGGCTGGAGGAAGTGCCCGGCATTGCCGACCGGGTGACGGTAATGCGCGACGGCCGTGTCGCCGGCATCACCGAGCCGCACGCGCCGCAGGCCGAGCTGGTCAGGCTGCTGGTCGGACGTCCGCTGGACGAACTCTATCCGCAACGCGCCAAGGCCGCGGGCAAGCCGCTGCTCAGCCTGAGGAACGCCAGCTTCAAGCTCGCCCGCGACAGCGCCGGCTGGCAGGCGCCGCAAGGCGTTTCGCTCGATGTCCATGAAGGCGAGATCGTCGGCCTGGCCGGCATTATGGGGGCAGGGCGCACCGAACTGTTGTCCGCGCTCTACGGCACCGGCCTGTCCGGCCGCTGGGAGGGCGAGGTCGCTGTCGGCGGCAAGCCGGTGAAACTGGATTCGATCAGCGCTGCCCGCCACGCCGGCATCGCCTTCGTCACCGACGACCGCCGGGGCTCGGGCCTGATGCTGCGCATGGCCGTCGGCCTCAATCTGGTGATGTCGGTCATATCCCGAATCTCGCCGAACTGGCTGGTCTCGCCGCGCCGCCAGGCCGAGGCGGTGAAGGAATCCTTCGGTCAGTTCGATATCCGGCCGAAGAACCCCGATATCGCCGTCGGCGCGCTCTCGGGCGGCAACCAGCAGAAGGTGGTGCTGGCCAAGGAAATCCTCGGCAACCCGCGCCTGTTGCTTCTCGACGAGCCGACACGCGGCGTCGATGTCGGCGCCAAGGGCGAGATCTACCAGCGGCTCAGGGCACTCGCCGCGCAAGGGCTGGGCATTCTGGTGGCGTCCAGCGAGATGCCGGAGCTGATCGGTCTGTGCGACCGCATCGTGGTGCTGCGCCAGGGGCGCAATGTGGCGGAATTTTTGGGCGGCGTCGACGAGCACACGGTGCTTGCCGCGGCTAACGGCAGGGAGGCCTGATGTCTGACGAGAAGATTTCCGTGGCAGCAAGCCCAGTCACAGCAGCAGCGCAAAAGCATCGCGACCCGCTGGCGCTGATCGTGCGCTTCCAGAGCCTGATCGGCCTGGTGCTGGTGGCGATCGGCGGCATCATCTTCTCGCCGCGCCGCCACGGCGAGATCCTGTTCCTCAACCCCGACAACATCGCCAACATCGTGCGCGCGGTGTCGGAGACCGGCATCATCGCCATCGGCATGACCTTCGTCATCATCACCGCCGGCATCGACCTCTCCGTCGGCGCGGTGCTTGGCCTGTCCAGCGTCGTCACCGCATCGATGATGATCTCCGGCGGCTTCGGCCTGATCCCCACCATCCTCGCCGTGCTCGCTTTGGGCATCGTCTTCGGCGCCATCCAGGGCACCATCTCGACGCGCTTCCGGCTGGAGCCGTTCATCGTCACGCTGGCTGGCCTGCAGGCCGCGCGCGGGCTGGCGCTGGTCGTCTCCGGCAACCAGTACATCAACATTTCCTACGGCGAAGGGCCGGGCTTGGCGCCGCCGGTGTTCGCCGTGCTGGGCGAGCGGCTGTTCAACAACACCGTGCCGGTGGCAACGCTTGTGTTCGTCGTCTTTGCCGCGATCGCCACCATCGTGCTCAACACCACGCGCTTCGGCCGCTATGTTTTTGCCGTCGGCGGCAATGAGCGCGCCGCGCGCATATCCGGCGTGCCGGTCTCGATGGTGAAGATATCGGTCTATGCCATCACCGGCTTTGCCGCTGCACTCGCAGGCATCGTCCATGCCGGCCAGTTCAATTTCGGCAGCGCCAATGACGGCATGGGCTATGAGCTGACGGCCATCGCCGCCGTGGTCATCGGCGGCACCAGCCTGTTCGGCGGCGCCGGCTCGATGGTCGGCACCGTTGCCGGCACCATCATGCTGGGTGCGCTCGCCAACATCCTGCAGCTCAACAATATCACGCCCGCCATGCAGCTGCTCGCGACCGCCGCGATCATCGTTTTGGCGGCAGTGCTTCAATCCCTCGTTCGCCGCCGCGAGGGGTTGGGTCGTTAGTGCATGTCGCGCAAAAGTGACATCGGTTTTGCGATGACGACATGCACAAACAAACAAGGAGGAGACGGCAACACGTGAACGTCAAACCAAGGTCTGGCCCCCCGGCTGGACGAGGAGGAGAGTGAGTTATGAAAACGACACTAAGAGGATCGACCCTCAAGGCCGTGCTGCTGGCCGGCGCCGGCCTGTGCATTGCAGGCTCCGCTTACGCCGCCGAGCCGCTGGTGAAAGCCTGCGCCAAGGACGGCCAGTTCGTCATCGGTTTTTCGCAGGCCAACAATGCCGAGCCCTACCGCCAGCACGTCAATGACGAGCTGGAGGCGGCCGCCAAGGAAGTGCCTGGTATCACGCTGCAGATCGCCGACGGCGCCGGCAACGTCAACACGCAGACCTCGCAGGTCGACAATTTCATTACGCAGAAGGTCGACATCCTGCTGATCTCGCCCTTCGAGGCCGCACCGCTGACGCCGGCGGTGAAGCGCGCCATGGATGCCGGCATCCCGGTCATCGAGCTCGACCGCAAGACGGTCGGCGACCCCGGCAAGGACTACACCGCCTTCATCGGCGGCGACAATTTCAAGATCGCCGAGGAAGCCGGCAAGTACACCGCCAAGACGCTGCTGCCCGATGGCGGCGAGGCGGCGGTGCTGCAAGGTCTGCCGAGCTCGACGCCGGCGGTGGAGCGCCTCAACGGCTTCAAGGAAGGCGTGAAAGGCAACCCGAAGGTCCAGATCGTCGCCGAGCAGGCCGCCGACTGGGTGCCGGACAAAGCGCAGGTCGCCTTCGCCGCCATGCTGCAGGCACACCCCGACATCAAGGTGCTCTACGCCTCCAACGACATGATGGCCGCCGGCGCGCTGCTCGCCGCCAAGGGTGCGGGCAAGGACGTCAAGATCATCGGCACCGACGGCCTGCCGGGCCCGGCAGGCGGCATCGAGGCGGTCGCCAAGGGCGATTGGGTCGCAACCTTCACCTACCCGACGGGCGCCAAGGAAGCGATCGAGATGTCGAAAAAGATCCTGCTCGATTGCGCGACCGAGGTGGACAAGACGGTGACGGTGGAGACCACCGCGATCACGGCCGAGAATGCCAAGCAGCTGATGGGGAAGTGAGGGGCGGGCAGAGCGCGTCTATTGAGGTGATGCGCAAGGCCCCGAGGGGCCTTGTTGCATTGCGGCAACGTATGGGAACGGCCGCTTCGCGCCTCATCTCGGTCATCGAAGTCATCCCGGCCGCCCGCCAAAAGCGGTCACAGTTGGTGTCAACGCCATGGGGAGTTTGCGCCGTGAGCATTTCTCTCCATAATGATCCCAGCATCGGCTTTTTCCTGCCCTGCCCACCGATCAAGTGTTTTGTGAACAGCATCGCACTTTGCTAATATTGCCGTCACTGTGCTCGGCGAGGAAATCCCAGCATGTCGGAGAAGAGTCCGGTCGCGTTGCCGGCGGCGTCGGTGGCAACAGGTTTTCTGGGCGGCAACGGCAACAATGCGTCGGAAGCCCGGCATGAGCGCCGGATCCTGACCGCGCTCTGCTACGACCTGGTCGGATCGACCGACCTTCTTGGCATCCTGGACATCGAAGAGTTCGAGGAACTGATATCAGCCTTCCAGCGGGCGGCGAGACAGGCGGTCGCGTCGTGCTCGGGTGCCGTAGAGGTCGAGGTCGGCGATGGCGGCGTTGCTTTGTTTCCTGCCGAAATAGACGCCAAGGATGCGGCATCGCTGGCGATCCGGGCCGGGCTCGAAATCATCGACGCCTGCAGGCGCGTCGGTTCGAACCAAGGCCGCGCCGATTTGCATGTCCGGGTCGGAATCGCGACATCGATGACCCTGATCCAGAAGGGTGACGCCGAGACGGGTCGTGACAATGTCACCGGCCCTGCCTTCGCGATGGCCACGCGGCTCCAGGCCATCGCGCAGCCGGATACGGTGTTAGTCTCGGAGGCGACACGCAACCTGGCGCGACGGTCGCATGTGTTCAGCTTTAGGGGCAGCCATACGATCAAGGGTTTTGCCGAGCCGGAGCTGGTCTGGCGCGCGCTGAGTCACAAGCGCGAGGTCGACCGCTTCTTCGCCTTCGGGCGGCTGAGCAGTCCGCTCGTCGATCGCGAGGCCGAACTTGCCACGATCGCCGAAGCATGGGACAGCGCCGTTGCAGGAAACGGCGGCGTGGTGGTGATCGAGGGCGAGGCCGGGATCGGCAAGTCGCGCATTCTTCACGAAGTGCGCCGGCGCACGCGTCACCAGCGCGCGAAACTGCTGCTCTTCCAGTGCACGCCCGGCGGCTTGCGCTCGGCGCTGCATCCGCTGCTACAGAACGTACGCGGCGATTTCGCCGGCAACGAAGGACAGCTGAGCGCTGCCGCTGTGGCAGAAGTATTCCGCGATCATGACGTCCGCGATCCTGAAATCATAGACGTCTTCTCGTTCCTGCTCGGCGCTGCGGGAGCCGATCCGATGCTTAAGGAAATCGACGCCGAGGCGATGCGCGCGAAAGCCAATTGGGCGGTTCGCCACTCGCTCGAAGCCCTGTGCGCCAGCGGACCGATCGTCCTGGTGGTCGAGGACATCCATTGGATCGACCTGACGTCTAGACAATTGTTGGCTGAGCTTGCACAGTCGGCCCGTCACTTCCGGGCGCTTGTCATCGCGACCACGCGCCCTGAATCCGGGAGCTGGCTGGGAGCATCGAATCCAAGGCATATCTCGCTAAAGCCGCTCAACCGCGAGCAAACGCGGCTGGCGATCGCGGCCATGTGGCCGCAAGGCAAGCCTTCAACTTCCCCGGAATTGCTCGACGTGGTGGAACGCGTGACCGGAGGCGTCCCGCTGTTCATCGAAGAAATCTGCCAGTGGATGGCCGAGAACGCGGCCTCGGCAACGGATCGGCTGGCGCAGACCGCGACGCGCAGTCATGCCTCGGTGTTTGAAAGCGTGATCGAGGCCAGGCTCGAAACGCTAGGGCCGGCACGCGAAGTCGCGCGCGCCGCGGCCGTCGCGGGCAATCGTTTCAATCAGGAATTGTTGCGCGCGTTGTTGCCGGAGCTCGACGACGAAATCATCACAAACGCGCTGGATTCACTGAGCGAGGCCGGGTTCCTGATCCGCGTGCGGCCTTTTGGCGTTCCGGTCTATGGCGTGCGCCATGCGCTTATCCAGGAGACGATCTACAACGCAACGCTGCGCAAGAAACGGCAGGCCTTGCATCGCCACCTGTTTGCCGCGGTGAGCCGCAACCGAAACCTGGCCGGGTGGCTGAGCACCGCCGAGGTCGCCGAGCACGCCGAGCGCGCAGGCCTTATGGAGGACGCGATCGCTCAGTTCGTGATCGCAGGCACGGAAAGCTCGTCGCGCTCGGCAATGGCGGAAGCGAGGCAGATACTCGAGCATGCATTGGCGCTCTGCGAGCACGTTGCGGCAGCCGACAGGCGAGACGCGCTGCGGCTATCGGCCATGATCGTGCTCGGTCCCATCCTGACCGCTGTCGAAGGTCCGAACTCGGGGCCCGCCCGCAAATTGTACGAGGACGGCGTGGTGATAGCCCGGCGGCGGCCGGTGGCCGAGCGGGCCAAGTGGTTCCCGATCTACTGGGGCTGGTGGTTCACGGATACCGTCATGGACGGCGAGCGCGCGGAAGTGGTGCTCAGCGATCTCAGGGATGTCGAGGATGCCGAAGTGCAACTCCAGGCCAGGCATTGCGTGTGGGCAATCGACTTCAATCTTGGCCGCCACGACCGCTGCATCGCGGCAGTCGACGCAGGACTTTCGCTCTATGAGCACGGCCAGGGCAAAGCCAATGCTGCGTTGTTCGGCGGGCATGACGCGAGGGTCTGCGGGCTCGCCCACCGCGCCTTGTCGCTTTGGTTTGTCGGAAAGCCGGCAAGCGCGATCCATTCGATGTCGGAAGCTAGGAGCTGGGCGCAGCAAACCGGACATGCCGGCAGCATCGCACATGCCTATCTCAACGAGGCGATGCTGCATTGCTATCGCCGAGATTTTTCGAGGTTACGAAGCGTGATAGCGGATCTGCGCCACTTGACGGAGCGCCATTATATGCCCGCTCTCGCCGCCGCAGCGCAAATCTTCGAAGGCTGGTGCGACGGCAACGCCGGCCAGGTCGAGAGCGGCAGGGAGAAAATGCGGCAAGGCCTTGGCCTCCATGGCGAGTTCCAGACGCCTGAGGACGAACCGGTCTATTGCGGCATGCTGGCAGAGCTTTTGACACGAACTGCCGAGGTCGATGAGGCGCTCGCGTTGCTGGGCTCGGCTGTGGCGCAGGCCGAGGCCGGCGGCAGCCGCTTCTGGCTGGCAGAGCTCTACAGGCGAAGGGCGGAGCTACTTCTTCTCCAGGGCGATGCGGAGGCGGACGTAATCGCTGCCCTCGAAAAGAGCATCGCCATAGCCGCGGAGCAAAGTGCCGTGCCTTTCCTCGTCAGTACATACGAGACCCTTCAATCATCAGGCCTGTCGCCTGAACTGTCGTCGCGCTATCGCGATCGGGTCGAACGTGCGAAATCCGCTCTCGAGCCGGGCGCCGCGCTGATCGTCAATCCCGAATCGGCCGTTCGGCACTAGCGGGCCCTGCAAGAGCATCCGCGATGCTGGAGCGATATCAACGCCTTGGTCCGCCGCCCGACGAGGCGCTGGCGAGGCTGATGAAGATGCGCGAAGGCCTGGGCATCACGCGGATCGCCGACATCACCGGGCTCGACCAGCTCGGCATCCCGGTCGTGCAGGTGACAAGACCTTTCTCGCTCTCCAACGCGGTCGCGCAAGGCAAGGGCGCCACCCTGGTGCAAGCCGGGATATCGGCCATGCTGGAATCGGCCGAGAGCTTCTTTGCAGAGCAGGTGGCGAATTTCGAACCAGTCGTCGGCTGCGCCGATCAATTGGGCATCCCGCCAGATCGTTTCGAAAGGTATCTCCAAGGGGGCACCGCGCCGGGATGGCGCGGCAGGGAGACCGCGTGGGTAGCCGCAGACAATCTTCTTACCGGCAGCCGCGACCTGGTCCCGTTCGAGCTCGTGCACACCGCCTATGTGTTGCCGTCGCTGCCCCATGACGGCATTTTCGCGGCATCGACGAGCGGTTTGGCAGCAGGCTTCGCGGAGCCGGATGCCATCGTTCATGGCATGCTTGAATGCATCGAACGCGACGCGATCGCCACGGCATACCGGACCCACGGGTTTTTCCACCGTCAACGCATCGATCCCGAGACGATCGATGATCCGTCGCTCCGCGATCTCCTGGAAACTTTGGCGGCCAAGAACGTGCTGGTTGGCCTTTGGCAAGCTTTGTCGCCGTTGGGCATACCGGTGGTGTGGTGCCATCTGCTGGAAGACGAACCGACAGAAACGGTCCTTTTGGATCATCCGGCTGATGGCTCGGCTGCCGGTTTCAGTCCCGCCGGCGCGGCGGTGCACGCCATCTACGAAGCGGCCCAGGCCCGTCTGGCGGCGATCTCGGGCGCGCGCGATGACCTGACGCGCGCGTCCTATCCGAAATACCCCGATCGGCAGGTGATTGCAGCGCATCGCCGGCTCCTCCGCGACGGCCCGCGCAGCGTGGATTTCGGCGCGTTCGCCGAGCAGAAGTTCAACACGGCGTCGGACGGGCTGTCGGTCCTCTTGGCAATTCTCGAAGAGAGAGGGTTCGATGCGGTTCACCTAATCCGGGTGGGAACGAAACCGTTCGACGCCCTGTCGGTTGTCAGGATTGTCATCCCTGCCTTGCAGCCGCTCTTGCAGGGGTAGGGATTATGCGCCCGAAACTCGTCTTCACTGGCCCTACCGTGTCCCATTCCGACGCGTTGAAGGTCGTCGATGCGGTATGCCTTCCCCCGGCCGTGCAAGGCTCGATCGTTTCGGCCGTGCAGCATTTCGACCCGAGTGCGATCCTTCTCATAGATGGCGGTTTTCAGACCGAGCCGGCGGTTCGGCACAAGGAAATCCTGTGGGCCCTCAGCCGCGGCATTCATGTCGTCGGCGCGGCCAGCATGGGTGCCCTTCGAGCAGCCGAGCTGTTCCCCCATATGCAAGGCGTCGGGCTTATCTACCGATGGTATCGCCGCTGCGCCTTTGCACCCGACGACGCAGTAGCGGTATTGCATGGACCGGCCGAGGTGAATTTCGCTCAATTGACGCATGCGCTGATTGACCTGCGCCGGACCCTTCGTGCTGCTTGCCGGCGCGGCGTGATTTCACCCGAACAGCAGGCGAGGCTCGAGGGTGCGGCACAGGCCGTCAATTTTCGCGATCGCACCCTGGCACGGATGGTCTGGGATGCGCACGACGGCAAGGACGACGTCGAGAAATTGTGCAGGGAGCTCGGCGCCGCTTTCGTCCAGCAAAAAAAGCAAGATGCCCTGCGGGCACTCGAACTTTTGCGAGAGCAAGCATTTGAAAAAGCATACCCCGTGCCGGAATTACAGCTAACCACGGCCTTCTCCAAGGATATGGATGATGCGGGGCTGGCGCTATAGGCCCTGACCTCTTGGCGGCCGACGATTTACGTAACGTAAGCACCGTGATAGCGTGGCATCGTCAGAGGGGGCCAAGCAATTGGACGCGGTCGATCGTGCCGTTGCGCAAGGTGTGCTGGGTACGCGGTTCCTGGTCTACCCGCAGGTCCCTCACCTTTCGGGTTACGGAACACCCGAAACAGTATGGATTTCTACTCCACCCGATCTGATCCGCTCCGGCCCGGAAGATCACCGCATCTACGTTCGCGATCCGCTCCTCGACAAGGAGCCTTACGACTACCCTTATCTGCCACCGTTTGTCGGCGAAACCTTTCCACCTGCACAGGCTGGCTTTGACGGCCATTTCGATCAGCTTTCCTTGACCTCGCGGCAGTTCCTTTCTGCGCACGCTTTCGCCTCGGTCAGCCGCGTGCTGGACATCTGGGAAAGCTACCTCGGCAAACCGATTGTCTGGTATTTCGCCGAGACGTTCGAGCGGCTCGAAATCATCCCCTTCGTCGACTGGGAGAATGCGCAATCGGGCTATGGCTATCTGGAACTCGGCCGAGAGCGCGGCATCGACGGAGGCAACTATCCCTATGCGCTCAACTTCGATGTGATCGCACATGAGGTCGGCCACGCAATCTTGTTTTCGCTGTTCGGGACACCAACTGGCGGCCTGACTCAAGGCGATTTCGGACCGTTCCACGAAGCCAGCTCGGATCTGGTCTCGCTCTTGTCCTTCCTGAATTTCGACAGCGGCATGGACCGGCTGCTGCGGCACTGCAATGGCAACCTGCTTGTTCTCAATGAGTTGAACCGGATTGCCGAGCTGACTGGCGATCGGCAGATCCGCCTCGCCAGCAACGCACGCCGCATGTCGGAGGTGACGGCGGAAATCCATGACAGGTCACGGCCATTCACGGGGGCTGTGTTCGACACGATCGTCCACGTCTACCACGCGGCACTGGTGCACGAGGGGTTGGCCGACGAGCGGCTGCTGGGGATCGATATCAAGGATGTCGACCAATCCGACATGCAGCGCATTTCGGATTTCACGTCCCGCGCCTTCCGCGCTCGGCCCTTCATGTTCAAGAGCATGCTGATCAGAGCAAGGGACGAGGTGGCTCTCGCACTTGCTCAGGCATGGCCACGCCTCGATGCGGACGACCTGTCGTTCGAAAAGGCCGCGGCGTTGGTGGTGGACTCCAGCGATCGCGTCGCGCCGATGCTCGCGGAAAAATTCGATGAGAATTTCAGCTGGCGGGAGATCTTGTGAACTGAAGGATGCAGCAAAAAGGAGCGAGGAAAATGAGCGACGACTATCACCGACCGACACTAACCTTTCCGTCAGGCGCTTACAACGCAACACAGGTTAGGCTCTATGGCTTGGGGGCGGAAATTGGACTCAGCGTGCCCGGTGCGCCAGCACCCTTTGGTGACACCGGCATGTATGTCGAAACCGCGCCTGGGGAACCTATCACCGACGAGCAACATGTCAACGCACTTGAAGTATTGAAGAAGTATGACAGCAACAAAGGCCGCCAAGATATAATAAATGGAAATATCCCATTTCCAAAAATACCAATCAGAGTCTCCTACCATTTCAAGATCGACCTGAAGAATTTTGGCGCTGCGGTCCTTTCAACGGTAGGCAGTACCTTCATGCTCGGATCATCTCCAGAACAGAAAACATCGTGCGGGATAATTGTCGGTTATGCCTATGAGGGACATACCTACGATTTGCCAAAGCCCAAGATAATGATCATCCCGGCGTTTCCGGAACCCAAGATTCCGGCGGACGATTCGGAATTTGACGCCAAGGAACCTGAAGGCTACGCGGTTTGGCTCGTCGATAAGCTCAACGAATGCGTGGAGTTGGAGATGAACCAGGGCTTTGTCGAACAGATCGTCCTCGAGGCGAACCTTCCAGGCAAGCGTTCACCGACGATGTACGCATCCAAGATGACGATGGGACACCGTGGCGGAAAGCTGAACGACTAGTCTCTCATGTTCCCTGTCAAAGGTTGAAGGCAAGAAGGCTCGCCTGCTTGGCAGGTTTGCCATGCAGTCGGATCGGCTGAAGCTGCACAGGGCTGGGGGTGGAGCTCAGAGACGACGGTTGATCAGACTCTCATTCCGCGGGTTGGGTACGGCCTTCCGTGTCTTGGTCTCGGGGCTGTCCTCGGTCTAGAGGGCGGGCGTGGGGCGCATCGGCTCGGCGACATAACTGGCGACGGGAGTTCCGCACGATGGCCATGTTGTGCGCCCTGGTTGTCACCGCCGGCCGAGATCCATTGAATCCTGTCGACACGAACGCGAAAGGCTTCATCACATCGATATCCGAGAGGCCCTCGGCATCCTCGCCGTGTCCGGCAAACGGGATTTAGCTGTCGCGCCAGTCAACGAGTGTGTCCGCTTTCCGAATGCTACCACCCGAAACCGGACAGGCAGGAAGCGGCCCAAATGCGACATTCAATTTTCGTCGTGCCCCTGCCAGGGATTTGGCGTGCCCCAGCCGCTTACGTTGCGTCTAGTCCCGCCATGTAAGCCTTCGCGCCACGAGGGACCGCACGCCACTGACGGACAACTATGATGTGGACCACCAGTTTGGCGCACCCAATCGGCCACGCCAGCCCGCAGCCTCATTCACGGCGCAGCCGTAAACCCGCACTGCTTCTGTTCCATCTCGATCTGCTTCGTGATGCGGATGGCGTTCTGGGCGTAGGCTTGCGTTACCGAGCCGCTGTTGACGGTCTTGTCCTTCAGCGGGCTGACCGCTGCGCAGAGGTGGAAGACATGCTCGGTGTCGGACTTGGCGGCGCCGTTTTCCGGCGCGATCCAGTAGACGATATCCTGGCCATTGGGGTGCGCCGCGTCCTTCGTCGCCGCGGCCACCGTGGTGGAGTCGGTGGCGATCGCCTGCGCCTGGGCGGCGACTTCGGGCGAGCAGGCCGTCGTCGGCTGCCCCGCCTTGATCTGTTCCGCGCACGAGTTCATGTCCTGCGTGTACTGCTCGACCGATGGCGGCTGGTAGCTGACCCCGATCAGCGTCGCCAGCACGGCCAGCACGGCGCCGATGCCGCCGGCCACCTTCTTGCTCTTCGGGTCCATGTTCTTGTCGTTGAGGATCAAGATAACCAGCGGCAGGAAGGCAATCAGGGTGATGATCGCGCCGAGCTGGTTCTGGACGAAGAACCGGAACGTGTCGGATTCGCGGGCCGGGTCCTTCCGGTTGGCCGCCTTCCAGAGCAGGCTGCCGGCGATGGCGAAGATCGCGATCCCGACCAGGATGCCAATCAGCAGCGGCAGGTTGCCCTGGTCGAACTTGTGCTTGTAGAGCAGTACGATCCCGGCGATCTCGCCGCCAATGGCGATGACCCACGACAGCACGGCGAACAGGCGCAGCCGCGTGGCCCCGGACTTCTGGCCCTGCGTCGCCTGCCAGTCCTTGGTAACGTCTACGGTCGGCTTGTTGTCGGTCATGACCAGATCCCCCGGTGTCGACACTTTTGCGGGGCGGCGTCAAAGGCGCCCGGCGCAGCGTCATTGATCGAACGTCGCCTGCCTCGGCGCGAAAGCGCCACGGCAGACCCCATCCTTATTGCGCATGATGGGATTCGTCCATAGCCGAGCGGGCGGACGAGGATGCGGGCGATGGTGCGGAGGAGGGCAGGGCAATCGCATAAGGCGGGCGCCAGCCCCACTCCGTCCGCCGCGGCCACCTTCCCCATGTGCATGGGGAGAGGAAACCCAAGCCCATCAAGGCCGCGACCTCGGTGATTGGCATTTCCTCTCCCTCCGCGGAGCGGGGCAATCGCATATGACAGGTTTCCGCTCTACGAATACCCCCACCCTTAATCCCTCCCCACAAGGGGGAGGAGACTTGGTAGGCGCTGATCGCCGCAAATCGCCTAGGTTCCACGCCAGAAAGGGTGGCTTGCGGCAGCGTTCCCTCCCCCTTGTGGAGGGTTAGGGTGGGGGTCCTCTTCGTAAGAACTCATATGTGATCGCCTTGCGCCGACGAAGGAAAGGTGGGTCGCCGAACCCGAGGGAGCGCCATATGCGATCGCCCTGCCATAGGTCGGATCACGCCACCGCGGGAGCGCAACTAATTTGTATACAAATGTTTCTGGCCGGCATCGGTTTGTGAAGCGCTTCACCGTTGTCGCGCAATCGATCGGTTACAGAGGCCGTGCAAGAGCGGGCCGAGGCAGCGCTCTGCTGCTGCATGGAGGTAACCGATGTTTGAAAGTCTCAGCAGAATTCGCGCTGCCCTGGCGCGCGCCAGCAAGCACAGGAAGACCGTCCGCGCACTGAATGCGCTGCCGACGGAGATCCAGAAGGACATTGGCTGGACGGAGTCGAGGTCGATCGATGAGATAAGGCTGCCGTTCTAGGGCCGCATCCAGCGTCGCTAATATATCGCTCGCCATCGATTGTTCGGAAGCGTACAGTGCAGCATCGTCGGCCACATCAATGGGCGCTGACGCTTGGGAGCGACCATCGCACTCCTGCCCCGACAGGAGGCATTGGAGCCATGGCGGAGCAACCGAGACAGTCCGGTCTGAGCGCCGAGACGCTCGCGGCCTTGGCGCGGGAAACCGGGGCCTCCGAGCAGCAGATACAAGAGATCGCATCGCTGATCGGCAACGATCGCTCGTCCATCGTGCGCGAAGCGCGCATGGTTGCGGCTGACCGCCCGAAGCGCTGATCCAGGAAAAAGCTGCTGGATTGATTGATGGGGCGTCGCCCCTGATTTGTCGGTTTTGTACGAAGTACAATGGCTGAATCCGAGTCAGCTATCGTCCAATGACCGTTTGCATTTGGGCAGGGCGCCGACGGCTGGGAGATGACATGTGCTCTTGCCCTTGACGGGAGAGAGCGATGGACCAGTCGGTCAGCAAGGAGAAAAGCGGCCTCTTGCGCCGCATGAACCCGGCCGACTTCGCACTGCTTGCGCCGCATTTGCACCATCGTGTGCTCGATCTCAAGGCCCCGCTCGAAATGGCGGGCGAGCCGGTCGCCTCGGTCTGCTTCCTGGAAAGCGGCCTGGCCTCGGTGGTGGCGAGGAACCGGCCGGGCCTGGACACCGAGGTCGGCATCATCGGCCACGAAGGCATGTCGGGCTCCGCTTTGGTGATGGGCGCCGACTGGGCGCCCCATGACTGCTACATGCAGATGCCGGGCGAGGCGGTGTGCATCGGTTCCGAGCCGTTCAAGGCAGCGTTGCAGAAAAGCCCGACGCTTCGCGCCTTCCTGCTGCGCTATGCCCATTATCTGCACGGCCAGACCAAATCCACGGCGCTGAGCAATGCCCGCGCCAAGCTCGAGGATCGGCTGGCCAGATGGCTCCTGATGTGTGACGACAGGGTGGTCGGCCATCAGATCCAGATCACGCATGAGTTCCTGTCCGTCATGCTCGGCGTCAGGCGTCCGGGCGTCACCATCGGCCTGCAGATCCTGGAAGGGCGCGGCCTGATCCGGTCGCGGCGCGGCGAGATCGTCATCCGCGACCGGGATGGCCTGATCGCCGTCGCCGACGGCTTCTACGGCCAGGCCGAGGCCGAATACGAACGGCTGCTGGGCTGAGCCTGGCACGGGCTGGAAATGGCCGACGCGAATGCCGGTGAAAGCATGTTGCCAGAGCCGCGCCGGCCATTTGCGGCCATCTGGGGAGAGGCCGCCCGGCAAATCTAGCATCGGCGCAAAAGCGGGCAACGAACCGCAATCGCTTGGTAAAAACCGTACAATCGAATTGTGTTGAACCTTGGTTCGGCAAGAGTATGAATCCGCTGTCGTCGACCATTGTATGGGGCGCTGGCGCCTGAGACTTCGACAGGCTCGCGCGCCCGATGTGAACGGGGAAAACCGAAATGGCAGAACTGCTTTTCGATGTATCCGCCTTCGATTGCGCCATCCTGCGCGCCGCCTTCATCAAATCGGTGATGGAAGACAATGTCCCGGAAAAGCGGTGGCGCGCGCTCGCCGCCTCCCTGGTTCGCGACCTGACCGACCACGAAGACGTCGAGCCGGATCTGCTCGGCTGGATCACGCGCAAGTAGCAATATTCTGACGGTCCGGCGGCTACCCCAGCCACCACCACAGCGCCGCGACCGCCGCAAGCACCGCCGCCACCGACAGCCCCAGCATGATGTAGCTGCCCTTGATGATGTCGCGGATGATCTTCTTCACGCTTTCGCGGTCGTTGAGGTTGGGGAAAGGCTCGTTGGGCAGCGCCACGCCGAGGAAGCCGCAGAGCGGCGCCCAGCCATCGCTGACCTTGAACACCAGAAGCTTCTCCGGCTCACGGCCGCTATCACCTCCTCGGTATAGGCGTTGTAGCGCGCCACCGCCTTGGCGCGGTCGTCCATCACGCCGGCAAGCGTGCGGCCCCAGATCAGCCTGTGCGACATGTCCCCGAATTTGCGGCCGAACGGCGTCAGCCATTCCAGCACCTTGAACTGCCACAATGTCTCGGTGAAGTGGATGGTGTCGATGGTGCTGTCGTACCAGGCCTCGGCGCCGCGCGGATGCAGGGTGAGCAGCACCTTGGCGTCGGGATAGGCGGCCATCAATTCGCGCCACACGCAGCATCCCGGATTGTCGACCGTCGCCTTGTAATTGGCAAAGACTCTGGTCCAGTCGTGCTGGCTGCCGGGCGGGCTGTTGGCCACCTTGCGCCAGAAGTCGAGATGGCCCTTGTTGGCCTTGTTGAGGATGACTTCCTGCATGTGATAGCTGGGAAGGCCCAGCCTGTTCAGCGCGGCAAAGGTCGACCATGTGCCGGTGCGGCCGAATCCGGCCCCGATGAGCTCAAGCGTCATTTTAACCCCCCTTGTTGAGACCGCTTTTCTTTTTATGCCGGTCCGCTCGGAATGAGGTTGCATCCGCGCCCCTCGGCGCGCAACAATTTTCCCTGTCCAGGGCAGAAATGTGTTTGCTTTTTCGTCTGGGCCACGCGGAATGAGGGTTTGGCTATTCCAGCGGGTGAGGGAGCCTGATAATAGGTCAGTCAGATTGACCTAAATCGCATGGCCAGAACGGTCATGCTGGACCAGATGCCGTATCCCGGGAGGTGGGCTCGTGAGTTTGATGGACCTGTTGGCGTCGCGCGCCTCGCGCATGAAGGCGTCGGAAATCCGCGAGCTGCTCAAACTGCTCGACCAGCCCGACATCATCTCCTTTGCCGGCGGCATCCCCGATCCGGCCTTGTTTCCGGCCCAGGCGATCGCCGATGCCTATGCCTCGGTGCTGGGCGGTGCGGAGGCGAGCGCAGCACTTCAGTATCAGGTCTCCGAAGGCTATCTGCCGCTCAGAAAATGGCTGGCCGGCCAGATGGGCAAGCTCGGCATTGCCTGCGACGAGCACAACATCTTCATCACCTCCGGCTCGCAGCAGGCGCTGGATTATCTCGGCAAGCTTTTCCTGTCGCCCGGCGACACAGCACTGGTAACATGGCCGACCTATCTCGGCGCGCTGCAGGCCTTCAACGCCTACGAACCGCGCTACGACCGGCTGACGCCGGACGGCGGCAACATGACGCCTGCCGCCTACCAGGCCGCT
This sequence comes from Mesorhizobium sp. M0478, assembly GCF_040321305.1. Lineage (NCBI taxonomy): Bacteria > Pseudomonadati > Pseudomonadota > Alphaproteobacteria > Hyphomicrobiales > Phyllobacteriaceae > Mesorhizobium > Mesorhizobium sp. M0478. Next base: position 455,422 of record NZ_JAMYRH010000005.1, read on the forward strand.
GCTGCCGCTGCAGGCGGCAAGGTGAAATTCGCCTATCTCGTGCCCGATTTCGACAACCCGACCGGCGAGACGCTGAATCGCCAGCAGCGCGAGGCGGTGCTTGACCTCGCCGACGAGCTCGACATTGCTATCATCGAGGACGCCGCCTATCGCGCGCTGCGCTATGACGGCGAGGGCCAGCCGCCGATCCTGGCGCTCGACTGCGAACGCTCCGGCGGCATCGAAAACGCCCGCACGCTCTATTGCGGCTCGTTCTCGAAAATCCTGTCACCGGGCATGCGCGTCGGCTGGGTCTGCGCGCCGCGCCGCGTCGTCGAGCGGCTGGTGCTGATGAAGCAGGCGTCGGACCTGCACAGCCCGTCGATCAACCAGCTGGTCATGCACCGCGTCTCCGAGGCCGTGTATGACGGCCAGGTGGAAAAGCTGATCGGCGCCTATCGCCAGCGCCGCGACGGCTTGCTTGCGGCACTCGAAGCGGAAATGCCGGATGGCGTCAGCTGGAGCCGACCGGAAGGCGGCATGTTCGTTTGGCTGACGCTGCCCGAAGGTGCGGACGCCACGGCACTGCTCGCCCGCTCGGTCAAGGAAGCCCGCGTCGCCTTCGTGCCGGGCAACGCATTCTACGCCGACGGTTCGGGCCGCAACACGATGCGGATGAGCTTTACGCTCGCAGATGAACGCGCCGTGGGTGAGGGCGTGCCGAGGCTGGCGAAATTGATGAAGGGCTAGGCGCCCTACCTCCCCCTTGTGGGGAGGTCGACCGAAGGTCGGGTGGGGGTGCTTGGCGCCGACCCCCACCCCGATCCGCTTTGCGGATCGACCCTCCCCACAAGGGGGAGGGTAAAAAAGTCACTCCGCCACCACCAATTTGTCCTGCGTCTTCGTCTCGAAATCGCTGGCGTCGTGGCGCTCGTGCAGTTGCATGGCGGGGTCGCCGAAGGCGCGGTTGACCATGCGGCCGCGTTGCACGGTCGGGCGGGCGTCGATCGCCTTGGCCCAGCGTTGTACGTGCTCGTAGTCCTGCACCGACAGGAACTCGGCGGAATCATTGTACATGCGGCCGAGCGCCAGGCCGCCATACCAGGGCCATACCGCCATGTCGGCGATCGAATAGAAGGCGCCGCCGAGGTATTCGGTCTCCGCCAGCCGCCGGTCGAGCACGTCGAACTGGCGCTTGGTCTCCATGGCGAAGCGGTCGATGGCGTATTCGATTTTTTCGGGCGCATAGGCGTAGAAATGGCCGAAGCCGCCGCCGAGATAGGGCGCCGAACCCATCTGCCAGAACAGCCAGGACAAGGTTTCCGCGCGCGCCGGCTGTTCGGTCGGCAGGAACTCGCCGAACTTTTCCGCGAGATAAAGCAGGATCGAGCCGGACTCGAAGACGCGGACAGGCGTCTTGCCGCTGCGGTCGAGCAGCGCCGGGATCTTGGAGTTGGGGTTGACCTCGACAAAGCCCGAGCCGAACTGGTCGCCATCGTTGATGCGGATCAGCCAGGCGTCGTATTCGGCGCCCTTGTGGCCGAGCGCCAGAAGCTCCTCCAGCATGACAGTCACTTTGACCCCATTCGGCGTCGCCAGCGAATAGAGCTGCAGCGGATGCTTGCCGACCGGCAGCACCTTGTCATGCGTCGGACCGGCAATAGGCCGGTTGATGCTGGCGAACGTACCGCCATTGGCTTTCTTCCAGCTCCAGACTTTCGGCGGGGTGTATTCGGTCATGCGGGAAATTCCTTGGGTTTGGCGGGGCGAAAACGACTTGCGCGACGGCGCGAGACTGATGGCGGAAAAGTCGGCGGAACCTAGATACGGGAACACATAGGTGCAATTCAGAAAGGTTCAACTTGTGTTGAACTATTATCGATGTCGGCGCCGCCCCTCATCGCCCTGCCGGGCACTTCTCCCCGTATAGTGACGGGGAGAAGGACGCTGTCGCCTACTGATTTCCCCAATTGCCAGCGTTGCCAAGAGCGCCGATGTTGCGGCCATCTCCCTTCTCCCCGTCGCTATACGGGGAGAAGGTGCCGGTGTCCGAACCGGATAGATAGGTAACAGAATGGACCGATAGCATGGGTGACAGTTTTCTTGTCCGCCGGAGGACCGGCGATGGTTTGGCGAGAGACTGGCATCA
>NZ_JAMYRH010000006.1:0-339126 GCF_040321305.1 Mesorhizobium sp. M0478
AGGATGTCGGCAATCCGGGCATTGGCGACGTCGAAATCGAACGGTTGTTAGGCTGTCCACCAGAGCATCTGGAGTTTCATCTCTGGTACATGAAGGCAAAGGGGTGGATTGCAAGAATTGAGAACGGGACAATCGCGATCACGGTTGAAGGCGTCGATCGCGCCGATTCCGAACTGCGTCGCGATACCAGCACTCGGCTCCTGAGTAGAGACTAGAGAGGGTATCTGCCCAAGATTCCGCAAGGCTCCAGGGGAGCCTCGCGCGTCATGTGGCTCCGGTTCCCGATTGCCGCGCTGCCCTGGCTCTGGACCTAACACTTTAGCGGTAGAGCTGTGCCTCGTTGCGGAATGCTTTGTCGACAAGGCTGTTGTTGGCAAACCCACCATCGACGTCGACGATCTCCAGGCTGATTGCTTTTTTTCACCAGCCGAAGGGTCGTCGGGGTCTTTGACCATCACCGGCCAGAAGGCGCAGTTCATCAAATGGAACGGAACAGGACCGGCTCAGCCCCGGGAGAAGCCTCCGGGCTAATGCCCAGCCTCGCGCACCTCTCGCCGCCGCATCACCTCCACAAGCAATTAGAAGACAAGCTCGCCGTTGATTCCGATAAAGTTCAAAGGCGCGTGTTAGGTTCCGCTACTTGACCCCTGAGATGGCCGCACCAGACTCCAGTGCATGTCTAGTGGTCTCAAGATCGGCGATGAGGTGGCGATCGACGCCACCATTATTCGACGCGTCACTGACGACAGGATCAGCGTGTCAATACCGACTTACGGATTTCCGCATTCCGTTCGGGATACCACCACGAAGGTGGTCAAAGGTCGGACCATCGAACTGATAGGCAGCGTCACACGGGTCGAGAAGGACGCCGTAACGGTCAGCCTGGGTGGCCCGGTGGTGACGGTCGCGCTTGATGTTGTGCGGCTGGTGAAGCTCTAGCTTTCCCGACCTTACCGCCCTAACGGCTGCTTCGAAAGCGAGAGAAGTTCGGCCTCATCTTTTATCCCGGCCATGTAGTTGGCAATGATCCGAGAAGCCAACCGGCCCTGCGCATCAGGTGATTGGTCGTCGACCAGTTTAAGTTGCTCGAAAACGCGCCCTAGCAAGGCCAATTCGGCAGGCTTAAAAATCCCGGCATCCACGGCTTTTCGTCTAATGGGCATGACTGGTGTTCTTCCCTCACAGTCTCAAGCCGCCAACCTGAAATCGGTTCCGGAACATTTTAGCTAAAGCGAATGTTTCAATGGTTATGAAGATCGAAGCCGCTGAATGCCGGGCAGCGTTGACGCTCATCCGGCGCACAATCGAGGATCACTGCCCGCCCGGCGTGCTGCCCAGCGAGGAAGCTGTGAATGGTCTCTATGGGCCGGGGCTCATGGATGAGGCGGAAGCGCTGGCTGCTGCCATCGTCGCAACAATCGACCAGATGCAACTGCGCGTGATGGTGAAACCACCGTCCCCAAGTATCAAATAGAGACCGACACAGGGAAGTTCGCTTCGGCGCGACGGTGGGCTCGCACCGACCGGGCAGGTGATGCGAGCCCGGCCGAGTCTTGCGGGACCTCGACCAGCAGCGATCACCCACTCGCTGCCGTTCTATCAACAAGCCCCCAAATTTCAGGTTCCGCTAATGTCAAAAAAGCCCACCAACCGCTGAGGTAGTGGGCAGTTTTGGGAGACACTGATATGGGAACAGTGCGACTGCCCGAAGTGTTTCGAGGCGACGATGTTCCAGGGGGATTCACAGATTCGCGCGTTTGATGTTCAGCGAAGGGCGGCAAGTTGCTCGCTTCGGGGGAGCTTCCAATCCTAGACGAGAAGACTGATCGCCAGCGAAAGCGACGGCATCTGCTTCATATTCGAATGCTCGGGAATACGTTTCACCGTTCCTCCCTATGATGCGAACAACCCACTCGCCCAACGAATGGCGGATCTCTAGGAACAGGGAAGACGAAGACGGCGTCCGGTACGTGACGCTGTCCAATGCCCTCGGGAGGCTTGTCCCGCCAAAATCGGCTCCATCATCGGAGGAATGAACTTCACGCATGCACTGACTCCCGAGACCGCGAGTCAATTAGCGCGTGCTTAATTAGTTCCGGAGCGTTTTAACGAATCGTTGACCGCGCTGTCCCAGAATAGGACGGCGCGGTCAAACCCCAACCTTGGCTGCGCAGGCGGCTTCGGCATTGAGTTCCACCCCGAACTGTCGGAGCCGCCACCCACCCCACACTTATACCAGCAATGGTTGAATCAACCGTTACTGCACGTGCTTTCCATGGCGCTTCCCTGATCGTTAGACTTTGACGGAGCAAACAGGGGATTCACAGATTCGGCGTTTCGATCTAGACTCGATCGACGGAAACGATCTTCGATGAGATCGCCAACGCCCTCTCAGAGCGCCCCGCACAGACGCATGGCGCCCTGTACGCGCCTTCGCCCTCGATTTCGCCAGCAAGCTCGCCCTAGGCCTCGCCATCGGCCTGGTTGTTGGCCCTGGGATGGCGCTGGCTCGTTAGCTGCCCTTCGCCTTGCCATAGGCGTTCGGCCGCGACTCCGGCGACTAGATCAGCCCGACTTTCTTGCTGCCGCACTAGGCGCATTTCAGCTTGGGAATGAGGTCATCGGCTCATGGCCGGCGCCTCTGGGCCGAAACGGTCGCGGAGCTTCACCAGTTCAAGCTCCTGGCACGCTGGGGTAAAGAGTCAATCCGCCAAGCTGGACGCAAGGGGCCCGGAATGTGGCGGTAACAGAACTTATGTTGCCACGGGGCCCGGGGAGGATAGACCGCCAGCGATCACAGCCGACAGTTTACCGCGCTTCGCCAACGTCGGCTTCAAATAGATTTTCTTCACCAAGGTTTTCTCCTTCAAAATAAACGGGCGACAGAAAGGCGTAGAGCCTCAGAAGTGATAGTTGATGCCTACGCGGACCGTGTCGAAGTCGATATTGTCAGTCGATGGGACAGAAGAAGGCGTGTTGAACTCGGGAGTGCCCAGGTCGACGTGCATATACTCAGCCTTGAACGACAGCTGCTGGTTCAGCGCCCATTCAAGTCCAGCGCCGGCCGCCCAGCCCCACCTGGTCTCGTCATAGCCGCATGTTGGCGTAAAGCCGCAGGCTCCCAGGTCAGCCGTGCCCTTGACCTTACCGACAGCAAAGCCGCCCGTGAGATATGGGAGGAAATTCTCGAACGCATAGCCAACGCGCACGCGGCCCGTCCCGTACCAGTCGATATCGGCTGTACAGCCTTCATTGCCGCATGGCGGCACAAACGGAACCTCAAGGGCGCTGCCCTGAATATTGGCGTATGACACGTCGCCCTCAACGCCGAACACGATCTGGCCCCGCTGCCAATTGTACCCTGCGGTCACGCCGCCAATGAAGCCATCCGTATCAACATCGACACCGGGGGGGCCGAAATCGTAGTGATCGCTGTTCCACCATATCCGGCTACGGCGCCAATATAGGCTCCTGACCAGTTGATGGCGTTGCTTTCAGATGGAACGATGGCCATCGGGTCTGCGGCAAATGCCGCTCCGGCCAGCATCGTCAAAATACCTGCAATTGCAATTGAAAGGCTGCGCATCATCGTCCCCACATTAACCGGAGCTAAAATGTACCAGAGTTCGACAAATTTACTGTCTCATTCGTGCAACACTTGAGCCTTGGTTCGTTGCGGTTCCCGAAACCGAAATCGGCCGCTATCGGCTCGCCTCCACGTGTGGCGCAAAGAAGCAGCGGATAGTCATATTCGGGGGCGACGTGCAGATGTGGTACAGGCTGTCTTCGCTCTCTAGAACGCGCTTCTTAGAGATGAAATATCGGCTCTTGGACCCAGTGCGGATATTGAAATCGCCGCCCGGCAAAGGCTCGACATAGCGCGAGCTGATGACCCTACAATCCCTCTTGTCGCAGCATTCATAACCAGTGACCGGATCATGGTAGCCGGTATACCAGTTATGAGCGACGGCGAGCGCGATCAAGAAGAGCTTCATCTATCTGACACTTTGCGCCTCCGGTTTCATATTAGCAATCTCTTGACTAACAGGCCGTCAGCTCCAGAATCCCTCTTCATGGCTCGGGGAATAGGCATTGGCGACGAGGTGGCGATAACGGCCACGGTGCGCAGGCGGGTCGACGAGGACCACGTCAGCGTCAGCATACCAGCTACAACTTCCCGCATTCGATCGTCGATCGCACGACGAAGGTGAATCGCGGGCAGCAGATCGAACTCGTCGGCAACGTCACCTATGCCGACGAGGAAGGCGGCAAGGTGACAATTGTCCTAGGACCGCCGGTCACGGTCGACATCGACAAGGTCAGGCCGGTGCAGGCCTATGTGCCGCCGAAGCGCAAGAAGCCGCTGCGCGATACGGCCGGTTAGCGCCAGTGAACTACGCGAACTATTTGCGCGCAAAACGCATAAGCGCCGGCTTTTTGTCTGTCCTGGGAACAGGCCTCAGGCGGGTGAGTTTGGTGGTTGCAGCGTGTCCCGCTGCCAACCGATGTCGACGGTTGGGGCCCGCGCTCCGCTTTACAGGCTGGCGCGGGCCGCTCGTGCCGTGCCGTGAGGTCCATCGAACCTTAGCGATCCGCCTGGTTCGGGTCGGATCAGGCCCGGCTTGACCCATTGCGTGGCCGGCCGCTTCATGCCCTTTGGCGCCGGCTCCTATCGGCCGATATGCCTTCGCAATTGCCTTAGAGGGGCAGTCCAACGCCAACTCTTCGAGCGCTTGAGCGCCTCCATCTCCATCTTCAAAGCGTCCCTTTCAATCGCGAGAGCCTGTAGTTCTACCGCAAGCGCCTCGGCTCGGCCGTTATCTGGGGCAGCGGGGGGAGGAGGTGGCTTGGGCGGCGGGTCGGGTGTAGCCAGGTTTTCGAGACGGTCGAGCGCAAGTCGGTTGACGGCGTCGGCTGCGGCTTCCCGAATGAGCGCGGTCCAGCCATCGGGATCGAAAGACATGATGTCCCAGAAGACCTTTTGTTCCAGGTGTCCTGTCGGAATGGCGACCCGTAGCGGCGCCGGAAACCAGATCGACGTCTCACACGCTTTGATGAAACCCGTCAGCCTCGCGAATCCGGAGTCTCTGAGGTTTTTCCACTTAGCGGAGAAATGCAGGCACGTAGGAAGGCGAAGGTAGCGCACGGCGGCGAAGCCCTTGGTGAGCACGATGCGACGCCAGATCTCCCAGTCTCCCGCCCCGTTCACATCTTCTGGCCACACCGTCCGCTCCGCAAGAGCGCTGGCGCGATATACGACGCCCGAGGCCGCTATTGTGTTCCCTCTCGCCATGAATTGACGCCGCTCTTCGGGAAAAAAGAGGTTGGTAAGATCAGGACCACAAACGCCGTCGGTCGAGACCCAGAGGACCTGGCTGTAGACAAGTGCCACCGACGGATCGACGAACTGGCCGCGCATGAGCGCAAGATGATCCAGCATCATCAAGTCATCGTCGGCGGCGAAGGCTATCAATTCCCCGCGTGACGATCGAAGCGCCAGATTACGATTGGCATAGCCAAAGTGAGGCGCCTTGGGGAAATCAAACCAACGAATGCGCGGGTCGGAAAAGCTTTTCACGACCGCTTCGGTCTCCGGTGCTGCACCGTCGCCAACGACCAGAAGCTCGAACGATTGCTCCGTCTGCGCCAGCACCGACTGGATCGCACAGGCAAGAGAGTCGGGACGATTATGGGTCGGCATCAGAACGCTGAAGAGCGGCGGAGCGTCGTCTACCATCCCTTGAGGCCGCCAAAGTCGACCGGGATCAAATCGGTATCCAGCGGCAGCCGGTATTTGTCGGGATTGGCGTGGTCATATTGCATTGTAGGAAAATTGATTGCTCTAACGTCCCTCGTGCCGATGTTATGGTCCGCGTGCCAGACGAATCTGGGGATGTTCATCAGGCGTGGCCGGGCTGAAGACAGAACAATCCGAAATACCTGTCCGCAGGTGCTCGACTCGGGCCTTGGGTCATACAGCACGACCTCCATTTCGCCATCGACAACGAAGTATCGATCCTCGTGAAGCTTATGCAGCGCCCAACCCTTCACCGTTCTCGGTCGAATGGTAAACATGTAGCAAAAGACAAGCGGATCGGGATGCCAATTCCAGCGAGGGTCGTAGACCTCGGTGACGCTTCCCCTGTCGTCGAGGTGAGCGGTCATGTCGTGAAACGTCACGCCGTCGGGGACCTTGCCGATCGGCTCGCCGGATCGAACCGTCTCCTGATCCTTCTGGGCCCCTGCCAATGTCTTATCGAGAATGCTCTGCGTCATAGGACTCATCCAATCTAACTAGCTTTGGCGGTCCCTCTCATTGCCCTTCTTTTAGCTGTCTTTCAACGGCTGCGTGGAAGGCCACGTGACGATATGCGCGCCCGGTATCCCGAGGTAATACGCGAGAATGAAGCCAAGGCGGCCTCTGGCGATACCGGCAGCGCGATATGGTTGGCATGGGCGCCTGTACGGGCCGGAACTGATCCATGAAGCGGAAGCGCTGCCGCTGCCATCGTCGCAACTATCGACCAGATGCAATTGCGGATGTTGATGAAACCGCCTTTCTCCAGTGTCAAATAGTTGGGTTTTTTGGACGTGCCATGCCCGTCGACCTCGATACGCAAGTTCGACTATGACCCCAACGCCAGGGTTCTCTCGGTTTGGTTTGTAGCGAGCTACTTTAACAGCCACATCCGCACGTTATAAACGGCCCCCGAGGGGGAAAGCCCGACCGTTGCCGTCTCGACATCGGGGCCAGGGTAATTCGTGTTCGTTAGGTGTTGCCTCGAGTGGAACAACTACATCACCAAAGCGCAGCTCGCTAAGCTGCGCCGGAATTCTGCTGCGCATTGCCGGCTTTGCTCAGCACTGAGTGTATCATTTTAGCACAATCTCTAATTGGTAGACTCGCGTGAAGCAAAGGCGGTTAATTTCGCCCGTAAGGCCCAAGGGAGGGAAAAGGCCAAAGGGAGAAAAAAGATGACCGTGAAAACAGAAGACTATCGAACGAACAGAGCCGACTACGCGCTCGCCGCACATGGCCGAAAGACCGCCGATGATGACGACCGCGAAGAAGAGTTGGCGGCAAAAAAGAGGTCGCTGTGGCTAAGAGATCGGCGAACCACCAGATTGACCGCAAACCCGTCCGAAAGCTTGCCAGGACCGAAAGCCAGGTTGCGGGCTAGTTAGCGCATCCCCGAACCTGCGGAGCCGGCCGGCTGGACTCCAAACCATAACAGTAGCATCCTCTCATCGGGGAGAGGGGTTTGGACAAATACCGATACGACAATCGGTCGGGCCAATGGGGCAATCGGACCGCCACTAAGCTGCGGGGTGCACGCCAATTGGCTGGCATTCCGAAGCGCCTGATTTTCGTCACGGTGGCTGCAATGTCCGCCTTCGTGACGCAGTTCGTCCTGCAGCACAGCAGCCGTGCACCCGAGATCCATCTTTCGAGCCAGATCAGCCATAGCCCAGGGCTGATCGCCGGTGTCGCCTCGGTCATCGACGGCGATACGATCGAGATCCACGGCCAGCGCATCCGCTTCAACGGCATAGACGCGCCCGAAAGCCGGCAGCTATGTAAAAACGCGAGCGGCACCGACTATCCCTGCGGCCGGCGATCGGCCCAGGCGCTGGATGCCTACTTGGCCGCCTCGAGGCCAGTAGAATGTACATTCGTGACGTGGGACCGCTACCGCCGCTTTGTAGGCGACTGCCGGCGCGCCGACGGCGCCAGCGTTGCCGGCTGGATGGTGGAGCACGGTCAGGCGCTGGACTGGCCTCGCTACAGCCACGCCGCGTATGCAGGGCAGCAGGCGACCGCGAAGGCGGCGAAGGCCGGCTTGTGGGCCGGAACGTTTCAGGTGCCATGGGAGTGGCGTGCGGCGCATGCTGACGGCGCGGTCCCGTCCAGCCAGCCGCTTGGCCTCGTCGGTCGTAAGCTGGTCGCGCAGAGTGGCTATTCATGCGAGTCGCGGCGGACCTGTTCGCAGATCGGCTCGTGCGATGAGGCCCAGTGGTATCTGCAAAATTGCTCGTGGGGCGGGAAGCTTGATCGCGATGGCGACGGGCAGGCGTGCGAGACGCTCTGCCGAGGGGGAGGAAACATGCATGGCGAATGTGGTGGATACGGCAACTCAGAACAAACCAATAAACCATTGGCCAGTTTTCTTCGTCGTTTTCGCCGTTAGCGTCGTCGTCGTCGCCGCTAGTAAACAAAACTTTGCGTACGCTGTTGGAAATGCGGGCATCTTCAATTTCTTCGGGTATTTAGTGTTGCGCAAGGTGCGGACTGTGCAAGCAGTCATCACTGCATACGTCTCAATAGTTGCGATACTGATCGTTCTCATAGGCGGGGAATTAAAGCGTGACGTAGACAAGAATGCAGAAGAAATTGCGAGCGCCTGTAAGCTGAATCCATACGTGGTTGCACTCCCAAGCGACCAGCAAAAGGTCTATTGCAATTGCTATGCCGAAAGCATGGCGATTAAGCTCAATTGGTGGGCGGCGAAGAAGTATCTGGCGTTCCAGACCCCGGCGCCAAATTTCGCTAGCAACCCGGACCTAGTCTCCCTAGCGACCACTGAGGCTCAAAGATGCACTCCGGCGGCGCCTTAAGGGCTCGCTTGGGGCGCAGTCAATGGGATTGGAGAGAGGTTAAATGGCGGCAGACGACCATGAATTTGGCGGCCAGCACACCGAGATCAAACTCGCAATCGTCGAGCAATATCTAAAACGGTACTCGGCAGCACTACACACTTGGTGCGATCACGTCTGGTATATTGACGCCTTCGCAGGCACCGGAAAACGCACCGTGAGGGTCAAGGCTCGCGAGGGCGACCTTCTAGAAGAGCCGGTGCCAGAGCAAGTCGAGCAGCGCAGAGGTTCCGCCCAAATTGCGATCGACATCAAACCACCGTTTGACCGGCTCATTTTCATGGACATGCGACATAAGCATGTCGCGGCGCTGTTGAGCCTCAAAGCCGCAAACACCCACCTCGACATCTCGGTTCTTAAGGGCGACGCAAACGAACTCATCCAGAAAGAAATTGCCTGGGATGGTTGGAAGCGCACACGGGCAGTGATGTTTCTAGACCCCTACGGAATGGCTGTGGAGTGGGCGACGCTAGAGAAAATCGCAGCGACCAAAGCAATCGACGTTTGGTATCTATTCCCACTGGCTGGACTGTATCGTCAGGCCGCCAGGGACATGTCGAAAATAGACACGAACAAGGAAGCCGCGATCACTAGGATGTTGGGCACGGATGATTGGAAAACGGAACTCTATTCTAAAGCAAAATTGGCCCCGACGACTGATCTCCTAGGATACCTAGATAGCGATGACACATTGCAACGGAACGCAGACGTCGGCGCGCTTGAGCAATACGTAAAACGGAGACTCAAGTCGATCTTTGCTGAAGTTCTGGACCCCTATCCGCTCCCGGTCGTCGAAAAGCCGCAGCGTTTTTCACTGTTTTGCGCAATCTCGAACCCGTCCGCAAAGGCCATCAACCTCGCAAGGTCATTTGGTTCAGACATTCTCAAATCGACAGGCCGGGCATCTCGTCATAGGTCCGGCCGTTGAGCGTGCGACCGGTAGCCTTCTTGTTGCGCCCTCCCCACTGTTTGAAGAAGAAGGCTGTATTGCTGCGCCGGCACATCGCCTCGATCTCGTCGACCCAGCATGGATCCATGTCACGGGCGCCCGGCCCCGATTCTCCTCCGACAATTGCCCACTGGATATGGGTGAGGTCAGCGCCGGCGACCGAGCCGATCAGGGGCTCTAGAGAAACAAAGCGGATCGCTGCCGGCACGCGGCGAAGGTCATCCAGCCTTCCGAGAACGCGACTGTCCTCGACGCTTGTCCCGAGCCACACATTAGGCAGGACAGGGAAATCGCCGCGTGTCAGGACGCTCGCCATGACCTCCGGCCGCTTCGTCAAAATCTGATAGGTGTGCCGCGGGGTTTCCTCCATCACGGTCCAGACTTGGCGGATGAAGTCAGCCGGCACATCGATATGGAATAGGTCTGACATTGAGTTGACGAAAACCCGGCGCGGCTTCGACCAAGAAGCAGGGATTGTCAGAGACCTGGGGTCGGTGACCACCTTGCCCGTCCATTTCGCGCGGCCGCCTGTTTTGCGCGTCAAGCCCTGGTATTTCTCCATGCCCATCGCTTCTAGGCGCGCCGCCATGCGCATCGCGTAACAATTCGTGCATCCGGCAGTTAGGATTGTGCAGCCGGCCACCGGGTTCCACGTCGCATCCGTCCATTCGATTGAAGTCTCAGCCATCGGGACGATTCTCCTCTTTTGAGAATGACTCTTATGTGAAGCTTTGGCCAACCTTTCGGTTCAGAATGCTGCGCGCGGCGCTTTCCGCAAGACGTGAGGCGGCGGTTTCAGGCACTCGCAAACGCTGCCGCCAGTTGTGCGTTGTAGCGATCGCAAACTGCCTTCATCTCCAGCGCGACCGCTGGCGGGACCAACGCGTCGACGGCGACGCGCCCCTTAGGGTCGCGAACCTCGTTGCGCATGATGGGATCATCCCAAAGGAGAATTTCGAGGTCTGCCGTGTTCGTATCCGCGACAGGCGCACGCTTCTTGAAATCGTAGATGACTGCCATTTTTGCTTCTCCAGAAGGTCGCTTCTCAGGCGACGGTTGAGCCGGGGTTGAGAAGCCCGAAGCAAAGGTCCTCGCCGCTTTTAGGATTGCGCCTTGGACATAGCGGCGAACCCCGGACAACAGGTAACGAGTTATAGCATCAGGCTTCTCAGGCCAAATACACAATGCCAACCATCTCCAATTATTGTCAATATGGTTTATAAAGAAGCATCACCTTTTGCGTAGATACTGTTGATTTAAGCAATCAACGCAATCAACAGTATTGCGAATTATCCCACGGATTTGACTTTTATTGATTCGCGCTCAACAATGAGCCCTGCCCCTCACGCTTTTTAGCGCTCTCAGAATCGAGTCTCACGATGCTTTTGACCCAGGATGAAGTCGCCAAACGGCTGCGCTGCTCGCCCCAAAAGGTGAAGCGTCTCCGCATTTCCGGGCAGCTCGCCTATGTCCCCGGTCGGCCCGTGCTCATCGAGGAAGCCGACTTCGAAAAATATCTGGAGGGCATAAAACGCCAAGCCAAGCCAGCCAACCCGCAGAAGGAGAAGACCGGCAAACCCGTGCTGGAAGACGCCGGTGTTCTCGCACGACGCATCTGGCTCGCACGGCGGAATTATCAACTCAGCAAGCCGAACCGAGGCACCCACAAATAGGAGGTCGCAGAAAATGCGTGCAGCCAAATCGCGTTATGAGATCACTCAGCTTGGTGCGGTGCAGTGGCAGTCGCTTCTTCCGCAAGAGGTTCCGGAAGCTGACGCTCCGATGATGTTGATGCAGATCGTCATTTCTCTGGAGCATCTGCCGCACTGGCTCGCTTGGTGCAGAAAATTTCGAAAAGAGCATGCGGGCAAACCGGGAATGGATTTCCTGGAAACCTGGAGCGTGCCGACGATCGAGCAAGCGAACCCAAGGTCACGACTTCAAGTTCTGAACATGCAATACCCTTGCTCGTTAGGCTTGGCAGGCTTCGACGAATACCAACGGGAAATGGGGTTTGAGTTGATTGGCAAGGCGTCGCCGCAACCGTCACTGGATGCGGGCCTAAACTCCAGTAATGGCGCTGACGAAGGACGGAACAAATCGGCTGGACAGCACCGCCAGTCCCCAACCTAAGGCGAGCCGCACGGCCACCGGGACAACTGCTGTCAGAACGCCGAACACCACATCGATCGGGACGGCGGAGGATAGTTGGTCTCGCATTTTCAAATCCTGATCGTGCAGACGGATATCCGCAACGGCCAGTTTCGTCATTCCTTGCCATTCGATGTGCACCGGTGAGCCGCCGGCGGACGCAACGGCTTCCAACCCAAGTCGGATCGTGAGTTCGCCAAGCCAAAGCTGCTCGAGGGTCCGGCTTTTGGTCAGCGACATAGCGGCCTGCAAATGGTCGCTGATCGCCATCGCGAACGCTACACCCAGCGCGAGCAACACTGCCAGATGCGCGGGCAGCGGCAGAACGAAGATGAAGCCCGTTAGCAGGACTGAAAACAGTTGCAGCATCAGCCCCGAGATCGCTTCGGTTCTGATTTCGCTCGGTGTACAGCGCATGAAAATTCCCTCCCAATTTTTCAAATATCGGGTGCCAGCCGCCTGATCGTGTCCGCCACAAAGGATGGCGCCAAATGAGCATAGTGCTTCTCGGCCATCCTGGTGTCGCTGTGCCCGAGCGCTTCAGCCACCACGATCAGCGGCGCGCCGTTGCGAACCATTGTGCTGGCGTAGGTGTGTCGGATCTCGTGCAGGGTGACGTCTGACAGCTTGGCCTGGGCAAGCAGCGCCTTCCACGGACGATGATAGGTCGCCGGCTCCCAGGCTGCGCCGCTATCCTGCCGAAGCAGCGGCTCGCCCCCTGGACGGTCTCGGGTAAGCCTTTCAAACAGATCGGCGCCGCCCGCAGGCAATGGGATGTGCCGGGGTTTTCCGCTTTTGCTCTCAGCGACGAACACAGACTTGTTCACGACGTCATAGTCTGACACTCGCAACCGGGCGAGCTCGCCGAAGCGAGCACCGGTGACCAGTGCAGCCGACACGAGATCGCGAATGGCGCCGTTACTGGCGGCGACCAGGGCCTTCTGCTCGGCCGGAGACAGGAAGCGGACACGAGCGGCCGTCGTGCCGCGGTATGGCTTCACAAGGCGCCAAGCAGTGTCATCGGCCACGAGCCTGTTGTTGAACGCCCAGTTGAGCGCAGCCTTCAACGTGGTCAACGTGCGATTGGCCGTGTCGCGCCGACGGCGGATCACTTCGGGGTCGGATAAATCTACTGTGACGGTGTTGGCCGTCTCTGCGAATTTGCCGGTGCGCAGGCGCTTCTGAGCCGAGACCATCCCGTCACGCCAGACGCGTATCTTCTCGATGGTCAGATCGGAGAGTTTCACCGAGCCAAGCTTGGGCCGAATATGAAAGGCTGCTCGGGTCTTCGCGTCGTCGATCGACTTCATCCCTTCCGCAGCGCGTGCCTCGAAATATTTGTCGAGCGCGTCGTTCACCGACAAAGCTGCCGGTGCCTCGTTGCTGGCCTTCAGCGACTTGGCCCATAATCTGGCCGCATCCTTGGCCTGCTCATGAGTGAGAACCTTGGCGCCATCGGCCGGCAGCTGATCATCTGCATGCCCCAGCCTTGTCTGGAGGCGCTTCCCGTCGACTGCTCTCGAGGCTGCCAGCCACGCGCCCCCTCGCCCGCGGCTGCCACGGCCACGCCGATAACCCAGCCGAACCCCTGGGCTGATGACCTCCCATTCGGGTACGTCTGACGCCGGCAACGATGCGCGACTGGTCTTGGTTGAGAGACTGCTTCGGCGTTGCGCCATATGTCATCCAGAGTTTTCGTTGTCAATTTCGTTGCTTTATGATCAACGAAACGGCTAGAACCTGAGTGACACTATATGCGACAAAGCGTAATAAAATCAAATGTCTAATACCGTATCAGGCAATGTCATGTTGTACCAGATGACGCCCTTTCACGGCGGTAACAGGGGTTCGATTCCCCTTGGGCGTACCAGATCTTTCAGGAAAACAAGAAGCCTCGCGGCCGCCGCCGTACTAGCAGCGGCTGGAACGGTGGCGCGGCGAATCGGTTGAGACGGCGAACAGCGGCTGCCGTGCCGAGGTTTCCCTCGGCGCCTGCTCGCGGCAATCTCCGGCCACTCACCCTTGGTCGTGGGCTACCTGCGGCCAGCGCTGCAACGCCGCATGGCCGCCTTCGGTCAGCGCGTAGACGCCGCGCTCGGCCCTCGCGAACCAGCCATAGACATTGTCCAAGAGGATGCTGGGCGCGCGTGGCGAAATCGCTTTCAGATCGCGCGGGCGTTTCGGCCCGTCGGTCATGGCTGCGGCGCAGGCCAGCGCATCCTGCCGGTAGGCGGTCATGATCGGGGCGCGCGAGCCACCGCCGACCACCGGATCGCCGCGCCGGCGACGGTGTTCCTCCATCAGTCGGGAGCGGCGCTTCGGATCGCGACGCGGCGGCAGAGCCGCCGGGCTGAGCAGCACTTCGACCTCCCCCTTGCCGCTGACAGCCAGAAGCCCGAAGCCGAGCCGCCGGCACAGCGCGCGAAAACGGCGGTCGTGCTCGCGGCCCTTGCCACGCGCCGACATGCGCGCCGCCAGCCACACTTCGTCGCATGCCGCGGCGCGATCGACACCTTGCAGCACCAGTTCGAGGTTGAACTGCAATTTCAGTTCGCAGATGACCAGCACAGGCGGCTCGCCGTCGCGCACCGCCACGATATCGCAGTGGCCGACTTCGCCCTTGACCGTGAATTCCAGGCTCTCGAGAAACCGCTTCACCGGGATATAGAGAGACGTTTCCTGCATCGCGCAGGCATAGCCGATTCGGACCGGACCGGCACAGGGATCGCCGAGAGGCCGACGCCTTGCGCTAAACCGCCTCGATCCCACCATCTGCAAAAGCCATCCGTCAGGCAGGTTCTCCGGCGTGACGGTCCGCGTTCAACAAGGCGCTCGCCGTGGCTGGGACGGCACGATCGACAGCGCAAGGCCCGAGATCGTCGACGCCAAGACCGGTCCACGGTTGGCCACAGTGAGCGCGTGTCGGTGCTCTGTTCGAAGCTAGAGGCGGGTGCGCGTCCGGCGCTGCCCCGGTGCGGCATCGTCCGCCTTGAAATTCATCTCGTCCTGGACCGCGGCAAAAAACCGGCGGACATCGTTGGCCGCCGAAGCTGCATCGCTGCCGGCTGCGACCGCCTTGTCGAGGAGTTCGCGCGCCGTGGCCTTCCAGAACGACGTGGCCGTGTCGCCGTGCAGTCTGCCCAGCCTTGCGGCGACCTCGCGCACCAGCACGGTCTGCCGATCTAGCGGGAAGGTACGCACATTGGCTGAAGACATGTTCTGCACCATGAAACCGACGCAACGAATCAGACGCTGCTCTATGGCTCATGCCTAGCTGTGAAGTCGGAAACGGAACCTTAACGCCGCGGAGTCCGCGCCGATTGGAACGAGTCGGTTGGCCGGCCTCCAGGCCAAGCAGAACTCTAGACCCTCAGGCCCCTCGCTTCGCCGGCGCGCTTGGCCGTAACCATCATATCCCTGGCCAGCAGGCCACTGACCCGGCAAAACGCCATGAAGGCGCGCCAGGCGTCCTCAGTCTTGACCACATCCACCGTGGCCCCGAAGCAGGCATTGAACGCCGCTTCATAGACCTTGCCCTGTCGCTTCTTTGGCCAGTCATGCAGGATATCCAGCGCCTGTTCGACGCTGTATATTTCCTCTACCGGCAGCCCGGGCGCGGGCGCGATGCGCACCGGCACCTCGAATTGCAATCTGTCCATTCTATATCTCCCGAACTGGCGTCGACCACAGCAACGCCGTTCGTCGTCAAAAGTTGCTTTGGCTGCTTTTGCGCGAAAATGTGTCGTCAGTGCGATCTCGGCATTCGGAGGAGATCGCGCACCTGGATGTCATCTGAGCGGCCGCGCAAGCCAGGAATATCGCCAGTATCAGTCCATTGCCGGCAGTTCTTCCTTGAACCTTGCGGCTTGCAGTGCCAAATCTGAGGAAATTTTCTAACGGGCTGATATGCGCCGCCCGCTTACAGGCAAACGGACACTATGGTCACCTATCTCGACGCCGCCACGGCACCCCTCAGGAATACCGGCCAGATCCGCCTCTACGGCGAAAAAGGATTTGCCGGCATGCGCAAGGCCTGCGATCTCACCGCGCGCTGCCTTGATGAACTGGTGCCGATGGTCCAGCCGGGTGTCACCACCGAGACCATCGACCGTTTCGTCTTCGAATTCGGCATGGACCAAGGCGCGCTACCGGCGACGCTCAACTACCGCGGCTACACCAAATCGTCCTGCACCTCGATCAACCACGTCGTTTGCCACGGCATTCCAGACAGCAAGCCGTTGAAGGACGGGGATATCGTCAACATCGACGTCACCTACATCCTCGACGGCTGGCACGGCGATTCCTCGCGCATGTATCCCGTCGGCACCATCAAGCGCGCCGCCGAACGCCTGCTTGAAGTCACTCATGAGTGCCTGATGCGCGGAATCGCGGCGGTCCGGCCCGGCGCCCGCACCGGCGCCATCGGCGCCGCCATCCAGACCTATGCCGAGGCAGAGCGCTGCTCGGTGGTGCGCGATTTCTGCGGCCACGGCGTTGGCCAGTTGTTCCACGACGCACCCAACATCCTGCACTATGGCACCGCCTCGGAAGGCGTCGAGATGCGGCCGGGCATGATCTTCACCATCGAGCCCATGATCAATCTTGGCCGGCCGCATGTGAAAGTGCTGTCGGACGGCTGGACGGCGGTGACGCGCGACCGCTCGCTGTCGGCGCAGTACGAACACACGATAGGCGTCACCGAAACTGGCTGCGAGATTTTCACCCTGTCGCCAAACAAGCTCGACCGCCCCGGCCTGCCGGCGGTCAGCTGAAAACAAGATCGCCTCAAGCCGCGGCTTTGAGGCGCCGTCGCCGAAAAAACTCGACCGCGCGCTGCTTACCGCTCTAATCTGCCGTCGAAGCCTTCGGGGAGTGTGTGGGGTCGATGGGGAAGAGTGGCGACGACGAACGGGGGTTCTTCTCCGAGCGGTGGCTTGAACCACCGGCGAAGGACAAGGCACCAAGAGACAAATCGACGGAGAAGCCACACTATCACGGCCATCGCGACCGTTTGCGCGAGCGCTTCGTTGCCGGCGGCGCAGACGTCCTGCCCGACTACGAACTTCTCGAACTGCTGCTGTTTCGCCTGATCCCGCGCGTCGACACCAAGCCGATCGCCAAGGCGCTCTTGGCGCGCTTCGGCACTTTTGGCGAAGTGCTTGGCGCACCGGTGGCGCTGCTGCAGGAGGTGAAGGGCATCGGCCCCGCCGTGGCGGTCGACCTGAAGGTGATTGCCGCTGCCGCGCAGCGCATGGCGCGGACCGAGGTTCGCGACCGCGAGGTGCTGTCCAACTGGACGCAGCTTCTTGCGTACTGCCGCTCGGCGATGGCGTTCGAGAACCGCGAACATTTCCGCATCCTGTTCCTCGACAAGAAGAACGTGCTGATCGCCGACGAGGTACAGCAGGTCGGCACCGTGGACCACACGCCGGTCTATCCGCGCGAAGTGATCAAGCGCGCGCTCGAACTGTCGGCCAGCGCCGTCATCCTGGTGCATAATCACCCATCAGGTGATCCGACACCATCGCGTGCGGACATCGAAATGACCAAGCAGATCATCGACAGCGCCAAGCCGCTCGGCATCGCCGTCCACGACCACATCATCATCGGCAAGAAAGGCAACGCCTCGATGAAGGGCCTGCTGCTGATCTGAGCCTGATGGGCGCCGGTGCCGTCATCCCAAACGCCACCGCTCGCGAGCCAATCAGCAACATTCCGGCTTGGCTCAAACGCCCACGCTTGCGGTGTAGAAGTGATATTGCGACGGAAGCGCCCGCTTCGGCGACAATGTCGTAGACTCGCGAATACGAAGCAGCCAGTTCCCGTCAGCCATTGCAGGAGATCTATTCAATGACGCTCGAATGCATAAATCCAAATGATCTGCCGATTCCGGAAATGTACTCCCAGGTCGTCGTTGCGACAGGAAGCAAGCTGGTGTTCGTCTCGGGCCAGCAGCCAGAAGACATACACGGCAAGCTCGTTGGCCATGGTGATTTCGCAGTCCAGGCGCGCCTGGCGTTCGGGAATCTCGGCCGAGCGCTTGCTGCCGCCGGCGCTCGGCCCGAGCAAGTCTGCAAGATCACGATCTACATCGTCGATTACAAACGCGACGAACACGTGCCGATCATCGAAGCGGCCCAGATCGAGCTGTTCGGCGATCACAAGCCAGCAAACGTGGTGGTCGGGATAGCGGTGATGTCTCCCGGCTACCTGATAGAGATCGATGCGATCGCGGTCATCGACCCGTAGGCCAAGCGAGGACGCGTCAAGTCGCCCAAACCAATCCCGGAGCTCGCTGCGAGATTGCCACGACCTTGATCTCTCCATCCATCCACGATCACATCGTCATCGGCAGGAATTGCGATGTCTCGATGAAGAGCCTGCTGCTCACCTGATCAACGTCGGAAACAGGAAACACGCAATGCCCCAGCCCGGCGACGAACCATGGCCGTTCGACAAGCAACGCGCAGCCCTCCTGGTCATCGACATGCAAAGCGACTTTGTCGATGAGGGCGCCGTCATGGAAGTGGCCATGGCCCGCCATCGCATTCCGGCGATGCGGCAGGTGGTCGAGCTTTGCCGCGCGCAAGGCGTCCCGGTTATCTACACCCAGCATGTGCTCAGCGACCATTTCGATATCTCGCCGCTGGAAACCGGCTATCAGCCGAAGCTGAAAACCAAAGGAATGCGGGAAGGCAGCGCCGGCGCCGAAATCGTCGCCGCGCTTGCGCCCTTGCCTGGGGATGTCGTCATCAAGAAGCACCGCTACGATGCCTTCCACAACACGCAGCTCGAGACCGTGTTGCGCAACATCCGTGGCGCAGGCCGGGTCGACACGGTGATCATCATCGGCACCGTGACCAGCATCTGCTGCGAATCCACCGCGCGGAGCGCCTTCATGCGCGACTACAAGGTGGCTTTCATCAGCGACGCCAATGGCGGACTGGACGAGGCATCGCACAATGCAACCCTCGACATCATAGGCAAGGTGTTCGGGCGCGTGATGACGGTTGCCGAGCTTGGGAACCTGTTGCGGAGTTGAACCCCAGCGTCAGCTGGCGTGCGTCTCAAGCTCCGGCGCCGAGCCTGCCCTCAAGAAGGTCGCGCCGCTGCTGCAATTCGCCGGAGACGAATTTGGTGAAGGCGTGGACGCGCGCCGTGCGGCGCAAATCGTCGTGCACCAGCACCCACAGCGCCGAGCCGATCTCCTCGATCAGCCCTCCGACCCTTACAAGCCCGGGCAGGCTGTCGCCGAGATAACAGGGCAGCGCCGCAACCCCGATTCCGGCGCCCGCCGCATGCGACATCGTCACCAGGGAATCGGCGCGTATGGCGATCTCGACATCGGGCAGCGACGACCGCATCCAGCGGGCGACGCCGGTGTTGGCCAGGCTGTCGTCGGGCGCGATCCAGCGCAGCGCACCCAGTCTCGGCTCCGGGGGTAGCGTTTCGGCATAGGAACGTGTCGCGTAGGCGGCGAAGGCGACGCCCGAAATGCGCCGGCCGACCAGGATTTCCTGCGGTTGCGACACCGGCCTGATCGCCACGTCTGCATCCCTTTGCGTCAGGTTGGCGATGGAATTCTGCGTCATCGCCTCGACCCGTATGCCGGGATGGAGCTTATGAAACGCCGCCAGGATCGGCGGCAGCACCGATGCCATCAGCGTATCGGTGGTGGTGACCCGCAACCTGCCTTCGAACCTGAGATCCTGCCCCGACAGTTTGCGCGCCAGTTCATTGACCGTCTCGGCCATTGTGCGTGCCGCGCCCAGCAGTTCCTCGCCGCCCGCGGTGAGGGCATAGCCAGTCGGCAGCCGATCGAAAAGGCGGATACCCAGCCGCGCCTCGAAGGCGTTGACGCGCCGCAGCACAGTCGTGTGGTTCACGCCTAGGATCCGAGCCGCCGCCGCCAGCGAAGCGCCATCGGCGACGGCCAGCACCATGCGCAGATCTTCCCAGTCGATATCGCGTGAGCTGTGCATTCTTGCAGAAAGATAAAAGAAAGCGCTGCGCTCTGCGAGTCAAAATGACGCTTCGCTGTGCAAAAACGCAGAGCAAGCGGGCGAATCGGCATGTCGATCTGCGCATGCACGCACGCCATATGGAGTCCGACGACAAAAGAAACAGTCGCGGAGAAGAGCCATGACGCCGATAGAACTCTACACCTGCCAGACACCCAACGGGCACAAGGCCTCGATCATGCTGGAAGAGGTCGGCCTGCCCTACTCGGTCCGCTTGGTCGACATCGAAAGGGGCGACCAGACCAAGCCTGATTTCCTGGCGCTCAATCCCAACAACAAGATCCCGGTGATCGTCGACCGGGACGCCGGCCGCACGGTCTTCGAATCCGGCGCCATCCTACACTACCTGGCGCGACGGTCGGGCAAGCTTCAGCCGGTGGGCGCGCAGGAGGCGGACGATACGCTGACCTGGACCTTGTTCCAGGCGGCCCATGTCGGCCCGACGCTTGGCCAATTGTGGAATTACAAAATCTTCGCGCCGGAAAAAATCCCTTATGTGATCGAGCGTTTTGAGCGCGAAACCGGACGCGTCTTCCGAGTGCTCAATAGCCGGCTCAAGAACTATGAGCACATCGTCGGCAAAAGCTACGGCATCGCCGATGTGATGACATGGCCATGGATCAACGCGGCCGTCACCAGGCTCGGCCTCAGCCTCGATGACGCGCCAGACCTGGCGCGTTGGTATGCCGCCATAGGCCGACGCTCCGCAGTTGTCAGAGGCATTGCCGTTCCCGCCCTGCCCGAAGCATCGGCTGCCGCTTAGATCATGATGAGATTTGGTTGAAATCTCATCATGACCTAACCCTTTGTTGGAGCATGATCTTTTCCAAAAAACCGGCACCCACTTTTTGGGATCATGCCCTAGCCGCCGCACCCCGCATTCAAGGAATACGATCGTGGAAATCCTCTTCGTCCCTCTGGCGCTTGTCGCCGGTGGCCTGCTTGCGGTGCAAGCCGGCGCCAATGCCCAACTTTCAAAGGCGGTCGGCTCACCCTTTGCCGCGACCACGCTTCAGCTCGCGGTCGGCGCCATCGTGCTGTTGTCGATCACGGCCCTCACCGGAACGACACCGGCTCTGCTTGCCGTTCGGCAAGCCGAATGGTGGCATGCGATCGGCGGCATGGCTTCGGCCTTCTACGTTGTTTCGACCATTCTTCTGTTCCCTCGCCTTGGCGCCGTCGTGTCCGTCGGGCTCTTCATCGCTGGGCAGATGCTTGCATCCTTCGCCCTCGACACGTTCGGCTGGCTCGGGATCCCCGAAGCCGGACTGCGAGCCGGGCCTGCCTTCGGCATGCTCGTCTTGCTTGCCGGGGCTGCCCTCATCGTTCTGGGACAGAAGGGCGCGGCCGACAATACCGCATCCTCAAGACCAGGGTGGATCGGACTGGCGCTGCTGGCAGGCGCCGTGCTTCCGGTGCAAGGCGCTGTAAACGCCTTGCTTCGGCACGACCTTGGCGGCGCGCCGTTTGCGGTCGGCACCATCTCGTTCCTGGTGGCGATGCTGGCCATGGCCGCGGTGCTTCTGATCGCGCTTGCCCTGACGAAGACGCCCCGCCCTCGCCTCGCCGGCTTGTCGTCGATGCCCTGGTGGGGCTGGCTCGGAGGTTTTGCCGGCGCCACCTATGTCACGACCGTGTTCACCGCCATCCCCGTCATCGGAGCGGCAGCTGCCGTCAGCCTGACGGTGGCCGGCCAGCAGGTCGCCGGCATCTTCGTCGACACCTTCGGCTGGTTCCGCCTGCCGCAGCGGCTTGTCTCCGGCATGCGGCTCGCCGGCGTCGTGCTGCTTTTGGCCGGCTGCATCATCATCAAGGCGCTTTGATCCCGCTGGAACAAGGCAAGCCGAATCAAACCAGCCCCTGCCCTCCCTGATTTGGGGGGTCAGGTGTCGCTCCGGCGTCACCAACGAAGCAAGGTCCGGGCGCCGCCGAAGCAATTTTTCGCTCCTTCCACAACCGGCTCTAGAATTTCGATCGCAAATCACGCATGATGCACTTGGTATTTTCCCGGGACGGCTTCGCGCCCCCTGAAATACCGGGAGGAACGGGACATGCCCATAGTGGTTGTACTCGTTTTGATCGTCGTGGGCTCGGTGTTGTTCCACTTCCTGAGCCCATGGTGGTGGACTCCGATTGCCTCGAATTGGGACTATATCGACAACACCATCATCATCACCTTTTGGATTACCGGCGTCGTCTTCGCCGCAGTCGTCCTATTCATGGCCTATTGCGTTTTCCGCTTCCGTCACCGCGAAGGCAACCAGGCGGCCTACGAACCGGAGAACAAGCGGCTCGAATGGTGGCTGACGATCGTCACCGGAGTGGGTGTTACCGCCATGCTGGTTCCCGGCCTGTTTGTCTGGAGCCGGTTCGTCAACGTTCCAAGCGACGCAACCGTGGTCGAAGTCGTCGGCCAGCAATGGCAGTGGAGCTTCCGCTTGCCCGGCAAGGACGGCAAACTCGGCACATCCGACACCCGCGACGTCACCGCTGAAAATCCGCTGGGCGTGATCGCCAAGGATCCCAGCGGCCAGGACGACGTCGTGGTCGAAGCGGCCGACCTGCATCTGCCGGTCGGCAAGCCGGTCAAGATGCTGCTGCGCTCGATCGATGTGTTGCACGATTTCTACGTTCCGGAATTCCGCGCCAAGATGGACATGATACCGGGCTCGGTCACCTATTTCTGGTTCACCCCCACCAAGACCGGGACCTTCCAGGTTCTGTGCGCCGAACTGTGCGGCCAGGGGCACCCGATGATGCATGGCATCGTCATGGTCGATACCGAGCAGGACTATGTGGCCTGGCTCGACCAGCAGCAGACGTTCGCGCAGTTGTCGGCGCCGCAGCAGACGGGCTCGGTGGAACAGGCGCCGGGCAACGCGACGGCGTCAGCTCTAGAAGTTGCGGCAAAACTCGAAACTGTCGGGTCCCGCTGAAGGGCACGGAGGTGCTCCGCCTATGGTCGATATCACACCTGCAGATGCCGTCCCGCCCGCCGAAGTCGCGGAAATGGAGCTTTACCATCCGCACAGCTGGTGGACGAAGTATGTGTTCTCGCAGGACGCCAAGGTCATCGCCATCCAGTATTCGGCGACCGCAACGGCCATCGGCCTGGTCGCGCTGGTGCTGTCCTGGCTGATGCGGCTGCAGCTCGGCTTCCCCGGCACGTTCGATTTCATCACCCCCGAGGCCTACTACCAGTTCATCACCATGCACGGCATGATCATGGTGATCTACCTGCTCACGGCACTCTTCCTCGGCGGCTTCGGCAACTACCTGATCCCGCTGATGGTCGGAGCCCGCGACATGGTCTTTCCCTATGTCAACATGTTGAGCTACTGGATCTACCTCCTTGCCGTGCTGGTGCTGGTGTCGAGCTTCTTTGCGCCCGGCGGACCGACCGGCGCCGGCTGGACGCTCTATCCGCCGCAAGCCATCATGACCGGCACACCTGGCGGCCAGGAATGGGGCATCATCCTGATGCTCGTCTCGCTGATCCTGTTCATCATCGGCTTCACCATGGGCGGTCTGAACTATGTCGTGACGGTGCTGCAGGCCCGCACGCGCGGCATGACGATGATGCGCCTGCCGCTGACCGTCTGGGGCATCTTCACCGCCACCGTCATGGCGCTGCTCGCCTTTCCGGCGCTGTTCGTCGCCTGCGTGATGATGCTGCTTGACCGCGCGCTTGGAACCTCCTTTTTCATGCCCGCGGTCGTCGAGATGGGGGAACAGCTACAGCACAATGGCGGCAGCCCAATCCTGTTCCAGCATCTGTTCTGGTTCTTCGGCCACCCGGAAGTCTACATCGTGGCGCTGCCGGCCTTCGGCATCGTCTCCGATCTGATCAGCACGCATGCGCGCAAGAACATTTTTGGCTACCGGATGATGGTCTGGGCCATCGTTGGCATCGGCGCGCTGAGCTTCGTGGTCTGGGCGCACCACATGTATGTCAGCGGCATGCACCCCTATTTCGGCTTCTTCTTCGCCACCACGACACTGATCATCGCCATCCCGACGGCGATCAAGGTCTACAATTGGGTGCTGACGCTGTGGCGGGGCGACATCCATCTCACCATACCGATGCTGTTTGCCATGGCTTTCATCGTCACCTTCGTCAATGGCGGGTTGACCGGGCTGTTTCTCGGCAACGTCGTCGTCGACGTCCCGCTGTCGGACACGATGTTCGTCGTCGCTCACTTCCATATGGTCATGGGTGTTGCTCCGATCGTCGTCATCTTCGGCGCGATCTACCACTGGTACCCGAAGGTCACCGGCCGGATGCTGAACGAGACGCTCGGCCGGTTCCATTTCTGGGTCACATTTCTCGGCGCCTACCTGATCTTCTTTCCCATGCATTACATCGGCCTGATGGGCGTGCCGCGGCGCTATGCCGAACTGACCGACGTGACGGTCATGACGGAGTCGGCGCATCACCTGAACTCGTTCATCAGCATCATGGCGTTTATCGTCGGCTTCGCCCAGATCGTTTTCCTGTTCAATCTTATCTGGAGCATCCGCCATGGGCGCGAGGCCGGTGGCAATCCATGGCGAGCCACGACACTCGAATGGCAAACGCCGCAGACGCCACCGGCTCATGGCAATTTCGGCAAGGATCTGCCGATTGTCTATCGCTGGGCCTATGACTACAGCGTGCCGGGCGCCAAGGAGGACTTCATTCCGCAAAACATGCCGGGCACGTTCGGCCCCTCCAGGGAGCCGGCATGAGCGTCATCCTGGTCTTCCTTCTCGTGATCGCCGGCTTTGCCGGCTGGTGGCTCTCGCATCAGCGGCTGATGGCGAAACCATGGCTCGAGCAAGGTGTGGCAGGAGATTTTGTCGCCTTCGACCGATCGAGCCTGCCGACCGCCAAGATTGGCCTCGGTGTCTTCCTCGCCGTGGTCGGCTGCCTGTTTGCGCTGTTCACCAGCGCCTACTTCATGCGTATGGCGCTGTCGGACTGGCAGCCGCTGCCCATCCCACGCCTGCTCTGGCTCAACACCGGCATGCTGGTGCTGAGCAGCGTTGCGCTGCAATGCGCCTCGATCGCGGCGCGCAAGCGCCAGATGGACACGGTCAGGCTCGGCCTTGCCGCGGCTGGGCTCACCGCGATCGCCTTCCTCATCGGGCAGCTCATGGCATGGCGGGACCTGACCGCCGATGGTTATTTTCTGGCCTCCAATCCGGCCAACAGTTTTTTCTACCTGATAACCGGGATGCACGGCCTGCATATCGTGGGAGGGCTGGTGGGCCTGAGCAGGACAACCGCCGGCGCCTGGAACGGTGCACGCCCGGAACGGCTTCGCCTCAGCGTCGAATTATGCGCCATGTACTGGCATTTCCTGCTTTTCGTCTGGCTCGCCATCTTCGCTCTTTTAGCCGGCTGGGCCGTGACGTTCATCGATATTTGCCGGCAGTTGCTGACCTAGGAGGTCGAGGAGCATGGCAGAAACCACACTGACGCATACCGGCCAAACGGAGACGCGGCCCGCAGGCTGGCAAGGCATCGCCGCCGACTGGTCCTCGGATCAGCGCGCGTTCAAGAACGTGTCCTGGGGCAAGGCCATGATGTGGATCTTCCTGCTCAGCGACACCTTCATCTTCGGCTGCTTCCTGCTCTCCTACATGACAGCGCGCGTTTCCACGCGCGTGCCGTGGCCCAATCCGAGCGAGGTCTTTGCGCTTCGCATCGGCGGTTCGGACATTCCACTGATCCTGATTGCCATCATGACCTTCGTGCTGATATCGAGCAGCGGAACGATGGCCATGGCGGTCAATTTCGGCTATCGCCGCGACCGCCGCAAAACCGCAATCCTCATGCTTCTGACGGCAGCGCTAGGAGCCACCTTCGTCGGCATGCAAGCCTTCGAATGGACCAAGCTGATCACCGAAGGGGTACGGCCGTGGGGCAATCCCTGGGGCGCGGCACAATTCGGTTCGACTTTCTTCATGATCACCGGCTTCCACGGCACGCATGTGACGATCGGCGTGATCTTCCTCATCATCGTGGCGCGAAAGGTCTGGCGTGGAGACTATGACGTCGGACGTCCCGGCTTCTTCACCAGCCGCAGGGGTCGCTACGAGAACGTCGAAATCATGGGGCTCTACTGGCATTTCGTCGACCTGGTCTGGGTCTTCATTTTCGCATTCTTCTATCTTTGGTGAGAGGCTGACATGGCTGAAGCAACCGCAAACGGCCTCGGGCAACACGCGCTGCACTCTGATCATGCGCATGAAGGGCCACCGACCGGCGTCGCGGAGGTTCATCAGGAACATCCGATCAAGCTCTATCTGGTGGTCTGGGCATGGCTGTTCATCCTCAGCGCCTGCTCCTACATGGTCGATTATCTCGGCATCCACGGCTATCTCAGATGGTCTCTGATCCTGATCTTCATGATCCTCAAGGCCGGGCTGATCGTCGCCGTGTTCATGCACATGGCCTGGGAGCGGCTGGCGCTGACCTATGCGATCATCCTGCCGCCGCTTCTGATATTGGTGTTCGTGGCGATGATGCTCTTCGAAGCGGACTACACGCTTCTCACCCGGTTGTCCTTCTTCGGACCGGGGCCCTGACGCACAGTCTTCATCTCCGGTCAAAGACCGGAGATGAAGCTTCCCATCAGCTGATCTGCGGGGTCAGAGGCCGACCCGCGTCGGGGACGATGGCGGCTCCACAACCTTGCGGTAGACATGCCAGGTGGCGTGACCCAGGATCGGCAGCACGACCGCCAGCCCGGCAAACACCGGCAGCGAGCCTATGATCAGGGCGACGGCGACAATCAGTCCCCAGACAGCCATGGGGATCGGGTTCGCCAGCACCGCTCGCACCGACGTGTGGATGGCTTCGTAGGCGCCGACGTCGCGGTCGAGCAGCAATGGGAAGGCGACAACCGTCGTGCACAACACCACCGCGGCGAAGACGAAGCCGATGGCGTGCCCCAGGACAATCAGAGACCAGCCGCGTCCGGTGGCAAATATTTCATTGATGAAGCCCGAAATCGATGCAGGCGGAGCCGGGCCGAAGAGATATTCGTAGAACACCTGCGCCGCCAAAAGCCAGGCGATGAAGATTGCAACCAGCATGATCCCGACTGCGGCGATGGCTGGCAGGGCCGGAGAATTCCTGACCTCGAACGCGTGCGTCCAGGAGGTGTCGAGCCCGGCTTCTCGTCTGCGGCTGATCTCGTAAAGGCCGATCGCCGCGAATGGACCGATAAGCGCAAAGCCGGACACCAGCGGAAACAACATCGGCAACGCATTGGCACCCGAAGTCCAGGCAGCGAGCACCACGCCGACAAGCGGATAGATCAGGCAGAGAAAGACGATGTGCGACGGTTTGACCATAAAATCGTCAACACCGCGCTTGAGCGCATCGAAAAGATCGGAAACACTGATTTTTCGGATTTTGGTGTGTTCCAGCGTTTCGCTGGCGCCTGCAATCACGTGAAAACTTGTCATGCCCGTTCCTCCAGACCAGGTCCGGCAAGGTCGCGGTATCACGGTGCTGCCGTTCTGCATGACTGGCCACGCGAACCGCGACCTGCACCGCAATCAATATACCCCATTGACTGGAGCTTGTCGCCCGTTCTTACAAAAGGCTCCCGGAAGGCGAAGTTTCCGAACACAGCGTCATGCCGTCACCCTCCGGCTGACATGAACGCGCGCATCGCGATGGTATCGGCAAGCAGCACGGCAAAGATCGCGAAAAGATAGAAGATCGAATAGGCAAACAGCGCCTTGGCCGGCTTCATCTCCTTGTCGAGGATGACCAGGGCGTTCCAGGCATGCCAGATGAAACCCGAGCCCAATGCAGCCGAAACAATCCCATAAACCCCGCTCGTAAATCCGAACGCCCAGGGCAGCACTCCGATCGGTGCCAGGAGCAGTGAATAGGCGAAGATCTGCCTTCTGGTCGAGGCCTGGCCGGCCACGTTCGGCATCATCGGGATGCCGGCAGCGGCATAGTCGCCGGCCTTGAACAGTGCGAGCGCCCAGAAATGCGGCGGCGTCCACAGGAAAATGATCAGGAACAGGATGAGGCTTTCAATGCCGATGGCGCCGGTGGCCGCCGCCCAGCCGATCATCGGAGGAAGGGCACCCGCCGCGCCGCCGATGACGATGTTCTGCGGTGTCGAGCGCTTCAGCCACATCGTATAGATGACGACGTAGAAAAAGATGGTGAAGGCCAGCAGTGACGCGGCAAGCCAGCCCACCAGCACGCCGAGCGTCATGACCGAAAGTGCGGAAAGCACCAAGCCGAAGCCGAGCGCTTCGCCGGCCGTGACGCGGCCCGACGGAACCGGCCGCTTTGACGTGCGCGACATCAGCGCGTCGATGTCGGCGTCGTACCACATGTTGAGCGCGCCGGCCGCTCCCGCTCCAACCGCAATCGCACCTATGGCGATCACGGCGATGACCGGGTTCATCGCGCCGGGCGCCACCATCAGACCGACGAAGGCGGTAAACACGGCAAGGGCCATGACCCGAGGCTTCAAGAGCGCAAAGAAATCACTGGCCGTCGCTTCCGAGAGGCGGACGCCGGTATCCTTGAGGCTTTCCTTGACCGACATTTGAGACGACCATCGATGGAAACCGGGCAGCCTAGAGCAATTCCAGGAAAGTGTATGGGGTTTTCCGCCCGGAATTGCGTAAGAACAAAGAGATCGAGCGGATCGCAGTTTCCGTGAAACGGTGAAACGCTCTGGCCGGCCGAAGAGCCAGGTTACGGGGAAAATTGCTTCAGATAGGCGATGACGTTGGCGACGTCCTCGTCCTTCTTGAGGCCGGGAAACGCCATCTTCGTCCCTTTGACCATTGCCTTGGGGTCGTGAAGATACGTCGTCAGTGTCGGCTCATCCCATTTGACGCCGGATGTGCCGGCCGCGATCATGGCTTCGGAATATTTAAAATCCGGATGCGTGCCGGCCGTCCGGCCGATAACGCCATGCAACGAAGGGCCTATCTTGTTGGTGTCTTGGTCTGCGACGTGGCAGACCTTGCATTTGGTGAAGACCTTCTCGCCCGCCGCGGCGTCCTGTGCCCGCGATGGATTGGCGATGAAAGTTGCAACGGAAACGACGGCGAAAAACGCAACCAAGCGCATGGCATTCCTCCCTGATCGTCAAATTTGCCTGAGACGGTCTGCACATGCCGGTAGCACCAGCATGCGCCCTGCACGGCAGAATAGATTCTCCGCTCCTCCCCAGATGGAATTGCGGCACTTGTGTACCACAGAATCTGGCCGGTAGGTAGAACAGGTCGACCGTACAAAGGTTCAGGTGGGCTGCGGTGGCTCAAGGCACATCCGCCACAACGAAAAAGGCCGCCTCGAGGGCGGCCTTTTCTGATCTTGTCGTCAGGCGCTTATTCGGCGTCCTTGGCGGCCTTCTTCTTCGGGGCTGCCTTCTTCTTCGGCTCTTCCGCGTCGTCGGCCTTTTCAGCCTTGTCGGCCTTCTTGGCAGCGGCCTTCTTCGCCGGCTTGGCCTTGGCGGCATCGCCCTCTTCGTCGTCAGCCATCAGCTCTTCCTTGCTGACCTTGACGTCGGTGACCGAGATCTGGCTGAGCAGATGGTCGACGACCTTCTCCTCGAACATCGGCGCGCGCAGCGTGTTCAGGGCTTCCGGATTGCTGCGATAGAACTCGAAGGCTTCCTGCTGCTGGTTGGCCGGGTAGCGGCGCACCTGCTCGAACAGGCCGCGCTGCAGTTCCTCGTCGGAAACGGTGACGCCGGCCTTCTCGCCGATCTCGGCCAAAACCAGGCCGAGACGCACGCGGCGCTCGGCAAGCCGCAGATATTCGGCGCGTGCCTCTTCTTCCGTCGTCTCCTCGTCGGCGAAGGTACGGCCGGCGGCTTCGAGATCGCGGTTGACCTGGGTCCAGATGTTGTTGAACTCGGCATCGACGAGCTTCGACGGCGCCTCGAACGAATAGGCCGCGTCAAGCTGGTCGAGCAGCTGACGCTTGACCTTCTGGCGCGTCATCGAGCCGAACTGGTTCTCGATCTGGCCGCGCACCACGTCGCGCAGGCGCTCCAGCGATTCCAGGCCGAGGTTCTTGGCCATCTCGTCGTTGATTTCCAGCGCGCCGGGCTTGGACACTTCCTTGACGGTGACGTCGAAGGTGGCTTCCTTGCCGGCCAGATGCGCTGCCTGGTAGTTTTCCGGGAAAGTGACGGTGACCTGCTTCTCGTCGCCGGCCTTGGCGCCGATCAGTTGGTCCTCGAAGCCCGGAATGAATTCCTTGGACCCCAGAACCAGCGGCTGGTCGGTGCCGGCGCCGCCGGAAAAGGCCTCGCCGTCGATCTTGCCGACATAGTCGATCGAAACGCGGTCGCCTTCGGCGGCCTTGCCGGTCTTCGGCTCGAAGCTTCGCGCCGATTCGGCAACGCGCTGGACCTGTTCGTCGATCTCGCTGTCCGGCACTTCGAATACCTGGCGCGTCACCTTGATGTCGGAGAAATCCTTGATCTCGATCGCCGGGATGACCTCGTAG
The DNA here is from genome assembly GCF_040321305.1 of Mesorhizobium sp. M0478. Classification (NCBI taxonomy): domain Bacteria; kingdom Pseudomonadati; phylum Pseudomonadota; class Alphaproteobacteria; order Hyphomicrobiales; family Phyllobacteriaceae; genus Mesorhizobium; species Mesorhizobium sp. M0478. The sequence continues at coordinate 30,269 of NZ_JAMYRH010000006.1, forward strand.
TTGAGGCGGAATTCGAAGTCGGCGCCGCCGGCCAGGATCTTCTCGGCCTCCTTCTCGTCTTCCGTCATGATCACTTCAGGCTGCATGGCGGCCTTTTCGCCGCGCCCCGTGATGATCGAACGGGTCGAATCGTTGAGGATCTCGTTGACCACTTCGGCCATGAACGACTTGCCGTAGACCTTGCGCAAATGCTGCACAGGCACCTTGCCGGGACGGAAGCCGTTGATGCGGACCTTGTTCCTGGCGTCGGACAGCCGCGCCATCAGCTTGGCTTCCATATCACCGGCCGGCACGGTGATCTTGATCTCGCGCTTGAGACCGGAGTTGAGCGTTTCGGTGACCTGCATCGTAAAACCTTTATCTTCACCAAAGAGGCTGCCACGGCGTCTTGCCGTTCACAGCCTGCCGGTACAATCTTGCCGGGAATGGCTTTTGGCACGGAACCTGGCGATTTGACCGAAATTACGGCTCAAATTCTTCCAAACTGCGTTCCAAGATGTGAATAAGTTCTTGTTTTTCCTACTTCTTATCACATTCTGCAGAAGCGGATCGGCGCGTCCCGTCACATTTGACACGCCTTTTGTCACAGGCGAGGCCAATTTTCAACCATCTTCGCGTTGCAGCGAATGACCGCCCCAACGGCAGACATTTTCGCCCCGACATTGACAGAATGATGGCTACATGGGATTGCCGACAAATGCGGATGTGGCGGAACTGGTAGACGCCCTGGATTTAGGTTCCAGTGCCGAAAGGCGTGGGGGTTCGAGTCCCTTCATCCGCACCACCCTTCACTCTATCGAGCTTCGGGTGGCAGGCCACCTGAGAGCTTGATATAGCGAAGGGTGTCCTCCGAAGCCGTGGCGTAGGAGGACTGGCGGCGACGGCCTACACTTCAAACACTTGACCGGTAAACCACTCCGCCAATTTCGCCAGCTCCGGCCCCAGCACCCGGTCGGCGTCGACCGGCGGCACGATCTTCCTGATATCCGCGACAAAATCCTGCAATGCCGGCGGCGCGGCGCGTTCAGTCACGTACAGGGCCTGCGAGGCGATCATGGCCAGCATGGCCATCGCCGCGTCGAGGCAGCGGCCGGCCGTCGCCTCCTTGGTCCAGGCGAAGAATGCGGTGGTGGCGACGTCGTCCTGGCCGGCGCCGGCCGATTCGGTTCCCGGGATGAAGGTGCGCTGCGCCGCAACCTTGGCCTGTTCGAGATAGCCGGTGATCGCCATCGGGACATAGCCGACATTGCCATGGCCATCGCTGTCGGCCCAATGCCGCCCGGTCATCAACAGGTCGGGCAGCAGCGACACCTTGCCGTTCAGCAGCTTTGAGGCGTGCCGGTCGCAAAGCAGGCAGAGATCGGCCCAGATCGCCGCCAGATCGTCCAATGCCGGTGTCGCCATGGCATTGTGGTAGCCGCCGGTGGAGATGCAGCGTCCCAGCGGATGCGCATCGTCGGGCGGGATATAGACCGGATTGTCCGAGATCGAGGCCAGCGACACGGTCGCCGCCTGCTCGGCGCCCGCCAGCGCCCGATGCGCATGGCCGAGCACGCGCGGCACGATGCGGTAGCTGACCGGCGCCTGATAGTTGCGCCGGCCGTCGCCGGCGCCAACCAGGTATTGCCGCAACCCTTGCAAGGCGGCCGCTTCGTGCGCGTCGCCCCACAGCCCGTCGAGCGCGGCATCATAATGCTCGAGCGGCGCACGAAAGGCTTCGATCGACAGCGCAAACACCTTGTGCGCCATCGCGACGCGACGGCGTGCGGCAAGTGCTGCGTCCGCCACAAGGGCGGCAGCGCAGGGCGAGCCGTTGATCAGCGAGCCCCGCTCCTTCACTTCGAGCTCCAGGCCAGCGGTAAGCGCGGCAAACAGCGGATAGAGCGCCAGGATCTCGCCGGCGCCGCCCTGCCCCTGCGACGACACCACCGGCATCGGTCCACCGTCGAGCATCGCCGCAACGGCTAGCGCGATGCGCGGCGTGGTGGCGGCATTGCCTTCGATGAAATTGGTCAGCCGTGCCAGCACGATCGCCCTGACGACGCGCTCAGGCAATGGCTCACCGAACGATGTGGCGGCGGCATACGCCTTGATGCGCGCATGGCGGTCGCGCTCGTCAAGTTCGAGCTTGCGGCTTGCCAGCTCGCCCATGGCGGTGGTGACGCCGTAGATGACCGGCGGCGGATCGGACTCAATGAGTTTCAGGAACGAGGCGCGGCATTCGGCAATGCGTTGCAAGGCCTTGTCGCCGATTTCGACCGTGTCGATTCTCCAGGCGACGCGCAAAACGGCATCGAGATTGATATCTTCGCGCGTCGTCACCGTAATCGGCATTGTCTTCGCCCGTCTGGTTTGCATGAGGGCGAAGCGATCGATCGTTGCCGAAGTCCATGCCCTGGGTAATGTCTTCTAGTAGAGCGGTTCCTCAAACAATGTCTTGTCGCCGTCCATCAACGCCTTGATCTGTGCCTGGCCACTGGCGGCGAGCGCGATGCGCACGCCGAATGGCCGCACCCGCATGTCGTTCTGGATCGCCATGCCCTGGCCCTCAGGTAGGTAGAAGCGGTCGATGCCGTATTGCGGTGCGATCGTGGATTCAGGATCAAGCGTCCAGCCCGGCGCGACCTGGCCGACAATATCGGCTTCGTCGGCGGTCGCCGGCGTCGGAGCCTTGCCGAACCAGGCCGTGGTCGCATGCCAATAGCCGTCGGCACCCGGCTTCAGCCGGACCACGATCGGCGTGTTCTCGCTCACGAGCTGGCCGGCCGGGATGTTGGCGATCAGCTTCACCGGCAAGCGCGATATTTCATAGCCGAGGATAATATAGTCGCCGCGCAGCAGATCGCGCGGATCGACCGGCTCGACTTTCAGCAAGACCTCCTTGCCGTTGCGCAGGATCGCCGCGCGGCCGGCGATGATCCAGCTCAGGAAGCCGATCTGGACGAGCGCCAGGACCAGCGCCGAGATGACAAGTTTCTTTCCCGACATCATGCTGCCGCTCCTTCCGGGGCCTTCATGCGTTTTTCCACACGGATGATGACGAGAGCCAGGATGCCGAACAGCACTGCGGCAGCCAGGAAGAAGCCGGCCGTGCCGAGCATCGTCTGCAAGGTCACGACATAGATAATGGCGAGCTCGAAGGCAAAGCCGGCATAGGCAACCCAGCGCAGCCCCCTGCTCTCGCGCCCGCCCAGCATGATCGCCGCGGCAATGCCGGCCAGTGCGATGACCGACGCAATGGCAAAGCCGTTGCTGAAGGCGTTGTCATCGCCCAGTTCGATCTGCATCATCGCCAGCCCGGTGAGAAAGCCGATCAAGGCGTGCAAAGGCAACCGCCCGCCGAGCTGCAAGATCCGGTCGGCCGGCCCAGCGGCGAAGATCGAAACCGCAAACAGCAGCGCCGACACCACGACGAGAGGAATAGCCAGGGCGAGCGTGTTCTGGTCCAGGCCGCGCACCGCGATATAGAAAATGACCGAGAGAATGATCAGGTGGCGTGCCGGCTGGCTGCGCGTCCACAACGAGACGACAAAAAGCACCGGCGCCATGATAACGAAGAAATCCGAAAATACGGGGCGGTCATAAAAGTCGAACGCGCGCACGAACAGCCAGGCAACGGATATGCCGACGGCAGCGACCGTCAGCGGGTTCGAGCGCAACGCCACCGCGGCTAATGCCGTGCCGATGCCCCAGGTGACGATGGCCGAGGCTTCGTCACCCGTGAGATGGTACATCTGGCCGATCAGCGCGATCGATCCGCCGAAGGCCGCGGCGGCCACGATCCACAGCGCCTCGCCGATCGCCGCATGGTCGCGCATCTTCAACACCGCGCCGCCGACATAGCCGGCGAGAATGACGGCAAACAGCGCCGCGACCCGCACCAGCCGCGGGATCGCGTCCCAGTTGGCGGCGACGAAGAGCAGGATCGCGGCGCCGAACAGCAGCGCTGCCATCATGGCCAATATAGTGCCGAAGCTCAGCGATTTGCGCTCGTTTGCGTCGATGTCGCACTTAAGCGCATCGGCCGTCTTGGCGTCGATCAGGCCGGCCTGCAGCCACCGCCCGATATCGGCCCTCGCCCGTGACGAATAACTCGCCATGCCGCTTCTCCCCCAGCTTGGTCTTTCTGACAGCCGATCCGCCCAAATCGTTGACGCAACGTCATTTTCCGATTCGGGTTTCTTCATGACGAAGCCGTGAACGCGCGTTAATGTTGCATTGCACAATTTGCATTGCTGCCATGCGCCAACAGCACTTTTAAATCGATATTACCCAGCCTATTTACTGTTCGTACACAAACGGAATGATCCGAAGAAAGACGAAACGAGCACTACCATGAACCTGATCCGCAACTACCGCAACTGGCGCCGCTACCGGGACACCGTCTCCGAGCTGAGCCGCCTGTCGAACCGTGAACTGACCGACCTCGGCATCAGCCGCAGCGACATCCACTACGTCGCCCGCAAGGCGGTCTAATCCTCTTCGGATCGCAAATGATCCGAACCAGTTTTGAAAAAGAGAACGACAATGAACCTGATCCGCAACTATCGTAACTGGCGCGTTTACCGCGACACCGTTACCGAGCTGGGTCGCCTTTCGAACCGTCAGCTCCATGATCTCGGCATCGTCCGTGACGAGATCAAGATCATCGCCCGCAGGGCGACGATCTAGCCAAAATTTCGCCAGGGTCGACCTCCTCCCCGACCCTGACGGATACGGTCAGCCTTCACCTCCTCCCGAGGGTTGACCACCAAAACGGCGCCCGCCGCACCTCCTCCCGCGGCGGGCGCTGTTTCCAAAGCGAACGCAGTTCGTCTTTCCGAAGCGAACGCAGTTCGTCTTCAAAGTGAACGCAGTTCGTCTTCCAGGGATTTCGCCTCCCTCGATCTGGCGAAAAGAATTTCGTCAAAGCCGACCTCCTCCCCGGCGATGGCGAATACGGCCGATCCCCACCTCCTCCCGAGGATCGGCCCCAAAAACGACACCCGCCGCACCTCCTCCCGCGGCGGGTGTTGTTGTTTTTGGGCAGGCTTTTCAATTGCGCATGCAGTCGATCGAGGCGCTTTACGCCGCCATCAGACCGTCGCTGCGGACATAAGAAAGTCGAGCTCCGTCGTTGCACGACAATGACCCACGCTCGCACCGGCCAATTGCAAACAGCGCGCCAAGCGATTATTCCGGCGCTCATGAGCAAAAATCCAATCCATATCGTCGGCGGCGGCCTCGCCGGCTCCGAAGCCGCATGGCAGGCAGCGCAAGCCGGTGTTCCCGTCATTTTGCATGAGATGCGCCCGGTGCGCGGCACCGATGCGCATAAGACCGATGGCCTGGCCGAGCTCGTCTGCTCCAACTCCTTCCGCTCCGACGATGCCGAAAACAACGCGGTCGGCCTGCTGCACGCCGAAATGCGGCTGGCCGGCTCGCTGATCATGAGTGCCGGCGACGCCAACCAGGTGCCGGCAGGCGGCGCGCTGGCCGTCGATCGCGACGGTTTCTCCGACGCGGTGACGAAAAAGCTTGAAGCGCACCCGCTGATCACCATCGAGCGCGAGGAAGTGCCGGGCCTGCCGCCGGCGGAGTGGGACCAGGCGATCATCGCCACGGGACCGCTGACCGCGCCGTCGCTCGCCCAGTCGATCGCCGAGGCAACCGGCGCCGATGCGCTGGCCTTCTTCGACGCGATTGCCCCGATCATCCATTTCGACACGATCGACATGGACACCTGCTGGTTCCAGTCGCGCTACGACAAGGTTGGGCCCGGCGGCACCGGCAAGGATTACATCAACTGCCCGATGGACAAGGACCAGTATCTCGCCTTCGTACAGGCGCTGGTCGACGGCCACAAGACCGAATTCAAGCAGTGGGAAGGCACGCCCTATTTCGACGGCTGCCTGCCGATCGAGATCATGGCCGAGCGCGGTGTCGAGACGCTTCGCTACGGACCGATGAAGCCGATGGGGCTGACCAATGAGCACAACCCGACGGTCAAAGCCTATGCCGTGGTGCAGCTGCGTCAGGACAATGCGCTGGGCACGCTCTACAACATGGTCGGTTTCCAGACCAAGCTGAAGCATGCCGAGCAGGTGCGCGTGTTCCGCACCATTCCGGGTCTGGAAAACGCCGAGTTCGCCCGTCTCGGCGGCCTGCACCGCAACACCTACATCAACTCGCCGACCTTGCTCGACGCCTCGCTGCAGCTGAAGTCGCGGCCGGGCCTGCGCTTTGCCGGCCAGATCACCGGCTGCGAGGGCTATGTCGAGAGCGCGGGGATCGGCCTGCTCGCCGGCCGCTTCGCCGCCGCCGAGCGGCTCGGCCACGCGCCATCGCTGCCACCGCTCACCACCGCCTTCGGCGCGCTGCTCAACCACATCACCGGCGGCCACATCGTCTCAGACGACGAGCCGGGCAAACGCTCGTTCCAGCCGATGAACGTCAATTTCGGCCTTTTCCCGCCGGTGGAAGCACCGAAGACCGAAGGCAAACGCCTGCGCGGCAAGGACAAGACGGTGGCCAAGCGCCACGCGATCACCTCACGCGCGCGGGCAGATTGTCGGGAGTGGCTAGGGCTGCCGGCGCAAACAGCGGAAGCTGCTGAATAGCCAAGTCTCAGAGTCCTAACGCGATTGACGTTTACGTCAACTCGCTGGCCATCCCCGCGTTGCGCGCCTGAGCAACAGCCAATGCCGGCGCAGAGCCGAAAGCCGGGCTGCGCCACCAAGCGGCGAGCGGCCATTGGCCATCTTGCCGAGATAGGCGCTGGTCAGCGCCAGCGGCAGGAACGCCGGACGCAGCGTTTCCGGAAGTGCGGACGCCCCTTGCTCGAAAGCGCGGAGATGCTCCTGCGCCAATGCAATCATCGCAGCCACCGCGCGCTGAGCGCCGGGGCCGCCGTCGCCGCTGACGAACTCCTCCGGCGACGAGCCGGCCGCTGCAAGGATATCCGCCGGCACGAAGCATTGCCCGCGTCGGCGATGCAGCGGCAACAGCAGCAACAGGCCGGTCATCGCCTGGGCGCAGCCGGCCCTGCCCGCCAGTTCGGCAAAGCGCGGCGCCTGATTGGGATCGAGCACCATCGCCGCCAGCTGGATCAGCGCGGCCGCCGTCTCGCCGCAATATCCCTCGAGATCGGTGCGCGACGGCATCGGATCGTCATAGAGGTCGAAGATGCGGGCCTCGAGCATGTTGTCGAAGGCAGTTTTGGGCAGGCCATGGGCAGAAATCGTCGCCTTCAGCGCATCGGCGAGCGGGTTGCCTGTGGCTGCGGCTTCAGCAGCGATGACATCGCGCCACCATTGCAGCCTCACTTCGCCCGGCAATGCCTCGTGGATGCGGTCTCGGACAGACGCAATCTCGGCATTGAAGGCGTAAAGCGAAAACAGCGCCGCGCGCTTGTTGGCCGGTGCATAGAGTGCGCTGACATAGCGGTCATGGTCGCCGGCGCGCACCGTCTCCATGACGATGTCAGCTGTATCGGTCACGTCAGTCGACGGCGATCAGCGCCGCGGCCACGGCGCGGTCTTCGGCAAGCAGAACATTGTAGGTCCGCACCGCTGCCCCCGTCGACATCGGGTCGGAGCCAATGCCAGCCGCTTTCAGCGCCGCCCGAAGTGCTGTCGGCAAGGGCCGCAAATCCTTGCCTGTGCCGACCAGCAGGATCTCGACCTTGCCGGCCTCAGCCAGCAGCAGGTCGAAATCCGCCGCCGTCAGGGCCAGCGGATCGGCCGGCTCCCAGCCATGGATGCCGGAGGGCAGGCAAAGAAGCGAGCCGCGATGCGACATGTCGGCGAAGCGGAAGCCGCCATTGCCGTAGGCTTCGATCGGCGCCCGTCCGGGGAAATGCGCCTCGCGGATGACGATGCCTTTTGCCACCAGCGCAGCCGTCAGGTCGCCATGGCCTTGCCGCCACCAACCGGCTTCTCCTCATCGGCGCTCGCTCCCTGCGGCCTGAGCCTGAACAGGATCAGCAAGGGCGCTGCGATGAAGATCGACGAATAGGTGCCGAAGACGACGCCGAACAGCATCGCCATGGTGAACGAGCGGATCACCTCGCCGCCGAACAACACGAGCGCCAGCAGCGCCAGGATGGTCGTCACCGAAGTCAGCGTCGTTCTCGACAGCGTCTCGTTGATGGCGTTGTTCAACAATTGTGGGAGCGGCATTCGTTTGTATTTTCGCAAATCTTCTCGAACACGGTCATAGACGACGATCGTGTCGTTGAGCGAATAGCCGATAATGGTCAGGATCGCCGCCAGCGAAGACTGGTTGAACTCGAGCCCGGTGATGACGAAGAAGCCCAGCGTCATCACCACATCGTGCACCGTCGCCACGATTGCGCCGACCGCGAACTGCCATTCGAAGCGGAACCAGACATAGACCAGGATGCCGATCAGCGCGATGATCATCGCAATCGTGCCTTGCTTGGCCAGTTCGCCCGAAACGGTGGGACCCACCACCTCGACGCGGCGGAAATCGTAATTGTCCTGCAGCTCGCCGCGCACCTTGTCGATGACGGTCTGCTCGGCGTTCTCACCGCCATCCTGGGTGCCAACGCGGATCAGCACGTCATTCGGCGCGCCGAATTGCTGGACCTGCACTTCACCGATATTGAGCTCCGACAGCCGGCTTCTGATATCGCCAATATCGGCGTCGCCTTGCTTGGACTGCACCTCGATGATCGAGCCGCCCTTGAAGTCGATGCCGTAGTTGATGTCGATGGTCAGGAATCCGATAACCGACGCGATCGACAGCAGGCTGGACAGTGCGAACGTCCAGCGGCGGATGCCCATGAACGGGATTTTCGTGCCGGCCGGAACGAAGGTCACCGGCGCACGCGGCAATTCCTTCGGACGCGCACGGCGCAGCCAGATCGACACCAGCAGACGGGTGAAGGTGAAGGCGGTGAACACCGTGGTCAAAATGCCGATGGCATAGGTGATGGCGAAGCCCTTGACCGGTCCGGTGCCGAGATAGAACAGCACGACCGTGGCAATCAGCGACGTCACGTTGGAATCCACGATGGTCGCCAACGCCTTGGTGAAGCCTGTGTCGATCGACTGGATGACCGAACGGCCGGCCCGTCGCTCCTCTCGGATACGCTCATAGATCAGCACGTTGGAATCGACCGCCATGCCGATGGTCAGTACGATACCGGCAATGCCGGGCAAGGTCAGTGTCGCGCCAAGCAGCGACAAGACCCCGACGATCATCGCCACGTGCACGGCGAGCGCAATGTTGGCGAGGAAGCCGAGAAGTCCGTAGGCGACGAACATGAAGGCGACGACGAGAATGGAGCCGATGATGCCGGCGACCTTGCCGGCATGGATCGAATCCTGGCCGAGGCCCGGGCCGACGGTGCGTTCTTCGATCACGGTCAGCTTTGCCGGCAGCGCGCCGGCGCGCAGCAGCACGGCGAGGTCGTTGGCGCTTTCGGCGGTGAAATTGCCTGAGATCTGGCCGCTGCCGCCGAGGATCGGTTCGCGGATCACCGGCGCCGAAATCACCTGATTGTCGAGGATGATGGCGAACGGCTTGCCGACATTCTGCTGCGTCGCCTGGCCGAATCGTGTCGCACCGCGCGAGTTGAAGACGAACGAAACCACCGGCTCGTTGTTTCGGGAATCATAGGTTGCCGTCGCCTTGGCAAGATCTTCACCGGACACGATGACGCGATTTTCCACCAGATACGGAACCGGCGGATCGTCCTGCGAATAAAGCACCGAGGAGCCTGCCGGCGGGCGGCCGTTCAGCGCATCCTGCACCGACATCGAGGTATCGACCATCTGGAAGGTCATCTTGGCGGTCTGGCCGATGATCTCCTTCAGCCTTTGCGGATCCTGCAGGCCCGGCACCTGGACGAGTACACGGTCGTCGCCCTGCCGCTGCACGATCGGCTCGGTGGTGCCGAGTTCGTTGACGCGACGCTCGACGACTTCGATCGACTGCGCCAATGCGGCCGAGGTGCGGTATTTGATGCCGGCGTCGGTGACGGTGAATTTGAGCAGCCCGGCTTCGGAATCATCCAGGGACATCTCCTGGATGGAGCCACCGGTGAACAGGCCGGCGGCGACCGGATCGGTCAGCGGCTTAAGCGCCGCCTTGGCGGCATCGATCTGGGTTGGATCGGTGATGCGCACTTGTACGGTCCTGCCGGTGCCGCCAAGGCCGGTATAGCCCACCTTGGCATCGCGCAGCAGCGTGCGGATCTCGTCGCGCGTCGTTTCCAGCTGCGCCTTGACCAGGTCGTTCTGGTCCATCTGCAAGAGGATGTGCGAACCGCCCTGCAGATCGAGACCAAGCGTCATCTGCCGCTTCGGCACCCAGTTGGGCAATTGCGCCAATGTGCTGGCCGGGAAGAGATTTGGCGCGGCAAGGATGAATGTGACGGCCACGGCGATCCAGATCAGGATCATCTTCAGGCGCGAAAAATACAGCATATGGCGTTGTCCGTCAGGGCGTACTGGCGGATCGTTCCGCCGACAATTCGGTTATTTCTTGGCGTTCTTATTTGCCACCGGCTCGCCCTTAACCCGCACTTCGCCGATTGTCGAGCGCGCTGAGGTCAATTTGGCGCTGCCGCCGGCAGCGGTTTCGGCGTCAATCGCCTCTGTCGGTTCCATTCTAATTCTGATCACCGCCGGGCGCTATCGTGCGCTACTCGACTATTTTCAATTGTGCAGGCATCGGTCCGGAACGCAAAAGCAAGGCCAGATCATCGGCGTTCTCCTTTGTAAGGTTGCCCGATATCTGGCCGCGGCCGTTAAGAATTGGCTCGCGGACGACTGGCACCGAAAGCACTTGGTTGTCGAGGATCATCGCAAATAGCTTGCCGACATTCTGCGAGGTCGCCTGCGCAACGCGTGCCGTTGCCCTGGAATCGAAGGTGAACGAAACCGCCGGCTCATTTGTGACGGAGTTGGGAGTCGCCTGAGCATTGACAATGTCGTCACTGGAAACGATCGTTCGGCTCTCAACCAGATAGGGAACCGGTGGATCGTCCTTCGAATAAACCACCACCGAGCCAGCGGGCGTCCGGCCATTGATCGCATCAGCGACCGGCATCGACTCATCAACCCACTGAAAAGTCAGCATTCCGGTTCGGGTGAGAATTCTCCTCAGCCTTTGCAAATCCGCAACGCCCGAGGTCCGGACCAGCATACCGTCTTCGCCCTCTGGCCGCACTACTGGGTCGGCTACACCAAGATCACGCAGGCGATTCTTAATGACCACGATCGACTGCGCAAGCGCGATCGACATCCGATACTTGATACCTGTGTCTGTTACCGTGAACTTGAGCAACGCTGCTCCGGTATCATCCAGGATCACTTCCTGGACCGGACCAGCGCTGCCAAGGACAGGATCAGTCACCGCCTCCAATGCCATCTTGGCCGCGCCGACCTGAGCGGCGTCGGTGATATGCACCTGAACGGCCCGACCCGACTTAGCAAGACCAGTATAGCCGATCCTTGCATCGCGCAGCAGCGTCCTGATTTCGTCACGCGTCGCCTCCAACCGGCGATCGATCACATCGGTCGCGTCCAATCGAAGCAGCACGTCCGCGCCGGCAGCGTGAAGACTGGGCGCGTCGACGAGCATTGTGGCCATAGCAAGCCAGATCAGGATCATTTTCAGGCGCGAAAAATGGACCATACGCCGTCTTTTGTCAGAGCTCTGCCCGCGGATCGCTCCGCTTGGGAAACTGGCTTACTTCTTGGCGTTCTGGTTGGCCACCGGCTCGCCCTTGACCCGAACATCGGCGATCGTCGAGCGCAGCGCCGTCACCTTGGTGCCGCCGCCAAGGTCGATCTCAAGCTCATTGTCGTCGATCACCTTGGTCACCTTGCCGACGAAGCCGCCGCCGGTGATGACCGTGTCGCCACGGCGCACGGCCGAGATCATCTCCTGGCGCTTCTTCAACTGGGCGCGCTGCGGCCGGATGATGAGGAAATACATGATCACGAAGATCAGAACGAACGGGAGTATCATGCCGATATCCCCGAACGGACCAAGCGGAGTTCCGGTAGCTTGGGCGTATGCCGGTGTGACGAACATCAAGAACTCCTGGTTACGAAGAAGGCCGTAGGGCGGCCTCGCCAAATTTGGCCGGAATATAGTGGGTAAAGTTACCAATGCAACTGCGCGGCCGGGCTTTCAGCTGCTTTTCCGGCCGGTTGACCCGTGTTAGAGCATGCTCCCGGAATACGGGCGTGGTTTTCGCAAAAGATCATGCCCAAACAAAAGCTTGGAACCAGTTTCTATCTCGCCCGGATCAAGACGATTTCGGCCCCTACGCACGTTCGTGCGGAAACATAAAAGACGAGACATGACCGACAGCACCATCGAGGCCCTGAACCAAAAGCTCGACCGCCTGATCGAGGCGGTCACCCGCCTCGCCCCGCCGCCGGTGCCGCAAACCGATCTTGCGGTTGCCGATTGCTTCGTCTGGCAGGCCGACCCCGGCTATCTCGAGCCGGTGCGCAAGGTCAACCGCGTCGACATCGGCCTGATCCGCGGCGTCGACCGCGTGCGCGACATTCTGGTCGAAAACACGGAACGCTTCGCCGCCGGCCATGCCGCCAACAATGTGTTGTTGTGGGGTGCGCGCGGCATGGGCAAATCCTCGCTGGTCAAGGCCGTGCATGCGCAGATCAACGCCCAGGCCAAATCCGACCTGCCGCTCAAGCTGATCGAGATCCATCGCGAGGATATCGACACGCTGCCCAGGCTGATGGGCCTGCTGAAGGCGGCGCCGTTTCGCTTCATCCTGTTTTGCGACGACCTCTCCTTCGACCATGACGACACCTCCTACAAGTCGCTGAAGGCAGCCCTTGAAGGCGGCGTCGAGGGCCGCCCGGCCAATGTCATCTTCTACGCCACGTCGAACCGCCGGCACCTGTTGCCGCGCGACATGATCGACAATGAGCGCTCGACCGCCATCAACCCGTCCGAGGCGGTCGAGGAAAAGGTTTCGCTGTCCGACCGTTTCGGCCTGTGGCTCGGCTTCCACAAATGTTCGCAGGACGAATATCTCGACATGGTCAACAGCTATGCCAGCCATCACGGGCTCACTATCGACCCGGAGCAGCTGCGCGCCGAGGCGCTGGAATGGGCAACGACGCGCGGCAGCCGCTCGGGCCGCGTCGCCTGGCAGTTCACCCAGGATCTGGCCGGCCGGCTCGGCAAGCCGCTGAACGACTGATTGATTTCCGTCAGGTCACTGAAAAAGCCCGCCCCTTGCGGAGCGGGCTGAGCCGGCGGGCCGGACTGGAGGTCAGACGGCCTGCAAAACGTTTATTGTTCTATTCGAGATAGCCAGAGGGGTCGACCGGGGCCGAGTTCTTGCGCACTTCGAAGTGCAGTTTCGGCGAGTCGGTGGTCCCGCTCATGCCCGACAGCGCGATTTCCTGGCCGCGCTTGACCTTCTGGCCGCGCTGCACCTCGATCGACCTGGCGTGACCATAGACGGTGACCAGCCCGTTTTCGTGGCGCACCAGAACCGTATTGCCGAATTCCTTGAGGCCGTCGCCGGCATAGATGACCACGCCGTTTTCGGCCGCCTTGACCGGCGTCCCCTCAGGCACGGCGATGTCGACACCATCCTTGCCGCCACCAAAATTGGAGATGACGCGGCCACGCACCGGCCAACGCATCTTGCCGATGCCGGTGGCATCGGGCGCAACAGCATCGTCGTCCTCGGCCTGCTGGATAACCTTGGCGTCCTTCTTCGGCGGCGTGTAGGTGGCGAGTGTCTCCGTCGGCTTTGCCGCCGGTTGGGTGGTCGCGGTCGTCACCGGATCAACTTTGGCCGGCTTGGCGCTGGCGACCGTTGCGGTGCCACCTGCCGGAACCTTCAGCGTCTGGCCGATCTTGAGCAGGCCGTCCTGCATGCCGTTCGCCTGCTTCAGCGCCACGACGCCAACGCCGGTCTTCCTGGCGATGGAGGACATGGTGTCGCCCGACTGGACCGTGTAGGTGCCCGCGCCGGCCTTTGGCGCGGCCGAGGCCGTCTGCGCCGGCTTGTCGGTCTTCGGCTTGTTCGCTGCCGAAGCGTCAACCTGCGCGGCGGACTTGCCGTCCTTGAGTTTCGGCTGCTGCGGCAGCACGGCGACCTTTTCCGGCGCTGGCGCCTTGGGGCTGTTTGCCGGCTTGCCGTCGGCAAGTTTCGGCTCTGCCCCCTTGCTTGAATAGGCATAGGCCGGGATGACCAGTTTCTGACCGGTCTTCAGCCCCTTGGTGGCGCTCAAGCCGTTGACCTTCATGATCACGTCGGCGGGCACATGATAGCGATGAGCGATGCCGGAAATGGTCTCGCCGTCGCTGACCACGATCTCGGTCGCATGCGGCGTACCAGCCGCAACTGGTTTCGGATCGGAGTCACCGGCATTCTTGAACGGCCTCGCCGGCTGGACGGTGCCGGTAGTCGTTCTGTCGACATGCGGTGCCGGTGCAAGCGCCGGCGCGGAAGCGGTACGCATCGGAGCAGCTTTGGGCGCGCTCGGCGGCGGCAGCTGCTGGACGGTGACCGGCTCCAGGCTGGAGCGGCTGACCGACTGGTTATGGCTGCCATCGACAGGTGCCGCAGCGATCGGCTCGGCCGCCACGTCGCCCGGATAGGGCTGAGCGGTGCTCTGCTTGTCGATGATGGCGCGCTGATTGTTGGTCGAGGAGGTGAAGACGTCGTCGACACCATTGAACCGCGAGACTTGGGAGCTACACCCCGCCGCCATTCCGGCAAGCATGAGGACAGCGCAGCCCCGCGACAGAGTACGCCCGTTTGCCTTCAAAACACTGAATTGCATCGCACTAACCCGCACAGACCCGGTACACACTGGTCATGATTAAAGCGCGTTAATGTTACTGGCGGGTTAACCCCATAGAATCAGACGCAAATTTTCTTAAAACATTTTCGAATGCGCCGAAGCTGCGTTGATTCAGATCGGCCCGAGTCGAAAATGACAGGTTCTGAGAACCGGCCTACGCCGGCCGTAGCCTTCATAGAGCGGAGGCATTTATGACGGCTTCGGCCGGCGAAGGCCGGAGCGGAGCGTACTCAAACACGTGAGCATCGGATGCGCAGGAACCTGCCATTTGCAGGCCGGCCTCACCTGGATTTCAGTGCACCTAAATAACCGCCGCAACGCTGCGCAGGATCGGCTGCAGGCGCACGGTGCCGATATCCTCGCGCTCGAAGCGGCTGCCGACCTTGGTCAGCTTGGCCAGCACCTGCTCGCCCTCCTCCGGCCCGATCGGGGCAATGACGATGCCGCCGCTCGACAATTGGTCGAGCAGGAAGCGCGGCAGGCTGTCGAAAGCCGCCCAGGCTACGATGCGGTCGAACGGCGCTTCGTTGGCAAGGCCGTTGGAACCATCGGCCTGGCGCACGATGACATTGCCGATGCCGAGCGCCTCGAAGCGTTGCCTGGCCTGCTCGGCCAGCGTCTTGTAGCGGTCGACGCTGACGATGCGAGCCGCGAGCCGCGACATCACCGCTGCCGTGTAGCCCGAGCCGGTGCCGATCTCGAGCACCCGGTTGCCGGGCTCTATTGCCAGGGCCGCAATCACCGCCGCCTGCAGATCGGCGCCCTCGATCGCCTCGCCGCATTCGATCGGCAGCATGCCGTCCGACCAGGCGATGGAATGGAACTGGCCGTTGAGGAAGCCGCGCCGCGGCGTCGCCTCGAAGGCTGCGATCAGCGCCTTCGGCACCGCGCCTTGGCCGCGCAGGCGCAGCAGGAACGCGGCAAAACCCTCGCGATCGTCGAGCGGCAAGTTCATGCCAGAACCTTCTTCATGCGAACACCTTATTCAGACAGCGCCTTGGTCAGTTGGTCACGGATTTCATGCGCAGTGAGGTCAAGCTGCAGCGGCGTCACCGACACCAGCCGGTTGCGCAGAGCATGGAGATCGGTGCCCTGCTTGCCCTCGACCGGCTCGCGGCCGAAGCGCAGCCAGTAATAAGGCAGGCCGCGCCCGTCGCGGCGCTCGTCGACCCACAGGCTGTGCACCAGCTTGCCTTGCGACGTCACGACGGTGCCGGCGACCTCGTCAGGCAGGCAGTTGGGAAAGTTGACGTTGAGCAGCACGCCGTCCGGCAGCGGCATGGCGACGAGCTTTTTCAGCAGCGCCGGCGCCAGCGCTTCGGTGGTCTCGTAGGGAACGACGCGGTCCTCGCCGACATAGGAATAACCCTGGCTGAGTGCGATCGAGCGGATGCCGAGCAGCGCGCCTTCCATGGCGCCGGCGACGGTGCCGGAATAGGTGACGTCGTCGGCGATGTTGGCGCCGGAATTGACACCGGACAGGATCAGGTCCGGCGCGCCAGGCAGGATCTTCTTGACGCCCATGATGACGCAGTCGGTCGGCGTGCCGCGCACGGCGTAGTGTTTCTCGCCGATCTTGCGCAACCGGAGCGGCTCCGAGATCGACAGCGAATGCGCGTAGCCGGACTGGTCCTGCTCCGGCGCCACCACCCAGACATCGTCCGACAGCGTGCGGGCGATGCGTTCGAGCGACGCCAGGCCCTCGGCATGGATGCCGTCATCATTGGTCAGAAGAATGCGCATTATTTCGATTCGATCTTCGCCAGACCGCCCATATAAGGCCGCAGCACTTCAGGAATGGTTACGCTGCCATCCTCATTCTGGTAGTTTTCGATGACGGCAATCAGCGCACGGCCGACAGCGGTGCCCGAACCGTTCAGCGTGTGCACAAAGCGGTTGCCCTTGCCGTCCCTGTCCTTGTAGCGGGCATCCATGCGCCTGGCCTGGAAGTCGCCGCACACTGAACAGGACGAGATCTCGCGATAGGCGTTCTGTCCAGGCAGCCAGACCTCGATGTCGTAGGTCTTGCGCGCGCCAAACCCCATGTCGCCCGTGCACAGGACCATGGTGCGGAACGGCAGCTCCAGTCGCTTCAGCACCTCTTCGGCGCACTGCGTCATCCGCTCGTGCTCGGCGAGCGAAGACTCCTGGTCGGTGACCGAGACCAGCTCGACCTTGTAGAACTGGTGCTGGCGCAACATGCCGCGCGTGTCGCGGCCGGCGGAGCCCGCTTCCGAGCGGAAGCACGGCGTCAGCGCCGTATAGCGCAGCGGCAGCTTTTCATGGGCCGTGATTTCTTCGCGCACCAGGTTGGTGAGCGGGACCTCGGCGGTTGGAATCAACCCGAGCCGGCCATCGCCATGCTGCACGAAGAACAGGTCGTCCTCGAATTTCGGCAGCTGGTTGGTCCCGAAAAGCACTTCGTCGCGCACCATCAGTGGCGGGATGACTTCTTCATAGCCATGCTCGGTCGTGTGCAGATCGAGCATGAACTGGCCGATGGCGCGCTCCATCCGCGCCAGCCCGCTCTTCAGCACGGTGAAGCGTGATCCCGACAGCTTTGCCGCCCGCTGGAAATCCATCATGCCGAGCGCTTCGCCGATCTCGAAATGCTCCTTCACCCAGTTCGGCCGGGTCGGCACCTCGCCGACGATATGCTTGACGACATTGTCGTGCTCGTCCTTGCCGACCGGCACGTCGTCGAGCGGCACATTCGGCAGCACCGCCAGCGCATCGTTCAGCGTCTTGTCGAGCTCGCGCTCGCGCGCCTCGCCATTCTGGATGAAGGTCTTGATATCGCCGACTTCGGCCTTGAGCTTTTCGGCAAGTGCCGTGTCGCCCGAACGCATGGCGTTGCCGATCTCCTTCGAGGCGGCGTTGCGGCGTTCCTGCTTGGTCTGCAGCTCGGTGACGTGCTCGCGCCGCGCTTCGTCCTTCTTGATCAGCTCATCGACCGTGGACTGCGCCTCGTCAGCCGACCACGAGCGCTTGGCCAGTGCTTCGACAAGGGCCTTCGGGTTGTCGCGAATCCATTTGATATCAAGCATGGTTGGTCGTCCTCGAGCTAAGGCCTGAGGGCGTAAACCGCATCCTTCATCGATGCAAGATGGCGGCTGTCGCGTTTTTCCGCTAACGCGGATACCCGAACGCGACGGCCTATGAAGGAGCCTGCTTTGAGGACGCGTCCGCCGCCTTTTCGGCCACGGCTTCGGCGGCTTCCTGCTTCTCGCGCGCCAGCTTCTGCTTGACCTGGTCGCGCTCGATCAGCCGGGCCGCCCAGATCGACACCTCGTAGAGCAGGATGGTCGGGATGGCCAAACCGATCTGGCTCATCGGATCAGGCGGCGTCAGGACCGCCGCGACGACGAAGGCGATGACGATCGCCCATTTGCGCTTCTCGGCCAGCGCCTTCGACGACAGCATGCCGACGCGCGTCATCAGGCTGGTCACCACCGGCAGCTGGAACACCAGGCCGAAGGAGAAGATCAGCGTCATGATCAGGCTGAGATATTCCGACACTTTCGGCAGCAGCGAAATCTGCACCTGGTCGTCGGTGCCGGCCTGCTGCATGGCGAGGAAGAACCACATCACCATCGGCGTGAAGAAGAAATAGACCAGCGACGCGCCCATCAGGAACAGGATCGGCGATGCGATCAGGAACGGCAGGAAGGCGTTGCGCTCGTTCTTGTAGAGGCCAGGCGCAATGAATTTGTAGATCTGCGTGGCGATCAGCGGAAAGGCGATGACCATGCCGCCGAACATGGCGAGCTTGACCTGGGTGAAGAAGAATTCCTGCGGCGCCGTA
The DNA here is from genome assembly GCF_040321305.1 of Mesorhizobium sp. M0478. Lineage (NCBI taxonomy): Bacteria > Pseudomonadati > Pseudomonadota > Alphaproteobacteria > Hyphomicrobiales > Phyllobacteriaceae > Mesorhizobium > Mesorhizobium sp. M0478. The sequence continues at coordinate 48,890 of NZ_JAMYRH010000006.1, forward strand.
TAGATCAGCTCGACCTTGTGCGGATCGAGCCCGGCCCATTGCGTGGCCCATTTGAACGGAACGACCAAAAGATTGAACAGCTTCTTGGCAAAGAAGAAGCAGACGAGGAAGGCGACGAAGAAACCGCCGATCGACCAGATCAGCCGCCGGCGCAGTTCGATCAGATGCTCCATCAGCGGAGCCGACGACTTCTCGATCTCGTCCTTTTCGCTGTCCGTAATGCTCACTTGGCGGCCCCCGCCGTCTTCTTGGACGCGGGCTTCGTGGCCGGCGCAGGCTTCGGCTCAGCCTTTGCGACCGCCTTCGGTGCAGCAGCGGGCTTGGTGGCGGCTTTTCCAGGTGCAGCCTTGGCGGGCGCCGCTGACGGCTTGGCCGCAACCTTCGCCGCAGGCGCCGGCTTTGCCGGTGCTGCCTTGGCTGCCGCTGTTTTGGTTGCCGGGGCCTTTGATATCGCAGCCCCCTTGGCGCGCGCGTTTCGTGGCGCTGCTGTTGCTGCAGCCGGTGTCACCACCGCCTGATCGGTCATCGCCGGAAGGATCGGCGCCGCCGGCGCTGTTTCCGGTCCGTTGACACCCGGCATCACCGTCGCGCCGTTCTTGAGCGGCTCGGCCGGGTGTGGTGTTTCTGCCGCGGGCGTTGAGGGGTCGACGGCGGGCTTCGGCTTCATCACCGCATCGACGCCGGAGCGAACCTCGGCTGCCGCCTGTTCGAACGGATTGAGCTGCTTGCGGATTTCGGCCGCCGGATTGAGGCCGCGCAGCGTATCGACAGACTTCTTGACGTCGTCGAGCTCGGCTTCCTTCAACGCCTCGTTGAACTGCTTCTGGAAGTCGGAGGCCATGGCACGCAGCTTCGCCGTCGTGCGGCCGAAGGTGCGCAGCATATTGGGCAAATCCTTGGGTCCGACGACCACGATCATGACGATCGCGATCACCAGCATTTCGGTCCAGCCGACTTCAAACATGGCAATCAGTTCCGACTAGTGCTTGTCGCCCAAAAGTGCGAAGCGGTTTTGGGACAACGACTTGCACAAAAGCAACAACCTTCGGCTCAGCTCTTGCTGGCCTTTTCCTTCACTGCCGAAACGGTCTCGTCCGGGCGGTGCTCGACGGTGCGCTTGTCTTCGGCGGTATCGTCGTCGGCCATGCCCTTCTTGAAGCTCTTGATGCCCTTGGCCATGTCGCCCATCAGCTCGGGTATCTTGCCGCGGCCGAACACCAGCAGCACGATCACCAGCACGATCATCCAGTGCCAAATCGAAAATGAACCCATTGTAACTCTCTCTCGAATGTTTTCCCTGGCGATGATCTATGCGTTTTCGCGTTGGGATTCAAACACAACAGCGACAAAGTTTATGAAGGCGTGGCTTATGTCACGCATTTTCGGCAAAGCTGCCCGCTACCAATCGGCGCATCTACCGCAGCAATGCAGCTTTTTGACAGCGGCTTGCGGTCAATCTTCCGTGACGCGCGGCGTCAGCAGGCCGAGTTCCTCGAGATCGATGTCGGTCAACGCATCCTCGTCCTCGGTCAGCGCGTCCTGATCGGCCGGCGGCAACGGGATGGCGAAATTCGACGGCATGCGGCCGGAGAGCAGCCCTGCCCCCTTCAGTTCGTCCATCCCGGGAAGATCGCGGATCTCCTCCAGTGCGAAATGGTCGAGGAAAGTGTCTGTCGTGCCGTAGGTGACGGGACGGCCGGGCGTGCGGCGGCGGCCGCGCATGCGCACCCATTCCGTTTCGAGCAGCGTATCCAGCGTGCCCTTCGAGGTCTCGACGCCTCTGATGTCCTCGATCTCGGCGCGCGTCACCGGCTGGTGGTAGGCGATGATCGCCAGCACTTCGAGCGCCGCGCGCGACAGCTTGCGCTGCTGCACCGTATCGCGGCTCATCAGGAAGGCGAGATCGCCGGCGGTACGGAAAGCCCAGGCATCGCCGACCCGGACCAGATTGACGCCGCGCCGCGCATAGATCTGCTGCAGCTCAGCCATGGCAGCGGCAATGCTGATGCCGTCGGGCAATCTGGCTGCGAGCTGCTTTTCGCTGACCGGCTCGGCGCTGGCGAACACGATCGCCTCGGCCATGCGTATGGCTTCGGCCATGTGCAGCCGTTCGCCAGGATTCAGAAGCAGGGTATCAGTCGGGTCCTGGGCGATAATGCCCTCCTCGGTCTCTTCTTCAACCATGAACGGAATGACCGAAGCGTTGGCGCGTTCGCTCATGATGCTACCTCGACTGACTTAATTGGCTGCGCTCGGCCGCGCAGATAGAGCGGCGCGAACACCTGGTCCTGCCGCATCTCGATGCTGCCTTCGCGCACCAGTTCCAGCGACGCCGCAAACGAGCTGGCAATCGCGGTACGCCGTTCGTCCGGGCTGGTCAGGTAATTGATCAGATAGCTGTCCAGCGCCGTCCAGTCGCGCAGCGAGCCGATCAGCCGGGTCAGGATATCGCGCGCATCCTTGAGCGACCACACGCCACGCCGGGCAATTGTCACATTGGTGATCGCCTGTTTCTGGCGCTGCTGCGCATAGGCGGTGAGCAAATCGTAGAGCGAGGCCGAATAGGCGTTACGCTTCTCGACGATGACCATTTCAGGCATGCCGCGTGCAAACACGTCGCGGCCGAGCCGGTTGCGGTTGACCAGCCTTGCCGAGGCGTCGCGCATGGCCTCCAGACGCTTCAGCCGGAACTGCAGCACCGCGGCCAGTTCCTCGCCGCTTTCGCCTTCTTCGCCGGGCTGCTTGGGGATGAGGAGCTTCGACTTGAGGAAGGCCAGCCACGCCGCCATCACCAGGTAGTCGGCGGCAAGCTCAAGCCTTAGCGCCCTCGCCGTCTCGACGAAGGTCAGATATTGCTCGACCAGCGCCAAGATGGAAATCCGCGACAGATCGACCTTTTGGTTGCGGGCGAGATGCAGCAAGAGGTCGAGCGGACCTTCGAACCCGGCGACGTCGACGACAAGCGACGGGTCGCCGGTGACCCGTGAATCGTCGTTCTCGGCCCACAGACGGTCCATCGGTGCGGCCTTCGCAGCCTTGCTGTCCAATGTCTCCGCCACTTGTTCCTTTACCTCTGGTTAGAGCATGATGCCGAAAAGTGTGAAGCGGTTTTCGGACGACATCATGCTCTCTCTGTCTAATTTAGAGACGGATTCAGATTTCAGGTCGAACAGACCTGAAATCATCCGTCTCTAGGCCACCGCATCGAAATAGGTGGCAAACTCGGCGCGTATCTCGGTTTCGTCGGCCCGGTCGCGATCCCTTATATAGGTCAGCGCCCGCTTGGCGCGCTCCAGCGACGTCCCTTCAAGTCCCGTGGTTCGCGATGCGATGCCCGCCATCTCCTCGAAAACGCCATTGCAGTGAAGGACCAGATCGCAGCCCGCCGCAAGGATCGAGGCCGCCTTTGTCGGGAAATCCCCAGAAAGTGCCTTCATCGAGGTGTCATCGCTCATCAACAGCCCGTCGAAGCCGATCTCGCGGCGGATGATCTCGTCGATGACCATGCCTGAGGTGGTCGCTGGGTTGTTCGGATCGATGGCGCTGTAGACGACATGCGCCGTCATCGCCATCGGCAGATGGCTAAGCTCGCGGAAAGGGGCGAAATCATGCCGCTGCAGGTCGCTCAGGGAGGCATCGACCACAGGCAGTTCGAAGTGCGTGTCGGCAAAGGCGCGTCCATGGCCCGGAATGTGCTTCATGACCGGCAGCACGCCGCCCGACATCAGCCCTTCCGCCGCCGCGCGGCCGAGTTCGATGACCGGGCGCGGCTCCTTGCCATAGGCGCGCGCGCCGATGACGTCGCTGGCGCCCTCGATCGGCACGTCCAGCACCGGCAGGCAATCGGCAGAGATACCGTAGCGCAACAGGTCGAAGGCGTGCAGCCGCGCCATCAGCCAGGCAGCCCTGGTGCCGGCATCATGGTCCTTGCGCCACAATTCGCCGAGCGCGCCGCCGGCGGGATAGTTCGGCGCCAGCGGCGGCCGCAGCCGCTGCACCCTTCCGCCTTCCTGGTCGATGAACACCAGCGCATCGGGTCGCCCGATACAGTCGCGCATTTCGGCGACCAGATCGCGGATCTGCTCGGTCTCGCCGATGTTGCGCGCAAACAGGATGAAGCCCCACGGGCATTCATTGCGATAGAAACGGATTTCTTCGCGGGTCAGCGATTTCCCGGCACAGCCGAGGATCATGGATTTTGATTCGGTCATTCCACCAGTTTAGGGCTTCGCGCCTCCAAAGGGAATCACCCCGGACGGCAAGCGCCTGGACCTTTCGCCCATCCACATGAAAAAGGCCGGCGCGATCCAGGATCGCGCCGGCCTTGATGATTGGATCAGCTTTTTACCGCGACACGAAGCAGTTGCCTCCGGCAGCCTTGTAGCTGGTGCACAGATTGATCGCATCGTTGCGCGATTGCGCAGGCACCCGGACACGGTAGAAGGTGCCCTTGCCGGCGATCTCCGCCTTGACGATGTTGGCGGTGCGACCGGCGAGCACATTTCCATAGCGGCGCTGCAGGTCGGCGTAGTTGGCCTGGGCGCTTTCGACCGTCGGCTGCGAAGCGATCTGCATCGACCACGAACCGCCCGATGTCGAAGCCGTCGCCGGAATGGAGGCAACCTGGTCGGGCTTGACCTCGCCGACCACGTCGACCGGCTGGTCGGACGGGCGCTGCGGCGCCACGGCAACCGTCTGCGGCGTGTTGGCGGACTGGGTCTCAGCCTTCGGCGTGGCCGCCGGCTTCACCGGCTTGACCGGCTTGGCGGTCTCGGCACTTGCCTGGTCGCTATTTGCCTGATCGGCAGGCGCCACGGTGCCGGTCTGCTCGGCATCGGCCGAAGGGGCGACGTGCTGCGGCGCCGGGTCAAGCGGCTCAGTCGCCGCAACCTGCGGCGCGGCCGGCGTCGAGTCCTCGCGTGCCACCAACGAGCCGTCGGGCTTGACCACCATGGTCCGCACCTTGCGCGGGGCAACGGCGACCGTATCGGGGTTCTTCTCGGCTTCCTGCAGCACCTGCGCAATGCGGTCCTCGGATTTTGGCGCCGGCGCGACAGCCGCGTCGGGGTTGCCGGCAGCGTCGGGGTTGACGGCAGCTTCGGGGTTGCCGGCAGCGTCCGGGCCTGGGGCAGTATCGTCGGGCGACAGATCGACGACGCGGCTTTCAGGCTCCTGCGCCTTCACATCGACCGGCTCTTCGGTGTTGGTGACCAGCTTCTCCTGAACCGGCTCGGCCGGCTTGGTGCCCTTGGCGACCGCATCATAAACCTTGTTGTCCTGGTTCGGCACCACGGCGCCGCCCGGATTTTCGGGCTTGACCTTGATCGGCCTGTTGTCGGCTTTGACAATGACCGGCGCATCGCTGCCGCCCTTGCCGCCGAACGACAAGGCGAAGGCGCCAAGGCCGCCGGCAATCGCAACCGCAGCAACGACCCCCGCGACCAGCAGGCCGCTCCTGCGCGGCCGTGCGGCTTCCTGCTCGGCGAGGCCCGGCACCGCCATTGCCTCGTCCAGATCCGGATCGTAGTCGAGTTCGTCGACCGCGAAATCGTCGGCCTGCGAAACCGGCTGGCTGCCGGGCAGATCGTCCATGTCGAAGCCGCCGGCGGCATCGGCGTGGTGAGCTTGCGTGGCTGCAAGCACTTCGGCTGGCCGCGCCGCATAGGCGCGCTGGTCGAGCTCGTGGCCCGAACCGAAGCCGGAACTGTAGGAATCGTCATCATAGCCGGCACTGCGTGCGGCAGTGGGCGGCGCCACTTCCACCGCGTTCATCTCGTTGAGCATGCCGGCGAATTCGGCGTCGATGTCGTCATAGGCGGCCGGCTCGTCTTGCTCGAAGCTGAGTTCTGGAATGTCGAGGTCGTCGGCAATCGCCACCACACGCTCCGGCACATCGACCGTCTCGACATCCGGCATCTCGACATAGGCCTGAGGCGGCGCCTGGCGCGATGGCGTCGGCGCCACATAGGCAGCAGCGGCAACCGGCTGGTCGCGATAGCTTGGCGCTGCCGCCGGCGGCATGGACGGCTTTTCTGCAAAAGAAGCTTGCGGCTGCGCTGCAAAAGAAGGTTGCGGCTGCGCTGCAAAGGAAGGCTGGGCCGGGGTGGGAGTCACGCGGCTCCACGAACGCGCCGGCTCCGGCGGCGTCGAGCGCCAATCGCCAGCGACCGGTGCTGCCGTATCGTCATGACCGAGATCGATGCCCTTGGCCAGCGCCGCGTCGAAGGCGTGATCATCGAACTCGATCTCGGGCACATGGCCTTCAAGTTCGCCGGCAAGCAGATCGTCGAAATCGGCATCGTCCGCCTGGGCCTCCTGAGGAGCCGGCGCGTGTTCGTCCAGGTCCCAGTCGAGATTATCGACCGGAGCGACCGGCGTTGCGACGGACCGCTGCACCGGGGCAACCGGCTCATAAGTCCTGGTGGGCTCGATGGCGGCAGCCCTGGTGGGCTCGGTGACCACCGGAATCGGGGCGACTGGCGCCGGGCGTGGTGTGGTCATGGCGCCAAGCAACGCGTTGAGTTCATCCTCCAACGTCCGTTCGTCAGCGACCGGAGCGGCCGGGGTCGCCATATTGGTAGGCGCCACATAGGCTGGTGCGACCGGAGTTGGCTGAACCGGAGTGGGTGCGATCTCGGCCGCCAGCTCGTGATCGGCAACCGCATCGTCGATGCTCAGATCGAAATCGTCGAATGCTTCGTGCGCAGTCTCATGAGAGGGGCTGGCCTCCACGGTCCAGGCCGGCGTCTCGTCCACTTCCGGCGCATCCATCTCAACCGGCGCGCTGACCTGCAGATCGCTGACATCCAGATCGCGCTCTTCCGGATCCTCGGCCTCAACAGGCTGAGCCTCGAAAGCCTGAGGCTCGAAATGCTCGGCTGCAAAATCCTGGGCTGCAAAATCCTGAGCTGCAAAGTCCATATCGACATCGGCCATCGCGTCATCGAAATGAACCGCAAAATCCTCGTCGGCAACAGCGTGGTCGGCGGCGCCGGCGGCGTCGAAGGTATGGATCGGCGCCTCGGCTACTGGCGCGGCATACTGGTCCTGCGCCGGCGCAGGACCGTCCAGCGTCAGCTCGTCTTCCAGCGACATCGAGACGGCATTGTCGAAATCATCGTCGAACGCGAGATCGTCGGCAGGCGCAGCAGCAACCTGCGCGACATCTGCGGCATGGGCGACGGTCGCGCCGTCATCGAGCAGCAACCCCTGCTCGAGCGAAGCGGCAAGGTCGTCATCCATCGGCAGGTCGTCTTCGAGCGGCGATACGTTTTCCAGCGAGCTGGCGACAGCATTGTCGAAATCATCGTCGAATGCAGCTTCGTCGAATGCGGGCTCGGCAAACGAAGGTTCGGCAAACGAGGGTTCAACGGGAGCAGCCGCAGCCTGCGGGGCAGCGCCGAAATCCAGATCGGCGGCATCGTCGAAGACGAAATCATATTCCAGCGAAGCAGCCAGCGCATCGTCCATCGCGGCATCGGTGGTTTCGAAAGCCGGCTCGCGAATCTCGGCAGCAGGTTCGTAGGGCTCAGCGGCAGGCTGGTGAACCTCGGGAGCTGGCTGGCTGGCCTCCATGGAACCGACTTCATCGCCGAATTCGCCCATCAACTCCTTCTCGAGGTCGATGTCGAAATCGCCCTCGTCCGCAGCCGTCTCGACGGCTGGCGCCTGCGGCTTGACCGGCTGGCGCGGATCGAAACCCATGATCCTGGTCAGTTCAGCGAACGGATCATCTTCGGCGATGTCGTTGTTGTCGGCTACTCTCAGCTGGGTTCTGTCTGCCATTATTGTTCCCGAACTCGCACTCATTCGGACGCCATGGACGTCGCGTAGGGTTGGCCCTTACCAGCGCAATGTGGGCAAATGGTGACAGGTGTTTTAGTTAAACCTAACGCATCTCAGTGGGCGCATCAGCCCCAATCAGCGTCAGGCCGGAGGTCAAAACATCCGAAACAGCCTGCACCAGCCCTAGTCTGGCATGAGTCAATTGTCGGTCGTTAACCTTAACAAAACGTAAGTCGGCATTCTCGGTGCCCCGATTCCAGTGTCCATGGAAGCTGGAAGCCAGATCGTAGAGGTAGAATGCCAGCCGGTGCGGCTCCAGCGCAAGGGCCGCGGATTCGACCAGCCGGGGATATTCAGCCAGCTTCCGGATCAGGCCGATCTCGCCCTCATCGGTGAGCGACGCCGAGGCCGCGGCCAGGCTGTTGCGGTCGAAATTGGCCTCGCCCAGTTGCTCGCTCGCCTGCCGGAACACCGAATGACAGCGCGCGGAAGCGTACTGCACGTAGAACACGGGATTGTCCTTGGACTGTTCGGTGACCTTGGCGAAATCGAAGTCGAGCGGCGCGTCGCTCTTGCGGTAGAGCATCATGAAGCGGATCGCATCGCGGCCCACCTCCTCCACCGCTTCGCGCAAGGTCACGAAGTCGCCCGACCGCTTCGACATCCGAACCGGTTCGCCATCGCGAAACAGCTTCACCAGATTGCACAGCAGCACCGTGAGTTGCAGCTTCAGATCATCGCCTGCAATCGCCCGCGCCAGCGCTTCCAGCCGCTTGACGTAGCCGCCATGGTCGGCGCCCAGCACATAGATCAGGCCGACGAAACCGCGGTCGACCTTGTCCTTGAGATAGGCGACGTCGGCGGCGAAATAGGTGAACGAGCCGTCGGACTTGACCAGCGCCCGGTCCATGTCGTCGCCGACCGCCGTCGAGCGAAACAGCGTCTGCTCGCGGTCTTCCCAGTCGTCCGGCTTCTCGCCCTTGGGCGGCGGTAGCTTGCCCTTGTAGATATGGCCTTTCAGCGTCAGATCGTTGATCGCCGAGCGGATTTTTTTGGCATTGTCGGCATGCAGCGTGCGCTCGGAGAAGAAAACGTCGTGATGCACATTGAGCAACGCCAGATCCTCGCGGATCATCACCATCATGGCGTCGATCGTGCGGTCCTTGACGATTGCCAGCGACTCATCGTCGGGCATCTGCAAGAGCTTGCGGCCAAATTCGACAGCCAGCGCCTGACCGACCGGCACAAGGTAATCGCCGGGATAGAGGCCGGCCGGTATCTCGCCAATGTCGTCGCCCAGCGCTTCGCGGTAGCGCAGGAAGGCCGAACGCCCGAGCACGTCGATCTGCGCGCCGGCGTCGTTGATGATGTATTCCTTGGTGACGTCATAGCCGGCGAAGGCCATCAGATTGGCGAGCGTGTCGCCGACAACCGCGCCCCGGCAATGGCCGACATGCATCGGCCCGGTCGGATTGGCCGAGACATATTCGACATTGGTCTTCTTGCCGCCACCAATGGTCGAGCGGCCGTAGTTTTGCGCCTCGCCGAGCACCGCGGTCAGATGTGCCTGCCAGAAAGCGTCCTTGAGCCGGAGATTGACGAAGCCGGGACCGGCGACGTCGGCTTCGGCAACATCGGCGTCGCTGCGCAGCACTTCCACCAGCCGCTCGGCCAGCGCCCGCGGGTTGTGCCCTGTCGGCTTGGCCAGTACCATCGCCGCATTGGTGGCGAGATCGCCATGGCTGGCGTCGCGCGGCGGCTCGACGGCGATGCGCGACAGGTCGGGCGAAACGCCATTACTGTCTTTCAAATCAAGCGCTTCGACGGCTTTTGTGATTCGCGCGCTGAAATCGGCGAAGATGTTCATGGGTCTTGCTCTGGCGGACTGTGCAGGGGAACCGGCTCATTGGCCGGCAAATCGCGCCCGCCCTAGCTTAAATCGGGCGTATGGTCAAACAGACGGCGGTGTTCCTTCAAGGCGTAGGTATCCGTCATCCCCGCCAGGAAATCGGCGACGCTGCGCGCCTTGATGCGGTCCTCCGCCCGGTCGAGCCCCTCCCGCCAGCCGTCCGGCATGGCGCGCGGATCGGCGAAATAGACATCGAACAGGTCGCGCACGATCTGCTCGGCCTCAGTGCGAACGCGCATCACCTCGTCATGCCGGTAGAGATGCTTGTAAAGAAAGGTCTTCAAATCCTTCTCGGTCGCCGCCATGTCTGCGGAAAAGGTCACCATCGTCTCGCCCGCCGCCCGCACCGCTTCGGCGCTGTCAGGCTTGATGCGCTCCAGATTGGCGGTGGTGGAAACAATGACGTCCTCGACCATCATCGTGATCTGCCGGCGCATCAGCTCATGGCCGGTGCGCACATCGTCCAGGCCCGGATAGCGCGCGCGCACGCTTGCCAGGATCGATCCCGGCAGCGCCACCGTTTCCAGCATGTCCAAGGTCAGGAAGCCGGAGCGCAGGCCGTCGTCGATGTCATGGGTGTTGTAGGCGATATCGTCGGCGATCGCAGCACATTGCGCCTCGATGCCGGCGAAATGGTCGAGTTCGAGGTCGTGCAGCTCGGAATAGCCGCGGATCGCCTGCGGCACCGGGCCTTTGAGCCCTTTTCCCTTGGCATCTGTCAGCGGCCCATTGTGCTTGACCAGCCCTTCCAGCGTTTCCCAGGTCAGGTTTAGCCCGTCGAACTCGGCATAGCGCCGCTCCAGCCGCGTCACCACGCGCAGCGACTGCGCATTGTGGTCGAAGCCGCCCCATTGGGCCATCCGCTCGTTCAGCGCGTCCTCGCCGGTATGGCCGAACGGCGTGTGACCGAAATCGTGCACCAAGGCGACCGCCTCGGCCAGATCCTCGTCGCCGCGCAGCGCTCGCGCCAGAGCCCGCGCAATCTGCGCCACCTCGATCGAATGCGTCAGCCGGGTGCGATAGTGGTCGCCTTCATGGGCGACGAACACCTGCGTCTTGTGCTTCAGGCGGCGGAAGGCAGTCGAATGAATGATACGGTCGCGGTCGCGCTGGAATGGCGTGCGAGTCGGGCTCTCGACCTCGTCATAGAGCCGCCCGCGCGACCTGGCTGGGTCGCTGGCATAGGCCGCGCGCGGCCGATAGCCGAACCCAATGTCGCCAAGCTCATTTGTCATGGCTGATGCCGCCGCAGTTGACTTGCCCCTTCCCGCTTCATACCTATCATGTGAAACCGAAAGCAAGGTGACGCCCATGGGCGCTGATGCCAAGACTGCCATGAAAGTCGAGATGACCGAGTCCGCCGCCAGGCGGATCGCGAAAATCGTCTCTGGCGAGGCCGGCAAGACGGCGCTGCGCGTCTCCGTAGAGGGCGGCGGCTGCTCCGGCTTTTCCTACAAGTTCGACCTGGTCGATACGCGCAACGACGACGACGTCGCCATCGAAAAGGACGGCGCCACCGTGCTGATCGACGATTTGTCGCTGGTCTATATGGGCGGCTCCGTGATCGACTTCGTCGACGATCTGATGGGCCAATCGTTCCAGATCCGCAACCCCAATGCAGTCGCCTCCTGCGGCTGCGGCACCAGTTTCTCCATCTAGGCAGATGTCCGGCGTCGGCGCGGTCCGTCAGGTCGCACTGTCGGCCGGGCGCGATCTCGACGTGACGCTGGCCTTCTGGCGCGATGTGCTCGGCCTCAACGTTCACGCCCGCTACGATCCGCCGGGCATCGCCTTCATCATGGCCGGTGATATCAGGTTGCTGTTCACCGATGGCGTTCCGGCCGGCACCGTCTATCTCGATATAGCCGGGCTCGAAGCCTTCCACGCCGAGGCGAAAGCGTCCGGCGTTCCCTTCACCGCACCGCCGGCGCTCGTCCACAACGACACCGAAGGCACGTTCGGAACGGCGGGGGAAAGCGAGTGGATGGCCTTTCTAAAGGACCCGGCAGGCAATACGATCGGGCTTGTAGAACGTCTTTCGCCCGAACATCCCTGAGGCCGCCCATGAAAATCGTCACCTGGAACATAAACGGCATTCGCGCCCGCATCGGCAACCTCACCCACTGGCTGAGCGAAAGCCAGCCCGACATCGTCTGCCTGCAGGAGATCAAGTCGGTCGACGAGCAGTTCCCGCGCGCCGAGATCGAGGCGCTTGGCTACAACGTGGAAACCCATGGCCAGAAGGGCTTTAACGGCGTCGCCCTGCTGTCGAAGCTTCCCTTCGACGAGGTTATCAGGGGCCTGCCCGGTGATGACACCGACGAGCAGGCGCGCTTCATCGAGGGCGTGTTCTCGACCGACCAGGGCGCGCTGCGCGTCGCCTCGCTCTATCTGCCCAACGGCAATCCCATCGATGACGAGAAGAAATTTCCCTACAAGCTGGCCTGGATGGAGCGGCTGCATCGCTGGGCCGAGCAGCGGCTGCTTCTGGAGGAGGCGCTGGTGCTGGCCGGCGACTACAATGTCATCCCCGAGCCGATCGATGCGCGCTTCCCCGAGAACTGGCTTGGCGATGCGCTGTTCCAGCCGCAGACCCGGCAAGCCTTCCGGCGACTGAAGAATCTCGGCTTTACCGAGGCGGTGCGCGCCGTCACCGATGCGGCCGACGTCTACACCTTCTGGGACTACCAGGCCGGCGCCTGGCAGAAGAACAACGGCATCCGCATCGACCATCTGCTGTTGTCGCCCGAAGCGGCCAACCGCTTTTCCTCGGCCTCGATCGAAAAGCATGTGCGCGCCTGGGAAAAGCCTTCCGATCATGTGCCGGTGGCGATCGATCTGGCGCTGCTGCCGGCCTGATATCAGCCGAAACCCTGATATCGCCACAATCGCGCCATTCAGTCAGAGATCAGCATCGCGGCTGGGGTTCCATGGCACTACGATTCCTCCTTTGCCCGATCGGCCTGGCATTTGCCATGGCCTCCCCTGCAGCGGCACTTGCCGACCAGCAGTGCCTGGCCAATGGCAAGTCCTACCAGGTCGGCCAGGTCACCTGCCTGACGGTTTCAGACAAGAGCCATATGGCCCGCTGCGACCTGGTGCTCAACAACACCTCATGGACCAAGATCGGCGACAGCTGCCCCGACAGCACGATGAAGCCGCATCTGCACGTCACGCCGATCTCGATGCCGGTACACAGAGCGGCGCCGGCGGAACTCACCGAGAACTGATGGATGTGAGCTAATCTCCCCCCTTGAGGGGGAGATGGCCGGCAAGCCAGAGGGGGGCGCGAAGAAACGCGACCTTTCGGTCAAACAAGCTCACCCTCTCAGTCCAACCCGGGCAAACTTTAGTCAACTGAAATGCCAGCGGGACAGCGCCCCCCTCTGTCCTGCCGGGCATCTCCCCCTCAAGGGGGGAGATTGGCAATTTCACTGGTCGCCGCCGCCCTTGGTCAGGATGTCGTCGGCAAGCGAAATGGCAGTGCGACGGTCGGCTTCGCCGGCGGCGGCAAATGCCTCTTCCTGCATGCCGCGGATCCACGGCTGGTCGCTCGGCGAGGCGCGTTCGAGCGCGGCGGTCATCATGGCCAGCCCGCGCACGATCTTGCCGCTCTGGAACAGAAGATTGCCAAGCGTCGCCTGGGCGCCGGCATGGCCTTTTTCGGCGGCGAGCTGGAACCAGCGGCCGGCCTGCTTGACGCTGGCCTTGACGCCGCCCTCGCCCTTCAAAAACATCTGGCCCATCTCGAACTGGGCGTTCGGGTTGCGGTAATTGGCGGCCGCACGCATGTAATATTCCTGCGCCGCGACCTCGTTTTCCTCGACCGGGCTGCCGGGGATGCCTGTCCGGAGATAGTCGCCCAGCGCCACCAGCGCGTCGGAGACATAGCTTTCCTCCGGCGAACCCGGCTCGACATCCTGATCGACGATCTCGGAGAAGAATTTGAACGCCGCGTAGTCGTCGCGCGTCACGCCGTCGCCTTCGGCATACATGCGGGCGAGCTTCCAGGTGGCGCCGATCTGGCCGTTTTCGGCGGCGTATTTATAGGCCTCGACCGCCTGTTCCTTGTGGCCGCTCTTGTAAGCGGAGAAGCCGAACTGGAACACGGCCCACGGGCTCGATTGCGGCTTCACGCCGGTCTTGTCGTCGAACACCTTGTCGTCGAAGGCCATGGCCTGGCTCACGGCGCCAAAGATCGCAACAGCGACCAGTGCCGGAAGGACAGACGACCTCAACAACTCAGATATCCGCATAGCAATGTGTTTCTTTGGCACCGCCGGGATGGGTGACCGCGCCGTCGCGGGCAGGCCCTACCGTCTGTGCATATTTCCAGATCGCGCCCGACTGGTAGTCGGTCGTGCGCGCCTTCCAGGCCTTCGCCCTCGTTGCCAGTTCAGCCTCGGACAGGTCGACCTCGATCGTGCCTTTGGTCGCGTCGATCGAGATCACGTCGCCGTCTTTCAAGAGCCCGATCGGGCCGCCCACGGCTGCTTCGGGCCCGACATGGCCGATGCAGAACCCGCGTGTCGCGCCCGAAAAACGGCCGTCGGTGATGAGGGCCACCTTGCCGCCCATGCCCTGGCCGTAGAGCGCCGCCGTCGTCGACAGCATCTCGCGCATGCCCGGACCGCCGCGCGGACCTTCGTAGCGGATGACGAGAACCTCGCCTTCCCGGTAGTTGCGGTGCGTGACCGCCTCGAAACATTCCTCTTCCGAATCGAAACAGCGTGCCGGACCTGAGAATTTCAGCTCCGTCATGCCCGCGACCTTCACGATCGCGCCTTCGGGGGCAAGGTTGCCCTTCAAGCCCACGACACCGCCGGTTTGGGTGATTGGTCGGTTGGCGGGACGGACCACATCCTGGCTATCATTCCAGGCAACATGCTCCATGTTTTCGGCCAAAGTACGGCCAGTCACGGTCATGCAGTCGCCATGGAGATAGCCGTGGTCGAGCAGCGTCTTCATCAACAGCGGAATGCCGCCGGCCTCGAACATGTCCTTGGCGACATATTTGCCGCCCGGCTTGAGGTCGGCGATGTAGGGCGTCTTCTCGAAAATCGCGGCAACGTCGAACAGGTCGAACTTGATGCCTGCCTCATGCGCGATCGCCGGCAGGTGCAAAGCCGCATTGGTCGAGCCGCCGGTGGCCGAAACCACGGTCGCCGCATTCTCCAGCGCCTTCAGCGTGACGATGTCGCGCGGCCGGATGTTCTTGGCGATCAACTCCATGATCTTTTCGCCGGAGGCGAAATTGAAGCGGTCGCGCATCTCGTAGGGCGCCGGCGCGCCGCAAGAATAGGGCAGCGCCAGGCCGATCGCTTCGGCGACGGTGGCCATGGTGTTGGCGGTGAACTGGGCGCCGCAGGAGCCGGCCGACGGACAGGCGACTTGCTCGATTTCAAGCAGTTCAGCGTCGCTGATCGCGCCGACCGAGTGCTGTCCCACAGCCTCGAACACATCCTGCACGGTGATCTGGCGGCCGCGATAGCTGCCGGGCAGAATCGAGCCGCCATAGATGAAGATCGAAGGCACGTTGAGCCGCACCATGGCCATCATCATGCCGGGCAGCGACTTGTCGCAGCCGGCAAGGCCGACCAGCGCATCGTAGCAATGGCCGCGCATGGTGAGTTCGACCGAGTCGGCAATGACATCGCGCGACACCAGCGACGACTTCATGCCCTGATGGCCCATGGCGATACCGTCGGTGACGGTGATGGTGCAGAATTCGCGCGGCGTGCCGTTGGCGGCCGCGACGCCTTTCTTGACCACTTGCGCCTGGCGCATCAGCGAGATGTTGCAAGGTGCCGCCTCATTCCAGCAGGAAGCAACGCCGACCAGCGGCTGCGCGATCTCGGCTGCCGACAACCCCATCGCATAGAGATACGAACGATGCGGCGCACGCGCCGGACCAACGGTCACATGGCGGCTAGGCAGCTTGGCCTTGGAAATGACTTTGGCGTCCATACTCTTCCTTGCCGCGGGCGGTGCGGCCTGCCTCATCGCCGAGCCTTCTGGCGCGTGTCCCGAGACAAATTCGAGGTGCGCCGGGTTTATGGCGGGAAATGGGCAATTTGGTCGAGCGGGACCGTAGTGCGGGGGTTGGTCGGGAACTGTTGCCAAAACGTCACAATCGCGAGAGGCCAAAGTTGTGCGGCGGATTTGCAACGCAGGCCCTTGCCGATCCGATCTGACGCTAACCGCGCAACAAAAAGGCCGAGCGCTACCCGGCCTTTTGTTTTTATTTCCAAAGACTTAGAACTTAATTTTAACGCCACCAGAAATAGCTGTGACCAGATCGTTGCCGAAATCATAGCTGGAGTCTTCGCCAGCAACATAACCATTCTCTCCGGCCAATGTGCCGGAATGGCCGCTGGTCAGCACGCCGACCGCACCGCCCAAGCGAACTTCAACGTTTGGGGTCGGTGTATAGGCGACGCCGCCACCCAACGTCCAAGTGTCGGTCTGCGCACCGTAGCCATGCGAAGTTCCCCTATCCCAAGCTAGCTGACCGGCAGCACTCCACTGATCGTTGAACTTGTGACCAATACCGCCCGAAACAGTCCAGCCATCACGATACATCAGATCGAGCGACGTCACTTGACCCGGACCGTTCGTGAAACACACCGCTGGGGGAGCGAGGCCGGTCGGGCAGATTGGAACACTTTGCAGCACACTCCAGTTCACCCACTTGATCGAACCGAAGGCTAGCCAGCCTGGAGCGATACCCGACTGCAATTTCAACTCCAAGGAATCAGGCATGTACTGCGTGGAGCCGTAGATGGGCCTGACGATGGTCCCTCCCAAGCCATCCGGCAAAGTCAGCGAGCCAGAGATATTGTCGAGCTTAACCTGTGAATTGTAGACCAGACTCGCGCGCAGCGCGATGTCGGGGATTTCGTAAGCAACGCCAGCGCGCCAGCCCCAACCGCTGGTCTCCAGGTCGACACGACCTGTCAACGCCGGAAGGAGGTTCACTAGGCTTTCCTTGAAGCCCGAGATATCCTGATAGAACACGCCACCGATAAAACGGAGCTGACCCTTACCGGCATCAAACTTGTATGAGCAGGTGCCGGCGTAGTTGTTGCTCTTGATATCGGTTTCTGTATTAGAAAACGCACCGTTCCAAGCGGCACCCGGCGCAGTGTGGGCACCCCAAGGCTGCGAATAGTCGACCATGCAGTCGACACCTTGCACAACCTGAACTTTCATTCCGATACGCGGCACCCAATAGCCCTCGGCACCATCGGCCGAAGTGCCCAGGCCAAGGTCTTGCTTCGCTGGACCGAGGGCATTCTTGTACTTGCGATCCGGCATCACATAAGTCGCTTCGGCTTCCGTCGCGAACGGCGAGGCATCGAACAGCAGATCGATATCGTAGCCGCCGCGCTCCAGGCCGCCGGCATGAACGGAACCGATCAGGCCCAGCGAAAAACACCCCGCCCCCAGCAGTGTTTTCAAACGCAAATTGTTCATGGATGTCCTCCCCGAAATACTAGTGCGTCAAGCTAGAACCAATTCGGGTTAACGGCGCAACAATGAATTCAAATAGCGTACATGTACACTCTTGCGGACCGCATTTCGAACACAGTGGCCGCCCTGGCCGGCCGGTCCGAAAATGACCATTTGAGCGGCACACTGGGGAAAAAATCAGAAAAAGTCGCTCAAAACGGCACCAAGACCGGCTATTTTGCCGGCATTCGGCCCCATTGTTACATTATGGCAACAATGGGGCTGAAACTTTCCGTTTACGTCAATATTAACGTTACGGAATGCCTATTTTTCGAGCAAAAGAACCTTCGCGAAGCGCTGCAAGCGTCTCGCGAATCCGGCGCTCAGCCGGCGTCGCGCACCCGGGTCAACGCCACCGAAAGCTTCTCCTGCTGATCACGGTATTCCGCGAGTTTTTCGCGCTCGGCCGCGACGATCTCTTCCGGCGCGCTGGCGACGAACCGTTCGTTCGACAGCTTCTTGTGCAGCCGCGCGATTTCCTCGGTCACCTTGGCCAGTTCCTTCTGCAGCCGCGCCGCCTCGGCGGACAGATCGATCAGGCTGCCGAGCGGCAGGCAGATCGTCGCCTCGTTGAGCACGATCTGGGCCGAGCCCTTGGGTGCGGCGTCCTGCAGCGAGATGTCGCCTACCCGCGCCAGCCGCTTGATGGCGGACGCATGGCGTTCCAGCCTCTGGTGAGTCTCGGCGCTGGCGCCGACCACCACCAGCGGCGCGATCGCCGCCGGCGGCACGTTCATTTCAGAGCGCACGGAGCGAATACCGGAGACCAGATCGACCAGCCAATTGATGTCGGCGGCTGCATCGGCGTCCTCGAAGTCGGGCGACGGCCAGGCGGCGTGGCACAGCAGCGTTGCGCGCGTCCTGCCCTCACCTGCCGTCTGCGCCCACAGCTCCTCCGTCATGAACGGCATCATGGGGTGAAGCAGCTTGTAGATCTCGTCGAGCACGAAGGCGACGCAGGCGCGGCTTTCGGCTTTGGCCGCCTCGTCAGTGCCCATGAACACCGGCTTGAGCAGTTCGAGATACCAGTCGCAAAACAGGTTCCAGACGAAGCGGTAGGCAGCCCCTGCCGCCTCGTTGAAGCGGTATGAGGTGATGCCCTCGGTGATCGCGTGCGACGCCCGGGTCAATTCGGTCAGGATCCAGCGGTTGACCGGCAACTTGGCGTCGTTCAGCCAGAAATCATCATTGCGCGCGACCTCGTTCATCTCGGCAAAGCGTGTCGCGTTCCACAGCTTGGTACCGAAATTGCGGTAGCCGGCGATGCGCGCCGGATCGAGCTTCACGTCGCGCCCCTGCGCCGCCATCACCGTCAGCGTGAAGCGCAGTGCGTCAGCACCAAACTCGTCGATGAGGTCGAGCGGATCGATGACGTTGCCTTTCGACTTCGACATCTTCTGCCCGTTCTTGTCGCGCACCAGCGCATGCACATAGACGGTGTGGAACGGCTCCTCGTGCATGAAATGCAGGCCCATCATCATCATCCGGGCGACCCAGAAGAAGATGATGTCGAAACCGGTCACCAGCACGTCGGTCTGGTAATAGGTTTTCAGCTCCGGCGTGTGATCCGGCCAGCCCAGTGTCGAGAACGGCCAAAGCGCCGACGAGAACCAGGTGTCGAGCACGTCCTCGTCGCGGGTCAGGATCTCGCCCGGCTTGAAGGTCTCGAGCTTGTCCTCGACCCAGGCCTTCCATGGACCTTCCAGCGCCAGATAATATTCGATCGCGGCGCCCAGCGCCTCTTCCTCGGTCTTCTCGACGAAGACCCGGCCGTCCGGCCCGTACCAGGCCGGGATCTGGTGACCCCACCATAGCTGGCGTGAAATACACCAGGGCTGAATGTTCTCCATCCAGTCGAAATAGGTCTTTTCCCAGTTCTTCGGCACGAAGTTGGTACGGCCTTCACGCACCGATGCGATCGCCGGCTTGGCCAGCTCGGCGGCGTTTGCATACCACTGCTCGGTCAGAAACGGCTCGATCGGCACGCCGCCGCGGTCGCCATGCGGCACGGCGTGGCGGTGCGGCTCGATCTTGTCGAGGAAGCCGCCGGTCTCCATCAGCTCGACGATTTTCTTGCGCGCGACGAAACGGTCGAGACCGTCGAGCTCGTCCCAGACGGCCTGACGCTCCGGCGTCACGTCGAGCCCGGCGAGAAAATCCTCATTATCCCTGAGCGTTATTGCCGCCTCGATGGTCAGGATGTTGATCGCCGGCAGCTTGTGGCGCTTGCCGACCTCGAAATCGTTGAAGTCGTGCGCCGGCGTGATCTTGACCGCGCCGGAACCCTTTTCCGGGTCGGAATACTCGTCAGCCACAACCGGGATTTTCCGGCCGACGATCGGCAGCACGACATTTTTCCCGACCAGATGCCGGTAGCGCTCGTCGTCCGGGTGCACGGCGACCGCCGTATCGCCAAGCATCGTCTCGGGCCGTGTCGTCGCCACGGTAATGAAGGTCGCCGAATTTTCCGGATCGAAAGTCTCGCCTTCGATCGGATAGCGGAAGTGCCAGAGATTGCCGTTGATCTCCTGGGGCTCGACCTCCAGGTCGGAGATCGCCGTCAACAGCTTCGGGTCCCAGTTCACAAGGCGCTTGTCCTTGTAGATCAGCCCTTCCTTGTAGAGGCTGACGAATACTTCGAGCACGGCCTTGGACAGGCCTTCATCCATGGTAAAACGTTCACGCGACCAGTCGGCCGAGGCGCCGAGCCGCTTCAGCTGGTTGAAGATGGCCCCGCCGGACTCGGCCTTCCACTCCCAGACCTTCTCGATGAACTCCTCGCGGGTGAGATCGCGGCGATGGATCTGTTTCTCCATCAGCTGGCGCTCGACCACCATCTGCGTGGCGATGCCGGCATGGTCCATGCCCGGCTGCCACAGCACGTTCTTGCCGCGCATGCGCTCAAAGCGCACGAGTATATCCTGCAGCGTGTTGTTGAGTGCGTGGCCCATATGCAGCGAGCCGGTGACGTTGGGCGGCGGGATGACGATGGTAAAGGCCTCGGCCCCCTCTTCCGCACCTGCGCCGGCGCGAAATGCGTCCGCCTCTTCCCAGATTTTGGCGATCTTGGGTTCGACGGTCTTGGCGTCGTAGGTCTTTTCAAGCATGGGAAAGTGGTCCGCGCGGTCGGGAGTTTTGCTGACCCGGTGTAAATCGGAAGGTTTTGGCCAAGTCAACCGCGAGGGCTGCCTCAGTCCTTCAACGCAAATAGGCGGGGCCCTGGTATTTCAACGGGAAGGCCATGCCCGCACCTTCATCGTCAGCGATCCCGACGGGAAGCTGATCGCATTCGCGACATCAGCCGGACGCTGGCCTGCAGCGAGAAAGCGCCGCCCGAAGGCGGCGCTTTAATCCGGAACGGGCTGTGGTGATGCCTATTGCGCGCCGCGCGCGACGCGCTCGATTTCTTCGCGTACCAGGCGCTCGACCAGCGTCGGCAGGTTGTTGTCCAGCCAGTCCTGCAGCATCGGCCGCAGCATCTCCTCGGCCATCTCGTCGAAGGTCTTCTTGCTGCGGCTGGCGAAGGCGTCGGAGAGCTCGCCGAAGGCGGCTGCGACCTGCCGTCCCGTATGTTCCGAAACGATCGCCGGACGGGCCGGGGTTGTATCGGCCGGGCGCGCGTGCTCGCTGCGCGAAGGACGAGGCTCGAAAGCCGGCTCGGCAGCGAGATCGTCTTCGAAAGCCTCGACCTCCGCGATTGCTGCCTGCCGATTTTCAGTCTCCGGCTGCCTGATCTCGGGCCGCCGTACTGTGTCAGCCGGTTTTGCCTGATTGCCAACGGCCGCGATTTCGCGGCGCCAATCCGTGACGATCGAGTCGGTGGTTTCCGTCTTTGCCCGCACTGCAGCTTCTGCCTCGACGGCGGGGGCAGGTTCACTGGCTATCCTGGCGCTTACTTCCGCCAATGTCATCGGAGCATGCGCGGGTGGCGCGGCGGTCGTGGCATTTGCCGCAATGGCAGGCTTCACTGGCGACGGCTCGGAGCGCGGCTCCAGCCGCGCAACCACCGGCTCGGCCAGTTGGGCCTGCACCTCGGCCAGCGTCACCGGCTTCTTGCTTTCGGTCGAGCTGTACAATTCGCTGCGGAAGGCCTCGACATCCGAAACAGGCCCGGCGGCCGGCACAAGGTCCTGGCGCAACTCATCGGCGTCGCCCGGCAGCTTGCGGCCGGTGTCGCCGTCTTCGATGATCCTCCTGATGGAAGCCAGTATTTCTTCCATGGAAGGTTCGCGCTGTGCGCTGCTTGCCGTCGCCATCGTCACACCCGCCGCCCCCGCGCATGATCCCGAAAATCGATCTTCGATTTTCGAAGAGGATCAAGCGCAAAATCAAAGTTCTACAGCCTCCTTTGCGCATCCATCGGACGCGTGGCGCTGTAGTGACCCGTTCCTGGATTCCTGTCCGGCAAAGCCGGATACGAATCATGGCGACAGCGTAGCCGACGGATCGCCATCCGAGAATCCCCAATCTCGGAAGACGCCGGATTTCAACAATTTAGGCTACAAAAGACAAACGCCGCGCATCCTTGGGGAAGCGCGGCGCTACGATACTTTCAATCTTGGCGGGATTTGAACCGCTCAGTCGCGATCAACGACCGTCCGGCGTACGCAGCCCGATCCATTTGTCCTTGACGGCTCTGTAGTGCTCTTCAGGCTTGTACTTCACCACATTCAACGCCAGGCGATCGGCCGACAGGCGGCCCATGGCCGACAGGATGGCGTAGCTCGCTACAACCACATCGCGCTCGGAGCTGGCGAGGTCGATCTTTGCCGAGATGACGGCGTTCTGGGCATTCAACACGTCGAGCGTGGTGCGCTGTCCGACATTGCGCTCCTCGATGACGCCGTTGAGCGCCAACTGTGCGGCCGCGATCACCTGCCGATTAGCGTCGACGCTTTCACGCGCTGCGATGTATTGCGTCCATGCCGAGGTCACGGCCTGGCGCACCGAGTCACGGCTGACATCCACCTCGATGCGAGCCTGGCTGAGCGATTCCTTCGACTGACGAACGAGTGCGGAGGTACGGCCGCCCGAATAGATCGGAACGGTCAGCGTCGCGCCGACGGTGGCGGCATTGGAATCGCCGTCCGAATCCCCCGCGCCAGGTACGGTATTTTGATAGACATGGGAAAGGCCGGCACTGGCAGTCAACTGCGGCAGCAACGCACCCTCCTGCGTCTTTACATCAAATCCGGCTGCATCGACGGAATGTAGGGCGGCCAGGATGGCCGGATGCTCGTTCGATGCAATGCCGATCGCCGCCTCGAGACTCCTCGGCAACAGCTTCGCCAACGGCGACGCGGCCTTGAGCTTGCCCGGCTCGTCGCCGACGATCTGATGATAGGTTGCCGCACTGGCCAGAGCCTGCGCACGGGCGGCACTCAACTGCGCCACCGCGGCCGAACGCGACGCGTCGGCCTGCGCCACATCGGTGCGCGTGCCCTCGCCGACCTCGAAGCGCGAGCGCGCCGCGCGCGCTTGCTCGGTCAGAAACTGCAGGTTCTGTTCGGTCAGCACCGCCACCTGGCGGTCGCGAATCACGTCCATATAGGCGCTCGCCGCGTTGAACAGCGTGTTCTCTTCGGTGTTGCGCAGGCCCTCGACCGAGGCCCTCACCTGTGCAGCGGCCGACGCGACCCTGTTCTTGGTCTGGAAGCCGTCGAACAGCGTCTGATCAATCCGAACGCCGAAGCTGCCGGTGGTCAATGCCAGGCTCGCGTTCCTGCCGTTTAGGTGCCTGGAGGTGTAATCGATATCAGCCGAACCAGTGATCACCGGGCGATAGCCCGACTTGGCGATCGCCACGCCCTCATCGGTGACGCGCACGCCGGCACGGGCCGAATTCAGCGAGGAATTGTTCTGGTAGGCCTTGGAAAGCGCGCCGAGAATGGTTTCCGCCGAGGCGGCTATCGGCGAAAGCGCTGTCGCGGAAATGAGGACAGTAACAAACAGACTCTTGGCTAAGGACGGCACTTTATATCCCTCATTCGTTTTGCACGGGAACCACGCCACGCCAGCCCATCCCTAGGGATCGGCCAGCGCCGCGTCGATGTATCGTTCCCCCGCTGACAGCCTCCCGAAACCCCGGTTAACCAATCAGCAACGATTGTTCAATCGCAAGCCAACATGACAGAGTCTTTGCTGCAAGGCAAAATCACTTAGAACTCGAAGGCATGAATGCGTTCAAATCCGGGTAGTGGCTTAATTGCCGCATTAAATGCCCGTCTTCCGGTTACAACCCCCCCTGCATTGAAAAAGAGCCGGGCTACGCCCGCATTGCCCTGCCCTTCCACAGCCACCAGACGGCCGCCTTCGGCAAGCTGGTCAAGCAGCGCCGCAGGCACTTTCTCGACGCTGCCGCCAATGAGAATCACATTGTAGGGCGCCTTGGCGGCATGACCTTGCGGCAGTGGGCCGGTGACCACGGTGACGTTATCGCAGCCCTGCGCCGAAAGCGCCGCTTTGGCTGCTTCCGCCAGTGTGGTATCGCTTTCCAGCGCCACGACGGATTTGGCCAGCCTGGACAGCAGCGCCGCGGAATAACCGGTGCCGCAGCCGACATCGAGCACCGAATCGCCGGCGTCGATCTCGGCCAACTGCAAAAGCTTGGCCAGTGGCGACGGCTCCATGAGGTAGCGCGCACCGCTGCCATCGGCGCCGTCGGAGATGCGGATATCCTCGTCGATATAGGCGAGAGCCTGTTGGCCGGCCCCGACAAAGGCCTCGCGCGGCACGGCAAGCATGGCATCGAGCAATGCTGCGTCGGTCACATCGGTGGTGCGGACCTGGCCGTCGACCATCTTGACGCGAAGTTCGGAGAAATCAGCGCTCATGTCCCAACCAATCCGTCAAAGCCAATGCGCTGAAATGCGCTTGTCGCGCCGACACTGCGGCGCATTCGACCGGAACTCAAGCCCCCGGCATGCGGGAGTTGAAGCGATTGGAGGCCTCGCCCGGAATCGAACCGGGGTGCAAGGATTTGCAGTCCTCTGCGTAACCACTCCGCCACGAGGCCTCATCGCTCCCGGCGAGCGAACTCAATATGGTGGCAGCGAAAGGTCGTCAAGCGTCCGCGCGGCATTCCGGCGCGCTTTCCTCATCAGCCGCCGCAACGTGGTTCCCGAGCGGTTTCAGCGCTTGGCGCACCGGCATATTGGCCGCTCCTCAAGCATGGCTGCGCGACCGGCGAAAATCGAACCCGCGGCTTTATGCAGCGGGTGCAAACTGGCTTCCACCGTAAACGCGCGGCTGACACCAGGGCTGCCGTTCTCAAGGAGATATTCGAGGGAAGGTCTGCGAGGGGCTGGAAGCGAAGCGTCCGCTGAACCGGGACCGCGCGCCATCGCTTTCAATTTGGCCGGCGACGCCGTTCCCACCAGACGACGAACCGGCGCCGCAGGCGGCGCACCGCGGCAAATTCGTAGGAAAGCACCAAAAGGCCGAGCGGAATCATCCAGAAGCCGAGAATCGGCAGGAAACCGAGAAGGCCGAAAAACACCAGCACGATACCGATGGCGATCCTCAGCCCGCGCGAGCGCGGCATGGTGAACTCGCGCCCGAACACCGAGATTTTCCGCGCCGGTGCCTGGTTTTCGTCTGCTGCAGTCATGTCGAAAGTCGATCCGGTTGCCTTCGATAAAGCCATATGCGCTAAAGGCTGCAATCGCCTTTCAGGTTCCGCCGACCAAGGTCCGACGGCGCCCAAGACGGCTCATATGTGGTGTCATCCGGCGATTGCCAGAAACCATTGGGTGAAAATGCGCTAAAAAATGCGAAATGCTTCTTTGCAAAGCCGAAAAGGGTTTGCTATAGGCTGCGCCACTCACATGAGAGCCTCTATTCCCCGGTAGCTCAGTGGTAGAGCAACCGGCTGTTAACCGGTTGGTCGCTGGTTCGAATCCGGCCCGGGGAGCCACCGCCTTTTCTAAGCCGTGGTGCGATCTTGTACACTACAGCGCCATTGTCCGCGCACTTCGGTCCGCTTAGCTTCTGCCAGAACGGCTGGTAACAGCTACGAAGCCGATCGAGGCAGTTTGGTGGGCATCGCGCCCCTGCCCTCGCCCGAAGGCAGCCTGATAACGCCCGGTATCATCTATGAAAATACCAAATCGGGAGGACGTTGGTGCAAACCAAGAAGATCATCAATGACGGCAATCGCGCCGTCGACGAGATGCTGGAAGGCATCCTGGCTGCGCATCCCCGCCATCTCAAAGCCGTTGACGGAAGCCCGCGCTCGATCATCGCCCGCGATGGACCGCGCCAAGGCAAGGTAGGCCTCGTCATTGGTGGCGGCTCGGGCCACGAGCCGAGTTTTCTCGGCTTCGTCGGCAAGGGGCTGGCCGACGCGGCGGCGATCGGCAATGTCTTCGCCTCTCCGCCGCCCGACCCGATCCTCGAATGCGCCAAGGCGGCGAGCGGCGGCGCCGGTGTGCTGTTCATGTACGGCAACTATGCCGGCGACGTCATGAATTTCGACATGGCGGCCGAGATGGCCGCGATGGACGACATCGAGGTGCGCACGGTGCTGAGCACCGACGACGTCGCTTCCGCGCCGGTTGGCGACAGGCACAAGCGGCGCGGTGTCGCAGGGAACTTCTTCATCTTCAAGGCGGCAGGCGCCGCCTGCGACCGCATGTTGTCTTTCGATGAATGCGAACGCATTGCCGGGAAAGCCAACGACCACACCTTTACCATGGGCGTCGCATTGGCGCCCTGTTCGTTGCCGCAAACCCGCCGGCCGAATTTCGAAATCGGACCCGACGAGATGGAGATCGGCATGGGCATCCATGGCGAACCCGGCGTCGCACGCGGAAAACTCAAAACGGCCGACGAGATCACTGACGAAATGCTGGACAGGATTCTCGCCGAGATGCCGCCGGCACGCGGCGAGAAGGTCGCCGTGCTGGTCAATTCGCTGGGTTCGACACCGCTGATGGAACTCTACATCATGAACCGGCGCGTGAAGCAGCGGCTTGACGATATCGGTGTATCCATTCACGCAAGCTGGGTCGGCAATTACTGCACCTCGCTCGAAATGGCCGGCGCTTCGATCACGCTGCACCACCTCGACGACGAGTTGCAAACGATGCTCGACCACCCTTGCGACTGCGCCATGTTTCGCGCCGGGTAAACTGGGGACGGCAAGGAACAACAGATGACGACAATCGACACCACCCGCCTTGCCGCGATGTTCGCGGCCATCGCCGACGCTATGTCAGCCGACCGGGATCGGTTGTGCGCGCTTGACGGGGTGATCGGCGATGCCGACCACGGCATTGCGATGGAGCTTGGATTTTCCGCGGCACGCGATGCGGTGGCCGCATTGGATACCGGCACCACCGATCCGACCATCTTGCTGAACACGGCGGCGAAGTCGTTCCTCAACGCCGTCGGCGCCTCCTCGGGCCCGCTCTATGCCACGGCATTCATGCGCGGCGCGGCCGCCGTCAAGGGCAAGGCGACGCTCGACGACGCCGACGCGGTCGCTATGTTCCAAGCGATGGCCAGAGGCATTCAGGATCGCGGCAAGGCCGAGCCTGGCGAAAAGACGATGATCGATGCGTGGGCGCCGGCCGCGACGGCTGCGGGCGAGGCACTGGCCGCCGGCAAGGGGCTGGCCGGCAGCCTCGCGGCTGCAGCCGAGGCGGCAAAGGCCGGCGCGGAGGCGACCAAGGCGATGATCGCCACCAAGGGCCGGGCCTCCCGCCTCGGCGAACGCTCGCTTGGCCATATGGATCCAGGCGCGGCGTCCGCCGTAACCGTCATCGAGGCGATGCGGATCGCCTTGACCGGCTAGGTCGGGAGCGGATCCTCAGCGCTTCGCGTCGAGCTTGTCGACAGCCTGCACGTTGGCGGCAGAGGGACCGTTCGGATCGAACTCCGAGGCCAGCCAGGCGTCGGCGATCGATTTGGCCAGTTCGGGGCCGATGACGCGCGCACCCATGGTGATGATCTGGGCATTGTTGGATTTCGCAGCGCGTTCCGCCGAATAGGTGTCGTGGGTTAGCGCGGCACGGATTCCGGGCACCTTGTTGGCCGAGATGCTGACGCCGATGCCGGTGCCGCAAAACAGGATGGCGCGGTCGTAATTGCCGTCGACAATTTCGTGGCCGACCGCAGCGGCAATATCGGCGTAGAATCCGGCCTGGCTGAGATCGACGACCTGCAGTTCTGGCTTGGTGGCGAGATGCTTGGCGATGACATCGAGCAGCGGCTTGCCGGCGCTGTCGGCTCCGAGTGCGATCTTCATGGCAATTAACTCCTTCGTTTTCGTGGTCAGCGCGCGATGGCGGCCGACGCCTTTTTGAGAATGTCGATATAGCCTTCCGCTTGCCATGCCGAGCGGCCGATGAACAGCCCATCGATATGCGGCTGGCCGATCAGTTCGGCCGCGTTGCCGGGATTGACGCTGCCGCCGTAGAGCACAAGCGGGGCGGTCGGCAACCGGGTTGCTGCGACCTGCTTGATCAGCGCCTGCTGCTTGTCGGCATAGTCGGCGCTGGCCGGAATGCCTTTCTCGCCGATCGCCCACACCGGTTCATAGGCAAAGAGTATCTCTGCCGACAACTCATTGTTTGCGAGACCCTGCAGCGCGCCCAAAACCTGCGCGGTCAGGATTTCGTCGGCGCGGCCGCCCTCGCGCTCGGCCAGCGTCTCGCCGACACAAATCAAGGGTACGAAGCCGTGCTTGACTGCCGCTGCGGTTTTCAGTCCCACGATCTTGTCCGTCTCGCCAAAATGCTCACGGCGCTCGCTATGGCCGAGTTCGATCAGGTCGAGCCCACAATCCCTCAGCATCACCGGCGAAATCTCGCCCGTCCAGGCACCGGCATCGGCCCAATGCATGTTCTGGGCGCCGACCTTGACGCGGGTGTTGGCGAGCGCCGCCTTGACCTGCCGCACCGCGGTGAAGGGGGGAATGACGAAAGGCTGTATCGCCGGATCGAAGCCCGGCACGAACGCCGCCAATGCCTCGGCGAACTGCAGCGCCTCCGCCAGCGTCTTGTTCATCTTCCAGCTCGTGCCGACCCAATATGGGGCCATTCTTCTCTCCTTCGATCCGAAATTCGAATGATGCGTGTTTCCGGGTCTGCGCCGCCTTCGGGCCGGCGGTTTGCCTCAAGCGCGAGGCTTGAGACTTTCGCGGCCGCTGTCGATGTAAGGCGCCCAGAAATCCACCGACTCACGGATCATTGCAATAACCTGATGATCGACCGGTTCCCTCTCCCGGAAGGAAAGTTCAAGGCAGATTTCATTGTCGGTTCCGCCACCCGCCCGCACGGCGTCGAGCAGCTTCTGCGGGATGATGCGGCCATCCTTGTTGTAGGCGGCGGTGAACGGCCAGTGCCCGCCCTTGTTCATCGACGATTGCTTGATGTGGATGATCGGCGATTGCAACGGGAACGCTTTCGCCCAGGCATAGGGATCAGTGTCGTCAGGATTGGGCGAGGTCACGTCGCCATGGTCGATGTCGACCATCATCTGCATCGGGATCGGCAGCTTGGCCGCATCGATGGCGCCCTGCAATTCGACGCAGCTTTCGATCGTGTGGCCAAACTCGCGGCCGACCGACATCGGTTCCCAGAAAAGGTAGGTCAGGCCCGCCGCCTTGGCGTGCTCGGCCACTTCGCGCCAGCATTCGAGCGCGATGTCGAGAAGCGCCGCGCGCCGCTGCGGATCGTCAAAATCCTTATAGGTGAATATGGCGAACTGCGTGCCCATGCCCGACGCGCCGAGTTCGGCGGAGATGTCGGCGAAGGTCTTGAACCAATCGACATAATAGCGGCGCACATCCGCGTCCGGATGGCCGAAATGATTGAGCCGGCCATAGGGACCGGTCATACCCGAAGTGATCCGCACGCCGGTCCGCGCCAGGGCGCTGTTGAACAGGCGAACGAACTTGGCGATCGTTGCCGCCGGCCAGCCCGGATTGACGAATTCATGCGTCAGTTGCACGTCGCGGATGCCGATGCCATAGGCAATAGCGTCGATCAGATCGTCGGGATCGGCGAAGCGATTGACCAGCGGGTTGGTGTTCAGCGAAAGCGTGAAGGCCATCAGTTCACCGCCGCCATTGTCTTTGTGCACCAGTCTTCGAATGTTTTCCGCTCGGCCGCATTGATATGCAGCCCGTGTTTGGTCCGGCGTTCGAGAACGTCGGCGGCGGTCATCGCCCATTCGGTCTCGAACAGGAAGACAGCTTCGAGCTCATAGAAATCCGGGCCGAAACGACGGCCGAGATCGGCTTCGCCTTTTACGCCTTTCAGCAAGGCGCGCGTGCGCGTGCCGTAGCTGCGGGCATAGTGCTTCACCAGCGACGGGCTAAGCCACGAAAACTCGGCGTGCAGATCGCCCAGGAACTGCTCGAAATCCGCGTTGGGCAGGTCGCCTCCCGGCAGGGGAATTTTGGCTGTCCAGGCCTTCTTCATGGTCGGAAAGAAGGGCTGGATCTTTTCCAGCGCATGTTCGGACAGTTTGCGGAAGGTGGTGATCTTGCCGCCGAACACAGAAAGCAGCGGCGCGCCACCGTTCGGGGCGTCGAGTTCGAAGATGTAGTCGCGCGTCACCGCGCTCGGGTTGTCGGCATTGTCGTCATAGAGCGGCCGCACGCCCGAGAAACTGTAGACCACGTCCTGCGCGGTGAGTTGGCGCTTGAAGTAGCGGTTGACCACCTTGATCAGATAATCGATTTCGCTGGCTTCGGCCGCCACTAGCTCAGGCCTGCCTTCATAGGGTATGTCGGTGGTGCCGATCAGCGCCAGATCGTTCTCATACGGATTGACGAAAATCACCCGCTTGTCGTTGTTCTGGATCAGATAGGCCTGCCGTCCCTCCCAGAATTTTGGCACGACGATATGGCTTCCTTTTACCAGGCGAACGTTGCGGGTGGAATTCTGTCCGGCGACGCGGCTGACGATGTCATTCACCCATGGCCCGGCCGCGTTGACCAACCCGCGTGCGCGGACCCTCGTCACAGCGCCCGTGCGGCCGTCCTGCATGTCGATCGACCACAGGCCGTCTTCGCGCCAGGCAGCAATACAGGCAGTGCGAGTGAAGACTTTTGCGCCGCGCTGACTGGCATCGAGCGCATTGAGCAGCACCAGCCTGGCGTCATCGACCCAGCAGTCGGAATATTCGAAGCCACGCTTGAATTCGTCCCTGATCGGCGCCCCTTCCGGCGCCGTTCTCAGGTTCAGTGTCCTCGTTCCCGGCAGCCGCTTGCGGCCGCCAAGATGGTCGTAGAGAAACAGCCCGAGCCGCACCAGCCATGCCGGCCGGTCCTCGGGGCTGTGCGGCAGCACGAAACGCATTGGCCAGATGATGTGCGGCGCCGCCTCAAGCAGCACCTCGCGCTCGATCAGCGCTTCGCGCACCAGCCGGAACTCGTAATATTCGAGATAGCGCAGGCCGCCATGCACCAGCTTGCCGGAACGCGAGCTGGTGCCTTGCGCCAGATCGTCCTTCTCGCACAGGATGACCGACAGCCCGCGACCCGCGGCATCGCGCGCTATGCCGGCGCCGTTGACGCCACCGCCGATCACGAAGAGATCGACAATATCCGTTGTATCGCTCAAGACTTAGCTCCTGTGCGGTGCGCCATCGATTTCCACACCGGATGCAGCGCCTGACGCGCCGCGACAAAAGACGGAAACAGCGCATCGTAGGTTTGCGAAAGCGCCTCGTCATAGGCGTCGCATTCGCCCAGAAGCGGCGTCACCCATTCGGCGCAGCAATCATCCATCGAGCGATAAAAGCCGAGCCCGACCGCGGCCATCATCGCCGCACCCGCGGCACCTGCTTCTTGGCGGCTGCTGGTTCTGACCTGCGCGCGGGTTGCCGCGGCGATAATACGGCGCAGCGACGGACTGCGCGCCGCGCCGCCAGACAGGCGGATCTCGCTGGGCATGCTGCCCATGGCCTGGTAGCAATCGCGGGCCGCGAAGGCCAATCCCTCGAGAACGGCGCGCGCCAGATCGCCAAAACCGTGCTTGACCGAGAGGCCGATGAAGCCCGCGCGTGCGTCGGGGTCAACGAACGGTCCGCGTTCGCCGGCGAGCGAGATATAGGGCTGATAGACCAGCGATCCCGGCTCCGATCCTTCGACCCAGACATCGAGCGCTTTCAGCAGCTCGTCGCGCGAAGGTTTTGCGCCGCTGGCGGTCAGCACGTCGCGCGCCAGGCCAAGCAGCCAGTCGATGTTGAGCGTCGCCGCCATATTGGATTGCAGCTGCGCATAGGCGCCCGGAACCGGCATGGCGATCGTGTAGCCGGAGGCATTGTCGTTGAGGACGACATCATCAGGAGTGCGCGCTAGGCGTGTGTGGATGCCGGTCGAGCCGATGACCGTGCAGCCGACATTGCCGCTTGGATCATAGAGGCCGGCGCCGAGCGCGGTGCTGACCATGTCGACGTAGCCCAGCACCACCGGCGTGCCCGCAAGCAGGCCGGTCTCGCCTGCTGCCGACGCAGAAAGCGGATGATGGTCGGTCGTGCCTTCGAGCATGGGGGGCAGCAGGCGGCGGTGCGACGTCAGATCCAGAATGTCGAGCACCTCGTCGGAATAGCTGCGCGCGCGGAAATCGCCGAAGGTGAATGTTCCCTCCGAAGGATCGGTGGCGCGCTCGCCGGTCATCTTGAAATAGAGCCAGTCCTTGCAGTGAAAGGCAGTGGCGGCGCGCTCCAGGATTTCCGGGCTGTTTTTCTTCAGCCAGCTGAGCTGAGCGCCCTGCTGGCAGGCGTTGAGCCCGGTGCCGGTGATCTCGAACCGCGTGCGATCCCGGGGATCGCCGCGCATCTCGTCCACCAGATGTCCGGCGCGCGCATCGAGCCAGAGCCACGCGCGCCCGACCGGCATGCCGTCGCCATCGATCAGCCAGGTGCCGTCGCCCTGCCCGGTGACCGCGACGGCCGCGGTTCGCCGCGCGAGGTCTGGAATTTTCGTCGCCAGATCGAGAACGGTCAGCACCATGTCGCGCCAGGTCTGATTAAGGTCCTGTTCGGCGCCGCCGCCTTCCAGCGTGACGAAGCTGTTGGTCACCGATGCCATGGCGAGCTGCCGCCCCGATAGATCGAAAGCGACCGATTTGATCACGGACGTTCCCGCGTCGATCCCGATCAGCAGGTCTTTCATGCCGCAAGTTCCGGATGGTTATGAAGGCAAGTCACAAGGAGCAGTCTTTGTTGTCTCGAAGCCATGGAAGAGCCAGGGAGTGTCCGCGAAGGACACCCCCTGAGCAGGTTTTTATTCCGACAGCACGAAGGGTGCGGTGTACTTGTCCACATTGTCCTTGGTGATGAGCAGGCAATCGAACAGTTGCTTCTCGCTGGTGGCGCCGGTAGCGCCCGTCTTGATGAACGAGTCGGCCTGCTGCACGGCCTTGGCCGAGAAGATGGCCACCGGCTGAAGCACGGTGTACTGCAGTTCGCCGGACTTGATGGCCGCAACCGCATCCGGGGAGCCGTCAAAGCCGCCGACCTTGATGCCGGCGAGCTTGCCGGCTTCCTTCAGCGCCGCAACCGCGCCAAGCGCCATTTCGTCGTTGCCGCTGATCACCGCGATGATGTCGGGATTGGCCTGCAGCATGCTCTGCATCTTGTCGTGTCCCTGGGTACGATCCCAGTTGGCGACCTGCGAAGCGGCCTTTTCGAGATCCGGATACTGGCTCAGCACAGTCGCGTAGCCGTTCGAGCGCGTGGCGGCGTTGTTGTCCGAGGGGGCGCCGAGCAGTTCGACATACTTGCCCTTTTCACCGACCGCCTGCACCCACTGCTGGGCGCCGAGAGCCGCACCCTGGGCGTTGTTGGAGACGAGCTGTCCCTTGGCAAGACCTTCCTGGTTGATCTCGGCATTGACGAGGAAAACCGGGATGTTGGCGGCAATCGCCTTCTTCACCGCGCCGACCGAACCATCGGCATTGGCCGGGTCGAGGATGATCGCCACCGACTTGTTGGTGATGG
This sequence comes from Mesorhizobium sp. M0478, assembly GCF_040321305.1. NCBI lineage: Bacteria > Pseudomonadati > Pseudomonadota > Alphaproteobacteria > Hyphomicrobiales > Phyllobacteriaceae > Mesorhizobium > Mesorhizobium sp. M0478. The sequence goes on from NZ_JAMYRH010000006.1 coordinate 82,053, forward strand.
CGGTGTCGATCAGATTGCTTTCGGTATTGGTGTCGCCCTTGTGGGCGGCGACGTTGGCTGTATAGCCAAGCTTTTCGGCTTCGGCCTTGGCGACGTTGCCTTCGGTCAGCCAGTAGGGGTTGGCCGGATCGTTGACGATGATCGAGATCAGGCCCGCGGCCGATGCGGCTGCGCTAAACCCGACCACCATCGCGGCGGCAAGCAAACTTCTAAGCACGATTTTCATGTACATTCCTCCAATGATTTTACGCGGTCTTGCTGCCAGTCAGCTGGCAGTCTTCCCTTGGGCAGGATTGGCCGGTTCGGCCTTCCCCCGTTTCTGAGAAGTCGGTTGGCCGCCCGTCGAAGCTGGAAGCTTGCTACGGCGGCGATACTGAACGGCATTGAGGAGCACGGCGAGCACGATGACGGCGCCGGTGAACACTGTCTGCCAGTAGGATGAGATGCCGATGATCACCAGACCATCGGATAGGAAGCCGATGACGAAGGCTCCGAGCAAGGTGCCGCGAATGTTGCCGCGCCCGCCGGTGAGTGCGGCGCCGCCGATGACCACGGCGGCGATGGCCGTCAGTTCGTAGGTGGTGCCGGCGGTCGGCCCGGCCGAGGTCAGCTGCGAGGACAGGATCAGGCCGGCAATGGCGGCGCAGATGCCCGACAGCACATAGACCGAAATCTGCACGGTCTTGACCGGAACGCCGGAGAGTTCGGCGGCGCGCTCATTGCCGCCCGAGGCGTAGAGCCAGCGTCCAAAGGCGGTGCGGTTCAGGACGATGCTGCCGATCAGCGCGATAACCGCCAGCACCACCACGCCGGTCGGCACGCCGAACAGGCGGTTGAAGCCGAGAGCATCGAAACCGGTGTTGCCCAACTCCGGCTTGCCGCCGAGATTGTTGTAGGTCAGGCCGCTGGTCATCAGCAGTGCCAGGCCGCGCGCCATGTACATGACGCCGAGCGTGGCGACGAAGGCCGGAACCTTGAACCGCGCGATCAGCACGCCGTTGATAAGCCCGACGGCCGCACCCAGCATGCAGGCCAGCACCGCGACCATCCAGACCGGCGGGTAGAGAACGACGCCCAGCCAGGTCAGCGTCACGCCCTGCATCAGAAACCCAGCGACGACGCCGGCAAGCCCGAGCGTCGACCCCACCGACAGGTCGATGCCGCCATTGAGGATGACCAGCAGCATGCCGACGGCGAGAATCCCGAAGATGGCGACATGCGAGGCCATGGTCAGGAAATTCGCCACCGAGAGGTAATAGGGCGACAGGATCGAAAACACGACGATGATGACGATCAGGGCAAAGAAGGCCCGGCCTTCGAGCAGCAGCTTGGCCACGTCGAAGCCCTCGCCGCCCGCATTGGGGCTGGACTGTTTGCTGGCCTGGCTGACATCGCTCATGGGTCGGGGCTCCGAAATTCTATGGTCAGGCGACCACGGCTTCGCCGGAGGCGGCCATGATCTGCTCTTTGGTGGCGTTGGCGCCGAATTCGGCTGAAATCTTGCCGCGCCGCATCACGACGATGCGATGGGCGATGCTGAGGCACTCATTGACCTCCGAAGTCGAGAAGACGACCGCCAAGCCTTGCGCGGCGCGCTCGCTGAGCAAGCGAAAGACTTCGGCCTTGGCGCCGACATCGATGCCGCGGCTCGGCTCGTCGAGAAGGATGACCTTGGGATCTGTCGTCAGCATCTTGCCGATGACGACCTTCTGCTGGTTGCCGCCCGACAGCGATCCGATCATGGCGTTGCCGCCCGCGGTCTTGATGGTCACCTTGCGGATCGAATCGTCGATCAGTGCGCGTTCCCTCGGCCGGGAGAGGAACAGGCCTTTCGCGAACGCCTCGATGCTGGCAAGCGACAGATTGCGGCCGACGGTCATGGTCTGAACCAGGCCATCGCGCTGGCGATCCTCGGGGACCAGAACCAGACCTCGGGCGATGCGCTGGGCAATGGTCAGCCCCGAAACGTCCTCACCCTCCAGCAGCGCCCGCCCGCCCGCCATGGGCACACGGCCGGCGACGGCCTCCAGCAATTCCGTGCGGCCCGCGCCCATCAGCCCATAGATGCAGACGATCTCGCCCGCTTTGACATCCAGCGACAGATGATCGACGACGTAGCCTGAACCCGAAGCGTCGGTGACGCTGACATCCTCGATCGAAAGCGCCACCGCGCCGAACTCGTGGCCGGTCGGCGGCGAGCCGAGATCGAAATTCTCGCCCACCATGTTGCGGACGATCCATTCGAGGTCGATGTCCTTGGCCTCGGCCGTTGCCGTGATCGCCCCGTCACGCAGCACGACGGCGTAGTCGGTGATCTGCAGCGCCTCTTCGAGGTGATGCGAGATGTAGACGATGGAGACACCGCGGCTGGTCAGATCGCGGATCACCTTGAACAGCACCTCCACCTCGGTCGCACTGAGTGCGGAGGTCGGCTCGTCCATGATCAGGATGCGGGAATCGACCGACAGCGCGCGTGCGATCTCGACGATCTGTTGCTGCCCCAGGCGCAGGTCCTCGACCAGGGTCATCGGATCGATGTCTTCTTCGAGGTCGGCCATCAGCGCCCGCGCCTGGCGCGCCTCCTCGGCGAAGTCGAGGCCGGTTCTGGTGCGCAGTTCGCGGCCCATGAAGATGTTGTCGCGAACGCTCAGATTCGGCGCCAGGCTGAGCTCCTGGTGGATGATCGAAATGCCGCGATCGCGCGCGTCCGAAGACGAGGCAAAGCTGACGAGATTGCCGTCGAGCACGATGTCGCCGGATGTCGGCGTCACCACGCCGGACAGGATCTTCATCAGCGTCGATTTGCCGGCGCCATTCTCTCCGAACAGGGTGGTGACCTTGCCGCGATGGATGTCGAAGTTGACGCCCTTGAGCGCGTGGACGCCGCCATACGACATGACGACATTGCGCGCCGAAAGCACGGCATCGCCAGTCGCGGGTTCTGTGCCGGCAGTCATTGTCATTTGACGTCCAGCCTCACCGGTGTGACCAGCCAGCTCTTCGGATTGACCAGCTTGAAGACGCCGACCACCGCTATTGTCTTGCCGGTCAAGGCACTGGTATCGACTTTCGCCAGCACCTCCTTCTTCATCTCGTTGTTCAGCGCCGAGCCGGCGTCCTGATACTCGATCTGGTTGGTGAACTGACCAAAGGTGATCTTGCCGGTGGCGTCGCGAAGCTCGGTTCCGTTGATCGCCGGCCCAGTCTGTACGCGGACGGTCAACGTGTCCGGCAAACCGTCGACGGCGACCTTGTAGATGCCCGATTTTCCCTCGCCGACGACGCCGGTGAACTTGACCGAGATGACCGGTCCGACTCCCGCCGGCACGCCATATTCCTTTTCGGCCGTCGCCCTGTCCTTGGCGATCGCCGCCGCCACCGTCGCGGCGTCGGCGGCACGCGCTTCGACATCGGCCTGCACCTTGGGAAATTCAGACTTGCCGTAGTCGGCGGCCGAAAACACCGCGTTGCGAACATCGCCGGCAGAGCCGATCTTGATCACCTTGGTGTCGAGCGCCATGGCGCCGAGCAGAACCACAACCGCAGCGCCGGCAAGCACCCGGCGCAGGTCGGGCGAAGCTTGCCGGGCGGTGGCCTTCGCGCTCATGATGCAACCACCAGCGGTGCGGATTGTCCGTTGTCACGCATTCGAAGTTCCTCCGTTCACGCAGCGCTTCGCGGTCCCGGCTGCATCGTCGAGCTCGACCAGCGCGCGGGCCGTGCATTCGTCGGTGATCAGGCCGCTGAGATAACGGCTTTCGAGTACTGCCTTGATGGCGCGCACCTTCACCTTGCCGCCGGCGACGGCAACGATCCTGCGGCCCTTCAACTGATCGCGCGGAAGCGCCAGTATTCTTTCCGACAGCGCCGTTTCGACCGGACGCCCCTTGTCGTCGAAGAAATGCGCCAGCAATTCACCAACGCCGCCGTCACGCTTGACCTCGTCGATTTCGGAAGGCTCGATCATGCCGGTGGCGACCAGCGACGCCTCCCGCTCGGCCGTGCCTATTCCGACGAACATCAGGTCGGACCGGCTGGCGAGAGCGAACACATCGCTGATGCCGCGCTGGCCAAGCAGCACTTCGCGGTCCTCGGCGGTATTGGCGACAAAAGGCACCGGCATGACGAAAGCCTGCGCGCCGGTCCGCTCTGCCAGGCGATGCATGACGTCGTGCGGGTTGGCGGCGAATTTGCGCGTCACGCCGCCAAGCAGCGAGACGAAACGGATGTGAGCAGCAGTTGCGCGCGTCAGATATTCGACGCTGGCGGCAAGCGTGCGGCCATGGCCGACGCCGATCAGCATGTCTTCGCCGCGATCGATTTCGCGCTTCAGGAACTGGGCGCCGGCAATGCCCAGCCCCTTGAGCGGCAGTTCGTCCTGATCGAGATCGGGAACCACCTCGCAATAGTGGAGCCCATAGGCGGCGATCAGGCGCTGTTCCAGGTCGACGCATTCGGCGACGTCACCGTCGATGAAGACCCTGACCAGACCTTCCTGGTTGGCCTTGGTGATCAGCCTATGCGCCTTGAGGCTGGTCAGGCCAAGCCGCTTGGCCACCTGGGCCTGGGTCAGACCACCGGCATAGTGCAGCCAGGCCGCGCGCGTGGCGAGGCTGGATTCATGGTCGCGGTTTGCGCTTCCGCCGGAATTCAAGCCATCCCCTCCCCAGGGTGATAATATTATCTTTGTGTGCAAAAATTTTCATACCTTTGCACCGCTGTCAATCCCTCCGCAGATGGTTGCCTCAGCCGACGTTCGGCAGCCAACGCGAGCCTATTAGAAGGTAAGCATACAATATGACCATACGGTAGTGTTAATTTAACGTCAATTTGTGTTACCGTATCCAGTGACGGCATGAGCCCGTAGGCGCCGGCAAATCCCAATCCGGGTGCAAAATGGGAAGGTTGATGCACAGGGCGCAACAAGGGCAAATCGATCGGATTGCCTCAGGAAAAGCTAGGCGTCGGCGATCAAGCGATCAGTCCAGCCGCATCAGGTTCCTGCCTTCGAGCTCGACAACAGCGGCTTCGACCTCCCGCGTGAGGCGCTCGGTGCTCCACCCCAACGCCCGCCCCGCGATCGCGGCAATCTCCTGCAGGTCGCGGCTCGTCAGCGAGCCGCCTATCGCCAACGTGCTGCGGCGCATAACGACATCGGCCAGATGTTCGACGAACTCGTTGCGCGCGATGTAGTCGATTTCCGCCTTGCCGTAGCCGCCGGAGTCCGGCAGGCAACCCTCATCATCCGACCCGTGCCTGGCGATCTCAACGGCTCTGGTCCCGTAGCGCGACAGCAATTGATCAAGGCGCCCTTCCCCGGCGCCCGTTGCCTGCTGTGCCTCAGCCAGCCAGTCCGCGCGCGCGGCGGCATTGGCCGGAAAATCCCGCCCACCGCCGATCGGCATCGACTGAGTCGACATCTTGCGGCTGCGCTGCAAGCGCTTGAGTACGGTATCAGTGACTTCCTCGGCAAAGCCGCGGAACGTCGTCCATTTGCCGCCGACCAGCGAAATGACTGCAAAGGGCCTGTTGCCGTCCGGCTCGGCAACGGGCGCCGAATGATCGCGGCTGATCAGTCCGGGCGTCGCTGCTTCAGACGTCGGCAGCGGCCGGATGCCGCTATAGGCGTAGACGATCTGGTCGCGCTCGAACGCCATGCCCGGCAGCAGCGTTCGCACGCTGTCGAGCAGATAGTCGACTTCTTCGGGTTCGCAGCGGACCGCGTCCGGATTGTCGGCCTTGATGTCGGTCGAGCCGACCAGCGCCAGGCCGAGATAGTCGTAGACCAGGCAGATGCGGCCGTCATCGGCCTCGAAATAGAGCATGCGCCCGGCGAGGCTTTTGACCAGTTCGTCATGCCTTAACAGGATATGCGAGCCCTTGGTGCCGCCGATCATCTTCGATGGAGCACCAAGCAGCGCGTTGACGTCGTCGATCCACGGACCGGCGGCGTTCACCACCAGCTTCGGCCGCACCGAAAAGGCCGCGCCGTTTTCCGGCTGGAATGTGAGCACGCCATTGGCTGAAGCCGCCAGTGTCGTGTAGTTGGCACCGGCAGACGCCGCGTGAGCCTGCAAGCCGTCGAGGATCAGTTCCAGCACCAGCCTTTCCGGGTGACTTATCTTGGCGTCGTAGTAGGTGCCGGTGGCGACGATCGCCGGATTGAGCGCCGGCATCTCAACAAGCGCCTGCCGCCGCCCGACCATGCGGTGGCGCGGCATGACCTGGTTTCGTGAACCGTAGAAATCGTAGATCATCAAGCCGATCTTGATCAGTATGGCGCCGCGGCTGCGCGGCGCGCTGGTCGAGCCGAACAGCGTTCGCAACGCCGCGAGCATGCCCTTGCTCCACGAGAAGATCGGGATGACGGTCGGCAGCGGGCTGACATAGTGCGGCGCGTTTTGAAGAAGCAGATTGCGTTCGAGCGTCGACTGCGCCACCAGCCCGAACTCGCCGGTCTCGAGATATTTCAACCCACCGTGGATGAGCCTCGACGGCGCGGCACTGGTGCCCGAGCCGAAATCCGCCTTTTCGACGATCAGGCAGCTGACACCTTGCGCGCACAGATCGCGAAACAGCCCAGCCCCGTTGATGCCGGCGCCAAGAATGACGACGTCGACTTCGCCGGTCCCGGCCATCGCGGCGAGACGCCCGGCGGGATTGTCCGCCCCGGCTCCATCTGCTGGGTTCATGGCGCCTTCGTCTTGACGATGCGCAACTTCACCCCCGCCCGTTCGAGGCTCTGCGCCTGCGCATCGCCCAGGCCCTCGGTCACCAGCACGGCGTCGAAACTGGTCAGATCGTCGAAGACATGCAGCGCGATCCGGTCGAATTTTGCGTGGTCGACCAAAAGGATGCGCTTCACGGAGGCGGTCATCATCGCCTGCTTGACCCGCACGACATTCGGATCCTGGATGAAAGCCGTGGTTCCGGTGACGGCCGAAGCCGAACAGATCAGCACATTGGCGCGCAACTGCGCCACGGCGTTCTCGCAGACGATGCCGATATAGGCATTGTAGGTGCCGTGATACTGGCCGCCGAGGCAGATGAAATCGATATCGTCGACATTGATCAATTGGCCCGCCGTCGAGACGCTGTTGGAAATGACGGTCAGCGGCTTGACGTCGAGCAGCAGCGTCGCGACCGCGTTTGCCGTCGATGAATCGTCCAGCATCACCACCTGGCCGGCCTCGATATAATCCAGTGCCGCCCGCGCCAGTGCATCCTTCTCGGCTCGATTGACGGTCACCCGGTAGCGGAAAGCGCTCTCGTAGAGGCCGGAAGGCTGGACCGTCACCGCACCGTGCAGCTTGCGCAGCACGCCCTGCTGCGCCAGCCGGTCGATATGCCGGTGGATGGTCATGCGCGACACGCCGAAATGCTCGACCAGATCATCGATGCGCACCTGGCCGAGCTTGATCACATAATCGGCGATCTCTTCGCGTCGTTCGTCGGCCTTGATCATGCGTTTACCCCCGCCAGCCTTTCGATATCAGGCCAATGCCACTTCAACTGCTCGGCTATGCGGCAGTAGAGCGAAAACCGCTCATTGAACACAGCACTGGAGGCGGGCACGGTTTGGTACGTCCGCGCCGTCATGCCGATCTGCCTTGCACCCTCTTGCGGCGTCTTGAACAAGCCGACCGCGGCACCTGCGCAAAGTGCTGCGCCCAAAGCCGCGGTCTCATCCGTCGATGTGACAGTGACGGGGGCGTTCAGCACGTCGGCAAACATCTGCACGAAAGCAGGATTGCGCGAACCGCCGCCAGTCAGGCGGATCTCGCTGACAGCAAAGCCGTCACGCAAAGCTTCGACATGGGTGCGGTGATTGAAGACTATGCCTTCCAGAACCGCCTTCAACATGTCGCCGCGATTGTGCCAGCCATGCAGGCCGACAAAGCTGCCGCTGGCCAAATCGCCATAGGGAGAGCCGAACAGATAGGGATGAAACAGGATGGTCGAAGGCTTCTTCAACGCCGCGTCGATCTCTCCCGCCAGCAATTCGTGGATGGAACCGCCATCCGTCCTGTCCTGCTCCGCGCGGCAAAACGTGTCGAGAAACCAGTCGTAGTTCGCGGTCGAGGCCGGCGAGATCGACATGTTGTTCCAACGGCCCGCATCGATGGCGTTGCGGCAGAACCAACGTCGGTCGACGCGCGGTTGCGAAGAGACGACTTCGTTGATGGAATACGTGCCGGCCACGATGGCGAGCACGCCCTCCTCATGGCCGCCCATGCCAAGCGCCGAGGCGGCCACGTCGTGCAGGCCGCAGGCGACCGGTGTTCCCTTGGGAAGGCCGGTCTTTTCGGCGGCATCGGCGGTGACTTGACCGGCGACGTCAGCCGAATGCCCCACCGGCGGCAGCGCGTCGAACAGATCCTCCAACCCGAAGATGCGCAGCGCTTCAGGCGCATAGGCTTGCGTGCGAAAATCCGTGAATGAGGTGCTTGCCTCCGTGCGGTCGGTCCCGATCGTGCCGCTCAGGCAAAAGCGCAGCCAGTCCTTGCAGGCCAGCACATGGCCGATGCGGCCATAGCGATCAGGATCGTTCTGCTTGAGCCATGCCAGCAGCGCCGACGGTGCCGAAACATGCGGCGTCTGGCCTGTCGTCGCCAGCGCATCGGTGGAAACGGTAGCGGCGGACCACCTGTCGACAATGTCGCCGGCGCGGCTGTCGAGCGACAGGATGCCTGGTCCCAAAGGCTGACGATCATGATCGAGCAGATAGAGACCATCGCCATGCGCGGTCGCCGCCACCGCCTTGATGTCTTCCGCCGGCCTGCCGGAGAGCGCGATCGCCTCCTTGATGGCGTCGGCGGTTGCTTGCCACAGGCCTGACATGTCGCGCTCCACCCAGCGCGCGTGGGGCATCGATTGCGGCACCCGGCGACGCGCCACGGACAATTGCGTGCCGTCGGCATCGAAGATGACCGCCTTGGTGACCGTGAGGCCGTTATCGATTCCGAGCAGGCTGGGCATGATCACCGCCTCTTTCAGCAACTGGCGATTGCTACAGGGCGATCCTGCAGTCTGATGCAAGGGCGAAACACATGGCGACAACCCCGATTGCGCAAGGGGGACAAACGGCAAAAGCACCTCGCCGCAACAAAGAACTCATATCTTTATGTGAATTTAACGTCAACATACGCGACAAAAAGGCTTCGGCGCCAGGGAGCCACGGATGGATCTCGCGGTTGCCGGAGCGACGCGTTGTCAGCGGCTAAGGCCGTCGCGGATGGCGCTGAAATAGCGGTCGGTTCCGACCTGCCCGCCCTTGAGCGCCACCTCCAGCCCATCGATCGCCTCAATACGAGAGTGAGCGACGCAAAGCGGCGAGCCCGGCGACGCCGGCAACGGCATCCGCACGGTCAGCGCATCGACACCCATCTGGCCGAGCGCGTGGCTCGACGTATCGCCGCCGGCAACGACCACGCGCTGCAACTTCTGCTCGATGGTCAGCGCGCGAAGCAGTTCGCCGAGGCCCCGCCCGAGCTTGTGGCGGGCGCCTTCCTGGCGGTCGATTTCGTCCCCCCTATCGGCCGCGGGTCCAAGGGCCGTGTAGAGAACGACGCTGCGCCCGGCTTCCAGACTGGCGCGACCGGCTGCCTTCGCGCGTGCGATCGCATCTCCGGAAGCTTCGGAGATCAGTTCGACGGGATCGACCTCGATGCCGTCGAAGCCGTCAGTCAAAGCGTGACGGATCTGTCGTTCGGTCGTCGGCGAACAACTGCCCGAGACGACCGCGATCCGGTCGGCGGCACCTGGCGGCGAAAATTCTGGTTCAGCTCTGACTGTCCCGTTCGACACCCATTCGGCCAGCAGCGCATATTCGATCCCCGACGAGCCGACGACGAACGAACCGCCCGGCTTGCGGGCGCGCCATATCTCCTTGCCGGCAAGCGCCTGCGTCTCGCGGCTGTCGACATCGACAAGTACGATGTCGGTGCCCTCTGCGAGCAAGCGGTCGAAGGCCTCCGAGCGCGCCACCGACTGCAACGTCGCGAGGTCGACCAGCCCCGATGTGAGCTCCGTCTGCCGCGACAGATGGATCAGCAGGTCGGATTCATCCATCGGCGTCGTCGGGTGGCGGCTCATCACCGGATGGCGGTCGATGCGGAAATACTTTTCACGATAGGCCGCGAACAAATGACCGAAGGCCGTGTAACGCTTGAGCTGCGGCGCCCCGACCAGCAGCGGCACGCTGTCCTGCGCGAAGACCGAGCGGCCGATCTCGATCGCGCGACCGATGCTGCCGATGGTCGGGCTGGAATCGAAGGTGGAGCACACCTTGTAGTGACAGATCGCGGCATTCAGCGTCTTCAGCCAAGCGAAGGCATCGCTCAGATGCGTGTTCATCCATTGCGGCGTCTCGCTGCGGCTGGTGCCGGCCAGGCCAATGGCGCGGCAATGGCTGAACTGCTCAACCATGGCCGCGTCCGGCTGGCGCATGAACAGCACGGTCGGCACGCCGCCGAGTTCGAGCGCTTCCATGACGTCGGTCGAACCGGTGAGGTCATCGCCATAATAGCTGAGAAGCAGATCTTGCATCGCTTCAGGCCGCTTTGCCGTCGCCGAATTTTTCGATCGACCGCGCCAGTTCGGGATGGCTCAAGGCGAACTCCGCCAGCGGAATGCCGTCGACCGCCGCCTGCCAGGCTTGCTGCACGGCACGCACCCCGGCGCCCGGTCCATCCGGATGGCTGACGATGCCGCCGCCGCACAGATAGAGCAGATCGACCGTCCGGCCGGTCCGTTCATAGGTCTCGGGCGCCTGCCCGCCCCATTGGCCGGAGCCCGCCACAGGCAAGGCGCAATCCTCAGGCGCAAAAATCGGCGTCGTCACCGCCTTGAAGGACTCGACGAAAGACGCGTCCGGCTCCCAGTATTTCGATTGGATGCCGTTGATCTGGAACTGGTCGACGCCGAGCAGCCGCCAGAACTGTTGCCAGACCTTGAAGTCCATGCCGAGGCCGGGATGGCGGGTAAGAATGTCCCAGCCGTTGCGATGGGCATGCAGCACCAGGCTGGAGCGTTTTCTAAGAAACGCCATGCCACCGAAGCCTATCGAATTGATGTTGACCACCGCGCAATTGCCGCCCGCCTTGGCCACCAGATCGTGGTTGCGCATCATCTCGTCCGGGTCGGCATGCGAGATGCCGAAGGCATACATCACCTTCTTGCCGGTCCTCTGCTCGTGGTCGAGGATCAGCGGCATGATTGCCTTCACCCGCTCCGCCAGCGGCGAATAGGCCGGGCTCATCAGCTTCTCGTCGTCCTTGATGAAATCGACGCCGGCGGCGATCAGCTCCCCCACCATTGCGGCGGTCTCGTGTGGCCGAAGCCCCAGCGCCGGCTTGACGATGGTGCCGATAATCGGTCGGTCCGCAACACCTGTCAGCCTGCGGCTGCCGGCGACGCCGAACTGCGGACCCGGATGGGCGCCACTGAATTCCCCCGGCAATTTCATGTCGACGACGCGAATGCCGGACAGGCCCTTGATCGAATAGGCGCCGCCGATGGCAATCGTCATCAGCGCCGACAGGTCGGTCCCGATGGCATCGAATGGAAAGGCGATGTCGACATCCGCGCGCTTGAACGGCCCGTCACCGGCCTCGGGAAGCGATGGCCTGTCAGCCTCAGGCAAATGCCGAATGGTCAGGACACGCGCGGCCACCCGGGCTTTCAGTTCCTCGGTCTCACCGGGCAGCGCGACGAAGGTTCCAGTCGACTGGTCGCTGGCGATCTTGGTCGCCAGCGCCTCGATGCTACCTGACGTTTCGATGCGGTAGGTGAGCGTGATCATGGTTCGTTGTCTGAGGCCGCGGAGGTTCGAAATTAGTTCCTTGATCGTCAGAATCTGGTATAATGAGTACATAAGCTTTGCAAGCAATATCCTGTCTTGCGGCTATGGCCGATCGGGGCGACAGCCATTCCGGGAACAGCTGCGGCAGTGCTAGATAGACACAGGTCAAGGGAGTGATTCGCGACGATGAACCGTTCGGAGCCGATCGTCCGGCGCAAACTTTCCGACGAAGTTTTTTTGCGGCTGAAGCGCCTGATCACCAGCGGAGAATTGACGCCGGGCGACGACATGCCGTCGGAGCGCGAGTTGATGGAGCGCTTCGAGGTCGGCCGTCCCGCGATCCGCGAGGCGATGCAGGCGCTGAGCAATATGGGCCTCGTCGCGATCTCGCATGGGGAACGCGCCAAGGTGCTGCAGCTGACCGCCAAGTCGATCATCAAGCAGGTCGACGGCGCAGCCAAGATCATCCTGTCGTCGTCGAAGGACACGCTGGAGCACCTGAAAACGGCGCGCATCTTCTTCGAGCGCGGCATGGTCAGGGAAGCCGCCGAAAATGCCACTGCCGAGGACGTTGAGCAGCTGCGGGCCACAATTGCCGAACAGCGTGGCTTTCGCGGCGATTCCGAGGCTTTCATTTCAGCCGACATGAAGTTTCACACCCAGATCGCGGCCATTTCAGGCAACCCGATCTATATCGCCGTCAGCGAGGCGATGCTCGGTTGGCTGAAGGAATATCACACCGAAATGCTGATCTGGACCGGCAAGGAACAGTTCACGCTGACCGAGCATGAAGAGATCATCGGCCGCATCGAGAAGAAGGATGCCGACGGCGCCGAGAAGGCGATGATCAAGCACCTCGAGCGCTCGCGCGCGCTTTATGTGATGAACTCCGGCAACTGATTCAGCCGATCCGCGTGATCGCGTAAGGGGTCATCACCAGTTGGCCTCGGCCAAACGCTGAGATGTCGACCGTCACGTCGTTCGCCGTCAGGTTCGCCAGCCACGCCACGGTCTTGCCCGAAGCGGAGCGGCCGGCCAGCGCCAGCACCTTCGTCTGATCGCTCGTCCTTGCCGCCACATGCGCAAGGCCGGCCAGTTCGCAAAGCCCCTTGATGGCACCGAAGATCGGCCGAGGCGATCCTTCCGCGACGGGTTCGCCGGATGCTGCGAGCACGCCGAAGGGCCCGGCGAAGCCGGACAGCGTGAGCAGTTCCAGCCCAGCCGGCGCCACGCGCGCGGCATAGCCGATCGCCCATGCGGCTGCGAACAGGCCGGCATGGCGAGGGTCGCGATCGGCCATGGCGATGCGCTGTCCCCCGGGATTGCCCTTGGTCGCGCCGCCATAGGGGTTCTGGCGCATGGCGATCGTCGATGGACCGATGCGGTAAGGCTTTTCCCCGAAGATCGCCCGCGCCGACGCGGTGATGAAGGGCAGCGCCTCCAGCGACTGCATGACGCTGAGATCGTCGGCGGCGTGCACGATCGGGCACGTGCAGTGGGTGACGAAATCGAGTTGGCCCGCCGGCACGCGCTTGCGGTTGAGCTCGGTGAAATAGCTGAACATGCCGCCGCCGAGCCGGATATCGGGAAAGGCGCGACGGGCCGCGGCATAGACGTCTTCGAGCGGCGGACAGTCCGGCCACGCGCTGCCCGGCGGTGTCGACTGCCGGTCAACCGAAGGCGAGACGGCAATGGCCGAAAGCTTCAACCCGGCTTGACGCACCATGTCGGCAACGCCTGACAGCTCGGCATCGAGGTCGCCCGCGCAGGCAACGACGCATTCCAGCGTCGTCTGCACCGGATAGGCGGCGGTGAGCCTTGCATAAGACTGCAATGCTTCGAGACCGTGGCCGCGCGTCGGATCGTAGTGGAAGACAAGTTGCTGCGGGCCGAGCTCGGTCAATGTCGAAAGATTTGCGAGCGCTGCTTCGACCTCATCCGGGTAGATGATCACGCCGAGATCCGGCAGCCTCTGCCCGGTCTCGCCGAGTTCGACGCTGACCGGTTCGGCGGCAGATGCTGCGGCCGGCATTCCCCCCTCGCCGGTGATGCGCAGGCTGACCGTCTGGCTTACAGTTTGGCCGGCCGGCAGCACATAGGGCCAAGGCAGCGCCAGTGGCCGCACATAGGTCTTGTAGGACGCGTCCGACCAGTTGCGCTGGTCCTCCATCTCGAAAGTGTCGCCCTCCATCCGGCATTCGGCAGTGATGCCCGGCCGGACCTCATGGGTGATCGCGCGCAAATCCTTGAAAGGCTGCCAGGGATCGATCAACAGCGGCAGTTTCGTCGCCACCACGCTGCCGTCGGTATGCTCGACCGTGACCGGGCTGCCGGCGAGGCCGGCGATCGGATGCAGGATGCAGAAGCCGCAGCGATTGGTCTCGAAATCGCTTTCAGGGACCGCGCTGACGTCGAACACTAGGTGACCGTTGGCGGAGCCCTTGATCGTAGCGCGAAAGTCGAGCCGGCTTCCGCCCGGTGCTAAGCAAGTTGCGGAGTAGCTGACGGAGAAGCTGTCGGCGTCCTGATCGACGGCAAGGTCCGTCAGCGCCGGTTCATAGGTGCCCCAGTCGCGGTCGCGCACGATGTAGGCGATGGCGCGCAGCACTTCGATGCCGCCGTAACGCATGGTGCGCAGGCTGCCGTTGACAAAGTCGGCGCTGAGCAAGCCCGCACTCAGCCTAACCGGCTCGGCCTCGACCACGCGTGTGCCGTATAGGAGGAAGGCGTCGGCTGTCATGTCAGCAAGCCATCCAGGTGGACAAGTTCGTGGCTCGCGGCGCCCAGATAGGCCGCCTCGACCAGCGCGAATGTCTTGAGATTGTCGGCGCCCGAGGTCGCCGGCTCGGTTCCCTTTGCCAGGCAGTCGACCCAGTGCTGCTGGATGGCGACGACGCTCTCCTGGATGTTGTGCCATGGGCGCGATGCCCAGGCGAGTACGGGCGGCGAAACGTCGGTGATCTTCGTGCCGCTCCTGCCGGTGACGGTGAGCCGATATCCCTGCGGCAAGCGGATCGTGCCGTCGCTGCCGTCGATCTCAATCAGCGTTTCGGGAAATGGTTCGGTGGCGAGCTTCGTCGCGTAGCTACAGTCGACCACTGACGTCGCCCCGCTCTTGTGGTCCATCAGCATCGTCGCGACATCTTCGCCCGCGATGCCGGGGTTGATGCGCGCGGTTCGCGTCGTGATCGTCGACACGTCGCCCAGTAGAAAACGGGCGATGTCGAGACTGTGGATACCGAGATCCTCGATGATGAAGCGCTTTCCCTTGGCGAGATAGGGCTGGCCGGAAAACACGTCATAGGCGGAGCGGAAGGAGATGCGCCCGAAGAACGGCGTGCCGATCTCGCCGCTGTCGAGCACGGCGCGCACCGCCTGGATCGCCGACTGCCAGCGAAAATTCTCATGCACCATCAGCTTCACGCCGGCATCGGCGCATGCCTTCACCATCGCCTTGGCGTCGGCAAGCGTCGGCGCGAACGGCTTTTGGCAAATCGCCGGCACACGGTGCAGCGCCGCCATCTCGACCAGCGGACGATGGCTGGGCGCGGTGGTGGCGATATCGACGAAGTCGAGCTTCTCGCTTGCAAACATCTCCGCCGCGTCGATGTAGCGCTGTCCGATGCCGAACTGGTCGCCGATGATGCGCAGCCGCTCGGGGTCGCGGTCGCAGATGGCGACGATCGCGGCGCCCTCTATGTCGCGCCAGGCATGCATCTGGTTGACGGCAAAGAAGCCGCAGCCGATGAGCCCTCCCCGCAACTCCGCCATGTTCAGCCTGCCTTTGCCATCTGCATCAGCGTCACCCGGCTCTGCAGCCGGCGCTGCGCCTGGTCGACGACGACGGCGACGATGATGACGAGGCCCTTGATCACCATCTGCCAGAACGAACTCACGCCCATCATCACCAACCCGTCCGAAAGAATGCCGATGACGAAGGCGCCGACAATGGTGCCGCCGATCGTGCCTCGCCCACCCGACATCGAGGTGCCGCCGAGCACTGCCGCCGCGATGGCGTTGAGCTCGAAACTTTCGCCCGTTGCCGGGTGCGAGGCCATCAGTTCCGACGAGATGATCAGGCCGACGATCGCCGCGCAAAAGCCGGAGAACATGTAGACGAACATTTTCACCATGTTGACACGAACGCCCGAAATTCGCGACGCCCGTTCATTGCCGCCGACGGCGAAGATGTGGCGGCCGAGCGGCGTGTATTTGGCGAGATATGCCGCAGCCAGCGCAACGACGATCAGGATCCAGATCGCCACCGGCAGGCCGAGCAGCCGCCCGGCGCCGAGGAAACCAAACCCGGTGGTGCCAAGCTCCGGCTTGCCGACCAGGTTGGGGAAGGTGCGGCCGTCCGACGACAGCAACGCCAGGCCGCGCGCGACATAGAGCACGCCGAGTGTGGCGATGAACGGCGCGACGTTCAGCCTGGTGATCAGCAATCCGTTGACGGCGCCGATCAGGATGCCAACCGCCAGCGTGATCAGCGCGATCTCGACGACGTTGAAATAGACGGTGTAGCCGAATTGCAGGTCGATGCCGTTGAGCACGAGGTAGCCGGCAACCATTCCGCACAGGCCGACGATCGAGCCGACCGACAGGTCGATGCCGCCGGTGATGATGACGAAGGTCATGCCCATGGCGAGGAAGGCGTTCAGCGCCACATGTTTCGACATCAGGACCAGGTTGGCGGTCGACAGGAAATTCGGCGCCGCGATCGAGAAGAAGACCAAGACGGCGATCAGCGCGATGAAGGTCCTCGCCTTCATCAGCGTCAGCAGCAGCGAGCCGCTCGAGACGGAGGGGGCAGCCGCCTTGGCCGGGATGTCAGTCATGGGTTCTCCGTGTGCGGGGCCGGTCCGTGGCCAAGTGCCGAGGCGGCGACAAGGGCTGCCTCCGTCGCCTCGGCGCGATCGAACATGCCGGTCAGTTTTCCGTTGCTCATCACCGCGATGCGATCGGACAGCGCCATCACCTCATCGAGATCGGAGGTGGCGAACAGAATGCCGAGCCCGTCTCGCGACAGTTTGCGCATGGTGCGAAAGACGTCGGCCTTGGCGCCGACATCGATGCCGCGGCTCGGCTCGTCCATCAGCAGCACCTTCGGCCCGGTGAGCAGCGCCTTGCCGATTACCACCTTTTGCTGGTTGCCGCCCGACAGCGATGAGACCTCCTGCGCCGGGTCGGCGACCTTGATCGCCAGTTCCCGCACCATCTGCGTCACCGCCTGCTTCTCTTGGCCGCCGCGAATGTGAAACAGGCGGACAAAACGCGACAGGCTGGCCAGTGTCAGATTGCTGGCGACGGAGAGGATCGACACCAGCCCTTCGCGTTGGCGGTCTTCGGGGATCAGCGCCAGCCCGCGCCGGATACGCCGCGTCGTGTCGCGCTCCTTGACCTTTTTGCCGGCGATGAAGATCGCGCCGGTAGCCTGGCCATGGCGGCCCATGATGCAGTCGAACAGCTCGCTCCGCCCGGCGCCCATCAGGCCGTATATGCCGAGGATCTCGCCGGCGCGCAGCGACAGCGAGACGTGATCGACCGCCAGCCCGCCGGTGGCGCGCGGCAGGCAGATGTCCTCGGCGCGGAATATTTCTTCGCCGGGAACATGGCCGTCGGCCTTGGCGAAATCCTTGGCGTCGGAGCCGATCATCTGCCGCACGATCCACCGCGTGTCGACGTTTTTCATCTCTTCCTGGCCGGTGATGTGTCCATCGCGCAGCACCGTGATGTAGTCGCCGATGCGGATCAGCTCTTCCAGCCGGTGCGAGATGTAGACGATCGCCACGCCGCGCGCCTTGAGGTCGGCGATCACCTTGAACAGGATCTCGACTTCCGCCGCACTCAGCGCCGAGGTCGGCTCGTCCATGATCAGGATGCGTGCATCGAGCGAAACCGCCTTGGCGATCTCGACCAGCTGCTGCTGGCCGATGCGCAGATCCTCGACCAGCATGTCGGGCCTTATCCCGGCCTGCAGGCGTTCGAGAAATTGCGCCGCGCGACGCTCCTGCTCCTTGCGGTCGATCTTGCGGAACCGGTTGGTGATCTCGCGCGTGGCGAAGATGTTCTCGGCGACGGTCATATTGCCAAACAGGTTCAGCTCCTGGAACACCATGCCGATGCCGCGGTTCACCGCGTCGCCCGATGACGAGAAGGAGACCTCCTCCCCTTCCAGGAGGATCCGGCCGAGCGTCGGCTGTTCGACGCCGGCGATGATCTTCATCAGCGTCGATTTGCCGGCGCCGTTTTCGCCGACCAGCACATTGACCGCGCCCTTGCGCACCTCGAAATTCGCGCGCTTGACCGCGACGGTGCCTGAATAGACCTTCGAGACGTCTTCCAGCTTCAGGATGACATCGTGAGCGGCGGCGGCACTCATGGCTTCGGCCCGATCTCTGCCTCCGCCGGCGTCACCAGCGGCAGGTCCTGGCCATTTTCGAGCGTATGGGCGCCGAGAACCTTGGCGGTCCGGCCTTCCAAGGCGTCACGCGGCAGTTTGGCAAGCACGGCCTTGACGGCATAGGCGTTGAACGCCTTGCCGAACTGGGCGAAGTCGATCTGGTTGGTAAAATCGTTGAACTGGATGAAATCGAGGCTGTCGCGCAGCGCGGTTCCGCGCATCGCCGGCCCGATCTGGACCCGCGCATCGGCCTTGCCGTCGCCGTCGACATCGATATCCATGGTCGCGGCCCGCGACTGCGTGTTGGCTGCGATGATCTTGCCCTCGACCCGAACCGCGAAGGTCCATGGCGAATTCGCCTGCTTGTTCGGATTGCCATATTTGGTGCCGGCGGAAGCAGGATCAGTTTTTGCCAGAGCGTGGACCTCGGCAAAAGGCCCGGCCTTCTGCTGGAGGTAAGGCACGACCTTCGCGGCCCAGATCTCCTCGACCATCTTGTCCGGATTGAAGGCGGCAGCGCTGCCGCTATCCCCCGAGGGAGTCGGCAAAATCTTGCAGGCGGTCAGGCTGATGCCGACTGCAACGACAAGCATCGGCCAGATCGGCTTGTTGTTCAGCATGATGGCCTGTTGAGCATGGTGATTGGCACCCACGGAAAATGGCGGCGAGGGACGACCTTGATCGCCCCTCGCTATTCATGTCACGCCGGCTCAGTTGGTAAGCGCAAAAGTTTCCAGCTTGGAAGCATTGTCGCCATTGACCAACACGCAGTCCATCAGCTGCTTTTCCTTCTCGGGCGACTTCTTGTTCTTGATGAAGTCGTTGGCCTGCTCGACCGCCATCTGCGCCTGCGCATAGGCCGGCTGCAGCACGGTTGCCTTGATGCCGCCCGCGGTGATCGAATCGCGCACGTCGTTGGATCCGTCGAAACCGACGACGATGACGTCCTTGCGGTTCGCCGCAACCAGCGCCGCATACGCGCCCATGGCCATCGTGTCGTTGCCGGAGATGACGCCCTTGATATCCGGGTTGGCCTGCAGGATCGATTCCATCTTGGAATAGGCTTCCGTCTGGCTCCAGTTGGCCGATTGCTGGGCGACCATCTTCAGGTCCGGATAATCGTCGATGACGTCATGATAGCCCTTCGAGCGAATGCCGGCATTGGTATCGGATTCCTTGCCGACCAGCTCGACGAAATTGCCCTTCTCGCCCATCAGCTTGACGAATTCCTGCGCACCGAGCTGGGCGCCCTGGTAGTTGTTGGAGACGATCTGCGCCACGGCGACGCCGGTGGCATTGATCTCGCGATCGATCAGAAACGACGGCACGCCCGCGTCCTTGGCCTTCTGCACGGCAGCGACAGTGGCGTCGGCGCCGGCATTGTCGAGGATGATCGCCTTGGCGCCACGGCCGATCGCGGTGTCGATCAATTCGGACTGCTTGTTGGCATCGTCATCATGGACGAGCACAAGCGCTTCGTAGCCGAGTTCCTTGGCCTTGGCTTCGGCGCCGACGGCTTCCGCCTTGAAGAACGGGTTGTCGTGCGACGGCGTGATGATGGCAATGAGGTCGGCCGCATAGGCGGGCGCCGCCGTGCCAAGCGCCAGCATGCCGGCAAAAGCCGCAAGTGTCATTCTGCGTGTGAGTTTCATGATGTCCTCCCGTTTGAAAAATTGCCTTGATCAATCAAGGCCTCTGCACTCGAATTCGTCGCGCAACGCGGGCCGCCGATCGGTTCAGGCTGAATGCCGGTGCCGGCTTCCCAAACGATCGCTGCTCCCCCGCCGTCCCTCCGCTCGCCCAGGCTTCGTACTTCTCGCGAATCCTTGCCCAAGCCATCAACAGCTAAGCCAACTGGTATGATGAGTCAATCACTAATTGAGGTGACATGTGCCCACTGAGCGAAAGCATCTGGGCATGGCGGGTGTGTCGAGCCATCGAGGCGCTCCGGCAAGCGCCCGACTCGCTCTGTCTCAAGTAATGCGCCGAATGCTGGCGGCGATCTCTTCGGGCTCGAACACCCGCTTCCAGTCGTCGCGCATCAGCACCGGCTTGCCGAATTCGATCGCCTTGTTGCAGGCATCCGAGAATACGCCCTTGGTCTCGCCGAAAATCACGGCGCCGAGCACGTTCATGTGGCCGAGCAGGAAATCGAGCGCCGCCTGTTGGTCGACGCCTCGCGCGACGACCTCGTCGACGGCTTCCTTCATGACGACAAGCAGTGACGCGCACACCGTCTCCGATAGACCGGGCTCCAGCAGCGCCATCTGTTCGACGGTGACACGGTGCGAGCGCATGACCGGCGCCCAGATGATTTTTGCGACCGCCTCGCCCTTGGCGTAGTCCGCTTCCGGCCCCTGCATCAGCGCGCTGACCATATGCTGCTTGGCCTTGACGCCGCCAAAATAATCCTTCTTGGCCGCCATGTCGGTCTCGTCGTTGAAGATCGGCGGATGACAGGGATGGGTGACGAAATAGGTCAGGTCCGGCCGGTTGGGCAGATGGCCGGCGAAGGGTGCGGCCGCATCGAGCACTATCACCATTGTGCCTGGCGCCAGTTTGCTCTCGATATCAGCCGCCACCTTGCCGATATGTGTGTCGGGAACGGCCAGGATGACGATATCCGCCCCGTCGAGCGCCGCATCGGCACTGACCGCGTCGAAGCCCAGTCCGGTCTTCAGCCGCTCGCGGCCGGCCTCGCTGACCTCGACATGGCGTACCGTGTAGGGCGATCCGCGAAAATTGGTCGACAGGCGGTAACCCATTTTGCCGCCGGCACCGAACAGCGCAATCGTCGTCATCTATCCCTACTCCGCATTAAACGACGGCCGCGCCGATCGTCATGTTATTAACTGGTATAATCACCTTACCACGAATTGAGGAGTTGAACAGGGCTTTGATGAGCGGCTATACGGGCGCCCGTTTGGATTCCGTCCGCACGATTTCCGCGGTGGCGGCCGAGAATTCAACCAAGCCAGAGCGCCGTTGCCTTTCCAGACGTTCGATGCCCGCGTTAGAAGCCTCCAGGTCCATTTTTGCGGGGGCTCGGTCGCGAGGTGACGGTGGGGGGCCACCAGCAAGGCGAAGCGCGTCCGCGCGGTCCGGTCGCGTTTTCGGGCCGTGAGTTCTCGCGGCGATTTGGCGAAGGGGCTATAGAGAATTCGCGCTTCGCCGGGGTTCCGGCGAGCCAAATCACTTCTAGTCGATCATGCCGACAACTATTTACCGGTAGCTTCCCGGGTCCTTGGCTTTCTCCGCCCGACAGCTGTCAGTGCGTTGCGCCGCCGTGCGGTAAGCGCCTTCATAAAACCTGATGGCTCTCTTGAATTCGGGGGGATTGGGTATCAGGTGTTTATCTTGCACATCGTACAAGATGTATATCGCCGTTATTTTGGATTTTCCGTCTGGAGTCAGCTGCAGCGCCGGGCATCGCGTCGTAACGGCGATGACGTTAGCTGACCATGTTACGACCAATTTCAACTGGGCGTCGGACAGCCCGGCCAGATAGTTGATGTTTTTTTGATAGGCAGGGTCGATGTGTTGTCGATTATCTTTTGCAGACGCAGCGGAAGACAGGACACCTACCACGCCGAGTATAATCAATATGCATTTCAAAAGCTGCCTCCCCCAATGTTACGGCCATCTCGACCACGGCATTGTCCGTCCCCACAAAGCAGGTTGAAACAAGTCAATTTGAAAAGCAATTGGGGTTCGCGACCTTATACGGATCACCGCACCTTCAGAACCCGGTTGCTCGCGGACGCCCTTCTTCAACCAAGTGAAACCGGTAGCGGTCGCGCACGAACTCGTTGAAAAATTGCCCTTTCGAGAAGGCGGCCCGGAACGCCGCATAGGTCTCAGGCTCGACCTCTTCATAGTCGTAGCGGGCTCCGCTTGGAACGAACCAGACCGAGAGGATTTTCGTCGACGGGTCGTAATGGGTGTTGCGGATGGCAGTGGACGGCATGTCGAAAATCCTGCTTCGTCCCAAAATCTTGCTTCGCCCCAGATCCTGCTTCGAAAATGCGTAATGCCGCAACGATGCGGAGGTTCCGTCAGGGAGGCGCATCACAACGCCGAAAATCTTGCCCAGGCGGCGAGGCTTCCTATCTCTCCGTCAGATGGCACAGACGAAATCCAGCACAACAGCGTATGCCAGCCAGGGCGATCTCTTCGGCGCGGCCGACACGCTGCCGGAAGGATTTTCCTACCGGCCGGGCCTGATCACAACGGACGAAGAGGCGGAACTGGTCCGTCACCTCAATGAACTGTCCTTCAAGCCGTTCGATTTCCATGGCCATATTGCCAACCGGCAGGTCGCCGGCTTCGGCTGGCGCTATGACTACGACCGGCGCCAGGTCGTCGAAGCGCCGCCCATCCCGAAATTCCTGCTGCCGCTTCGCGACAAGGTCGCGGATTTTGCCGGCAGGCAGGCCACGGAATTCGCCCAAGTGCTCATCAACGAGTATCCGCCGGGCGCGGGCATAGGTTGGCATCGCGACAAGCCGCATTTCGATCTCGTCGCCGGCGTCTCGCTGCTGGCGCCCTGCAGCTTTCGGCTGCGCCGCAAAAACGGCTCCAAATGGGATCACGAGACGATCGAGGTCGAACCGAGGTCCCTCTATCTCATGGACGGTCCGGCGCGCCACGAGTGGGAGCACAGCATTCCGCCGGTCGCCGGTCACCGCTACTCCATCACGCTGCGCACTCTTAAATAGGCGATACTCCAAGCCACGCAGCAGCCGCTCTGGAAGGCCGAGCGCTGTTGTGCTTCGATTGCACATGAGCGTTGACCGCAGCAGAATTTTAGTTACCCGCGTAGCGCCCTTTCTGTGGGCATGCCTGTCCTGCCTGCTGGCTCTGCAGTGGCTCGTCGACCTTGGCATGGTCGGCTTTCCCGACGGATACATAACGCCCTATGCAAGAGCAACGAGCACGCTGTTGCATGTCCTTGTCTGGGCGTGCCTGGCTCAAAGTCTCTACTTCGCTTGCCGAGCCTTGTTTGGCAAACGCTTCGAGCCTGCTCCTCTCTTCCTGCAAATCCTGATCGCCGCCGCACTGACTGTCGTGCCGGCATTCATCGTAAAACACTGTCCGCGGTCTCAGGTATGCAGCAACATCTATGAAGCGCTCACGAATACGATGATGGACGACGGCACCGGCGGATGACGTTGTGTCTCCAGTAACTGACGAGAGTTAGAACTTTGGCGTCGCGCCGCGCGGTGGCGGTAAAACCTGGAGGAACCATGCGAAAGATCCTGGCATCGATGCTGCTGTTCGCGGCAGCGCTATCTGCAAACCCCGCTCGGGCGCTGGACAGTACCATCCCGCCGGTTGTCGTCACACCGCTTGCCGATCGCAGCCAGACGGCGTCCGGCCAGCCGATCGTGCTGCCGCAGAAAAATGTCCAGGTCCTGGTTTCAACCTATGACATTGCGGTCGGTGCCACTCTGCCGGTGCACAAGCACCCGTTTGCCCGCTACGCCTATGTCGAGGCCGGGACACTCAAAGTGACGAATGTCGAGACCGGCAACAGCAACACCTACAAGACGGGCGATTTCATCATCGAGATGATCGGCCAGTGGCACCAGGCCACCAACATCGGCGACGGCCCGGTCAAGCTGCTGGTCATCGACCAGGTCGAACAAGGCGCCAAGAACACGGTGCTGCGCCAGTAATTGCGGATCGGCCGGGTTGCCGGGCTGGCCCAAGCAGCGACTGGCTGTTCCGGCTTCCCCACCAACCGAGCCGATGCTAGGGCTGGCCGTCATGCAATCATAAAGGATCGCCCCTTGGTCGGAAATGCTCGCCCCCTGATCGAAATCTGCGTCGAAGGCATCGATGGACTGCTGGCTGCGCAGGCCGCCGGCGCCGACCGGGTCGAGCTCTGCGCCAGCCTGGTCGAAGGCGGCATCACGCCCAGCCTCGGCACGGTGCGCGCCGCACTCGAGAGCGCGACAATTCCCTTCCATGTCATCGTGCGGCCGCGCGGCGGCGATTTCCTCTACAGCGAGGCCGAATACAGCTCGATGCTCGCCGATGTCGCAGCGCTTCGTGACCTCGGCGTCGCCGGCGTCGTTGTCGGTTGCCTCGATGCCGACGGCACCATCGATGAAACCCGCATGGGCGCGCTGGTCCATGCCGCCGGTCCGCTCGCCGTCACCTGCCACCGCGCCTTCGACATGACCCGCGACCCGGCCGAGGCGCTGGAAGCGCTGATCCGCTGCAAGGTCGGCCGCGTGCTGACCAGCGGCCAGAGGGACACCGCGGTGGAAGGCGCCGGCCTGTTGGCGGATCTCGTCCGCCAGGCCGACGGCCGCATCATCATCCTCGGCTGCGGCGCGCTGGACCCCGAAAACATCGCCGGGGTGCTGGCATCAACCGGGCTGACGGAAATGCACTTCGCCGCGCTCAAGGATGTACCGAGCGCCATGGCCTACCGCAACCCGCAAGTCGGCATGGGCGGCGGCGATCTCGACCGCGAATACCGCACCACAGTCACCGATGGGGCGCTGGTTGCCGCGACGATTGCGGCGGCCAGAGCATGATGAGCGAAGCCGTGACTGGGCCGTCGCCGATCAGCCGTGTCTCGCCTCAGGACGAAGCGGCCATCCTCGCACTCAACAATGAGCACGCCGCCGAACTGTCATGGCTCGAGCCCGAACGGCTGTCCTTCCTGCTTGGCGAAGCGTTTTACGTCAGGCGCATCGGCACGCTCGAAGCCTTCATCATGACCTTCGACCAGAATGCGGCCTACGACAGCCCGAATTTCCTCTGGTTCCGCGAGCGCTATCCACGCTTCGTCTATGTCGACCGCGTCGTCGTCGCGGCGCAAGCGCGCGGCCGCGGCCATGCCCGCCGGCTCTACGAGGATCTGTTCGGGGAAGTCGCCCGCGCGGGCCACAGCATCGTCACCTGCGAGGTGAATGCCGAACCTCCCAATCCGGCTTCGGACGCCTTCCATGCCGCGCTTGGCTTCGCCGAGGTCGGCGACGCGGTGATCCATGGCGGCAAGAAGGCGGTGCGCTACTACCTCAAGGAGATCGCCGGCTGATGGGTCGCTGGCTGATGATCGGCAAGCAGATCGTCGCGGCAGCATAAGATTAGGAGTCCGTAGCCCTCACCAATTCCGGTTCAGCCAGGCCCGCGCGGGCTTCTCGACCAGATAGTAGCTGCATAGTGCACAGGCGAAGACAGCCGCCAGCATCGGGATCGGCGCACTGCCCTGCTCGGCGACGAATTTGTAGAAGGGCTGTTGCCAGAGATAGAGCGAGTACGACCATAGCCCGATCATCACCATCGGCCTGGATGAAAGCAGGCCGGTAAGATGCCAGTTGCTGGTGTCCAGCGTATTCACGGCAAGCGCCAGCAACGGCACCGCCAGTAGGTAATGGATCGGCGTCGGCACCGGATCGAGGAACAGCAATATAGCCGCCGCCGCCGACACGAGGCTGACATAGGGGCTCTTCAGGAATGCCGGCAGCCGATCATCGTGCTTGAGCAGGCAGATCGATGCCGACAGCAGGATCGAGGCGATATGCACATCGGTGCGCCAATAGCTGTGCTCGTAATCCATGCCGAGTACCCAGTACGAAATGGCGCCATTGGCCATCGCCAGCAGCGACAGCGTCACCAGCAGCCGAACGACATTACCCCGCCCGGTCACCACCACGCTGATCAGCGCCAGGATGATGTAGGCATGCTCTTCCACGCATAGCGACCAGATGTGGTCGAGCGCGCCGGCGCGGGTGATGAGAATTCCGGCATAGTTGTAGGTGAATGTCAGCGCCGTCAGCGCCGCCTTCCATTTGAAGGCGATAAAGCTGCCGGAGAGCCCGATCATCGCTGATATCACGAACACCAAAAGCGCGGGATAGATGCGCGAAAAGCGGCGCTTGAAGAATTTTTTCAGCGGAAAGCGTTCGATGAACAGGATTTCGCCCATCAGCCGGCCTGAGAGCACGAAGAAGAACTCGACGCCGAGCACGCCTAGATTGATCCCGGGAACGGGGAAGAAATGGCCGATCAGCACCAGTGCGATCGAAAGCCCGCGCCAGCCATCGAGATAGGCCAGTCTTGCTCTGGCTGCTTTGTCGGCTGTGGCCCGCGGCAGGGCAACAGACGCTGCGGAGATGTCGGCCATGCCGATCCTCTACGACGCAAGATCTTGGCGCAGCTCACACCGCCGCGCGCAGAATCCACCCCGTGTTCCGCCGAGCTATACATATTGCAGTGCAATATCAGATTGTGCAAGTGCGAGAATGGGGCTGGGCAGTCCCTTGGGAAGTATGCGCCTGTTCTTGCACGGGAATTACCTGAAACAACGGATTTGCGCGTGGCAGCGAACCCGCAAGGACTGGGCAGTTACAGCCCGCCGCAGACGAACAAAGGGGCCGCGATGGCCCCTTTCCTTGTCAGTAGCTTTATGATGTCAGGCGTTGGCTGCCGCCACCGCGCGCTTGGCCATCACGGCGACCAAATTGGCGCGGTATTCGGCCGAAGCGTGGAGGTCGGTCATCAAATTCTTAGCCGGCACTTTCACGCCGTCGAGCGCCGATGCGGCAAAATTCTTCGCCAGTGCGGCTTCGATCTCCTTCGAGCGGAACACACCGTCATCGCCGGCACCGGTGACGGCAACGCTGACCCCGTCCTTGCCCTTGGCCACGAACACGCCGACGATCGCATAGCGCGAGGCCGGGTTGCGGAATTTTTCGTAAGCAGCCTTGGCCGGCGCGGTAAAACTCACCGCGGTGATGATCTCGCCTTCTTTCAGCGCCGTTTCGAACAGGCCGGTGAAGAATTTCGCGGCTGAAATCTCGCGCTTGTTGGTGACGATGGTGGCGCCCAGCGCCAAGAGCGCCGCCGGATAATCGGCGGCTGGGTCGTTGTTGGCGACCGAGCCGCCGATCGTGCCCTTGTGGCGCACCGCCGGATCGCCAATCAGCGACGCAAGGTGCGCAAGCGCCGGACAGGCCTTCCGCAGCTTCTCGTCATTGGCGACGTCGTAATGGGTTGTGGCGGCGCCGATGGTGACGGTCTTGCCCGACACCTTGACGCCTTGCAGCTCCCTGATCCGCGACAGGTCGATCAGGTCGGACGGTGCGGCGAGCCGCGTCTTCATCGCCGGGATCAGCGTCATGCCGCCTGACAAAAGCCTGGCGTCGCCGCTCTTCACCAGCTTGGCGGCGTCGGCGACCGAGGCGGCGCGGTGGTAGTTGACTGCGTACATGGGATCCTCCCCTGAAGTGGTTAGGCAGTAGTAAGTAGGGAGTAGGGAATAGGGACGCTGTCATCTCCGGTAATGCCCATTCCCTACTCACTACTCCCTACTCACTCATTTCTTCGCCCTAATCGCCGCCCACACCGTCGACGGCGAGGCCGGCATGGCGATGTCCACAATCCCCAAAGCGTCGGTGATGGCGTTGATGACCGCCGGCGGCGAGCCGATGGCGCCGGCCTCGCCACAGCCCTTGATGCCGAGCGGATTGCTCGGACACGGCGTGTTCGACGTCGAGACCTTGAATGACGGCAGGTCGTCCGCGCGCGGCATGGTGTAGTCCATGTAGCTCGCAGTCAGCAGCTGCCCGCTATCGTCATAGTGCGCGCCTTCCAGCAGCGCCTGGCCGATACCCTGGGCGATGCCGCCATGCACCTGACCCTCGACGATCATCGGGTTGATGATGTTGCCGAAATCGTCCGCCGCGACGAACTGGACGATCTCGGTCGTGCCGGTTTCCGGATCGATCTCGACCTCGCAGATGTAGCAGCCCGCCGGGAAAGTGAAGTTCGCCGGATCGTAGAAGGCGGTTTCCTTCAGTCCCGGCTCCATGCCTGCCGGCAGATTGTGAGCGGTGTAGGCGGCAAGAGCCACCTGGAACCAGGGCAGGCTCTTGTCGGTGCCGGCGACCTTGACCTCGCCATTCTCGATGACGATGTCGCCCTCGTCGGCTTCGAGCAGATGGGCGGCGATTTTCTTGGCCTTGGCCTCGACCTTGTCGAGCGCCTTGGCGATTGCCGACATGCCGACCGCGCCCGAGCGCGAGCCGTAGGTGCCCATACCCATCTGCACCTTGTCGGTATCTCCATGGACGATCGAGACCGAGTCCAGTGGCACGCCAAAACGCTGGTTGACGAGTTGCGCGAAGGTCGTCTCATGGCCCTGGCCATGGCTGTGCGAGCCGGTCAGCACCTCGATCGTGCCGACGGCATTGACCCGCACCTCGGCCGATTCCCACAGACCGACGCCGGCGCCGAGCGAGCCGACCGCCGCCGACGGCGCGATGCCGCAGGCCTCGATGTAACAGCTCATGCCGATGCCGCGCAGCCTGCCTTGGCTGGCGGCCGCCGCTTTGCGCTTGGCAAAGCCGGCATAGTCGGACGCCTGTGTCGCCGCATCGAGCGAAGCGCCATAATCGCCGGCGTCATAATTCATGATGACCGGCGTCTGGTGCGGAAACTCGGTTATGAAATTGATGCGCCGCAACTCCGCCGGAGAGACCCCAAGTTCACGCGCGGCCGTCTCCATTGTCCGTTCGAGCAGATACGTGGCTTCCGGCCGCCCTGCCCCGCGATAGGCGTCGACGGGTGCCGTGTTGGTGTAGACGGTGCGCACATTGGCGTGGATCGTCGGGATGTTGTACTGGCCCGACAGCAGCGTCGCGTAGAGATAGGTCGGCACGCAAGACGAGAACAGCGACATGTAGGCGCCGAGATTGGCGATCGTGTCGACCTTGAAACCGGTGATCTTGTTGTTCCTGTCGAACGCCATTTCGACCGTCGAGACATGGTCGCGGCCATGCGCGTCGGTGAGAAAGCTTTCGGTGCGGTCGGCAACCCATTTGACCGGCACGCCGGTCTTCTTCGACGCCCACAGGCAGACGATCTCTTCGGGATAGATGTAGATCTTCGAGCCGAAGCCGCCGCCGACATCGGGCGCAATGACGCGCAGCTTGTTTTCCGGCGCGACATTGTAGAAGGCGCTCATAACTAGCCGCGCGACATGCGGGTTCTGCGACGTCGTCCAGCAGGTAAAATGGTCCTCGGCCTTGTCGTAATGGCCAAGGGCCGCGCGCGGCTCCATGGCGTTGGGAACCAGCCGGTTGTTGACGATCTTCATGCGGGTGACATGGGCCGCCGCCTGGATCGCCGCGTCGGTCGCCTTGGCATCGCCAATCTCCCAGTCGAAGATAAGATTGTCCTCGGCTTCGGCATGGACCTGCGGCGCACCTTTTTGCAGCGCCTTGGTGGCATCGACCACCGCCTTCAATTCCTTGTAGGTGATCTCGACCGCTTCGGCCGCGTCGCGGGCCTGGCCCTTGGTTTCCGCCACCACGATGACGACCGCGTCGCCGACATAGCGCACCTTGTCGACGGCCAGCGGCGACCACGCGCCCATCTTCATCGGCGAGCCGTCCTTGGAATGGATCATCCAGCCGCAGATCAGGTTGCCGATGCCGTCGGCCTTGAGCTCCTTGCCGGTCAAGACGCCGATGACGCCGGGCATCGCCTGCGCTCGTCTGACGTCGATCTTCTTGATCTGAGCATGCGCGTGCGGGCTGCGCACGAAAGCGGCATGCTTCATGCCGGGAACCACCATGTCGTCGACATAGCGGCCGGCGCCGGTGATGAACCGTTTGTCTTCCTTGCGCACGACCCGAGCGCCGATGCCTTCAATGCCCATAGGAATTCCTCCGGAATAGCGAATAGTGAGTAGCGAATAGTGAACAGTGAGTAGGGAATTGTGCTCGGAGCGGTTCGGCTAAACCGACTACTCGCTATTCACTATTCACTACTCGCTTCTTTCTTACGCTGCCTGTTTCGCCCTGCCCTTCGGCACCTTCGCCATCGTCTGCGATGCGGCGAGGATCGCCTTGACGATGTTGTGGTAGCCGGTGCAGCGGCAGATGTTGCCTTCGAGCTCGGCGCGCACCGTCGCCTCGTCAAGGCCTTCGGGATGGCGCGCGATCATGTCGGTCGCCGTCATGATCATGCCCGGCGTGCAGAAGCCGCATTGCAGCCCATGATGTTCCTTGAACGCGGCCTGCATCGGATGCAGGTCGCCGCCATTGGCAAGCCCTTCGATCGTCACCACGGTCGACCCGGAGGCCTGCACAGCCAGCATCGAACAGGACTTCACTGCCCTGCCGTCGACATGCACGACGCAGGCGCCGCATTGAGAGGTGTCACAACCGACATGCGTTCCGGTGAGACCAAGATTTTCGCGCAGGAAATGAACCAGAAGCGTTCGGTCCTCGGCAGCGCCGCTGATCCGTTTTCCGTTCACGACAAACGAAACGTCCGACATGCATCCTCCCTGGGTATGACCTTGGTAGTCATGCTGCCGATGCGGCTTTGGCGCTCGGCCATGCCCTATTGGTACACTGCACAAAGCGCAAAAAACACACGGCGCTCATTGTACTTTCGGTCATGGACAAAACGAAAATCATGGGCCTGTCCGCCCCATTGCCAAAGAGCGAATAGGGGGCAACAATGCCCTCGACGCCAGCGCGCCGAGAGACATAAAACGGGCGCGCGCAGGAAGCGTCGGAGGATATCGGGAGGAAGCCTCTGGCCAGTTCACGGACGAGCTATGCATCCGGTCTGTCGGCGCTCACCACCGACGAGCCCGACGCCGATGCATTCGCCCGAGCGGTCGCCGCCGAGGCCGCAGCCATCGATGCCGGCTTTGCCCTGCTGTTCTTTTCCCAGAGCCTGCTTGATGCGAGCGTCCTTTCGCAAGCGCTGAAGACCCAAGCGCCGACGCTGGCCTACGCCGCCTGCTCGACCGCCGGCGAGATCACCCCGCAAGGCCTGGAGGAAGGTCATGTGCTCGCCATGCTCTTTCCCTCCGCGTCGTTTTCGGCGGTCAGCACCATGGTCGACAATCTCTCCTCGTCGGGCATGGACAGGATCACTGATGAAGTCGAGGCCTTGCGGCGGTTGCTGCGCGGACGCACCGGCAGTTGCCATGCCAAAAGCACCTTCGCGCTCTGCTTCATCGACGGCCTGTCCTTTGCAGAGGAAGCGGTGACCTCGGCCATCCATTGGGGGCTGGACGACATCCCGCTGATCGGCGGTTCGGCGGGCGACGATTTGAAATTCGAAACCACCAGGCTGATTTCGAACGGCAAGGTAGCGTCCGACAGCGCCATCATTGTGCTGATCGCCACCGAGATTCCGTTCCATGTCTTCAAGACCGACAATTTCATCCCCACCGACGAGAAGCTGGTGGTGACGGCATCCGATCCGGACCACCGCACCGTGCGCGAATTCAACGCCACCAATGCGGCTGAGGAGTATGCAGCCTCCGTCGGCATCGTTGCGCAGAACCTGACGCCGATGAGCTTCGCTTCGCACCCGGTGGTGGTGAAAGTGGGTGGCGAATTTTACTGCCGCTCGATCCAGAAGATGCATCCCGACGGCTCGCTGTCATTCTTCTGCGCCATAGACGACGGCGTCGTGCTGTCCATCGCCCAGCCCAAGGACATGGTGGAATCCACGCGCGCCGCACTGCGCGACGTCGAGCAACGGCTCGGCGGCATCGACATGATCCTCGGCTTCGATTGCGTGCTGCGCCGGCTCGATGCGCGCAACCGCCAGGTGTTCCGCGACATTTCGGAGCTCTACCGGGTCAACAATGTCATCGGCTTCGGCACCTATGGCGAACAGTACCGCTCGATGCATCTGAACCAAACCTTCACCGGCATCGCCTTCGGCGAACGCCAGGCGGCGGAATAGCCCATGCCGCTCAGGGACATCGACGACGTCGACAGGCTGAAGAAGATCAACGCCGCTCTGGTCAGCCGCGTCGAGCGCTCGATGGACCAGCAAGGCAATGCCTTCTCGCTGTTCCAGACCGCGATTTCACTTGAAAACCGCGTGCGTATGCGCACCGAGGAACTGCACTCGACCTTGCGCCGGCTGGAACAGTCGAACATCGACCTCAGCGCCGCCAAGGAAAACGCCGAGCTGGCAAACCTGTCCAAGACCAGGTTCCTGGCCGCCGCCAGCCATGACGTGCTGCAGCCGCTGAACGCCGCCCACCTCTCCGTCTCGGCGCTGGCCGAAGTGCAGACCAGCGACGAGGGCAAGAAGCTGGTCCGCCAGGTCGAGCGCTCGCTGGAGACCATGGAAGACCTGTTGCGCACGCTGCTCGACATTTCCAAGCTCGATGCCGGCGTGGTCCAGCCCGACATCGGCGATGTCAATCTGGAGACGCTGTTTTCCTCGCTGCGGTCGGATTTCCTGCCCGTGGCCGAGATGAAGGGGCTGGCGCTGAAGTTCCGCCCGGTCAGCGCCGTGGTGCGTTCGGACCGCACGCTTTTGCGCCGCATCCTGCAGAACATCCTGTCCAATGCGCTGCGCTATACCCGCTCGGGCGGCGTGCTGGTCGGCACCAGGCATCGCGGCGACACCATCCGCATCGATGTCGCCGACACCGGCTGCGGCATTCCCGACGACCAGCGCGAGGCGGTGTTCGAGGAATTCCATCGCGGCTCCGCCATTCCGGCCGATACCGGAATTTCCGGCGGCGGGCTGGGGCTGGGCCTTGCCATCGTGCGGCGCATGGCCGCCGCGCTCGGCCACCCCGTGACGTTTTCGTCGAAAGTCGGGCGCGGCACCATCTTCCACATCGATGTGCCGGTCGGCATCGGCGCCAGCGCCGACGCCATCGCCAGCCTTGCCGAGATGGAGCGGCCGCGCGGCTACGGCCTGTTCGGCACCAAGGTGCTGCTGGTCGAAAACGACGCCGATGTGTTGCAGGCGATGACCTTCCTGCTCGAGCGCTGGCAGTGCCTGGTGCGTGCCGCGACCTCGACCGAGGATGCGCTCAGCCTGCTCGGCGACACCGACTGGGTGCCCGACATCGTCATTGCCGACCAGCATCTCGACGACGGCGACCTCGGCACCGCAACAATAGCCGAAGTGCGCGATTATCTCGGCCGCGCCGTGCCGGCGCTGATCGTCACCGCCGACGGATCGGAGGCCGTCGCCAAAGCAGCCCGCGCCGCCGGCATCGAGCTGATGCGCAAGCCGCTGAAACCAGCGCAACTAAGGGCGTTGCTGGCGCATTTGCTGGCTTAGACTTCCGATAAGGCCGTGTTTCAAATTCCTATTTGAGATTTATTGCGGAATATTGGGCACGCGTGGTCCATTTGGCAATGTTGCCGACTTGGCGCCCGTAGTGCATTGTAAGCGTGCTTGACGAGCAGAGGGGCTGGGTTATGCGTATACTTTTCTTGGCGGTATATTTTGGTTGACCGCATTCGCATCAGCGGAGGAAACGATAACGCTGAAAGACGGCAGGACGGTTGTCTTACAGGACAATGGTCGGTACGTATTCAAGGATGGCGTCGATGGAGCAGGATCACAGTATCAAAAGATTACCATTGACGATCTTAAACTCGACATAAAACAATTAGATGGAAAGCCTGTTGAACTAAACGTTAAAGTGACGTCGACCATTAATATGGTGATGCTATCCGATCCAACTATCCAGTTTGACACAAATATGATTATAGCTGACACAGACTCACTATCGCGAAAGAACCGTCAGTTTCTCATAAAGAAGTGCACAATGGGATGCGTCGTGACTGTGAGAGGCGTTGTTGGACTCGTCATGTACCAACCAGGAATAAAGATAGACGATATTCTACACTGACTCGGAAAATCAGATCTCTGTTGGATGCCCTTGCAGCTGCTGCATGCGTAGTCGTGCAAGATTACGAATTACGGTGGCAGTGCGCTTTTTTGGCCACCCTCAAAACCCGGCCTGATCGCGAAACAGCTCCGCATTGTCCAGCTTCGATACCTCGATCACCGCTTGCGTGCGGCTGTAGACGTTGAGCTTGCGCAGGATCTCCGAGACATGCGCCTTGACCGTGGTCTCGCCGACCTGCAGCTCGTAGGCGATCTGCTTGTTCAGCAGGCCCTGGCGCAGCATCTGCAGCACGCGCAGCTGCTGCGGCGTCAGTTTGGCCAGCCGCTGCACCATATCGGCGCGGTCGGCGCTGTCGGCGTCGGGTGGCTGTCCCTCATAGGTCTCCGGCACATAGATCGCGCCCTCCATCACTGAGCGGATGGCGGCGGCAAGATCGCTCTTGCGCGCCGATTTCGGGATGAAGCCGGCAGCGCCATAGGACAACGCCTCGGAGATGATCTTCGGCTCCTCATAGCCCGAGACGACGACCACCGGCAGCCGCGGATGGCGGGTCCTGAGTTGCAGCAGTCCATCGAAGCCATGGACATCAGGCATGTTGAGATCGAGCAGCGCCAGATCGAACGGTTTTATCCCACCCAGAAGATCGAGCGCCTCGGCGATCGAGCGCGCCTCCACCGTGTCGACCTCCGGGTACGCCATCTGCACGGCGCTGTGCAGCGCCTCGCGAAACAGCGGGTGGTCGTCGATGATCAGAAACCGGGCGCGATCGTTGATTGCGGTCATGGTGTTCGTTTCAGTTCTCCGTGGGCACGATACTCCCGCTGGTATGGCCAGCTTATTGGCAAATAGTCTATCGCCATCTTAACCCCCGGAGGCGAAGCCGACTTTATCCGACAATCAAGGCGCAGCCGATGCTTTTGCTGGCGCTGACGCCTTGCCCGGCCGTCCAAATCGGTCGAATGTGCCGGCAACAACCCAGGCAGAGACCCCGCATGACAGACTTCGTCCTTCCCTTGCCCGCAACACCATCGGTCGCCATACAAGGCTCTGCCGAGCGCTTTGCGGTGCGCCGCATCTTCTGCGTCGGCCGCAACTATGCCGCTCACGCGCGCGAACTCGGCAATGACGAGCGCGACCCGCCCTTCTTCTTCACCAAGCCGGCCGATGCGGTGGTCGATAGCGGCACCACGGTCCCCTACCCGCCTTTGACCCAAAACCTGCACCATGAGATCGAGCTGGTGGCGGCGATCGGCAAGGCCGGCTTCCGCATCCCCCGCGCTGAAGCCCTCGAGCATGTCTGGGGCTACGGCGTCGGCATCGACCTCACCCGCCGCGACCTGCAGGACGAGGCCAAGAAAGCGGCGCGGCCCTGGGACTGGTCGAAGGCCTTCGACCGATCGGCGCCCTGCGGCCCGTTGGTATCAGCCGCCAAATCCGGCCACCCGCAAAAGGGCCGCATCTGGCTCGCCGTCGACGGCACGGTGAAACAGGAGGGCGACCTCGCCGAACTGATCTGGCCGATCGCCGATATCGTTTCGATCTGCAGCGGTGCGGTTGTACTACAACCGGGCGACCTGATCTTCACCGGCACGCCGGCCGGCGTCGGCGCGGTGGCGCCGGGTCAGACGATGACCGGCGGTGTCGACGGCATCGGCACCATCGAGATCACTGTCGGCCAAGATTCGATCGGCCAAAATTCCACCGACAAGCCGTGATCCAATGAGCGACCTCGTCCTCCACAACTACTACCGCTCCTCCACCTCCTACCGCGTGCGCATCGCGCTCGAGATGAAGGGGCTGGGCTACGACTACGCGCCGCATCATCTGCGGCATGGCGACCATCTGGAGCCGGCCTATCGCGCGGTCAATCCGCAGGGGCTGGTGCCGGCGCTGATCCTGGGCGACGGCACGCTTTTGACGCAGTCGCTGGCAATCATCGAATATCTCGACGAGACCCACCCCGAACCGTCGCTGCTGCCGAAGGACGCGCTCGGCCGGGCGCGCGTGCGAATGCTAGCGCAGATGATCGCCTGCGACATCCACCCGGTGAACAATCTGCGCGTGCTGACCTCGCTGCGCACTTTGTTCGGCGCCGGCGACCAGGATGTCATCCACTGGTTCCGCCACTGGGTGAACGAAGGGTTCCAGCCGCTTGAAAAGATTCTGGCTTCGTCTGCCGAGACCGGCACCTTCTGCCAGGGCGACGCACCGGGACTGGCCGACATCTGCCTGGTCGCCCAGATCGCCAGCAACGCCCGCTTCGGAGTCGACCTGACACCCTACCCCGAGATCTCCCGCATCCACGCCGCCTGCATGGCGCTGCCGGCCTTTCAGAAGGCGGCGCCCGAGAATCAGATAGATGCCGAATAGGCTCACAATGCCGGAGCAGAGCACGGAGAGTTGCCGATGAAAGCCGTCGTCTTCGAAAAATTCGGCGAAGCGCCGAGAATCCAGACCGTGCCGGATCCTAAACCGGCCGCCGACGGCGTCGTCATCAAGGTCGAGGCGACCGGGCTCTGCCGCAGCGACTGGCATGGCTGGATGGGCCATGACGATGGCATCACACTGCCGCATGTGCCGGGCCATGAACTGGCCGGCATCGTCGTCGCCGTCGGCAAGCAGGTCACCCGCTGGAAGGCCGGCGAGCGCGTCACCGTGCCGTTCTGCGTCGGCTGCGGCCGCTGCTTCGAATGCAATTCGGGCAATCATCAGGTCTGCGAACACCAGACGCAGCCGGGATTCACCGCCTGGGGATCGTTTGCCGAATATGTCGCCATCGAGCATGCCGACACCAATCTCGTGCGCCTGCCCGAGGAGATGGAGTTCGCCACCGCCGCCAGCCTCGGCTGCCGCTTCGTCACCTCGTTTCGCGCCATTGTCGACCAAGGCCGGGTGACGCCGGGGGAATGGGTGGCGGTGCATGGCTGCGGCGGCGTCGGCCTGTCGGCGATCATGATCGCCAGTTCCATGGGCGCCAATGTCATCGCCATCGACCTCACCGACGAGAAACTGGACTTCGCCAAAAAGATCGGCGCCGTGGCGACCATCAACGCCTCGACAACGCCGAACGTGGTCAAGGCGGTCAAGCAGATCACCAATGGCGGGGCGCATATGTCTATGGACGCGCTCGGCCACCCCACGACATCCTTCAACTCGATTGCCAATCTGCGCCGGCGCGGCCGCCACGTGCAGGTCGGCCTGATGCTGGGCGAACATGCCCGCCCGCAAGTGCCGATGGACAAGGTGATCGCCTTCGAACTCGAAATCCTCGGCAGTCACGGCATGCAGGCCTACCGTTACCCCGCAATGATGGAGATGATCCGCACCGGCAAGCTGAGGCCCGAATTGCTGGTCGGCAAGAAGATCAGCCTTGATGAGGCGCCCGCGGCCTTGATGGCGATGGGCGGGTTTGAAGGGATCGGCATTGGTGTGGTGACGAAGTTCTAGGCCCAGCCGGGTCGTTCGTCACCACACGCCTACCGCGCAAACTTCTTCGCCCCGAACACGCAAGCCACCACGCCGAGCGTAACAACCACCATCAGCGGGCTGACCTGCTCGTGCAGCAGGGTCGCTGCCAGCGCGAGGCCGAAGAAGGGCTGCAGCAGTTGCAACTGCCCGACCGCGGCGATGCCGCCTTGCGCCAGGCCGCGATACCAGAACACGAAGCCGATCAGCATGCTGAACAGCGAGACATAGGCGAGACCCGCCCAGGCGCCGGAGCCGACGCCGGCAAAGGACGACGGCAGCGTCGCAAAGGTCAGCACCAGCATGATCGGCAGCGAGATCGCCAGCGCCCAGCAGATCACCTGCCAGCCGCCCAGCCTGCGCGACAGCGCCGCCCCCTCGGCATAGCCCAGGCCGCAGACGATGATGGCGGCCAGCATCAGGCCATCGCCCACCGGCGACGCCGTTACGCCCTGCATCAGGGCAAATCCGGCGACCAGCGCGCTGCCGATGCAGGAAAACAGCCAGAAGGCCGGGCGCGGACGCTCGCCACCGCGCAGCACGCCGAAGATCGCGGTGGCCAGCGGCAGCAGGCCGACGAAGATGATAGAGTGGGCAGAGGTGACGTGCTTGAGCGCCAGAGCGGTGAGCAAGGGAAAGCCGACAACCACCCCAAGGGCGACGATCACCAGCGACAGAAAATCGCTGCGCGCCGGGCGCTTCTGCTGGAACAGCACGAGCATTGCCAGGCCAAGCAGTCCGGCAATCGCCGCGCGGGCCGAGGTCAGGAACGTCGGATCGAAATCCGCCACTGCGACGCGCGTCGCCGGCAGCGAGCCTGAGAAGATCAACACGCCGATGAATCCGTTCACCCAGCCGCTCGCGGTCTTGTCCATTCCAGGCTCCATTGCTTTCGCCCTCTATCGGGCAAGTGCCCATGGTGCAGCCAGAGACAATGCAGTACAATTCCGCAAAACTGTAATGGCTATCAGAGCAATACAGATGACCGAACTCATTTTGGAAACTGGCAATGCGCACCCTCCTGTCGCGACCACGCTTGTGGAAACTGTCATGGCGACCATCCGCCAGCGGATATCGGCGCGCAGCCTGACGCCGGGCGCGCGGCTGCCTTCGATCCGCGCCTTCGCCAAAGCCATGCAGGTGTCCAAATCCACCGTCGTCGAAGCCTATGAGCGGCTTGCCGCCGAAGGCGCGATACGCTCACGGCCGGGCTCGGGCTTTTATGCCGCCGGATCGCTGGCGCCGTTGTCGCTGGCCGAGATTGGACCCCGGCTCGACCGCGCCATCGATCCGCTGTGGGTTTCGCGCCAGTCGCTGGAAGCCGGCGACGAGATGCTGAAACCCGGTTGCGGCTGGATGCCGGCCTCGTGGATGCCGCAGTCCGCCCTGCGCCGGGCGCTGCGCACGGTGGCGCGCGCCGACGATGTCGACCTTGCCGATTACGGCACGCCGCTCGGTCTGCCGCCGCTGCGGCAATTGCTGGCACGGCGCATGGAAGGGCACGGCATCGAGGTCTCGCCCGAACAGATCATGCTGACGGAATCGGGCACGCAGGCCATCGATCTCCTGTGCCGCTTTCTGATCGGGCCCGGCGACACCGTGCTGGTCGACGACCCCTGCTATTTTAATTTTCACGCGCTGCTGCGCGCCCACCGCGCCAAGGTGGTCAGCGTGCCCTACACGCCATCGGGGCCTGATATCGAGCTGTTCGCGCAGGCGTTGACCGAGCACAAGCCGCGCCTCTACATCACCAATTCCGCCATCCACAATCCGACCGGCGCGATCCTGTCGCCGGTCACCGCGCACCGGCTGCTGAAGCTTGCCGACCAGTCGGACCTGACCATCGTCGAGGACGATATCTTCGCCGATTTCGAGCACAGCCCCGCGCCCCGCCTGGCGGCGTTCGATGGCCTCAACCGCGTCGTCCATATCGGCAGCTTCTCCAAGACGCTGTCGGCCTCGGTGCGCTGCGGCTTTATCGCCGCACCCCGCGACTGGATCGAACAGCTCACCGACCTCAAGATCGCCACCACCTTCGGCGGGGGCAGGCTGGCGGCCGAACTGGTGCTGACGCTGCTTCGGGATGGCAGCTACCGCAAGCACATGGATCTGCTGCGCGCGCGCCTTTCCCGCGCCATGGGCGAGACGAGCGCGCGCCTGAAGGCGATCGGCATCGCGCCCTGGATCGACCAGCCCGCCGGACTGTTCCTGTGGTGCGGCCTGCCCGATGGCGTGGACGCAGCCGAAATCGCCCGCCGCGCGCTGGCCGACAACATCGTATTGGCGCCCGGCAACGCATTCAGCCTGTCGGGAACCGCCAGCCGCTTCCTGCGCTTCAACGTTGCCCAGTGCCAGGACGAGCGGATTTTCAGGGTGCTCAAGGGGGCAATGGCGCGCTGAGGGCTCAGCGGGAGGCCGCGCAGACCTCCCGAACGCAATCTCGCAGCCAGCGTTGCGCCGGATCGGCATCGAGCCGTGGATGCCAGAGCATCGAGATGGTGACCTCCACCGTGGCGACCGGCAGCAGAAAGCTGACCATGCCGGCGCGTGCGCCTCGCGTGTGCCGTTCGGGCACGCTGGCAATAAGGTCCGAAGCGCGCGCCATGGAGAGTGCAGCCGAAAAGCCGGAGACCATGCACGCCACGGTTCGCTGCAGGCCGAGCAGCGCCAAAGTCTGATCGATCGGCCCTCTTTCCCGACCCCGCCGTGAAACGCTGATGTGGCGGCCGGCCGCGTAGCGTTCAGGCGTTACCGCGCCTTCACTCAAAGGGTGGCCGGCTCGCACAGCACCGACGAAGCGGTCGCGAAACAGCGCCTGTATCAGCACTTCAGGTCCGGCCTCGCCGGCAACGCCGATTTCGAGGTCGATGTCGGCGT
This sequence comes from Mesorhizobium sp. M0478, assembly GCF_040321305.1. Taxonomy (NCBI): domain Bacteria; kingdom Pseudomonadati; phylum Pseudomonadota; class Alphaproteobacteria; order Hyphomicrobiales; family Phyllobacteriaceae; genus Mesorhizobium; species Mesorhizobium sp. M0478. The sequence goes on from NZ_JAMYRH010000006.1 coordinate 122,262, forward strand.
CGCGCAATGAGGCGACGTCCTTGTCGGCTTTCGGCGCAAAGCGCAGCCGCACGCCCGGCGCCTCGGCCTGGATGCGGGCGACAAGACGCGGCCCGAATTCCTCGACGAACCCTTCATTGGTGCGCAGCGTGAAGATCTGGTTCAGCTTCGCGAGATCGAGAGGCCTGGCAGGGCGCAGCAAGGTTTCTGCCTCTTGGACAACGCGGCCGGCCTGCTGTCGCAATGCCTCCGCGCGCGGCGTCGGCACGAGGCCTCGACCGGCCCGAACCAGCAGCGGGTCGCCGGTCGCTTCGCGCAGTCGCGCCAGGGTGCGGCTCATCGCCGACGGGCTGAGCCGCAGCCGGGTTGCCGCCCGAGCCACGCTGCCTTCGGTCAGCAGGACGTCGAGAGCGAGCAGCAGATTGAGATCGGGCGATGTCATTGGTGCACTATAGCACGACATGGCGTTTCATGCATGAGTAACATGCAAATGCTGCGCCTTCCGCCATGCCGCCTTGGCGACTAGATCTCCGACGGATCCGGTTTCCGGACCGACAAGAAGGAGATCCTATGGCAATTGCCGAACAAAAACAAAATGGAGACTGCGCATCGGCGCCGCAGAAAACCCGGTCCGCAGGCCTGGCATTGGCCAGCCTGTCGCTCGCCACGCTGCTGTCCTCGCTTGGAACCAGCATTGCCAGCGTTGGACTGCCTTCCCTCATGCAGGCGTTCGGTGCGTCCTTCCAGTCCGTGCAATGGGTGGTTCTCGCCTATCTGCTCGCCATCACCGCCCTGATCGTCAGCGCCGGGCGCCTGGCTGACATGGTCGGCCGCCGGCCGTTGCTGCTCGGCGGCATCGCGCTGTTCACACTGGCCTCGGTGCTCTGCGGCCTGGCGCCGACGCTCTGGCTGCTGATCGCGGCGCGCGCCGTGCAAGGGCTGGGTGCCGCGCTGATGATGGCGCTGACGCTGCCCTTTGTCGCGGAGACCGTGACCAAGGAGAGAACCGGCAGCGCCATGGGCCTGCTCGGCGCCATGTCGGCAATCGGCACGACGCTCGGCCCCTCGCTTGGCGGCTTGCTGATCGCCGGCTTCGGCTGGCGGGCGATCTTCCTCGTCAATGTGCCGCTCGGCCTCCTGACCTTTGCCCTCGCCTCGCTGGCCCTGCCTGCCCGCGACAAGACTGCGGAAGCAGCTCAAAACAGCTTCGATGCGATCGGGACGGTCTTGCTGGCCCTGACGCTGGCCGCCTATGCATTGGCCATGACGCTCGGCCGCGGCCATTTCGGCGCCCTCAACATCGGCCTGCTGGTGGCCGCCGGCATCGGCGTCGTTCTGTTCGGCGTTGCGCAGACGAAGGCGAAAAGTCCCTTGATCCGGCTTGCCCGGTTGTACGACATCCGGCTCAGCGCCAGCCTCGCCACGAACCTCGTTGTCGCCACAGTGATGATGGCGACCCTGGTGGTCGCTCCATTCTATCTGTCGCGAGCGCTGGGGCTCAATGCTGCGATGGTCGGCGTGGTCCTGTCGACAGGTCCGCTGGTCTCCGCGCTCTCGGCGCTCGTCGCCGGCCGCCTCACCGATCGCTTCGGCGCGCACAGGATGATGGTCGTCGGACTGTTCAGTCTTGCCGTCGGAACCTCATTGTTGTCGCTCGCCGCAACAAAACTCGGCATTGCCAGCTATACCGTGCCGATCGCCGTCACCTGCTTCGGGTACGCCCTGTTCCAGACATCCAACAATGCCGCCGTCATGAGCGGTGTCGCTGCCGGCGAGCGCGGCGTGGTGTCCGGCCTGCTCAATCTGTTGCGCAATCTCGGCCTGATCACCGGCGCATCGCTTATGGGCGCCATTTTTGCGGCTGCCTCGACGGGAGAACGGCAAAGCCAGGACATGCTGACCTCAGCGGCAGCCGCGCACGGCATGCAGGTTACCTTTCAGACGGCAACGGTCCTGGCGGTGGCTGCGCTGTTGCTGGCACTGCTCTCGACCCGCGCCGGCGGCAGGCTGTCGGTGCGGCAACAGCCATCATGACCGAAGATAGGGAGCTTACGCTCCCGCCCGCTTGCGCCGCTCATAAAGCATGACCAGCGTTTCGGCGGTCAGCGCCGGCCTCTGTTCGCCCTCGATCTCGACCGTATTGGCGGCCTTCATCAGATACTGGCCCGGCCCCTTGTCCTCCACCGACAACAGCGTCGTGCGCAGCCGGATGCGTGCGCCGACCCTGACGGGCGCCAGGAACCGCACCTTGTCGAAGCCGTAATTGAAGGCGGCTTGCGTGTTTTCGGGGACGATGCCCATGCCCAGCGCCAGCGCGCCGATGATCGACAGCGTCAGATAGCCATGCGCGATCGTGGTTCGAAATGGGCTCTGCCGCTTCGCCCGCTCCGGATCGACGTGGATCCACTGATGGTCGCCTGTGCATTCGGCAAACTGGTTGATGCGGTTCTGGTCGACGGTCGTCCATTCCGACACGCCGAGCTCCTGCCCGGCCATCGCCCTTAACTGCTCGAAGGTCGGCGGCGTTTTCGGCCGTAGTTCCGTCATTCCTGCTTTCCCGGTGGCTCCCAGTGCCTCGGACCACGAACGGACGGCTCCTGTCAATTCGCCCGTTGCGATTCCGTTCCGCCATTTTCCGCCAAACAGCGTCCCTCGTCCATGCTCATGCGCCGCAACCGGCCCACTCCTCTCATGGTTGCGTTGAGAGTCACTTCTTGTCATAGCCCGAGCGGATTTCCTCCATCGCTTCCTTGATGCGGCTGCGCAGGATTTCGATCGATTCGGTGCCGGATTTCTTGACCAGCTCGGCCACTTCGCCGGCATTTTTCAGGGCGGCTTCGAAGGATTTCCTGGCGAACTCCGCCTGTTTTGTCATCAGTTACTGGGGATTGCCCGGCGCCTTGTAGCTCTGCGCCATGTCGCTGACTTCACGCAGCGTGTCCTGCAGCATCTCGCGCTGTCTGGACAACAATGAGGTCGCGCCGGCAGCTCCCGCCCGCGCCGATCTTTCCAGCGCCTCGAGGTTCTTGCGGTGATGCGCGAGGATCGCCTCGACATTCGGCACCTTCAGGTCACGGCCGAACCGGCTGAACATGTCCAGGAACGAATCGGAGTCGGGTTGTTTGGCCATTGCTCGTGCTCCCCAGTTGTCGCAAATGCTGAACCTCGAGCAATTCCAGGAAAAGTGTGAAACGGTTTTCCGTCAGGAATTGCGTCAAAACAAAGAGTTAGAGCAGGTCGCCGTTTCCTTGAAACGGTGAACTGTTCTGTTCTGGACAATAGCACTCGCGCGCCGTGTGTCCATTCGGACGCCCAAGCAATTCAGCGGCAAATGCAGCATCAGCCAGCGAGAAACAGCCTCTCCGCCGTGTAGAGCACGAGACCGGCCAGGCCGCCGATAATCATGCCATTGAAGCGGATATATTGCAGGTCCCTGCCGATGTTCATCTCGATCAGCCTCGTCAGCTGGGCAAGGTCCCAGCGCTTGACCTGATCGGCGATGAACGTCGACACACCGCTCTTCTGGCTCTCGACGAATGACGACAGCGCCACGACAAAGCCCTGGTTCATGTCGGCCCTGATCTGCGGATCGCCTGAGAGATGGCGGCCGACCTCGACGAACATGTTGGCGAGATGCGCGCGAACAATCGAATTCTCCGCCTTGGCGTCCTGTTCGATGAACAGGCTGAGGCTCTGCCACATGTCGCCGGCGAGCGACTTCACTTCCGGCCGCGCCAGGAAATCGCGCTTCAGCTTCTCGGCCCGTTTGGCGTATTGCTTCGAGGTTCTGAGCCGCTCGATGAAGCTGTGCGCGAAACGGTCGAATTCGGCGCGCATCGGATGGTCGGGATCGGCCCGCACCTCGTCAAGCAGCGAACCGGCGGAAGCGACGATCTTCTTCAGCAGATAGGCGTCGGCTCTGAACAGGTTGAACAGCGACGGCAATTCCTCGCGGATCTTTTCGCGCATGGTCGCCAGCGCTTCCTCGTCGTTCAGGAACCGGCCAATCACCCTGGTGAATTCGTCGAACAGTTTCTGGTGGCGGCGGTCGTCGGTGAGCGCCGACAGCAATTCGGCGGCCAGCGGCGCCAGCGGCACCTTGTCGATCTGCTCCAGCATGCGGCTGGTGACGAAGCCGCGCAGGCCGGATTGCTCGATCGCCGCAAGCGTCTGCGGCACCAACCGCACGACGAAGCGCGACAGGCCGGCAGAGCGTTCGGCGTCAGTCAGCCAGTCGGCGACGAGTGCTGCAAAATCAACCTCGGCCAGCTTTTCGCGCACCGGCTCCGGCGCCAGAAAATTGACCTCGATGAAGCGGCCCAGATTATCGGCGATGCGGTTCTGGTTCGCTGGGATGATGGCGGTGTGCGGGATCGGCAGGCCCAGCGGCCGCTTGAACAGCGCCACCACCGCGTACCAGTCGGCCAGGCCGCCAATGGTCGCCGCCTCCGCGAAGGCCGCCACGAAGCCCAGCCACGGATACTTGGCCTCGAACGATTTGGCCACGGCAAAAACCACGACGCAAAGCACCAGCGCAGCCGTGGCGAGGAACTTTGTCCGCCGCAACGCGAAAAGCTTGGCGCCCGTCTCGGCATCAAAACCGCCAGGCGCCAGGGACGAAGCCGATTGGGACATGATACGCCGCTCCTCATCGATCTCTTGGCTATCTGGCATGGGCTATTTAGGGGGTGTTTGGGCCCGTAGCATGATCGGATGGGCCGATTTCGTCCGGGAATTGCCGGTTTCGCACGCAAAGTTGACAAGAATGTTCATCTATCATGCAATCCCAGTCTGGAATTGTTCCAAGGTATAGGCCATATTCCGATCAGGCCAGTGTGGGCGAATCCGAAACTCCGGGTGAGAAAGCCGCACCAGCACAATCTAAAATCTGGTGCAGTTCCAACGCGCCAGGACTCGGGTGAGGAATGAAATGCGGCTGACGCGCCAGACCAACTACGCCATGCGCATCCTGATGTATTGCGCCGCCAACAACGATCGCCTGAGCCGCATCCCCGAGATTGCGGCCGCCTATTCGGTGTCGGAGCTTTTCCTGTTCAAGATCCTGCAGCCGCTGGTCGAGCATGGCCTGGTCGAGACGGTGCGCGGCAGGAATGGCGGCGTGAGAATCGGCCGCCCCGCCGAGCAGATCAGCCTGTTCGACGTCGTACGGGTGACCGAAGAGAGCTTCGCCATGGCCGAGTGCTTCGAAAACGACGCCGCCGAATGCCCGCTGGTCGACAGCTGCCAGCTGAATTCGGCGCTGCGCGAGGCGCTCAACGCCTTCTTTGCCGTACTCTCCCGCTACACTATCGCCGATATGGTGGCGGCGCGCCCGAATGTGCGTCATTTGCTCGGCATCGACATGCTGGTCCAGCGAGCTCCGGCCGCCTGAGTTTTCTAGTGCATGTCGCTCAAAAGTGGCCCCGGTTTTGAGACAACGACATGCATAAAGACAAAGACCTAAAGCGCGTCGCCTGAGTCCGTTCAAACGCGACGCGCTTTAGGCGGCTGACTGCGGCAAGACGAACGGCATGTTCGCCGCCGGTAACACACCGACCCTTAGCCGACAATCGAACACATTTTCGATCAGATCGTCGCTCAGCACCTCCTGCGGTGAACCGTCGGCGGCGAGCCGGCCGCGATGCATGACGAAAATCCGGTCGGCATACATGGCCGTCAGATTGAGGTCGTGCAGGATGGCGATCACACCGCCGCCGCGCCGGGCGAAATCGCGGGCGATGTTCATGATGATCAGCTGGTGCTTGATATCGAGGCTGGAGACCGGCTCGTCGAGATAGAGATAGCGCGGCTTGCCGTCCAGCACCGGCGCCCAGACCTGGCACAGCACGCGCGCCAGCTGCACACGCTGTTGTTCGCCGCCCGAAAGCTCCTGATAGAAGCGGCCGGCAAAGCCGTCGAGGTCGACCCGCGCCAGCGCCCGCTCGGGCAGACGATCATCTTCGCCCGGCAGAACGCCGGAACGGCCGCCGATAAGGCCGAGCCTGACCACTTCGTGCACGGTGAAGGGAAAGGACAGCGTCGCGGCCTGCGGCAGCACGGCACGCACGGTGGCGGCCTCCACCGGCCTCATCGCGGAGAGGTCGCGCCCGTTGACGGCCACTGTCCCCGCAAACGCCAGATCGCCCGACAACGCCTTCAAAAACGTCGTCTTGCCCGAGCCGTTGGGTCCGACGATTGCCGCAATTTCGCCCGGCCGCGCGACGAAATCGACATTGGCAACAATGCGCTTGCCGCCGATCGCCACCGAGACATCGCGTGCTTCGATCATGCCGCCTCACAAGTCGATTACGCCGCGCTTGCGCAGCAGGATCCAGAGGAAGAACGGCGCGCCGGCGATCGCCGTGACGATGCCGATTGGCAATTCGGCCGGCGCCACGATGACGCGGGCAACTGCGTCGGCAAGAAGCAGCATCGAGGCGCCGAGCAGCGCCGATGCGAGCAAAAGATAGCGATTGTCCGGACCGATCAGCAGCCGCAGCAGATGCGGCACGACGATGCCGACAAAACCGATGCCTCCGCTGACTGCGACAGAGGCGCCGACCGCTGCCGAGACGCCGACGATCGCGGTGTATTTCAGCCGCTGTACCGGGATGCCGAGATGTCCGGCCGTCGCCTCGCCGAGCGCCAGGGCGTTGAGGCCTTTGGCCAGGAACGGCATTGCCGCAAGCGCCAGCACGATGATCGGCCCGACGGAAGCGATCTTCGGCCAGGTCGCGCCGCCAAGCGAGCCCAGCTGCCAGAAGGTCAGGTCGCGCAACTGCCGGTCGTCGGCCATGAAGATGAGAATGCCGGTCAGCGCCATGGCAAGGGCTGCGAGCGCAATGCCGGCAAGCAGCATGGTGGCAACCGATGTGCGACCCTGCCGCGTGGCGACGCGGTAGAGCACCAGCGTGACCGCAAGGCCGCCGCAGAAAGCGGCGAGCGGCAAGGCCAGCCCGCCGAGCGCCAGAGTGAGCGGCGCCAGCCACGTCGTGCCGAGCACGATGACGGCGACCGCGCCGAGGCTCGACCCGGCGGAAACGCCGATCAGGCCGGGATCGGCGAGCGGGTTGCGAAACAGGCCTTGCATGACCGCACCCGATACGGCCAGTGCCGCCCCGATGAGCACACCGAGCAGTACGCGCGGCATGCGGATATCGTAGACGATCAACCGGTCGCGGGCACCAAGCGCGGCGTCGTCCGGCGTGGCGCCGGTCAGCCAGTCACGAATGACACCAACGGCCGATGCATCGGAAGCGCCCGACCTCAGCGACAGGAACATCGAAAGGGCAAGCGCCACACACAGGAGCACAATAACCAGGCGAGCGCGCCCGGAACGATCGCCCTCGGCCACCTTGCCCGCCGCGCCGGCGATCGACTGATCCACCATCGGCTCAGTCCGTGACCTGGCTGCCATAGAGCGAGGCGGCCAGATCGTGGATGGCATCGGCCGTGCGCGGCCCGAAGCCGAGCAGATAGCTGCCATCCATCAGGGTCAGCTTGCGGCCTTCGCCCGCCGGCGTCGAGGTGATCGACGGGATGGCGAACAGCTCGGCCTCCGCAATCGGCGGGCCGGCATTCTTCATGGCCAGGATCACGTCCGGCCTGGCAGTGACGCTCGCCTCGTCGGACATCTGCTTGTAGCCGGAAAAACCTTCGACCGCATTGACGGCACCGGCGAGCTTGATGATGCCGTCACCGGCGGTGTCGGTGCCGGCGGCCAGGATCTTGCCGCCCTGGATCGACAGCACGAACAGGATGCGCTTGCGCTGCTTGATCGACGCCGTCTGCTTCTCGGCCGCCTTCAGCTTGGCGTCGGTCTCAGCCACCAGCGTCTCGGCCTTGGCGTCGACGCCAAGCGCCTTGCCGACGATGCGGATCTTTTCCAGGATGCCGTCATGGCTGTAATGCTCGGGCACGTCGATGAACGGAACGCTCGACTTTTTCAGCACATCGACCGCTTCCTTCGGCCCACTGCCATGCAGCGCCAGAATGCCCGAAGGATTGACCGACAACACGCCTTCCGGCGACAGCTGGCGCATATAGCCGACGTCGGGCAGCGCGACCGCGGCGGCGGGGTAGCGGCTGGTCGAATCGCGGGCGACGAGATGACCTTCCTCGCCAAGCGCGTAGACGATCTCGGTGATCGAACCGCCGATCGCCACGATCCGCGACGTGTCGGCAAACACGGCCACGTTCTCGCTGGCCGGCACTGGGGCGGCAATAAACAGCGACAGGCCCATGGCCGCGGCAAGCGTCCTGAACAGTGAAATCATCGTCGTTTCCTCAGGCCGCGGTCGGGCTTGGAATGCGCGGCAGGTTCTCGGCAAGGAACCGCCAGTCGTCGCGCTCGCCCTCGCCTTCATGGCGCTTGCCGAAGAACTGGATGATCATCTTGCCGTCGGCGCCATAGGCTTCGAGCGAGGTGACATGACCGTCCTTGGTCGGTTTGCGCACCGCCCACACCTCCTGGATGTGGTCGGTGCGCAGATGCAGGTGGAACGTCTCGTCCATGACGTTGATCCACGGCCCCATCGGCTTGATCGACTTGACGGGACCGGAATGGATCTGGATGCAGCCTCGGTTTCCGACAAAACACATGATCGGCATGCCGTCGGCGGCGGCATGGTGGAACATGGCGCCGATGGCGTCATTGTCGAGCAGCCAGGCATAGTCCTGGCCGACCATGCGCACGGCCTGGCGGCGGGTGAGCTTCAGCGTTTTCAACATGCCAAAGAACTGGTGGACGTCGGTCAGCCGGCTCCAGCGGTCACGCAGATCGTCGGTGTCTGCGGCAACGCCCGACGTCTCCGCGTCGTCGTCGGCCAGGCCTGCGATAGACACAGTCGCCTCCTGGTTCGGCGATTCGAGTGCGGCCACGAGCTTCTGGTAGGCATAGAGATTGGACGCCGGCCGCAGATGCACCTTGTGCACCGCATCGCCGGCCGCGTCGAAGAATTGCAGGCTGCGGCGGATGTCGCCACCGTCGCGCTTCTCGACGGCAAAGCCATGCGCCCAGACCTTTGGAAAGATACGCAGGTCGATGTTTTCGCCCAGCACCATGGCATTGTGCGCACCTGTGACAACCTTGTCGTAGACGCCGATCTTCTCGTGCACCGCGCTTTCGTTGCGGGTCAGCGCCATCACTTCGCCAACGGCGTCGAGGCCGGTCAGCAGATCGTTGACCCTGGGCTCGACGCGCACGACACCGTCGCCGCAATGCGCGGCGACCAGTTCGGCTTCGGAAATACCGAGCTCGGCGGCAAGATCGCGCTCGCGCGCTTTCGGATTGTCTGCCCGCGCTCGCCGGATTTCATGCGGTGCGGGTTTTACGCGCTGGTCCATGTCCTGCTTACCTGTCCTGCCTGGCGTTTTGGCCTGCCTGGCTGTTTCATCACTTGTTGAGGATGAGCTTGCCCTGGCGGGTGATCTTCAGCCGATAGAGCGCGCCATGGTGCTCGATGCCAATCTCGTGCTCGCCCTGGAACAGCGTGTTGGAGGACAGCGTCCGCACCGCCAGCGGCACCCGGTCGAAGCGGGTCGGCGTCTCCTCGGAACGGCGGACGCGGTAACGGAAGTCGTTGGGATTGTGGGTGTTCATCTCTTTCGATCCCTTTCCTGTGCCGGGCAACTGGCTAGGCGTTGCAAATGCGATTCATTTCTTGACTTAAATCATCATGTTTATTAGTCAGTGCAATACCGGACTAAATGAGTCAATATTTAAGACGCCGGACGGAATGAAAAAAGCCAGCGAGCGCCAAGCCAGCCAGCGTCGAACCTGGAATTTGGAGTTGGGGCATGGGCTTGGGAAATTCTGGACGACTGGGTCTGGCGAGCACCGGTCCGGTGCATCGGTCTATGGCAAAGGTGGCCTTGCTTGCGGGGGCAGCGACGATCGCGCTGCTGACATCGCCGGCCAGCGCTCAGCAGGCCGCTCAGCCGGCCGCTGACCAGGCCGACCAGACCAGGAAAACCGAGGACACCAAGCCGGCGCCCGCCGGCGCGACCCTGCTGGACAAGATCCTCGTCATCAGCCGCACCGGCAAGACGGCAATCGAATCGCTGGCCTCAGCCAGCCATGTCGACCAGGAACAGCTCGACCGCCGCATGGCGACGACGCCGAACGAAATGCTGCTCGGTGTGCCTGGTGTCGCCGTGCAGGCCGATGCGCGACGCGTCAGCTCCAGCATCAACATCCGCGGCCTGCAGGATTTCGGTCGCGTCGCCGTCATCATCGACGGTGCCAGGCAGAATTTCCAGCGCTCAGACCACGGCACGCAGTCGACCTTCTATGTCGATCCCGAGCTCATCAAATCCGTTGACGTCATTCGCGGACCGACCGCCAACACCTACGGCTCCGGCGCCATTGGCGGCGTCGTCTTCTTCGACACCAAGGATGCGGTGGATTTCCTCAGACCGGGCGAAACCTGGGCCGGCTCCGTCACCGGGCGCTATGAAAGCAACGGCAAGGGCTGGACCGCCAGTGCCAGCGGCGCCTACAAATTCAACGACGATTTGGATGTGCTGGGCAACATCGTCTACCGCGACTACGGAGACTACAAGAATGGCAGCGGCGACACCGTCGCCGGCACCGGCTTCGACCTGCTGAGCGGCCTGCTCAAGACCACAATCCGCCCCAGCGAAGACAGCGAATTGAAGCTCGGCTGGGTCGGCTCGAGCGACGGCTGGACGGAAACCAGCGGCGGCGTGCCGGCCAACGACGTCGACCTGAAGTCGAACACCTTCACCGCCCGCTACAACATCACTGACGACGCCAGGAGCTGGCTCGATCTCCACATCAACGCCTCCTACAACAAGACCAATCTCGACCTCACCACGCTGGTCCCGCAGAACCGCTTCGATCCGTCGACCGGCCTTCCCGTGCTGCTGCCCGTCGGTTCGACCTCGACCTTCGACGTTGGCACGGCCGGCGTCGACATCTGGAACACGTCGCGCTTCGAAACAGCCGGTGGTGCGCACGAATTGACCTATGGCGGCGACTGGGTGGGTGACGATGTCGAGACCGGCGGCACCGCCGGCGGCGACAGCTTCTACACCCCATCGGGCAAGCGTAGTGTTTCGGGCGCCTACATCCAGGATAAGCTCACCTGGGACTGGCTCGAGGTCATTGCCGGGCTGCGTTACGACAATTACAGCCTCGAAGACAGCACCCACGAAACGTCAGGTGATCGTCTGTCGCCGCGCATCACCGTTGGTGTCACGCCTTTCGAAAGCGCCAGCCTGGCGGGCCTGCAGTTCTATGGCACCTACGCGGAAGGCTACCGCTCGCCGTCGCTGACCGAAACGCTGATCAGCGGCAACCATCCGGCAGGCGTCACCTTCCCGTTCCTGCCCAACCCAAACCTGCGGCCTGAAACCGGCAAGACCACCGAGTTCGGCGTCAACTACAAGCTGAACGACCTTATCGAGGCCGGCGACGCGTTCCGGCTCAAGGCCGCCTACTTCCACAACGATGTCGACGACTACATCGAAGGCGTCACACTGTCGGCATTCGACCCGACCAGCGGCTGCCCGTTCGGCCCCGGCATTCCGATCTGCTTCCAGTACCAGAACGTCGCCCAGGCCAAGATAAACGGCTTCGAACTGGAAAGCGTCTACGATGCCGCCTGGGGTTATGCCGGGCTCTCCGCCTCGATCACCAACGGCCACACCATCTCCGATGAAGGTGAGCGCGCCGACCTTGCCACCATCCCGTCCTCGCAGGTCACCGGGCAGCTCGGCTTCCGCTTCCTTCAGGACAAGCTGACCGTCGGCGGCGAGGTGCAGTACAACGGCAAGCCGAAGGGCAACCCCGTAGCCAAGGATTATACTCTGGTCAACGCCTTCGCCAGCTACCAGGCCACCGACAATCTGAAGGTGGACTTCCGCGCCGACAATTTGTTCGACGTCAAATACTCCAACCCGCTGAACGGCGGCACCACCGCCGTCATCTATGAACCCGGCATCACGCTGAAGCTGGCCGCAACCATGCGCTTTGGAGGCTGACACCCATGACAAGTTTGACGGCATCGCTTCGGCTCCTGACCTCGACGCTGGCGATGTCGCTTGGCTTGATGCCGGCGTGGGCTCAGTCCGCGCCGGCTCCGCAACTCAGCCTCGAGCTCAATGCCGCGCAGCCCTCCGAAAAGGGTTGCCGCCTGACCTTCATCGTCAACAATGCGCTCGGCGCCGATCTTTCCAAGGCGGCATTCGAAATCGCGCTGTTCAACGAGGCCGGCATTGTCGACCGCCTGAGCGTGCTCGACTTCAAGGACCTGCCGGCCGGCAAGACCAAGGTGATCCGCTTCGACCTCGTCGGCACCGACTGCACCAAACTCAGCCGCGTGCTGATCAACAGCGCCACCGAATGCGCCGGCGTCGAACCGGGCGCCTGCATGCGCGGCCTGAAGACGCAGACCAAGACCGGTATCGCATTCGGCGTCTGAGGTGGGCCTGCATCCCGCCTTCCTGCACGACAATGCGACACGACCCGTCGCAGCTCCGCCGTCATGGCCGGCAACCGATCTTGATTTGACAATCCCACCCCGCTCGCGGCAGGTCTCGCCGCGAACCATGCAGGACATCACCCCCCTCCCCGACGCCGGCAACGAACCGGCGATTACGATGGACGAGCTCGCACAGCCGGCAGCCGCGGACCGCAAATGGACTGTGGCGATCGTCGCGTCCTGCCTGCTCCATGCCGCTGCCGCAGCGGCGTTCTTCATCGGACCCGCAGGGACATTCGATTCCAGTAACGCGATACAATCCGAAGGCACCGACCAATCGGGCGCCGAGGTGGTCGGCAGCGCCTTGGACAGCCAGGCTCCCGACGCGGTCGATGTTACCCTGGTAACCGATCCGCAGCCGGCCAAGCCCGAGACCGTTCGACCCGTGCCGCCGACCGAGGCGCCTCAACCGGTAAAGGAGCCGGCGGCGCCCAAGCCTGCGCCGGAAGCCGCCGAACAGGCGACCGCCGCGCCAGATACACTGACGGCCGCCATCCCGAATGATCAAACTGTCGCCCCAAGCGCTGAGACGTCGACTCCGCCAGGGGTTCAAACGCAAAGTTCAGAGGCACCGCCCGCCGACGAGCCCGCCGTTGATTTGCCTGCTGCCAAACCACCAGTCCCAAGCCCGCGGCCGACCCCTCCAGCCGGATCTGGAGATACCCGCGGTGCGGCAGATGGCGAAGAACGCGACGCACCGGCGGTTGCCAGCAAGGGTAAAAACCAGGACGCGGCTGGCAATGCGATGGAATCTCGTTACGGCGGTGAAATTCAAAAGAAGCTTGCCCGCGCTAACCGGCGCGTTTCGAAGGAAATTCAAGCCAAGGCTCGCAACAATGCCAGGGTCTATTTCGTCGTCATGGCTGACGGCAGCGTCAGCGACTTGCAGCTTGTCGAAAGTTCAGGGTCTGCCGAACTAGACCAATTCGCTTTGAAACTGGTGCGCCAGCAAGCCCCGTTCCCGCCCATTCCACCCGAGACCGGATTATCAAGTTGGGTGTTCAGGGCGCGGATCGGTCCGTTTTAACCAGCTCGCAGACCTTCGCCAAATCGTCCATCAATTCAAGAGGAAGCCCAATGTACATCGCCATGAACCGCTTCAAGGTCCAGAACGGCTCGGAGACCGCTTTCGAGGATGTCTGGAAGAACCGCGATTCGAGCCTCTCGGAGATGAAAGGCTTCAGGGAATTCCACTTGCTGCGCGGCCCGGTCAACGAGCCCGAGGGTTACACGCTGTTTGCCTCGCACACGGTGTTGGCAAGCCATGAGGATTTCGTCGCCTGGACCAAATCCGAGAATTTTCGCGCCGCTCACCGCAACACCGGCACGTCGAAGGTGCACTATCTCGGCCATCCGCAGTTCGAAGGCTTTTCGGTCGTCGAAGGCGCCTGATTGAGATTTCACCCGTCGACGAGATCTGACGACGGGCAGATGCCGTCATGTTCCGGTTGAATTCCGGCCGCCCAGTCGCTGAAGCCACTGGGCAATGTGCAGGCGCAGCCGCCGCCAGGGCTGTCCGCGTGTCAGGTAGCGCGCCAACCGCGGATCACCGGCCAGCTCCGGGAATTGGCGCACATGCTGCGTCAGGAATGCAGCTATGAAATTGCGCCCGTTGAGATCGCTGAGCCAGGCAGAATTCGCCAGCAAATAGTCTGCGGCATCCGCCGCCAACACGCTCCTGTAGCTCCTGTATGCAGGCGTTTGCCGCACATTGCCGCCGGCAAAGGCAGTTCCGGTGGACAGGTTGGAGCCATGCAGGCGATAGAGCCCGAGACCTTCTGACAGGATGAGGCTGCCGCCGGTCTGGTGCGCGAGTGTCGCCGTCAGATAATCCGTCCCGACCTTGGCCTTGAACGGGAAGGACAATACCGGTTCCAGCGCGCCACGCCGGTACATGATCGCCGAGCATTGCGACCACAGCCAGCCCGTCACCGCAGGTGCGAAATAGGTTACCGGATGCTCCGATGCGTAGGCGATCCCAGGCGCCATGCCGGCAAGCCAGCCACCGGGCGCGATGGCGACGCCGCTGCGATCCGCTCCGGAGCGCGGTTTGCGCAAGGCAAGGAAGGTGCCGCCCAGCAACGTGCCGTCGCCATCGACAAGGAACACATCGGAACTCGAGAGAGCGGCCGAATGCGTCGTGTTGAGATGGGCGGACAGATGCGCGAGGAGAAAATCTGGCAGCCACACGTCATCGGCGTCGAGAAACGCGACGAAGGGCGCGTCGGTTGCGGCAAAGCCGTCGCGGAATCCCGCGGTCTGGCCGCCATTCTCCGTGCGCGCCAACAGGCGCAGGCGCGGATCGTCTATATCCCTTAGAAGCTGTCGGACATGGTCGGCCGAGCCGTCCGTCGAGGCATCGTCGACGATGACGCATTCCCAATTCCGGTAGGTCTGCGCAAGCACCGAGCGGATCGCCTGTTCGACGTACGGCCGATAGTTGAAGCAGGTGATGACCACCGCCACGCGCGGCAGCTCAAACGGTCCGGACGTGTCTTCCATCTGTTCAGCTGCCCGCTCGAGTTGCTGTCTGTCCCTTGCGCATATCCTTGCAACTCGTTGCAGGCAAGCGAGCTGCGAAAAGTCCCCTAGGCCGCCGCGAGCAGGCTGGCATTGCCGCCGGCAGCCGTGGTGTCGACGCAGACAGCGCGTTCATGCGCATAGGCCGCCGGGTTGAGCACCTCGCTGACCAGTGGCACGATCGGCCCGCTGCGGTCGGCAATGACCTTGCGCACGATACGGGCCGCCTCGGGCCTGCCCGAGAAGGCGACGACATCGACGCGCAGCGAACGCGCTTCGACTGGGTCTGGCCGACCGTCTATGGCCGCCAGCGGCAACCCCTTGCCGGTCAGCGCCGACAGTGCTGCCGGCGCGCCCGGCGCCACGGCCAGCACCGCATTGCCGGCGGCCAGCGCCTGGATCGTCTGGGCAAGCAGCGTGTCGGCGTCCGGACCGAGGCACAGCACCCGGCCACGCGGCGACAGCGACAGCGTGTTGGCCTCGCCGGTCGGTCCGGGCAGGTCGACCTGGCCGAAATCGATGGCGGCTGCAGCGCCGATGGCTGCAGCGCCCTTGCCGCGCAGATGTTTTCTCAAAATGGCGATGCGGTCCGGCCTCGTCGACCAGCCGCCAAGCGTCGGATCGGGCAGATTGTCGGCCAGTTCGGTCGCCGTCACCTTGTGGCCCTCGGCAATCTCCGTGCCCGCCTCCGGCCCCTTGCGGAACCGCCGGAGATAATGCGGCCCGCCGGCCTTCGGCCCGGTGCCCGAAAGCCCCTCGCCGCCAAAGGGCTGCGAGCCGACGACGGCGCCGATCTGGTTGCGGTTGACATAGATGTTGCCGGCATGGATGCCGTCGACGAAATGCTGGACGCGGCCTTCGATGCGGGTGTGCAGGCCGAAGGTCAGGCCATAGCCTTTGCGGTTGATGGCGGCGATGACGGTGTCGATCCCGTCGGCGTCGAAGCTGGCGACATGCAGCACCGGACCGAACACTTCGCGCTCCATCTCCTCGATGCCTTTGACCCGGAACACATGCGGCGCAACGAAGCGGCCATATTTGGGTGCTTCGAGCTTGGCGATCAGCCGGCCCTGCAGCCCCATTTTGGTGCAATACTCGCGGATCGAGTTCTGCGCCTCGTCATCGATGACCGGCCCAACATCGGTCGAAATCTGCCAGGGATCGCCGATGGTGAGCGCTTCCATGGCGCCCTTCAGCATCTCCAGCATCTTCTTCTCGACATCCTTCTGCACGTAGAGCACGCGCAGCGCCGAACAGCGCTGGCCCGCACTCTGGAAGGCGGACGCCAGGATGTCGCGCACCGCCTGTTCGGGCAGTGCGGTGGAATCGACGATCATGGCGTTGAGACCGCCGGTCTCCGCGATCAGCATGGCGTCGGGCGCGGCTGTCTCGGCCAGTTGCTTCTCGATCAGCTTGGCGACCTCGGTCGAGCCGGTGAAACAGACGCCGGCAATGCGCGGATCCGCAGTCAGCGGTCCGCCGACCGACGGGCCGTCGCCCGGCAGAAGCTGGATCACATCTTCCGGCACGCCGGCCTCGCGCAGCAGCTCGACGGCGCGGAAGGCGATCAGCGGCGTCTGTTCGGCCGGCTTGGCAATGACCGAATTGCCGGTGACGAGCGCTGCCGCGATCTGGCCGGTGAAGATGGCGAGCGGGAAATTCCACGGCGAAATGCACACGATCGCGCCGCGCGCCTCGGTGCCCGCTTCGTTGTTGGCCGCTTCGGCAGCGTAGTAGCGCAGGAAGTCGACGGCTTCGCGCACTTCGGCCACGCCGTCGGCCAGCGACTTGCCGGCTTCCCTGGTGGCGAGCGCGAAAAACTCGACCGCATTGGCCTCATAGAGGTCGGCCGCGCGGTTGATGATGGCGGCGCGCTCGGCGACGGGGCGTTTTGCCCAGGCCGGCTGCGCCTCCACCGCGAAGCGCACCGCGGTCGCTACCTGCTTGGCAGCGGCTTCAGCGACCGTGCCGACGATCTCGGCAGGCTTTGCCGGATTGACCACCGGGCGCTGCTTGCCGTAGCCGGCGGCGCGCGTGATCGGCTTGGCATGCCAGCGCTCGGGCCCGGCAAAGGCCGCCTTGGCCTTGTCGATCGCCGCCAGCGTCACCGGGTCGGTGATGTCGAATCCCTTCGAATTGCGCCGCCCAGTGCCGAAGATCGTCGCCGGACGAGCGATTGCCGGATTGGCGGCGGAGCCCTGGCTCTCGACCGTCTCGAGCGGATCGCGCGCAATATCCTCCGGCTCGACGTCCTCGTCGGTGAGCTGATGAACGAAGGAGGAGTTGGCGCCATTCTCCAGCAGACGTCGCACCAGATAAGCCAGGAGGTCGGAGTGCGCGCCGACCGGCGCATAGATGCGGCACCGCGTGCCTTCGGCCTGGCGCACCGTCTCATGCAGCGCCTCGCCCATGCCGTGCAGGCGCTGGAATTCGAAAGCGTCACGGTTGTCAGCCATCGACAGGACGGCAGCGACTGTATGGGCGTTGTGCGTGGCGAATTGCGGATAGATGCGGTCGGTCATCGACAGCAACTTTTTGGCGCAGGCCATGTAGGAAACATCGGTGTTGGCCTTGCGGGTGAAGACGGGGTAGCCGGAAAGCCCCAGCGTCTGTGCCCGCTTGATCTCGGTGTCCCAATAGGCGCCCTTGACCAGCCGCACCATGATGTTGCGGTCGTACTTTTCCGCCAGCGCATAGAGCCAGTCGATGGTGAAGGCCGCGCGCGGGCCGTAGGCCTGGACGACGACGCCAAAGCCATTCCAGCCGGCAAGCTCCGGCTCGGACAACACACGCTCGATGATGTCGAGCGACAGGTCGAGCCGGTCGGCCTCCTCGGCGTCGATGTTGAGGCCCATGCGCGAATGGCGTGCGGCCAGCGCCAGCGACAGCAGCCGCTCGGCCATCACCGGCAGCATCTTTTCCTTCTGTGCCTCTTCGTAGCGCGGATGCAGCGCCGACAGTTTGACCGAGATGCCGTGGTTCTGGCGGATATCGGGACCGTTGGAGCCTGAATCGAGCGAGGAGATCGCGTCGGCATAGGCCTTGAGGTAGCGCAGCGCGTCGGCCTCGGTGCGGGCCGCCTCGCCCAGCATGTCGAAGGAATAGAGATAACCTTTCTGGATCATCGACTTGCCGCGCTTGACGGCTTCCGCAATGGTGCGGCCGAGCACGAACTG
Source organism: Mesorhizobium sp. M0478 (assembly GCF_040321305.1). Classification (NCBI taxonomy): domain Bacteria; kingdom Pseudomonadati; phylum Pseudomonadota; class Alphaproteobacteria; order Hyphomicrobiales; family Phyllobacteriaceae; genus Mesorhizobium; species Mesorhizobium sp. M0478. Next base: position 140,443 of record NZ_JAMYRH010000006.1, read on the forward strand.
CTCGCCCATTTCGCGCATGGCGGCGGCGACCGCCTTGCGGATCACCGGTTCGCCCAGTCGGCGAACCATCGAGCGCAGCGTGCCTTCGATGCCGCCCTCGCCTTCGTCGAGCACACGGCCGGTCAGCATCAGCGCCCAGGTCGAGGCGTTGACGAAGATCGAGCTCGAACCGCCCGAATGCGCCGACCAGTCATGCGGTGCGATCTTGTCGGCGATCAGGTCGTCCATAGTCTCGGTGTCAGGCACGCGCAGCAGTGCCTCGGCCAGGCACATGAGCGCCACTCCTTCCTTGGTGGAGAGGCCGTAGGCCGAGAGAAAAACCTCCATCAGCCGCGGGTCGGACGAGCCGCGCACCGCGCGCACCAGATCCGCGGCACGGGCCGAGACGGCTTTGCGGTCATCGGCCGAAAGTTCTGTCGCCGCAGCCAGGCGCTTCACAGCCGCGTCTTCGTCGGGCAGGTAGTTGGCGCGGATTTGCTGGCGGATGGTGTCGAGCGGCATGGCGGTCCCTGCGGAGCAAGCATCTGGGAGCGGGCCGGCGGTCGCCGGACCGAATGGCGCAAGCTAGCACAGAGCCGCATTTTCGGCCGGTCCAAAGAAATCGACATGGCAGGCCGATCGGTCTATCATTGCGGTTAAATTATTATCAGGTGGACTGTGATATCGGTGACAGAAGACCAATTGGACCGCATCGACAAAAACATCCTGTCGGCGCTGGCGCGCGACGGGCGGCTATCCATGTCTGGACTGGCCGGCAAGGTCGGCCTGTCGAAGACGCCGGTGCAGGCGCGGGTGAAGCGCCTGGAGAAGGACGGCTATATCAGGGGCTATCAGGCGATCATTGATCGCGAGCGCATGGGCGAAGGCCATGTCGCCTTCGTCCAGGTCAAACTGTCGGACACACGCTCGGCCGCGCTCGATGCTTTCAATCGCGCGGTGCAGGCCGTGCCGGAGATCGAGCAGTGCCACATGATGGCGTCGAGCTTCGATTATCTCCTGAAAGTCCGTACCACCGACATCGCCGCCTATCGCCGTGTTCTCGGTGAGCGCATCTCGGCGCTCCCCCACGTCGCCCAGACCTCGACCTTCGTGGCGATGGAGACGGTCAAGGATCGCTGACTCTTCAGTCCGACAGCGTCTTCAAAAACGCCACCAGCGCCGCGCGTTCGCGATCCGACAGTTGCAACGGGTGCACTTCGGAGGTGCCTTCAACGGCCGCCTCCGCCTTCGCGTAGTGCGCCACCACCTCCTCCAGCGAGGAAAACTGTCCGGCATGCATATAGGGCGGCCGCGTTGCCGCGCCCCGCAGCGACGGCGTCTTGTAGGCGCGCATCAGTTCGGGTGCTGCCTTGACGATGAAGCGCAGCTCGCCGCAGGCGCCGGCGTCGCCATCGCGGAAGGCGCCGAAGCAGTTGAATGGGTCGGCCTGAACCTGGGCCACCGCATCGAAACGGCCGCGATCCAATGGCAAATCCCTGACCGGCGGCACGCCGGTGTTGTGGAAAGCGTTGTCGGTGAAGCGCGGGCCGTTATGGCAGGTGACGCAATTGGCCTTGCCGATGAACAGTTTCAGCCCGAGCATCTCCTCCGGCGAAAAGGCATCGTCGGCTTTCGACTTGGCGCCTGACGCAAGATCGATGGCAAAGCGGTCAAAGCGTGTCTGTGCCGGTTCGATCGACCGTTCGAAGGCAGCGATCGCCTTGCCGATATTGGAAAAGACGCGGTTGACGCCCTCAGCCTGAGTTGGGGTCATCGCCTTCCATGCCGCCTGCTCGGCCTCGTTGCCAAGCGGGCTGGCGTTGGCCGGCACGGCGGAAAGATCCGGCAGTGGCCCGAAGATGCGCTCGTAGCGCGCACCAAAGCGCTTCTGGATGTAATGCGCGAAGGCCGCGCGGTTCCCCGCCTGCTCGAGCGGATTTTCCAGCGGCGTCAGCGCCTGCGCCCACAGGCTGTCGCGCCGTCCATCCCAGAAGAACCAAGGATTGCGGGCGATGCCGGCCAGCGGCATCGAGCGCCTGTTGGTGCGGCCGACACCGACGGATTGCGGCAGGTCATCCTGGAACTGCCGGTCGATCTTGTGGCAGGTCGAGCAGGATACGTTACCGTCGCGGCTCATGCCCTGGTCGAAGAACAGAGTGGAGCCCAAGGCGGCGGCGGCCGGCACGTCGGCGAACCGGTTGGTGGTGTCGGGTTTGAGCGCCGGCAAGGTGTTCAGCGCCAGCGAAGCGATGGTCTTCTTCTCGGCATCGGAAAAATCCGGTTTGCCGCAGCCGGCAACGAGCAAGACCGCCGCCAATGCCAGAAGGCGCAACAGGCGGTTCATCCGCTCACAGCACCACGTTGAAGACGACCGTGTCGGAACCGGCCGCCGCCGAAATGGCGAAGCGCAACTGCCACACGCCGCTCATGGTGAATTTCAGCCCCTCGATCCTGTAGCGCCCCTCGCCAAGATAATCGGTCGCCTGCGGACTGGTCGGCAAGCCGTGATTGTGCTGCGGCATGCCGCCGGACACCGAGATCGCCGCACCTTCCACGGAATCGCCCTTGACCGTCTTCAGGGTCAGCAACCAGGATTGCAGTTCGCCTTGCCGGATAACGCCGCGTTCCGGCTGAATGCTGGCGACAAACAAGCCGTTCGCCGTCTTCTTCGAGCGCGAAATATCCGGGCCCGGCGCCGACTGCGGCGCGGTCAGATAGACGATCGCCAATATGCCAGCCAGCAAGGCGGCCAGACCAACGCCCGCAAGAAGATAACGCCATATCGATGCCAAACCGGTTCCTCTTCTGGACATAACGTCTCGGGAAGCAATTCGCGTCCCGCCGCTTCTGTGGGAAAACGCTTCTGGCGCAAAAAACCGCCGCCGCCAAGCATGGCGCTGCCGGCCGCAAAAAGCTACAGCAGCGAACTGATCCGGAGACAGATACATGGCAGCAGACGGCGTCGCTTCGATCGGTGAATGCATGCTCGAACTGTCCGGCCAGGCCGGGCCGAACTGGCGCATGGGCTTTGCCGGCGACACGTTCAACACGCTGTGGGCGCTGCATGCGCTGAGCGGCGAGCGGCCGGCGACCTATGTCTCGGCCTTCGGCGACGATCCCTTCTCGCAGGGCCAGATTTCGTTCTTCGCCGAAAACGACATCGACATCGGCGCCAGCCCGGTCATCCCAGGCGCGCGGCCCGGCCTCTACGCCATCACCTTGACCGGCGCCGAACGCGCCTTCACCTACTGGCGCAGCGACGCGGCGGCCAGGCGGCTCGCCTCGGACCCGGCCGCCTTGGCAAAAAGCCTTGAAAACCAGGCTCTTGTGTATTTTTCCGGAATCACTTTGGCAATTCTGGATGCCGCCGCGCGCAAGACGTTGCTGGCGGAAGTGTCCAAGGCGCGGGCTGCCGGTTCGCTCGTCGCCTTCGACCCCAACTACCGGCCGCGCCTGTGGCAGAGCCGCGAGGAGGCGCAAGCCGCGATCCTCGACGCGCTTGCCATCACCGACATCGCGCTGCCGACCTTTCCCGACGAGCAGATGCTGTTTGGCGACACGGCATCGCAAGCGACCGCCGAGCGGTTCGGAAAACTGGTCGGCGAAGTCGTCGTCAAGAATGGCGAGGAACCCGCGCTGATCGCCACTGGCGGAGCCCTGCAGCCGGTTCCGGCCCAGCATGTCGCCACCCCGGTCGACACCACCGGCGCCGGCGATTCCTTCAATGGCGGCTATCTCGCCGCCCGGCTTGCCGGCCATGCCCCGGCGGATGCCGTGCAGCGCGCGCATCGCGTCGCCGCCGCTGTCGTGCAGGTGCGAGGCGCGCTGGCGCCGTTCGAGGTTCTAAGAACCGCTTTCGAGGGCTAAGACCTTAGGGAAGCCTGAAACGATATTCCGTCACCTGATGATAGATCTGGCCCGGCCACAGCGTGGCCTGCGGGAAATAGGGCCGGTTCGGCGCGTCGGGCCAGGTCTGCGCTTCCAGGCAAAAGCCGGAAAACGCCTTGTAGCGCCGTCCGTCCAGGCCGCCCGAGGTCGGCGCGACATACTGGCCGGTGTAAAGCTGCAGGCCCGGCTCGGTGGTCCAGACTTCCATCTCGACGCCGGAATTGGCGCCTTGCGCCCACGCCACCTGGTGAAGCGGGCCCCGGGCTGACGCCAGGCAGAAATTGACGTCGTAGGCAAGCTGCTCGCCTTCCGTTTCCATGCGCAGCGGCCGCGCCTGGCGGAAGTCGAAGGGCGTGCCGTCGACAGGTTTGACGACGCCGGTCGGGATCATCTCGCCATCGACAGGCGTATAGGCGCCGGCGTTCAGCATCAGCCGGTGGTCGAGAATGTCGCCAGCGCCGCCATCGTCGAGATTGAAATAGGAATGCTGCGCCAGATTGCACAGCGTCGGCTCCTCGCAAGTGGCGGTCAGTTCCATTGAGAGCGTGCCGGGGATCTTCAGCCGGTAGGTGCAGGTGACGTCGAGCGCGCCGGGAAAGCCCATCGTGCCCTCGGGATCGTGCAGGGTCAGCGTGACAAAATCCCGGCCGTGCAGCGAAACCGTCCACGGCCGGTGGAAGAAGCCCTCCGAGCCGCCATGCAGCGTGTGCTTGCCGAGGAAATTGCGCTCAGTCTGGTAGCGCTGGCCGGCAATGGTGAAGCGGCCGTCGCGGATGCGGTTGGCATAGCGGCCGACGACCGCGCCGAAGAAGGCCCGGTCGGTCTCGTAAGGTTCGAAGCGGTCGTAGCCCAGCACCAGCGGCGCGTCGTGACCGGCGAGCCGCAGATCCTGGATGATTGCGCCGAGCCCGATGATGTTGGCGCTGACGCCGCCGCCCCCGATGGTGAAACGGCGAACGGGTTCGCCTGCCTGCGTCGTGCCGAAGACTTCGCCGTCCTTCATCGCTATGTCCAAATGCTAATTCGTCGATCTATCGACTTAGAGCAATTCCAGGAAAAGTGTGAAACGGTTTTCCGTCCGGAATTGCAAAAAACAAAGAACTGGAGCGGTTCGGCGTTTCCGTGAAACGCTGAACCGCTCCAGTCCGGCTGAATGTCATCTGGCAGGGCCGGCCCGCGGCCTGCCCTGCCCGTCAATGATTTAGAGGCCGAGACCCCCGATGCAGACATATTTGGTGTCGAGGTAATCCTCGATGCCCTGGTGTCCGCCTTCCTTGCCGAGGCCCGATTCCTTGACGCCGCCGAACGGCGCTTCCGGCGTGGTGATCAGGCCTTCATTGACGCCGACCATGCCGTATTTCAGGCCTTCCATGACCCGGAAGGCGCGGCCGAGGTCGCCGGTGTAGAAATAGGCGGCAAGGCCGAACTCGGTGTCGTTGGCAAGCGCAATGGCTTCCTCTTCGGTCTCGAACTTGAACACCGGGGCGATCGGGCCAAAAATCTCTTCCTTCATGAAGCGCATGTCAGGCTTCGCATCGGCGATGACGGTCGGCTGGAAGAATGAGCCGCCAAGCGCGTGGCGCTTGCCGCCGGCAACGACCTTGCCACCCTTCGACGTGGCGTCGGCGATGAATTCCTCGACCTTCTCGACCGCCTTCACGTCGATCAGCGGTCCCTGCTGCACGCCCTCTTCCAGGCCCGAGCCAACTTTCAGCGCATTGCTCGCGGTGGCCAGCTTCTCGACAAACTTGTCGTAGATGCCGGCCTGCACCAGGAAGCGGTTGGTGCACACGCAGGTCTGGCCTGAATTGCGGTATTTGGCGGTGATGGCGCCGGCGACGGCGCGATCGAGGTCGGCATCGTCGAAGACGAGGAACGGCGCGTTGCCGCCGAGTTCCATCGAGACCTTCTTGACGGTGACGGACGACTTCTGGATCAGCAGCTTGCCGATCTCGGTCGAGCCGGTGAAGGTGATCTTCGAAACCAGCGGATTGGCGCAGATCTCGTCGCCGATTTCGCCGGCAGCACCCGTCAGGATGTTGATGACGCCCTTTGGGAAGCCGACCTCCTCGGCGAGCGCGCCCCATGCAAGGCCGGAATACGGCGTCTGCGAGGCCGGCTTGACCACGGCGGTGCAGCCGGCGGCAAGCGCGGGGCCAAGCTTGCGGGCAAGCATCGAGGAGGGGAAATTCCACGGCGTGATGGCGGCAATGACGCCGACCGGCTCCTTGGTCACCAGGATGCGGCGATCGCCCCATGGCGATGGCACGACATCGCCATAGGTGCGGCGGCCTTCCTCGGCAAACCACATGATATAGGCGGCGGCCGAACCGATCTCGCCCTTGGATTCGGCGAGCGACTTGCCCTGCTCGATGGTGAGCAGTTCGGCCAGCACATCCTGATTGTCCATCATCGCGTCATGCAGCTTGCGCAACAGCTTCGAGCGCTCAAGCGCGGTCGTCTTGCGCCAGGTCTTGAAGGCTTCGCTTGCGGCTTCGATGGCGCGGCGGGTTTCCGCCTTGCCCGACTTCGGCACGGTGCCGATCTTGAGACCGGTGGCCGGGTTGTTGACGTCGACCGTCTGGCCGCTGTCGGCCTGCACCCATTCGCCGTTGATGAGATTGGCCTGGCGCATGAAATGGCTGGTTTTCTGCAGCATGGTCTAGCCTCCGTTCGGCGCACTGACGGGCCGGTTTCCTGGATCTCTTGAACGAGCGTGCACAATGGCGGCGGAGCCGACACGCTGAAGCCACTGCTCTTTACCTAGGGCAAGCCCGGCAAGCAATTGCAAGATGGCATATAGGCTTTGGGCCAGCCCAACGCCAGAGAAAATTCACATGTAAATTAGTTTGGGCCGCAGCCTTGTCAAAGACCAGCCTTGCCAAAGACCAGCCTTACAGAAGACCAAGCCTACCCAAAGACATGCACCACCACCGTCAGCCAAAAGGCGGTTGTAACAACCGCGCTTGCCGTGGCGATGGTCATCTGGTTCGACGCCAGCGCCTGGCCGGTGTTGAACTGCACGGCGATGAGATAGGAATTGATGCCGGACGGCAGCGCCGCCACCACGACCGCCACTTTGGCCGTCAAGGGCGGCAGGCCAAACAGCCAGACCAGGCCGAGCACCAGCGCCGGCATCAGGAACAGTTTCAGCGTCGACAGCGTCAGCGCCGGTCGGATGTTACCGGAAATGCCGAAACGGCGCAGGCTGAGCCCCATGGCGAACAGCGCCACCGGCCCGGCGGTGTTAGCCAGCGCATCGACCAGCCGCGTCGCAAGGTTCGGCAGCGGCGCGCCGGTGAGGCGCCATGCCAGCCCGGCCAGGATGCCGATGATCAGCGGGTTCGTGAACAGTCTTCTCAGAAAGCTCTGGATGATGCGCAGCGGGTGTACGGGCTCGCTGCCGCCGCGGCCAAATATCTCGAACATGATGATCGAAGCCATCATCATGGTCGGCAGGTGCACGGAAACGAGCAGCGACAGCACTTCGAATCCGCTGGACCCGAATACGCCGAGAACGAAGGGAATGCCCAGCAACACCACATTCGAGAAGGATGACGACACTCCACCGACGATGCCGGTGCGCGCGTCCCGCCCAAAGATCCGTGTCGTCACCAGATGGCCGGCGGCCCATGTCATTGCAACCGCCGCGAAATAAGCACCCCACAGCGACCAGGGCGCCACGCCGTGGAAATCCGAATTCACCATCGTCCGAAACAGCAGCAGCGGCATCGCGACGTTGATGGCGAATTCGGAGATGCCGTCCCCGCTGGCCGGTTTCAGATAGCCGGTGAGCCCGGTGACATAGCCGAGCGCGACGAGGCTGAAGACGAAAAGAACGGTTTCGGTGAGCGGAGACATTTTTCAGGGATAGGCGAGCCCGGATTCCAGCGCAATCGCCATGATCTTCAGAAACTGATCCTCGATCCGCCCGGCGCCTGAATTTGATCATGGTCGGGTGGCAGCGCTATACAGGCTTGGGATCATCAGGGCGGACATACAGCGAATGGTTGCGACGCCGAAACAGCGTCATTTCAGACAGGAGTGGCTGGTCAGACAAGTGTGGCTGGTCAGACAGGGGTGGCTGGCGGCTTTCGTCGCTATACTGCTTTGCCTTGGCGTATCTGTGGCCCAGGCCGCCGAGACCAAAAGTCTCAAGGGCGTGGCGCTGATCATCGGCCAGTCGAAATACGAACACATCGCAGCCCTTGCCAACCCGGCCAACGACGCCCGCGACATGGCCAAGATGCTGACCGACCTCGGCTTCGACGCCCGCAACGTCACCGATCGCGATGCCGCCAAGCTGAAGCGCGATCTCGATCGCTTCGTCGAGGACGCCGAAGGCGCCGACGTAGCCTTCATCTATTATTCCGGCCACGGCATCGAGGCGGGCGGCGAGAACTATCTGGTGCCGGTCGACGCCGACGTCTCGTCGCTGAAAAATGCCGGTGAGGCGCTGGTGCCGATTTCAGCCGTCATGGACGAGCTGAAAAGGGCCGTGCCGGTGACGATCGTGCTGCTTGACGCCTGCCGCACCAACCCGTTTCCGCCGGAGGCGGTCGTGCGCCGCGGGCCGACGGCTTCCGCCGAGCCTGTGGGCGCCGGCGGGCTGGAACCGGTGCGCGGCGCAAAAGCCCTCGCCGATGCCTCATTGGATAATGCCAGCCTGGGAACCGTGGTCGGCTTCGCCGCTGAGCCGGGCCGACCCGCACTTGATGGCGCCTCCGGCGAAAACAGCCCCTACGCCGCCGCCCTGCTGCGCCACCTCACCGCGATGAAAGGCACGGAATTCGGCTCGGTCATGCGCATGGTCACCGAGGAGGTCTATCTCGACACCAAGGCAAAGCAGCGACCTTGGGTCAGCGAGAGTCTGCGTCGCCTGCTCTATTTCGGCGTCGCGCCGCCGGAACCGACCGGCGACGACGGGCTGATCACCGGTGAGCGGCGGCAATTGCTGCTGACCATTTCCGACCTGCCCGATCCCAAACGGGCTCAGGTGGAGTTGGCTTCTCTGCAGGACGGCGTGCCCCTTGACGCGCTCTACGGCGTGCTCAAGGCGCTCGGCACGGAAAAGATCCCTGAGGATCCGAACGACCTGCAGAAGGTGCTGGACAGCCAGGCCGAGCGTCTGAAGAAGATGATGGCCGAGCGCGCCGCATTACGCACCGACGATCCCGAGATCAGTCGCCTGGTCGCATCCGCCGACAAGGCCATAGGCCAGGGCGCCATGGTGACGGCGCGCAAATTCCTCGACGACGCGGTCGGCCGGATCGAGGAAAACAGCGGTGCGGTCGACGAGGCCGAGGACCTGCTCCGGCAAAAGCGCATCGCCGACGCCGCCATCTATGCCAAACGCGCCGACGCCGCCGCGCTGGTCTTCGACTACAAATCCGCCGCCAACGACTATGCCAAGGCGTATTCGTTGGTCGAGAAGTGGGACGAAAAGCTGCGCTGGAACTACAAGAACCAGGAGGCCGAGGCGTTGAACGCTCATGGCTACGCCACCGGCGACCTCGATGCGCTGCAGCACTCCATCGAGGCCTATCGCACCATCTTGAACTTCATCCCCAACGGCGAACAGAATCGCGACTGGGCAATCACCCGCAACAACATGGCGGTGGTGCTGCAGACCATTGGAGAGCGCGAAACCGAGACTGCGCATCTCGAAGAAGCAGCGGTGATTTTCCGCGATTCGCTGGTGGTGTTCGAGCGCGAGAAGGACGACCGCAACTGGGCCGCGGCGCAGAACAACCTGGCCAACGTGCTTCTGAAGATCGGCGAACGCGAGAGCGACCCGCAGCGTCTCAATGAGGCGGTGGCGGCGACGCGCGCCACCCTTGAGAAGCGTCCGCGCGACAAGCTGCCGTTGGACTGGGCCGGTTCGCAGAACAATCTAGGCCTCGCGCTCTATGCACTCTCCGAGCGTGAGCCTGCCGGCGAGCATCTCACCCAGGCGGAAGCAGCCTACCGGCTGGCGCTTGAGGAATACACACGCGAGAAAGCACCCGTGGAATGGGCGATGGTCGAGAACAATCTCGGCAACACGCTTGTAACGCTTGGCATCCAGCTCAACGACAAGGCGAAGATCAACGAGGCGGCCGACGCGTTTCGCGCCGCGCTGGAAGTGCGAACCCGCGAAACTTTCCCGGTGTCCTGGGCGACCAGCCGCCTCAACCTGGGCAATGCGCTGAGCGGTATCGCCCGCTTCGATATGGGCACGGCTACGCTCGAAGAAGCTGCTGCTGCCTATGACGACGCTCTGACGGTGTTTACCCGCAAGCGCTTCCCGATGGACTGGGCGTCAGCCCAGAACAATCTCGGCTCGATCTATCAGACGCTGGGCCAGCGCACCCGTGATGCGGCCAAGCTGGAACAGTCGGCGGCAGCCTTCCAGGCGGCACGGCAGGTCTATGTCAGGCGGAAGTTCCCGCAGGACTGGGCGATGAGCTACTACAATCTCGGCAACACGCTGCAGCTTCTCGGCGGCGTCACCGACAAGCCCGAGCATTACAGCGAGGCGGTCGACGCCTACGGCAATGCGTTGCGCGAGTACAAGCGCGAGACCAACCCGCGGCAATGGGCAATGGCCCAGGCCGGCCTGGGCTCGACGCTGCACTGGTTGAGCATGAGCAATGGCGATGCCAAGACGCTGCAGGATTCGATTGCGGCGCGGCGGGCAGCGCTCGAAATACTCACCATCGAGGCCGCGCCGGTCGACTGGGCCAACGCTCAAAATGGCATCGGTATGAGCCTGCTCAATCTCGGCAATCTCCAGCGGACCGACAAATATCTCAACGACGCCGAAGCGGCGTTCACGGCGGCGCTGAAGGTGTTTACGCGCGAAAGTCAGCCGCTGCAGTGGGCCTTCGAGCAGAACAATATCGGCGACGTCCACTGGAACCGCGCCAGCTATGGCGCGGGCAAGCCGGAATATCTCAAGGCGATCGAATTCTTCGAGAACGCCAAGCAGGGCTTCACCGAAGCCGGCTACACGATCCCTATCCCGCTCACCGATCAGAAGATCGAGCTGGCGAAGAAGCAAATGGCGAAAATGTGAAGCGAACCGAGGGTTCGCCTTTCGCTTGTCTTTGTGCCGGCTTTCCGATCCCTATATCAGAATGACCGGAGCCGGCATCCGGCTCCCGGAAAGGTTTCGATGATTCGATTTGTGCTGTCGCTGTTCCTGCTTGCTGTTCCCGCCGTCGCCCACGCGACCGACGCCGGCTGGGCGCTGCTGCGTGACGGCGGCCATGTCGTGCTGCTTCGCCACGCACTGGTCACCGGCACCACCGACCCCGCCAATTTCGTCATCGACAACTGTGCCACCCAGGTCAATCTATCGGCGCGCGGCAAGCAGCAGGCGAGCAAGATCGGCGCGCTGTTCGGCGCCCGCGCCGCCCCCATCGAGCGGGTGCTGTCCAGCCGCTATTGCCGCTGCCTCGACACTGCCCGCATCGCCTTCGAAGCGGAGCCGGAGCTTTTTGCGCCGCTCGACCTCCTGAGGAGCGATCCGACCGAGAAGGCCGCGCAGCTCGACGCGGTGATGAAGGAAATCCGCGCCTACACCGGTTCCGACAATCTGGTCATGGTCACGCATCTCGAAAACATCGTCGCGCTGACCGGCGTCTCGCCGCGCGAGGGCGAAGCGGTGGTGGTCGAGCCGCAGGGCGATGGCTTGCGCGTGCTCGGCCGCGTCACGTTCTGAGAGAGCCAGTGGTCAAGCTCCGTGAAAACTAAGCTGACGTAACGTCAACTGGAAGGGCCACCGGCTTGTCGGGCGGCCCTTCTTGTCTTCACGGGAGAGCCATCCCATCTGCGCCCCGCGCATCAGGCCTTTTCCTGCCGGGAAAAACCGATTAGACAGCGCCCAAACCAGATGCGGACAGATTCCGCCCGCAACCGAAGGAAGAGCCCTTGTCCACCACGTTCGACAAAGTCGCCAAGATCATTGCCGACACCAGCGAGATCGATATCGACACCATCACTCCCGAGAGCCACACGATCGACGATCTCGGCATCGACAGTCTCGATTTCCTCGATATCGTCTTTGCCATCGACAAAGAATTCGGCATCAAGGTGCCGCTGGAAAAGTGGACCCAGGAAGTCAATGACGGCAAGGCTTCGACCGACGATTACTTCGTCATGAAGAACCTGTGCGCCAAGATCGACGCGCTGGTCGCCGCCAAGACCGCCTGATATCGGCTGGCGCGCGGCCTTGACGGGCTGCGCCGCCTGACCCACAAAGCCGCTCATGAGCAGCCCTCGCGACGTCGTCATCACCGGTATCGGCCTTGTCTCCTCGCTGGGAGAGGGTCCGGATACCCACTGGCAGAAGCTGGCGCAGCCCGGCCTGCAGCCGGTGCTCGAATCCGCGCGCTTTGCGCCCTACACCGTGCATCCACTGCCGGAGATCGACTGGAACCTGCAGATCGCCAAGCGAGGCGACCAGCGGCAGATGGAAACATGGCAGCGGCTCGGCACCTATGCCGCCGGCATGGCGCTGGACGACGCCGGCATCAAGGGCAATGACGAGCTCTGCACGACCATGGACATGGTTGTCGCTGCCGGCGGCGGCGAGCGAGACGAGGCGGTCGATGCCGCCATCCTCGCCGCGTCCGAGAGCCGCAACGACCGCGACGTGCTGCTCAACGAGAAGCTGACCACCGAATTGCGGCCGACGCTTTTCCTGGCCCAGCTCTCCAATCTGCTCGCCGGCAACATCTCCATCGTCCACAAGGTGACGGGATCGTCGAGGACCTTCATGGGCGAGGAAGGTGCCGGCGTCGCCGCCGTCGAGACCGCCGCGGCGCGCATCCGCTCCGGACAGTCGACCCACATACTGGTAGGTGGCGCCTTCCAGACCGAACATTCCGACATGCTGCTCGGCTATGAATTGGCCGGCTATCTGCATCGCGGCCCATGGAAGCCGGTCTGGCAGAGACAGGGCGCCGAGGGCGGCGGCCTGGTCTCCGGCTCCGGCGGCGCGTTCCTGGTGCTGGAGCAGCGCGAACACGCGCAAAGCCGCGGCCGCAAAATCTATGCCGAGCTCGGACCGGTCGTCTCAGGCCGCGCCCGGCGTTCGCGCGGCGAGCTTGACGCCGAGATCGCGACACTGCTCAAACAGGCAACTCTCCCGAACGGCAAGTTGCTGGCCCTGTCGGGCGCATCCGGGGCGCATACCGCAACGTCAGCCGAAAAGGCAGCGCTGGATGCCAATCCGGCGATATCGGCGCGCGGCTTCGCGACGCTGACCGGGCATATGAAGGAAGCGCAGTTTCCATTCGCGGTCGCCCTCGCCGCCCTGGCCGTCGACCGCAAGGCCGCCTACCCCGTTTTCGACGCCGCGGCCGAGAAGCCGTTCGAAGGCATTCCCGAAACCGTGCTCGCAACGGCAATCGGCTATCACCAATTCGAGGGCATGGCGCTGGTCAACGCTGCTTGAAGCAGCGCTGCGCGATCATGCTGCAAAGTTAAGAGGTTCCGGATGGCCAATCTCAGAGATCACATGGGCAGGCCGATCGTCGCCGTCACCGGCATCGGCGTGGTAACCTCGCTCGGCATCGGCAAGGCAGACAATTGGGCGGCACTGACCTCCGGCAAATCGGGCATCCACCCGATCACCCGCTTTCCCGTCGACCACCTCAACACCCGCATCTCCGGCATGGTCGATTTCCTCGACTCAAGCTCGAAAGGCGCCAGCCTGCTGACCTACGAACTGGCCGAAACCGCCGCGAATGAGGCGGTGGCCGAATCCGGCCTCGATTCCTCTGATTTCGGTGGCCCGCTCTTCCTCGCCTCGCCGCCGGTCGAACTCGACTGGCACGACCGCTTCGCGCTCTACAATTCCGACGGCAAAGGCGCCGGCGCCGAAAGGCTGCTCAGGGTGGCGCGCGGGCTGAAGGAAACAGATAGGTTCGCAAGCACGCAGTTCGGCGCGATCGCCGACCGGCTGGCCGACCGCTTTGGCACGCGCGGCCTGCCGATCACGCTGTCGACGGCCTGCGCTTCGGGCGCCACCGCCATCCAGCTCGGCGTCGAAGCGATCCGCCGCGGCGAATGCGACCGGGCGCTGTCGATCGGCGCCGACGGTTCGGCAACCGCCGAGGCGCTGATCCGCTTTTCGCTGCTCTCGGCGCTGTCGACCCACAATGACATCCCTGAAAAGGCGTCAAAACCCTTCTCCAAGGACCGCGACGGCTTTGTGCTGGCGGAAGGCTCCGGCGCTCTGGTGCTGGAATCGCTTGAGGCAGCCCTTGCCCGGGGCGCCAGCGTTCTCGGCATCCTGCGCGGCTGCGGTGAAAAGGCCGACGATTTCCATCGCACCCGTTCCAAGCCCGACGGTTCGCCGGCGATCGCAGCAGTCCGCGCCGCCCTTGCGGATGCCGGCCTGAGCAAGGACGAGATCGACTACGTCAACGCTCACGGCACCTCGACGCCGGAAAACGACAAGATGGAGCATCTGTCGCTGTCGACCGTGTTCGGCGATCGCATCGGCTCGATGCCGGTCTCGTCCAACAAGTCGATGATCGGCCACACGCTGTCGGCGGCCGGCGCCGTCGAAGCAGCGTTTTCGCTGATGACCATGCTCGAAAGCGTCATTCCGCCGACCATCAACTACGACAATCCCGACCCGGCAATCGTGCTCGACGTGGTGCCCAACAAGAAGCGCAATGCCGAAGTCGGCACCGTGCTGTCGAACTCGTTCGGCTTCGGCGGCCAGAACACCTGCCTTGTCATGGCGCGGGAACCGGTCTAAGCGACCTTTTTCAGCCAGACTGAACTGACAGGCCCCATGCGCGCACTGCAACTTATCGAGGACCGCCGTCTTGAAACGGTGGACCTGCCGCCCCCGCCGCCCCCCGCATTGGGCGAAGTCACGCTGCGCATCAAGGCGGTGGCGCTGAACCATATCGACGTCTGGGGCTGGCGCGGCATGGCCTTCGCCAAGCGCAAGCTGCCGCTGGTCGTCGGCGCCGAAGCCTCCGGCGAGGTCGAGGCTGTCGGCCCCGGCGTCTCCAGCCTGCTGCCCGGACAATTGGTGTCGATCTACGGCGCGCGCACCTGCGGCCTTTGCCGCGCCTGCCGCGAAGGCCGTGACAATCTCTGCGAAAATGTCTCGGGCGTCCACGGCTTCCATCTCGACGGCTTTGCCCAGGAGAAGATCAACCTGCCGGCGCGCCTGCTGGTCCCTGCTCCTCCCGGCGTGACCGATGTCGGCGCGGCTGTCGCCCCCGTCACCTTCGGCACCGTCGAGCACATGCTGTTCGACAATGCCAAGCTGCAGCCCGGCGAAACCATCCTCATCCATGCCGGCGGCTCCGGCATCGGCTCGGCGGCGATCCAGCTGGCCAAGCGCATGGGTTGCACCATCATCACCACGGTCGGTTCCAACGACAAGATCGACAAGGCCAAGGCGCTCGGCGCCGACCATGTCATCAACTACCGCGACGATCGTTTCGAAGGCGTCGTGCGCAAGCTCACCAGGAAGAAGGGCGTCGACGTCGTCTTCGAACATGTCGGCGCCGACACCTTTGCCGCCTCGATGCTGTGCCTCAAGCGCGGCGGCCGCCTGGTCACCTGCGGCTCGACCTCCGGCGTGTCGACGCAGATCAATCTGATGCAGCTGTTCCAGCAGCAGCTGAAGCTGCTTGGGTCCTTCGGCTGCCGCATGGAGAACATGGCCAACGCCATGCAGAAGATGGCGGCGGGACAGGTAGCACCTGTTATCGACACCGAGGTCGGCTTCGACGGCATCGACGCCGCGCTGAAGCGCATGGAAGGCCGCGACGTGTTCGGCAAGATCATCCTGCGCGTTTCTTAGGACTATGGTCGGCAAGGTGTTCAAGAAAGCCCGCCGGGACTTCATGTTCCGCTATGGCCGAAGACTGCGCCAGATGGAGCACTGGCTGGTGGCGCGCCTGGCGATGACGATCATCTCGCTGCTGCGCCTCTTGCCCGCGGACAGGGCGCTCAATTTCGTCGACCGGGCGGCACGCCGCATCGGTCCGCGCGTCGGGCGCCACCGCGTCGCCGTCAACAATCTGCGCCTTGCCTATCCCGAAAAGAGCGATGCCGAGATCGAGGCCATCGCCTCCGACATGTGGGGCAACATGGCCCGGCTCGCCGCCGAATACATCTTTCTTGACGCGCTCTTCGACTATGATCCGAACGCAGCGACGCCCGGCCGCGTCGAAGTTGGCGGCGCCGATCATTTCCATCAGATAGCTGGCGAGGACAAACCGCATATCCTGTTCACCGGCCATCTCGGCAATTTTGAATTGCTGCCGGTGGCTGCCGCGACGTTCGGCATGAAGATCACCGCGCTGTTTCGTCCGCCGAACAATCCCTACCTCGCCGATTATATCCATTCGACGCGGCGTTCGAGCATGGGCGCCTTGCTGCCGTCTTCGACCGGCGCCTCCTTCGCGTTGGCGTCGATTCTGGAGAAAGGCGGCAATATCGGCGTTTTGGTCGACCAGAAATTCTCCAGCGGACTGGAGACGATCTTCTTTAATCGCCCATGCCAGAGCAATCCGGTTCTGGGCATGCTCGCCCGTCACTATGATTGCGACGTCTATCCGGCGCGATGTGTGCGGCTGCCTGGCAACCGCTTCCGCCTCGAGATCGAGGACAAGCTGACCTTGCCGCGCAATGAAAGCGGCAGCGTCGATGTCGCGGCCACCACCCAACTGCTCGCCAACGTGGTCGAGCGCTGGGTGCGCGAGGATCCGGGACAGTGGATGTGGTTCCACAAAAGGTGGGAAATCTCAGGCCGGCGTCGCCGCCGGCGCGGACAGGCCAACGCCACCGGCCAGGGGCAGCGTCAATCTTAAGTCGTCGAAAGCCTCAGTTCGTCACAACGATCCGCGTATTGCCGAAGCCGACTTCGCGCACCATCGCATAGAACATCGCGGCATTGGCGGTGTGCAGCCGCACGCAGCCATGCGATGCCGGACGCCCTAGCTGCCTGACCGCGCCGGTGCCGTGGATGGCGTAGCCGCCATGGAAGAACACCGAGTAAGGCATTGGCGACATGTGGTATTTTTTCGAATACCACATCCGCGCCGTGCGTTGCGGCCGATAGGTGCCGCGCGGCGTGAAATAGCCGCTGCGCGCGGTCGACACGCTCCAGCGATAAAGCACCTGGCCGTATTGGCTGACGGTCATGGTCTGCGACGAGACGTCGATGCTGGCCACCAGCGAGGCAGCCCTGCTTTCGATGGACGTGCCGAACAGCATCGCAGCAAAAGCAGCTGCCATGAGAACGATTTTAGTCATGAGATCAAACCCCTTTGATGCCCCTTGCCTGCCCTGTCATCACGCGGTTTTTCATCTTTTTAACGACAGGTGAGTGATCTAACACACACTCCTTGATAAATTCGCCAATCTAAAGCAGCGAATTTGAACGATTTTCCCGCCATAGTTGCCGCTGCGACACGAAGTTTCGGCGCCAGTGGCGCGATGCTTGCAAAACCACCCCCTTGCCTGCTCAAATCCGGGAATGAACGAACGACTCTTCAAAGCGATAGACGCCCGTGTTGATGACCTGGTCGCACTGACCGCCGACCTGATCCGCTTCCCGACCATCAACCCGCCTGGCGAAGCCTATCGCCCCTGCGCCGAATATATCGGTGCGCGCCTAGGCAGGCTTGGCTTCGAAACCGAATTCATCCGCGCCGCAGGCACGCCCGGCGACACCGACCGCTATCCCCGCGTCAATGTCGTCGCCCGCTTCGACGGCCGCTCGCCTGGAGCCTGTGTCCATTTCAACTCGCACATCGATGTGGTCGAAGCCGGCGAGGGCTGGAGCGTCGATCCCTTTGCCGGCGTGGTGAAGGACGGCAAGGTCTACGGGCGCGGCGCCTGCGACATGAAAGGGGGCATGGCCGCCTCGATCATCGCGGCGGAAGCCTTCATGGAGGTATTCCCCGACTTTCCTGGCGCCATCGAAATCTCCGGCACCGTCGATGAAGAGTCCGGCGGCTTCGGCGGCGTCGCCCATCTGGCGAAGCTTGGCTATTTCTCGAAACCCAAGGTCGACCACGTCATCATCCCCGAGCCGCTGAACAAGGACCGCATCTGTCTTGGCCATCGCGGCGTCTGGTGGGCGGAGATCGAGACCAAGGGCGAGATCGCGCATGGCTCGATGCCGTTCCTCGGCGACAATGCCGTGCGCCACATGGGCGCCGTGCTGCAGGCCTTCGAGGATGAACTGTTTCCGGCGCTCGACCGCAAGGTGACGCGCATGCCTGTCGTGCCCGAAGGCGCAAAGCGCTCGACCATGAACATCAACTCGATCCATGGCGGCCAGACCGAGGATTTCCGCCCCGGCCTGCCCTCACCCAACGTGCCCGACGCCTGCCGGCTGACCATCGACCGCCGCTTCCTGCTCGAGGAGGACCTTGCCACGGTCAAGAGCGAGGTGACCGATATCCTCGACCGGCTGAAACGCGGGCGCAATAAGTTCGACTACGAGATTCGCGACCTGATGGAGGTGCTGCCGCTGATGACCGAGCGCGATGCGCCAGTGGTCAAGGCGGTGGCGCAAGGCATCATGGCGATCTTCGACCGCGAGCCGGATTATGTCATTTCACCAGGTACTTACGACCAGAAACACATCGCCCGCATCGGCCACATCTATGATTGCATCGCCTATGGCCCGGGCATTTTGGACCTCGCCCACCGGCCCGACGAATGGGTCGGTATCTCTGATATGGTGGAGTCGGCCAAGGTGATGGCGATCGGGCTGAATGTGCTGCTCAGGGGCACGGCCGCGGACTGAACCATCGGCTTCGCTGAAAAAACATTCCTCCCCGCGCCGCTGCGGAGCACGAAACGCAATTTACTCCACCTCGAAATCACGCTTCTATCGCATCAGGGTTCGAGCATTTGGGAGTTGCACGATGAAATTGTGGAAAACCATTCTTGCCGCCACGGTGCTGGCACTGGCCGGCAGTCAGGCATTTGCCGCACGCACCGACCTGGTGATCGGCATTCCGCTCGAGCCGCCGCATCTCGATCCGACCGCCGGTGCTGCCGCGGCGATCGACGAAGTGCTCTACGCCAACGTCTTCGAGGGCCTGACCCGCATCGGCCCGAATGGCGAAGTGCTGCCCGACCTCGCCGAGAGCTGGGCCATTTCCGACGACGGCAAGGTCTACACCTTCAAGCTGCACACCGGCGTCAAATTCCATGACGGCAGCGACTTCGACGCCGGGGACGTGAAGTTCTCGCTCGACCGCGCCCGCGCCGACAATTCCGTAAACGCGCAAAAGGCCCTGTTCGCCGCCATCGATACGGTCGAAGTCGTCGGTCCGGCAACGGTCAAGGTGACGCTGAAGAACCCGCAGGGGTCGTTCCTCTATAATCTGGGCTGGGGCGACGCGGTGATCGTGGCGCCGGAGAGCGCCGACACCAACAAGGAAAAGCCCATCGGCACCGGCCCGTTCAAATTCCAGAGCTGGGCCAAGGGCTCGTCGATCACGCTGGTGAAATCGGACACTTACTGGGGCGCCCCGGTGTTCCTCGACAAGGCCGAGTTCCGCATCGTTCCCGACGCCGCTGCCGCCGTGCCGGCGCTGCTCTCCGGCGACATCCAGGCTTTCCCTTTCTTCGATCCCGACAGCGTCGCGCAGGTCAAGGACGATCCGCGCTTCAAGGTGGTGATCGGCTCGACTGAGGGCGAGACCATTCTGGCGATCAACAACAAGAAGCCGCCTTTCGACAAGCTCGAGGTGCGGCAGGCAATTGCCTTCGCGCTCGACCGCAAGGCGATCATCGACGGCGCCTCGGCCGGCCTCGGCGTGCCGATCGGCTCGCACATGTCGCCCGCCAGCAAGGCCTATGTCGACCTCACCGGCCTCTATCCGCACAATGTCGAGAAGGCCAAGGAGTTGCTGAAGCAGGCCGGCTTCGAAAACGGCATCAAGGCGACGCTGAAACTGCCGCCGCCCTCCTATGCGCGGCTTGGCGGCGAGATCATCGCCTCGCAGCTGCGCGATGTCGGCATCGACCTCGAAATCATCCCGGTCGAATGGGCGCAGTGGCTGGACCAGGTGTTCACCAAGAAGGATTACGACCTGACCATCGTCTCTCACACGGAGCCCAACGACATCGATATCTACTCGCGCAAGGATTATTACTTCAACTACGACAATCCGGCCTTCGACAAGATCATCGCCGAGCTGAACCTCACCTCCGACGACGCCAAGCGCAACACGCTGCTCGGCGAAGCACAGAAGATCCTGGCCGACGACGCCGTGGTCGGCTTCCTCTATGAACTGCCGAAGGTCGGCGTCTGGGACGCCAAGCTGCAGGGCCTGTGGGAGAATGCGCCGATCCAGGCGAATGATCTGACCAAGGTGAAGTGGACGGATTGAGGCGGCGGGCCAAAGGGCGGCGTTTGCGCTCCGTCACACCCCCCTCTGCCCTGCCGGGCATCTCCCCCGCAAGGGGGGAGATCGGGCTATCATCTCCGCTTTCGCCTATCGCGAACGTTGAACGCTGGTCGACGACACAGAAACTGCTGATCTCCCCCCTTGCGGGGGGTGAGGAGTGGTCCGCGCAGCGGACGGAAAGCCAACTGCTTGGCTTTCCGAACAACGAACGCCCGAAGCGACAGCGAAGGGCCGGGTCCGGCAGGACAGAGGGGGGTGTGACAGAACGCTGCCTTTGCTCAGTCATCGCACTTGGCAACGCACCATTCCCTCCACCATGACCGCCTACCTCCTCCAACGCCTCGCCATTGCCGTCGCAACCTTGATCCTGGCCTCGATGGTCGTCTTCGCCGTGCTCGAAATCCTGCCCGGCGACCCGGCGCGGCTGATGCTGGGCCTCAACGCCAGCGCCGAGCAGGTCGAACTCCTGCGCAACCAGATGGGCCTCAACGCGCCGCTTCTCCTGCGCTACCTCCACTGGGTCGGCGGTCTGCTCAGCCTCGATTTCGGCCGCTCCTACACTTATTCAGTGCCGGTCATCGACCTTGTACGCGAGCGCATGGCGGTTTCCCTGCCGCTGGCGCTGATCGCGCTGGCGCTGTCGACCATCATTGCCATCCCGGTCGGGCTCTATTCCGCCAGCCGGCGCGGGCGGGCCGGTGACACGATCGCCATGGGCGCCGCCCAGCTCGGCGTCGCCATCCCGAACTTCTGGTTCGCGCTGATGCTGATCTACCTCTTTGCCGTCTGGCTGCGGCTGGTGCCGGCCGGCGGCTTTCCCGGCTGGAGCGCCGGCGCCTGGCCGGCGCTGAAATCGCTGCTGCTGCCGGCCGTAGCACTTGCGCTGCCGCAGGCCGCGATCCTGGCGCGCGTTGCCCGCTCCGCGCTGCTCGAGGTGCTGAACGAGGATTATATCCGCACCGCCCGCGCCAAGGGCCTGCCCTATCGCGCCGTGCTGTGGCGGCACGCGCTGCGCAACGCGATGATCCCGGTTCTGACCATTCTGGGCCTGCAATTCGCCTTCCTGCTCGCCGGCACCATCATCATCGAGAACGTCTTTTATCTCCCCGGCCTCGGACGGCTGGTGTTCCAGGCGATCACTCAGCGCGACCTGATCGTCGTCGAAAGCATCGTCATGCTGCTGGTCGTCGCCGTCATTGCCGTCAACCTCGTCGTCGACGTCTCCTACGCCATCGTCGATCCGCGCCTTCGAGGCCGGCAATGACGCTGCACATCGACATCCCGCAGGAGACGTTGGGCAGCATTCTGGCCAAGGCCTTCCGCAACCGCTCCTTCCTCATCGGCTTCGCCATCACGGTGCTGGTGGCTGCAATCGCGGTCATCTCCTACGTCTGGACGCCCTACGACGTGACCAAACTGGTGATCTCGGACAAGACGCTGGCGCCTTCTTCGGCGCACTGGTTCGGCACCGATCATTTCGGCCGCGACATCCTGTCGATGATCATGGTCGGCGCCCGCAACTCGATTGCCGTGGCGCTGGTCGCGGTCGGCATCGGCATGGGCGTCGGCGTGCCGCTCGGCGCCTTCGCCGCGGCGCGCGGCGGGTTTGTCGACGAGGCGCTGATGCGGCTGAACGACCTCGTCTTCGCCTTCCCGGCGCTGCTGTCGGCGATCATGATCACCGCCATCTTCGGACCGGGCGCAATCAACGCCATCATCGCCATCGGCATCTTCAACATCCCGGTGTTTGCGCGCGTCGCCCGCGCCGGCGCGCTGGCGATCTGGCCACGCGAGTTCATTCTCGCCGCGCGCGCCGCCGGCAAGAGCAAGACGCAGATTACAATCGAGCACGTGCTGCCCAACATCGCCACGCTGCTTCTGGTGCAAGGCACCATCCAGTTCGCGCTCGGCATTTTGGCCGAAGCCGGTCTCTCCTATGTCGGCCTCGGCGCCCAGCCGCCAATGCCGAGCTGGGGCCGCATGCTGTTCGACGCCCAGACGCGCATGGTGGTGGCGCCGTGGATGGCCATCTTCCCCGGCATGGCCATCGTCATCACCGTGCTTGGGCTCAATCTGCTCGGCGACGGCATCGCCGACATACTCGACCCGAAATCGCGGCGGCAGCGATGAGCCTGCTGCAGATCGAGAACCTGTCGCTGGCGGTCGGCGACACGCCGATCCTCAAAGGGGTCGACCTCTCCGTCGCGCCCGGCGAGGTGATGGGCCTGGTCGGCGAATCCGGTTCCGGCAAATCGATGACGGCGCTGACCATCATGCAGCTTCTGCCGCATGCGGCGCGCGCCACCGGCCGCGTGACCTTCGACGGCATCGATATTCTGGCCGCAACCGAGGACCAGATGTGCGCGCTGCGTGGGGACGACATCGGCATGGTGTTCCAGGAGCCGATGACGGCGCTCAACCCGGTCAAGACCATCGGCGAGCAGGTCGCCGAAGGCATACGCTGGCACACTAGGGCAAGCCGTGCCGACGCCGAAGACCGCGCGCGCAAAATGCTCGACCGCGTTGGCCTGCCGGAGGCCAAATTCCCGCTGTCGCGCTATCCGCACGAACTGTCGGGCGGCCAGCGCCAGCGCGTCGTCATCGCCATTGCCTGCGCATTGAAACCCAAGCTGCTCATCGCCGACGAGCCGACCACGGCGCTCGACGTGGTGCTGCAGGCGCAGATCCTCGACCTCTTGCGCGGCCTTGTCAGCGAAAACCGAATGGGCCTGCTGTTGATCTCGCACGATCTCGCGGTCGTCACCGAAATGGCCGACCGCATCACCATCCTGCGCCATGGCGAGGTGATGGAAGCCGGCGACACCGCACGCACGCTGTCGGAACAGCTGCATCCCTACACGCGCCAGCTGGCGCTGGCCTCCATGCACGTGCCCGCGCGCGCCAAGGTTCACGCCGCCGGCCAGGGCAAACCGCTGCTTGAGGTCGAAGGCGTGACACGGGACTATCCGGGCCGGCGCACCTCCCTGTTCAAGTCAGCGGCTCCGATCCGCGCCGTCGACGACGTGTCCTTGTCGCTGGCGCCGGGCCAATCGGTGGCGCTGGTCGGCCGCTCCGGCTGCGGCAAGTCAACGCTTGCCCGCATGATCCTGGCGCTCGACAAATCGACATCGGGAACGATCCGCTTTCGCGGCGAGACCATAACCGGCAAAAGCGAGGCGGAGCTCAAAGCCGCGCGGCGCGACATGCAGGTCGTGTTCCAGGATCCCTACGGCTCTTTCGACCCGCGCCAGAAGGTCGTAAAACTGGTCGCCGAGCCGCTGCATGTACTGGAGACGAAGCCGACACCGGCTGAGCGGCGCGAGATGGTGGCGCATGCGCTGCACGAGGTCGGCCTCGGCACCAGCGACATGGACAAATATCCGCATGAGTTTTCCGGCGGCCAGCGCCAGCGCCTGTCGATCGCCCGCGCCATCATCACCAGGCCGAAGCTGGTCGTCGCCGACGAGCCGGTCTCGGCGCTCGACGTCTCGATCCGCGCCCAGATCCTCGATCTGTTCGCAGAGCTCAACCAGAAGCTCGGCATCGGCTATCTCTTCATCACCCACGATTTGACCGTCGCCCGCGCCATCACCGATGAGGTGCTGGTCATGCATGACGGCAGGATCGTCGAGCGCGGCAAGACCGGTGACGTGCTCGATCATCCGCAGTCGGAGGCGGCCAGGGCGCTGGTCGCGGCTGCGCCCGATCTGCATCGGGCGATCGCTCACCGTATGCAGGAACAGGGGTAAGTGACCGGTTCGCGCAGCGAATTCATCGTGCCAGTGGCACGATGAAAGGTCACAAACGCTGGGACGCTGCGAAGCAGCGGGGACCCGGCTGGGCGGCCGTTGCCCCTGGTCTGCCTCACTCCTCCGGCTTCACCACATCGACCGGGCTGATGTCGAGCAAATCGAGCGTGCGGCGCAACAGCCGCACTTCGCTCTCGGCCAGTTTGGAATCGGCTTTGGCGATCTCCGCCATGTGGAGCGCCAGCAACTTGCGCCGTTCGACATCGAGATCGCGGAACAGCGCAATGGCTTGCGAACCGTTGGTTTCGTAGCCGAAATCATTGAGATATTCGATGACCGCGTCGATGCTGCTTTCCGGGATGCCGAAGGCGTCCTTGCAGATGCGCCGGAAGGCGACCATCTCGCTCTCCGAAACCGAGCCGTCGGCCAGGATCATGCGAAACAGCATCAAGAGTTCCGCCGACAGCACAGGGTCGTCGGCAACCTTGCGCACGCCGGGGTCACCATCGAAGATCGAGCGTATCTGGTCGAGCAATGCCATCGCCAACAGTGTCCCTTTCCCGAGCCCGCCCAGCGCACATGACCCAAAACTGCGCCGCGGTATTGGGATAATGACATGCACCACAGGAAATCCAAGCGCAACGCGCTTGGATGGACGTAGCGCGGAATCGGCCTTGCGCAAACCGGATGGCCATGAGAAGGCGCGGCACCACCTTTCCCGCCGGAATGTTCAGAAAATCCCGATGCTCGACCTCGCCACCCAGACCGTCATCATGCTTGCCTTGGCCGCTTTTGCAGCCGGCTTTGTCGATTCGATAGCCGGCGGCGGCGGGCTGATCACCATCCCGGCCCTGCTGCTTGCCGGCTTCCCGCCGGTCGCAGCACTTGGAACCAACAAGCTGCAGGGCATTTTCGGCACCGCTTCGGCGACCATCCACTACGCCATGAATGGCCATGTCGATCTGCGCCGACAGCTGCCATCGGCGCTTCTGGCCCTTGCCGGCAGTGCCGTCGGCGCCTTGCTGGCGGCATTCGTGCCGGGTGATCTCCTGCGAGCGCTGCTGCCGCTGCTTTTGATCGCCATCGCGATCTACTTCGCCGTGAAACCCAACATGAACGATGTCGACCGCGCCGAGCGCCTGTCGCACTTCCTGTTCGGGCTGGTCATCGCCCCTTTGGTCGGCTTCTATGACGGGCTGTTCGGGCCGGGAGCCGGCTCCTTCTATATGCTGGCCTTCGTCAGCCTTGCCGGCTTCGGCGTGCTCAAGGCGACGGCACACACCAAGCTGCTCAATTTCGCCTCCAACATTGGCGGCTTCATCGTCTTTGCCGTCGCCGGCGTCGTCTACTGGAAGATCGGGCTGATGATGGGCGTCGCCCAGTTCCTCGGCGCCCGGCTCGGCGCCAGCCTTGCCATCCGCATCGGCGCCCGGCTGATCAAGCCGCTGCTGGTGATCATCTGCCTGTCGCTGGCGGTGAAGCTGCTGGCCGACCCGGCGAACCCATTGCGCCAGCTGATTGGTGTATAAGCCTCACGCCTGATAGAGTGCCGTTGTACGAATCATGTTGGAGGGACCACACATGAATCTTAGTGCACCCACTCAGCTTGTTTTCATCATATCCCTAGTTATCGCCATCATCGGCGTGCTCGCCGCGCTTGGCGTTCTTGCGTTCATTCCTCTGGCTGCGGTGTGGATTGTCCTCATCGCATACATCGTGCTTGCCGCCGCCTGCCTGATGCGCGGCGCCTAGGCACCCGCGACTTCTGCATTCGAAGCGCCCGGTCAAAGCCGGGCGCTTTTGCTTTGGATGCATGGTCTGTTAGGCTCTTCCGCGCGGAAGGATGACCATGAAGCAAAGCGGACGCGCAGACCCGAGGATGACGAAACGATGGGCGGCCCTACCTCGCTAACCCAAAAATCGCATCGCAATCGAGATGGCGCTCCAGTTCGGCTGCGATCTCGTCCAGAGCGTTTTCCACGTCCGCCCGATAGTCGACGCCGCCGCCTTTCACGCCGAGGCTTTCCAGGAATCTCGCCCGGAAAGCGTCGGCGGAAAACAGGCCGTGCAGATAGCTGCCAAAAACCTTGCCATCGGCGGAAATGGCACCGTCGTCGATGCCGTTGATCACAGCCGACGGCCGCGCCATGTCCGGCCCGGTGGTGCGGCCGAGATGGATTTCGTAGCCCTCGAGCGCCAAGCCGAACGGCACCGAGCGCGCGCTGACATTGCGCACCGTCTTTTCCGGTTCCATCACCGTCTCGATGTCGAGCAGACCAAGACCTTCCGCCTCGGTGACGCTGCCCTCGATGCCATCGGGATCGCGCACCAGGCGGCCGAGCATCTGGAAACCGCCGCAAATGCCGACGATATGGCCGCCGCGTTTGCGGTGCGCGAGGAGATCGCGATCCCAGCCATTCTCGCGGAATTTCATGAGATCCCCGATCGTCGATTTGGAACCGGGAATGACCACCAGGCCGGCATCCTCCGGCAAGCGCTGCCCTGGCGGCACGAACACCACTTCGACCTGCGGCTCGGCCTTGAGCGGGTCGAGGTCGTCGAAATTGGCGATGCGGCCAAGCATCGGCACGGCGACCTTCAACGCCCGCTTCTCGCCCGATGCCAGGCGTTCGAGCACGACCGAATCCTCCGAAGGCAATCGCGCCGCCGCCTTCAGCCACGGCACGACGCCAAAGCAGCGCCAGCCGGTGAAGCTTTCGATCGACCGGATGCCGTCGTCGAACAGCGAGACATCGCCGCGGAACTTATTGATGAGGTAGCCGACGATCATGCGCCTGTCTTCCTCCGGCAGGATCAGATGCGTGCCGGCGACCGAAGCGATGACGCCACCGCGGTCGATGTCGCCGACCAGGATGACCGGCATGTCGGCGCGCGTGGCAAAGCCCATATTGGCGATGTCGCGGCTGCGCAGGTTGATTTCGGCCGGCGATCCGGCGCCCTCGACGACGACCAGATCGGCGCCCTCACCGACCTTCGTCCAGGACTCCAGCACGGCGTCCATCAGCCCCGCTTTCATTGTCTGGTAGTCGCGCGCTCGCGCCTCGCCGAACACCTTGCCCTGCACGATCACCTGCGAACCGATATCGCTCTGGGGTTTGAGCAGCACCGGATTCATATGCACGGTCGGCTGAACACCACACGCCAGCGCTTGCAGCCATTGCCCACGGCCAATCTCGCCGCCGCCGGGGCGGTCGTCGCCCGGAATGTCGGCGACGGCGGCATTGTTCGACATGTTCTGCGGCTTGAACGGCCTGACTTTCAGCCCGCGATTCCTGGCCGCGCGGCAGAGCCCCGCCACCAGCACCGTCTTGCCGACATCCGAACCCGTGCCTTGCAGCATGATCGCCTTGGCCATGCTCAGCCCCTGCCCTGCGCGCCGGAAACGGTCGACTTCTGCGACAGCGGCCCGCCGCGCCAGATGTAGAGCGCCAGCAACGGTTCGCTGCCGGTGCGCATGGCATGGCTGACATTGGAGGCGTGATGGATAATTTCGCCCGCCTGGCGGATGTGAAAGCCGCCCTCGCCCATGCGCCATTCGGTGCCGCCGGTCAGCGGAATGTAGATCTCCTCGGCAATGTGATGATGGTCGGGATAGGTGATGCCGGGTCCCAGGATCAGCAATCCGGCCGCGACCTCTTCATTGGCGAAATGGCCGCGCGTGCCAAACACCTCCAGCCAGCCGTATTTTTGCAAGAACGCTTCACCAAAATCGCTCGCGTTGTAGGTCTGCCCCCAGCACAGATCGTCACGACGCTCCGCCAGCAGTTGCACCAGAGGCTGCGGGTCCGGCGGCGCCAGTTCGACAATGCGGTCGAGCAGACCAAGGCAAGGCAGCGGATGCGCTTCGAGCACGCGCGCCGTCATATTCCAGCCGATCCGGGTCACGGCGTCCCGCACCAGCGCGTTGTCCACGCCCCGGAGATAGGCATGGAAGCGGTCGAGCAATTCGTCGAAATATGTCGGCACGCAATGCTCCGTTGATCCATTCATGCACAGCGGCTGCGCGGCGAGCCGGGTTGCGCGGCGGCATCATTGGTCTAGATTGAGCGGCGCGCAAAGCCAAAAACAACAGGCCAGCAAGCCAACCCCAAATGGGGAAACACAGGGAGCACGCCATGGACGCCGCGGTCGATGCGAGCACCAGTCAGTTCGAACTCAATGAGGAGCAGCGCGCCATCCAGGAGATGGCACAGGCCTTCGCCGCCGATCGCGTTGCGCCCAATGCGCTCGAATGGGACCGGGCAAGACACTTTCCCGCCGATGTAATCCGCGAGACCGGCCCGCTTGGCCTTGGCGGCATCTATGTCAGGGACGATGTCGGCGGCTCGGCGCTCGGCCGGCTCGACGCCGTGCTGATCTTCGAGGCACTGTCGCACGCCGATCCGGCGTTTTCCTCCTTCATCTCGATCCACAATATGGCGGCGTCGATGATCGACCGCTTCGGCGACGACGAGCAGCGCCAACGCTTCCTGCCGAAGCTGACCTCGATGGAATGGCTGGCGAGCTACTGCCTGACCGAGCCGGGCTCAGGCTCGGATGCCGCGGCGCTGACGACGCGCGCGGTGAAGAGCGGCGACGACTATGTGCTTAACGGCGCCAAGCAGTTCATCTCCGGGGCCGGCGACAGCGACCTCTATGTCGTCATGGCGCGCACCGGCGCCGACGGGCCGAAGGGCATTTCCACCTTCGTCGTGCCGAAGGATGCGCCCGGCCTGTCCTTCGGCGCCAACGAGCACAAGATGGGCTGGCACATGCAGTCGACCCGCCAGGTGATCTTCGAGGACTGCAAGGTGCCGGCTGCAAACCTGCTGTCGGGGGAAGGCGCAGGTTTCGGCATCGCCATGGCCGGCCTTGACGGCGGCCGCCTCAACATCGCTGCCTGTTCGCTCGGCGGCGCGCAATCTGCGCTCGACAAGGCGCTGTCCTATACCGCCGAGCGCAAGGCTTTCGGCTCGAAGATCAACCAGTTCCAGGCGCTGCAGTTCAGGTTGGCCGACATGGAGACCGAATTGCAGGCAGCGCGGATCTTTCTCTACGCCGCCGCCTCGAAACTCGACCGCAAGGCGTCGGATGCCGGCAAATGGTCGGCCATGGCCAAGCGCTTCGTCACCGACATCGGCTTCAACGTCGCCAACGAGGCGCTGCAGCTGCATGGCGGTTATGGCTATCTTCATGATTACGGTATCGAAAAACTGGTGCGCGACCTGCGCGTCCACCAGATCCTCGAAGGCACCAACGAGATCATGCGCGTCATCATCGCGCGGGCGTTGATTGGACGGCAGTAGGCAGTAGGCAAAGGATGACCGGCAAGATCAACTCGTACAAGGATCTTATCGTATGGCAGCAGGCGATGGATCTGGCTGTCAGCACCTACTCATTGACCAAGACATGGCCCAAAGAGGAATTGTATGGGCTGACCAGCCAAATCCGCCGTTCAGCAACCTCTATCCCTGCAAACATCGCGGAAGGCTATGGCCGAGACAACCGAGGCTCCTATCAGCAATTTCTCAGGACAGCCCAAGGCTCGCTGAAGGAGTTCGAGACACACCTCCAAATCGCTCAACGCATTGGCGTTGCCACGCATGGGCAAGCTGAGCACCTGCTTCTGGCGGCCGAGGCCATCGGAAAGATGCTTCGCCAACTTGTTATCAAACTCGCACCCGAATAGGTCGCCCTACTGCCTACTGCCTACTGCCTACTGCCTACTGCCTACTGCCTACTGCCTACTCATCATGGAGCACCGCTATGACCACCATCGCCTTCATTGGTCTCGGAAATATGGGCAATCCGATGGCTGCCAATCTCGTCAAGGCGGGGCACGCGGTGCACGGCTTTGACCTGATGCCGGAAAACCTCACCGTCGCCCGCGAGCATGGCGTCATTGTCATGGCGAATGCCGTGGCGGCGGTGAAGGACGCCGATGTCGTGATCACCATGCTTCCCGCCGGCAAGCACGTGCTCTCGGTCTACGAGGACATCGCACCCAAGGCCAAACCAGGCGCCCTGTTCATTGATTCCTCGACCATCGATGTCGAGTCGGCCCGCAAGGCGCATGCCGTAGCAAGGAAGCAAGGGCTGCATTCGATCGACGCCCCCGTCTCCGGCGGCACCGGCGGTGCTGCTGCGGGAACGCTAACCTTCATGGCCGGCGGCGCCAAGGATGCCTTCGCCAAGGCCGAACCGGTCCTGAAGCCGATGGCAGGCCGCATCGTCCATTGCGGCGACGACGGCGCCGGTCAGGCAGCCAAAATCTGCAACAACATGATGCTCGGCATTTCGATGATCGGCGTCGCAGAGGCCTTCGTGCTGGCCGAAAAGCTCGGCCTCTCGCATCAGGCCCTGTTCGACGTTGCCTCGACCTCGTCGGGCCAGTGCTGGTCGCTGACCACCTACTGCCCGGTGCCGGGTCCCGTGCCGGCCTCACCCGCCAACCGCGACTACAAACCGGGCTTTGCCGCGGCACTCATGCTGAAGGACCTGAAACTGGCGCAGGAAGCCGCCCAAAGCGCCGGCGCGGTGACGCCGATGGGGGCCGAAGCGGCCCAGCTTTATGCGCTGTTCAACGCCCAGGGAAATGGCGGCGACGATTTTTCCGGCATCATAAATTTCCTTCGCGGCAGTTCTCTATAAGTTTCGAAATTTGGCAGCGCTTTTCTCGATTTTTATTGCGCGGAAAAATTGCAAATTTAGATTTGCTTAAGCTCTCGATAACCCGGCGGTAACGATGTGCCTATATAACGGATGGCGAGGCGGACACATCGCATCCGCCCGGCGCTCCGGATCAGGTCTCGCGTACCGGAGCCCGTAAGTTTCGCAAGTGTATTGTTGGCGAAATGCCATGCGTATCTGGCAAAGCCGCGTTCCGATGGAGCGCGGTTTTTTGCGTTTTGCAGTCCTATACTGTTCGGTCTGAATTATATTCCGATTGCAGCGTTCGGAATTGCCTGATGGTCTTCATTGACCAGCACGATCGGTGCGCTGACCCCTTCGACCCTGACGATAAGCAGGCGCACAGTCCGGGCGCCCTGATTGCAAGGCGTCCGGCTGTCGTTCCATCTACTTCTTGCGCAAATCCGCTTGCGCCAGATCCAGCGCTTTGGCGATGCGATCGCAAGCCATGTCGATCGTCGCGCGGGTCCAGATCAGCGGCGGCGACAGGATCATCGTGTCGCCGGTGGCGCGCAGCATCAGGCCTTGCGCGATGGCGTGGTCGCGGACGGTGACGGCGGCACTGCCCGCCGGCAGGAAGCGCTCCTTGGTCGCCTTGTCCTTGACGATCTCGACCGCTCCCATCAGCCCGATCGATCGCACCTCGCCGACCAGTTCGTGGCCGGCAATGCGCTCCTGCAGCGCCTGGGCGAAGTAAGGTCCAGTGTCGTTCCTGACCCTGTCGACTAGGCCTTCTCGCTCCATGATCTCGAGATTCTTCAGCGCCACCGCGCACGCCACCGGGTGACCCGAATAGGTATAGCCGTGGTAGAATTCGCCGCCCTTTTCGACCAGCGTCGCCGCGATACGGTCGCCGACCAGCAGCGCCGACAGCGGCTGATAGCCCGAGGTCAGTGCCTTGGCCGTGGTGATGGTGTCCGGCTCGATGCCGAAGGTCTGCGCCGCAAACCATTCGCCGGTGCGGCCATAGCCGGTGATGACCTCGTCCAGCATCAAAAGCACATCGTATTTGCGGCAGATTCGCTGCACTTCCGGCCAGTAGCTCATCGGCGGTATCTTCACCCCGCCCGCCCCCATCACCGGCTCGCCGATGAAGGCCGCGACCTTGTCGGCGCCGGCCTCCAGAATGGCATCCTCGACCGCCTTGGCGGCGCGCAGGCCGAAATCATGGTCGCTTTCGCCGGGCAGCCCCAACTCATAGGCATAGGGCATCATCACATGGACGATGTTGGGAACCGCCCCGCCGAGTTGCTTGTGCATCAAATCCATGCCGCCGAGCGACGTGCCGGCGACGGTCGAGCCGTGATAGGCCGACTTGCGCGAGATGATGCGGTTCTTCTCCGGTTTGCCTTCCAGCACCCAATAGTGGCGCACGAGCCGCAGCGCCGTGTCGTTGGCCTCCGAGCCGGAGGAGCCGTAGAAAACCTGGCTGATGCCCTTGGGCGCCAGCTCGGCCAGCTTCTTCGACAGCAGCACGGGCGTCGGCGTCGAGCATTTGAAGAAGGAATTATAGTAGGGCAATTCCTTCATCTGCGCGTAAGCGGCGTCGGCCAGCTCGTCGCGGCCATAGCCGACATTGACGCACCACAGCCCGGCCATGCCGTCGAGTATTTCGGTGCCGTCGGCATCGTAGATGAACGGGCCGTTGGCGTGGGTGATGATGCGCGAGCCGGTCTCGCGCAATTCCCTGTGGTCGGTGAAGGGATGCAGATGATGCGCGGCGTCAATCTGCTGAAGCTGCTTCAGCGAATAGTTCTGGTAAGTCATGGGTTTGCTCTTTCCTCTGGAATCAAACCGGCAAGCTGCCGGGGCGACTTCGTCAGAGGACGGCGGGCGGCGAATAGCCGATGCGGGCGCACAGCCTGAGCAGTTCGGCGCGCAGCGTGCGCGGCGACGGTGTCACCGCGACCCCGAAGGCGCCGGATGTGCTCATGTAGACCATGGCGGCAGTCTATGCCGCCCGAGGCCCGGAATTCAAGCGGTGCCGCTCAATACCCTTTGCAGGAACACGTATTTCATGGCGGTTTGCGCCGCTTGCGGCCGGCGGTCGCCGCGCCCGCCATGGCCGCCTTCCGTCTCCTCGAAGAACAACGTCTTGCCGTGACCTGCTTCCTGCAGCTTCGCCGCCATCTTGCGGGCATGGCCGGGATGGACGCGGTCGTCGGCGGTTGATGTCGTGAGCAGCACCGGGGGATAGACGGCATCGGCCGAGACATGATGGTACGGCGAATAGGCGGCGAGCCAGTTGGCCTCTTCCGGTTTTGCCGGATCGCCATATTCGCCGATCCACGAGGCGCCTGGCGGCAGTTCGGTGTAGCGCAGCATGTCGAGCAGCGGCACCTCGATGATGACGGCGCCGAACAGTTCGGGATGCTGCGTCAGGGAAACGCCGGTAAGCAGGCCGCCATTCGAGCCGCCCTGGATGCCGAGGGAAGCAGCCGTGGCTATGCCGCGCCTGACGACGTCCTGCGCCACCGCGGCGAAATCGTCGAAGGCAGTCTGGCGATTGCCCTTCAGCGCGGCCTGATGCCAGGCCGGCCCGAACTCGCCGCCACCGCGGATGCAGGCCTGCACATAGGCGTTGCCCTTTTCCAGCCACAGCCTGCCGCGCACGCCGGCATAGCCGGGCAGCAGCGGTATTTCGAAGCCGCCATAGCCGTAGAGCAGCGTCGGCACCGGACCCTTCTGGTCGCGCCGCCTGACGACGAAATACGGGACCATTGTGCCGTCCTTCGAGCGCGCCTCGAACTGTTCGGAGACCAGCGGCGCGGCGTCGAACCGAGCCGGCTGCGATTTCACGGTGGCCAGCGTCGCCCCGTTATCATCCGACCAGATGATCGAACTCGGCGTCAGGAAATCGGTGAAGGAGAAGGAGACGCTGGAACCGAAATGCTCGGCATGCGCGATGCCGACATTGCCGTTCTCGGGCAGCGCCACCGGCTTCAGCGACCAGCGGTCGCCGCTGCGCTCGGCGACAACGACCTTGCCGCGCACATTGTCCATCAGATTGATGAACAGCCGGTCCTGAGTGCGGGCAATGCCGGCGACCGAAACACGGTGCGCTGGCGCGAGCATGGTTTCAACAGGGCCCAGGTCGCCGGTGTCGATCCAGTGTTCGAAATCGAAGGAATAGAGGCCGTCCGGCAAGCACTCAGTGCCGCCCGGCGCCGTCCATGGGCTGCGCACCCCGAACACCAACCGGCCCTTGAACAGCGCGGTGTCGGTGACATCGTCGGGCAACGGGATGCGGCGGTTTTCGCCCGACGGCAGGCGCAGAAAACTGTGCGAGGAGAAGAAGGCGATCGTGCGGGCCAGAAACAAATACTGCCTGTCGCCATCATGCTCGACCCCCGCGCCGGCCGCGAGATCCTGCTTCTCGGCCTCGAAGATCGGCGTCGCCTCCTCCAACCGGGTACCGCGCTTCCACAGCTTGACGACGCGCGGATAGCCGGACTGGGTCTTGTCGTCTTCATCGAAGGCAGCCGAGACAATGACCGTGTCCTTGTCCAGCCAGGAAAAACCGGATTTCGAGGCCGGAGCGCGGAAGCCGCCCTCGATGAATGATTTGGTCTCGATGTCGAATTCCCGCATCTCGCTGGCATCGCCGCCATCCGGCGACATCGCCACCAGGCAAAGGTTGAAATCGGGGTAAAGGCGGCTGGCGCCGCTGAACACCCACTTCACCCCCTCCTTGGCCGACAGCACGTCGAAGTCGATGATCGTCTCCCACACAGGCTTCTCGGTCTTGTAGGAAGCAACCGTCGTGCGGCGCCAGAGGCCGAGCACGTTGGTCTTGTCCTGCCAGAAATTATAGACTTGGCCGTTGAGCGCGGCACCGACCGCAATGTTGTCCTCGGCCGTCATCAGGTCGAGCGCCGTCTCGAAGGCCGCCTGGTAGGACGGATCGCCCTGTAGTTCGGCCACGGTGATCTGGTTCTGGCGATGCACCCAGTCGAGCGATTCCTTGCTGGTCCGGTCCTCCAGCCAGAGGAACTTGTCCTCCGCGGTGGCATCCGTCTGGCGTTTTGTCATCGATTGGGTCACGCATGGTCTCCAGGCTAGTGGCGGGCAGCCCTGCCTACATCGCGTTGCAAGCGGTTTTATTCAAGATGGTGACGTCAGGTCATCGGGGGAATGCGGCCTCAAACCATCCGCCGGCGCAGGACCGTGGCCACAGCCAGTGCCAGACAAATCGTGCCCAGCGTGATCGGCAGGCCGGAGGCGCCGATCACATCCATGACGCCACCCGCCAGCGGCGGCACCACGATGCCGCCGACGCCCCACATCAGGGAGAAGGCGGCATTGCCGGCGACCAGCGCCGAGCCGGTAAAGCGCTCGCCGAGCTCGATGATCGACATGGTGTAGATGCCATAGGAGACCGCGCCCCAGATAAAGACGCAAGGCCAGATCAACGGCGTCTCGATCAGCAGCGGCAGCAGCACGCAGCCCAGCACCGTCACCACGACGCAGACGAATCGCACCAGCCGCGCCGTCAGCCGTTCCGCCAGCAAGCCGAGCGGCACCTGCATGGCGATATTACCTGCGATCATCACCGACAGCAGCGCCGACATGCGCGCTTCCACGATGCCATAGTGCGTGCCGTAGACCGGCAGCAGCGCCAGCACGCCCTGTTCGAAACCGGCGGCAACGACCACCGCCGACAGCAATAGCCATGCCAGTGGCATGAAGCCCATGACCGAAACCCTGCGCCCGGCTTCGTCGACCTTCGGCAGTCGCGGCAGCACCAGCCCCAGGCAGGCGCCGCAGAAGATGAAGGCGGCGATCCCCACCAGGAATGGCGGCCATCCCACGGTGCCGACAGCGAGCAGGCAGAGCGGCCCGGCAGCGAAGCCGGCCGAGATGATGGTTGAATAGACACCCATGACGCGACCGCGGCGCGATGGCGGCGCCAGTGCAATGACCCAGATTTCGCTCAAGACATAGAGCGGATTGGTCACCACCCCGATCAGGAAGCGCAGCGGAAACCACAGATAGACATTCTGCATCCACCCGATCAGCGCCAGAACGATCGCCGAAAGCGCCGCGCAGGTAAGCGCGGTGCGCCCTGCCCCGAACCGGCGCGCCAGTGCCGGGATCAGCGGCGACGAGACAATGAAGCCGATCGGCGTCATTGCCGCCGAGAGCCCGATGATGGCCGGCGAAACGCCCTGGCGTTGCAGGATGAAGCTCAGCAGCGGATAGGACAGGCCTTGCGCGATGGCGAACACCGAGACGGTCGCGATCACGCCGCTGATCGCCGCCCACTGCATCTTCTCGTTGTCAGCTTCCGCCAGGTTCACCATTGGCACCTAAACCAGGTTCAGGACTAGCTTTTCTGTCCGACGCGGGTAAGCCCCGCCCCGCGAAAAACCGTTTGCTCCAGACAAGGCCTGTCAGGAGCTTTTGGGCCGTCAGGAGTTTTGGCGCTTGAACGATCGGTAGAGCGCGAAGCTCACCAGCAGCGCGTCGAGTCCGGCGATTACCACCGGCAGGCCGAGCGGACCGATGACCTGCATCAGCGCACCGGCGCCGGGCGGGCCGACAATGCCGCCGGCGCCCCACATCAAGGCAAAGGCGGCGTTACCGGCGACCAGCACGGTTCCCTTGAAGCGGCTGCCGAGCTCCACCAGCGCCATGGTGTAGACGCCATAGCCGACCGCTCCCATGACGAGAAGGACGAGCCAGATCGCCGGCGTCGTGATCAGCAACGGCAGCAAAACCGCGCAGGCCGTTGTCGCCAACGCACAGAAGATGATCATCGCCCGCCCGCCGAAACGCTCGGCAAGCAGGCCGAGCGGGATTTGCAGGAAGATGTTTCCCAGCGACAGTGCCATCACCAGGGCCGCCAGCGTCCTTTCGGGCAGGCCATAGGCAGCACCGAAGACCGGCATCAATGCGTAGGTGCCCTGCTGGACCGCCGCCGAAACCAGCACGGCAAACAACAGCGCCGGCGCCAGCCTGGCGAAACCGAAAAAGCCGCCGGGCAATTGGCCGTCATCCTCGAAGCCGGCGAGGCTTGACGAAACAGCACGAAGGATCGCGGCGCACATGATGAAGCCGGCCATGCCGACCAGGAAAGGAACCCAGCCCGATATCCCTACCGCGGTCAGGACCAAAGGCCCCGCAGCATAGCCAGCGCCCAGCACGGTGTTGAATGCCCCCATCACCCTGCCGCGGCGCGACGGCGGCGCCAGCGACAGCGCCCATACTTCGCCCAGTATATAGAGCGGGTTGATGACGATACCGATGATGAAGCGGATGACGAACCAGCCCACCCAGTCCTGCAGGTAGCCGATGCCGAGGAAGCACAGCGCC
The DNA here is from genome assembly GCF_040321305.1 of Mesorhizobium sp. M0478. Classification (NCBI taxonomy): domain Bacteria; kingdom Pseudomonadati; phylum Pseudomonadota; class Alphaproteobacteria; order Hyphomicrobiales; family Phyllobacteriaceae; genus Mesorhizobium; species Mesorhizobium sp. M0478. The sequence continues at coordinate 177,461 of NZ_JAMYRH010000006.1, forward strand.
CCAATCAATGAGCAACCCACAGCCAGGTTGCGCGCGCCGACCAGCCGAACGGCTGCCGGCACGAACGAGGCCGAAAGGATCAGACCAAGCGGCATCATCGCTGCCGACAAGCCGATCAGCGCCGGCGACATGCCTTGCTTCTGCATCAGCAGCGTAAACAGCGGCGAGCTCAGCCCTTGCGCCGCACCGAACATCGCGAGGGCGGCAGTTACGCCGGCAAGCGCCGCCCATTGCGTCCCCGCTTCGCCATCGCTCGAACCGGTCGCAGCCATGATGCCTTCCACATGAATTGCCGGCCCATCCAGCGGCAAACCACTGAGCTAGCGGTTCGATTTAGGGAAAGGAAGGGCCGCGCCTGAAATCCCCTTGCGCCAAGAGCCGAAGTGGGCGCGTCCTGTCCGCCAATCCCCGGCAAGGTTGTCAGCTATCGGACTGCCGTTCGGGCATGTCGCTTCCCTCGTCCTAGTGGTCGCCGCCTCCGCAATCGCCGGACAGCCGCCGGTCCATTATGCCGCCCGCTACCAGCATCGTACGAGGACCATCATGACCGCCGCCCTGCATCCAGCCGAACCGCCTTTGGCAACCGACCGTGCCCGTCGCGGTGGCCGTGCGGGCAAGCGCGCCGGCGGCTCGGCCGCCTTCGAACAGCCGGCTTTTCGGCAACTGAGAAATCCGCTAACGCCGACCAAGCTGGTCTCTGACGACGAGCTGGAATCGATCCACCTCGCCTCGCTGCGCGTCTTGAGGGAAATAGGCGTCGACGTGCTGCATGACGAAGCGCGCCGCATCATGAAGGAAAATGGCGCTGATGTCCGCGAGGGCAGCGAGCGCGTGCGCTTCGACAGCGACATGATCCTCGATCTCATCTCCAACTGCCCGTCGGAATTCACGCTCCATGCCCGCAACCCGGCGCACAATGTGCGCTTCGGCGGCAACAATGTGATCCTGTCGATGATGGCGTCAGCACCGAACTGCTCCGACCTCGATCGCGGCCGCCGTCCGGGCAACCAGCAGGACTACCGCAACTTCCTGCGCCTGGCGCAGATGCACAACATCCTGAACTGCACCGGCGGCTATCCGGTCGAGCCGACCGACATCCATCCGTCCGTGCGCCACCTCGAATGCATCCGCGACCTCGCCACGCTGACGGACAAGGTGTTCCACATCTATTCACTGGGCAAGGAGCGCAATGTCGACGGCATCGAGATCGCCAGGATCGCCCGCGGCATCAGCCATGAGCAGATGCTCGAAGAGCCGTCCGTCTTCACCATCATCAACACCAATTCGCCGCTGAAACTGGATGTGCCGATGATGGAAGGCATCATCCAGATGTCGAGCAAGGGTCAGGTCGTCGTCATCACGCCCTTCACCCTGTCCGGCGCGATGGCGCCGGTGACCATCGCCGGTGCGCTGGTGCAGCAAAATGCCGAGGCGCTGTCCGGCATCGCCTTTGCCCAGATGGTGAGAAAGGGCGCGCCGGTTGGCTATGGCGGCTTCACCTCGAATGTCGACATGAAGTCGGGCTCGCCGGCCTTCGGCACGCCTGAATATATGAAGGCGCAGCTTGTCGGCGGCCAGCTTGCCCGCCGTTACAAGATCCCCTACCGCACCTCCAATACCTGCGCCGCCAACACCGTCGACGCGCAGGCAGCCTATGAAAGTGTGTTCTCGCTGTGGGGCGCCATCCAGGGCGGCGGCAATCTGATGATGCACGGCGCCGGCTGGCTCGAAGGCGGCCTGCGCTGTTCCTACGAGAAGACCATGCTGGACATCGACCTGTTGCAGATGGTGGCCGAGTTCCTCACCCCGCTCGACCTGTCCGACGAAGCGCTCGGCTTCGACGCCATCCAGTCGGTCGGCCCCGGCGGCCATTTCTTCGGCACCCAGCACACGCAGGACCGCTACAAGACAGCCTTCTACTCGCCCATCCTCTCCGACTGGCGCAATTTCGAGACCTGGGCCGAAGCCGGATCGCCGACCGCGCTGGAAAAGGCCAACAAGGTCTGGAAGGAGCGGCTGGCATCCTACGAGGAACCCTATATGGACCCGGCGATTCGCGAAGAGCTCAACGACTTCGTCGAAAAGCGCACGTCCGAAGGCGGCGCGCCGACCGATTTTTGATCAATGTTGTTGATGAACAGTCGCCCCCCACGCCGTCTCGCTTCGCTCGACACCTCTCCCCCGATCGACGGGGGAGAGGAAAGGCGCGAGCCTATGCAAGGGCGCGAATTTATGCGGGCTGACTCCCTTCCTCTCCCTCCGGAGGGGGGAGAGGCGGGGCCGCTAAGGGGCGACGGAGTGGGGGACGGCGCTCATGAAACCCGCAGTCGCCGCAAGATGGGCACCACCCAACGCGCGCGAACGCTGAGGCAAGGCGGCAATCAGGCGGAAGCATTGCTATGGCTTGAATTGAAGGCGCGCAAGCTTGGCGGCTATCGCTTCACCCGCCAGTTTTCCATCGGATCCTTTTTTGCAGACTTCGCCTGCCGCGAAAAATGGCTTGTCGTGGAAATCGACGGCCATCAACACGCCGGCAGCTCCTATGACCGTCGCCGTGACGATTTCATGCGCGCGCAAGGCCATTCGATCCTGCGTCTCTGGAACCATGACGTCCTGAACCATCGCACTTCCGTCTGCGACACCATCCTTGCCGCGCTTGATGGCAGGTTGGCCGAGAACGTCGCTGCGGCCGATCTCCGCTTTGTTTTCACGCCCCGCCCACTCGATTCAATCTCTTAAAAAACGGACCTATCTCTCATGAAATCTCACGTTAAAGCTGTTGTCATTGGCGGCGGCGTCGTTGGCTGCTCGGTGCTCTACCATCTGGCCAAGGCCGGCTGGACCGACATCATGCTGATCGAGCGGTCCGAGCTCACCTCCGGCTCGTCCTGGCACGCAGCCGGCGGCTTCCACACGCTGAACGGCGATCCCAACGTCGCCAAACTGCAGGCCTATACGGTGCAGCTCTACAAGGAGATCGAGGAAATCTCCGGCCAGTCCTGCTCGCTGCATCTGACCGGCGGCGTGATGATGGCCGATACGCCCGAGCGCATGGATTTTCTGCGCCTGGCCCACGCCAAGGGCCGCTATCTCGGCATGGACACCGAACTGATCACGCCCTCCGAAGCCAAGGCGATGTTCCCGCTGATGGACGAGACCAATTTCGTCGGCGCCATGTGGGATCCGGTCGAAGGCCATCTCGATCCCTCCGGCACGACGATCGCCTACTCCAAAGCGGCCAAGAAGCTGGGCGCCGAGATCGTGCTGCGCAACCGCGTCGTCGAACTGACGCAGGAAGTTGACGGCACCTGGAACGTCGTCACCGAACAGGGCACCGTCCACGCCGAGCATGTCGTCAACTGCGGCGGCCTGTGGGCGCGCGAGATCGGCCGCATGGTCGGCGTCGAACTGCCGGTGCTGGCCATGGAGCACATGTACCTGCTCACCGAGCCGATGCCCGAGGTCGAAGAGTTCAACAAATCGACCGGCCGCGAGATGATCGGCGTGCTCGACTTCAAGGGCGAGATCTACACCCGCCAAGAGCGCAACGGCATCCTGCTCGGCACCTATGAAAAAGCCTGCAAACCCTGGTCGCCGGTCAATACGCCGTGGGATTTCGGCCATGAACTGCTGCCGCCGGACCTCGACCGCATCGCGCCGTCGCTGGAGATCGGCTTCAAGCATTTCCCCGGCATCGAGAAAGCCGGCATCAAGCAGATCATCAACGGCCCCTTCACCTTCGCGCTTGACGGAAATCCGCTGGTCGGGCCGGTGCAGGGCCTGACCAATTTCTGGTGCGCCTGCGCCGTCATGGCCGGCTTCAGCCAGGGCGGCGGCGTCGGCCTCGCGCTGTCCAACTGGATGGTGCATGGCGATCCCGGCTTCGACGTCTGGGGCATGGATGTCGCCCGCTTCGGCGAGTGGGCCGGCCTGCGCTACACCAACGCAAAGGTGCGCGAAAACTATTCGCGCCGCTTCTCCATCCGCTTCCCCAATGAAGAGCTGCCGGCTGCGCGCCCTGCACAAACCACCCCGCTCTACGACACGATGCTCGCCAACAACGCCGTCATGGGCGATAGCTGGGGCCTGGAGACCCCGCTGTGGTTCGCGCCGAAGGGCAAGGAGCCGAAGGACGTCGTCTCCTTCCACCGCTCCAACGATTTCGGTCCTATCGGCGAGGAAGTGCGCGCCACACGCGAACGCGTCGGCGTCACCGAAATCGCCAACTTCGCCAAATACGAAGTGTCGGGACCTGCGGCTGAGGATTTCCTCAACCGGCTGATGACCAACCGCATGCCGAAGATCGGCCGCATCGTGCTGACGCCAATGATCAACGAATTCGGCAAGCTGATCGGCGACTTCACCATCGCCAAGGCAGGCGAAGACAGATTTATGATCTGGGGCTCTTCCGCCGCGCAGAAATACCACATGCGCTGGTTCGAGAAACACCTGCCGAAGGATGGTTCGGTGCGCATCCACCGCTTCGATCAGACGCTCGTCGGCCTGTCGATCGCCGGGCCGAAATCGCGCGACCTCTTGCAGAAGCTGGTCGATGTCGACATCTCGACGAAAGCTTTCCGCTTCATGGATTTCCGCGAAATGGCGGTCGGCGGCGCGCCCTGCATGGTCAACCGCATCACCTATACCGGCGATCTCGGCTATGAAATCTGGATGGCGCCGGCCTATGAGCGCCTGGTCTACAAGGCGATCAAGGACGCCGGCGAGGAGTTCGGCCTCGTCGATTTCGGCATGCGCGCTTTGCTCTCCATGCGCCTGGAGAAGAACTTCCCGACCTGGTACCGCGAACTGCGCCCGATCTACGGCCCGTTCGAAGGCGCGATGGACCGCTTCATCAAGCTGGAGAAGAACGACTTCGTCGGCCGCGAAGCCGCCGCCAAGGAACAGGCGGAAGGACCGAAACTGCGCCGTGTCTCCTTCATTGTCGATGCGGCCGACGCCGACGTCATGGGAGACGAGCCGATCTGGGCCAAGGTCGGCAAGGACTATGGCACGGTGGAAAAGCCACATGGCTATGGCGCGCCACGCTTCGACATGGCGGGCAAGGAAGTGCGTGGCTCGAAGGCTGCCGAAGGCGCTTCCGCCGTGCGCGGCATCGTCGACGGCGACTGGCGCGTGGTCGGCTGGGTCACCTCGGGCGGTTACGCGCACTATGTGCAGAAGTCGATGGCGCAGGGCTATGTGCCGGCGGCACTCGCCGAGGACGAAAGTGCCGGACTGTTCGAGATCGAGATCCTCGGCCACCGGCGTCCGGCGCGCATCAATGTCGAGGCGCCCTTCGACCCCAGCGGCGAGAAGATGCGGACCTGAAAAGGCGACAGGGAGCGTGAGATCGTGTAAGGGGCCTTCGGCAGTTGGCCGCAGGCATTTTCCCTCGATGAGAAGACGATCCCCTTGCAGTATCTAGAGAAATGGACGGACTGGCTCGGCGAAGGCAAGGTCGGTCCCTTCAACGCCGCACTGGTCTGCGTCGCGGTCTATTGCGTCGTCCAGATCGTGGTGATGGCGCTGCTGTCCCATGTCGTAGGAACCGGTGTCGGCGTCGACGATTCCGAACAGCTGATGTACATGCACTACCTCTGGGCTGGCTATGGCGGCTCGCAGCCGCCGCTCTACACCTGGCTTGCCCGCCTCGTCGCCGCCGTGGTCGGAACGAACATCCTGGCGCTCAAGATCGTGAAGTACCTGCTGATCGGAGCGGCGCTGGCGTCGGTTTTCATCGCTGTCCGCCGCCTGGGCTATTCCAGCCGCGCTGGCGCCGCCGCATTGTTCGGCCTGCTGTTGTTTCCGCAGATGGTGTGGGAGATGCAGCACGCCCTCACCCACTCGATCGCCGCTTTCTGTTTTTCAGTGGTGCTGTTTCTTGCGCTCGTTGAACTGGTGCAGCGGCGTTCGCTGGCCACCTATGTGCTGTTTGGCGTGGCGATGGCCGCCGCCATCCTGTCGAAATACAACAACGCGATCTTTCTCGGCGCGCTGATGCTGTCCACCTTGTCGCTGCGCGAAACGCGCGGCGTCATCCTCAACCGCCGGTTTTCGATCAGCCTTGTCGTGGCGGTGCTGCTTTGCCTGCCGACGCTCTACTGGAACCTGACCTACACCGACCAGTTGCTGTCGCACAGCGGCGGCTTCGGCATGGGCAGAGGAGAAAGCGCCATACAAACCGCATTCTACGGAATGCGCGGACTGGGCAAGGCTATCCTGTATTTCGCCGTGTTGCCGGCCGGCATATTCGTCGCGGCTTTGCTCATCGCATGGAAAAAGCCGGCGCCCGCGCTGCAACCGGCGCCATGGACCGAGAAACTGGTGTGGCGCACCATCGCTTTTGCCCTGGCGATGACCATCGTGCTCGTCCTGGCGAGCGGGACGACGCAATTTCGCGATCGCTGGATGCTTCCCATCCTTGTGTTGCTGCCGGTCGCGCTGGCCTTGCGGATGGATGCCAGAGGCGACAAGGGAAGGAAGGTGCAGGACGTCGTCGTCTTTGTCGGCGCAACGCTTGCCATCCTCGTGCTGCCGGTGACCTGGTACACGCACCTCAATGGCGGCGACAGCCGCGGCAGCATCGTGCGTGTCGACTACCAGTCGCTCTATGGCCAGCTGACGGCAAACGGTCCGGTTCGCACGGCGATATCGAGCTGGCACTGGGTGGGAAATCTGCGTCTTGTCGATCCCGATCTGGTCGTGCTCGACGACGAGATGCCGGACTTCGGCCATTTGCTGATCGAGCCGGCGGTGCTCGTGATGGCCAATGACAAGGAACCTCCTGAGGGCATCCTGCGGGCCTTGAGCGAGGCCGGCTATGTCGCTGACGGCTCGCCGCAGCAGTTGGTCGTCCCGATGCTGTTCGACAGCGAGCCGCCCACCCGCACGCTGACGGTCACGCGGCTGAAGAAAGCGGCCGCGGGCGTAGCGCCACAGTAAGTCGGCAGGGAGGCGTCGGGTGGAGAAACAAGGGTTCGGTCGTCATCGCAAGATCATGCCGTTCGAGCCCGGCTCCGTCGAAGCCTTGCGCGAAACATCGCGCCAGAAGGCGGCGTCGCTGAACCAGCATGTGCTGGGCTATGGCGCGCTGGCTGAAGCCGAATGGCAAGCGGCAGGCATCGCCGCGCCCGATCTTGCCGCGATGCGCAAATACCGGCTCGAGCGCCTCCGCGCCGAACTGAGGCGCCGAAACTACGCCGGCGCGCTGCTCTACGACCCCGTCAACATCCGCTACGCCACCGATTCGACCAACATGCAGCTGTGGGTCGCGCACAATCCGACCCGCCACTGCTTCGTCGCCACTGAGGGACCCGTGGTGCTGTTCGACTATTTCTCCTGCGAGCATCTGTCCGACCATTCCGGCGTCGTTGACGAGGTGCGGCCGGCAGTGTCGTGGATGTACCTCTATGGCGGTGAGCTGACCGAGCACAAAGTCCGCCGCTGGGCGGCCGGCATCGCCGATCTGGTCAAGGAGCATGGCGGCGGCAACAGCCGCATTGCGGTCGACCACATCAACCCGGAAGGCGTCGAGGAACTCGCCCGGCTCGGCATCTCGATTGGCAATGGCGAAGCGGTGATGGAAAATGCGCGGCTGATCAAATCGCCGGACGAGATCCTCGCCATGCGCCGCGCAATCGTCGCTTGCGAAGCGGCGATGGGTGAAATGGAGAAGGCGCTGACGTCGGGCATTTCCGAAAACGAATTGTGGGCCGAACTCCACCGCGGCAACATTGCGCGCGGCGGCGAATGGATCGAAACCCGGCTGCTGGCCTCGGGGCCGCGCACCAATCCGTGGTTCCAGGAATGCTCATCGCGCGTGATCGAAGCAGGCGACCTCGTCGCCTTCGACACCGACCTGATCGGTCCCTACGGCTTCTGCGCCGATCTCTCGCGCACCTGGCTTTGCGGTGACGCCAGGCCGTCGAACGAGCAGCGCGACCTGTTCCGCATTGCCGCCGACCAGATCGCCCACAACACGCAATTGATGCAGCCCGGCATGTCCTTTCGCGACCTGGTCGAACGCTCCGTGGTGCCGCCGGGAGATTGCTTCCCGGCGCGCTACGGCGTGCTCTATCACGGCGTCGGCCTCGCCGACGAGTATCCAACCCTGCCACATGCCAGCGACTGGACGCCGGACACGCCCGATGGCGTGCTGGAGCCGGGAATGGTGCTGTGCGTGGAAAGCTATATCGGCCGTCTCGGCGACCATGAGGGCGTCAAGATCGAGGAACAGATCCTGATCACCGAGACCGGTAACGAGCAGCTTTCAACCTACCCGTTGGATGCGAGGCTGCTCGGCTGATCCGGCAAGCGCCTCGCGCAGAGCCTTGAGCGTCTTTTCCGGCGTCGTCCTGGCGGTGATGTAGGGCAGGCCTTTGCGCCTTGCCGTCCAGCCGACGACCTTCACGGCGTTTGCCGCAGGCTCGAAACGCTGCGCCAGCGCCCAGCTCTCACAGTCGATGGCAGCTATATCCGCCTTGCCCTCGGCGACCGCGACGATCGAGCCGCGATGGCCACCGCTTTCGCTGCGCGAGGAAAAGATATCCAGGCTTTCGCCGGCGGCCTGCAGATCGCGCGCCAGTGCAATGATGCCCGACATCGAATCGAGGCTGTTGTAGGTAAAACGCTTGCCGCGCATCAGATCGAGCGGCAGCGAGGCTTTGCCATCCGCGGGCGAGCGAACCTCCGGTCCCTCGCCCGTCCGCATCACCAGCGCGCTCGAATAGAGTTCGCCTTCGCCGCCCTCGTAAGCGTAGTAGCTCGGCTGGCCGACCACCTGCACATGCTTGCTCAGGCCGAGTTCCATCGGCCCCCAGCAGGTCTGCGCGAACAGCAGCGCCGGATGCAGCCAAAGCTGGTGATGGTCGAGTTCGTCCGGCGGCAGTGTCGCCGGATCGGGCGCGATCAGTCTGCCCTCGGCGTCGTGGATACCGCCCGGCACCGGCGGCAGGTCGCCATTGCGGCGCACGATTGTCTGCGGCCCATCGACGCCCTTGTGCCGAAAAGCATCGCGCAACGCTGCCCATTGCGCGTCGACCTCGCCGCGCACTTCGGGCCAGTCATACATCGGCAATGCCGCAACCAAATCACTCATGCCGACACTCAATCATCATGGCTCGGGAAAGGATCGCAAAAACGCGGCGTCCAATCAGAATTGGCCGACACGGGTTCGGGAAGTCCGGGGATTATTCCTTCGGCGGTTCGGCCGGAACCGGCGCGCTGCCAAGCCCGCTGATGCTGCGCGCCCTGATGCGCGGCTTGAACGCCCTGCCCGGCTCGGGCTGGCGGCGCAGCACCGGGTGCACGATCGGCTCCTTGGCCTTGAAGGCGTAGGCTTTGATCAGTGCGAAATAGTTCGGATAGGCGTAGCCATTGTTCATCCGCAGCCACTCGTCGCGGCGGTCGGCAAACAGTTTTGGAAGTCTGTACCAGGCAACCGTCGGCGTCTTGTGGTGAACGAAGTGCAGATTGTTGTTGAGGAACAGGAACGACAGCGGCGAGCGCTCGATGATCACCGTGCGTCCTTCAGGGTGCTCGGACCACTGATGTTCGGCGAAAGTCCGGACCGCGATCAGCGACTGGCCGAGCCAGACCGGCACCAGAATGTAGAGCCATACCGGAATGCCGAAGCCGAACTGAACGATCGGCACCACGATGGCGAGGCCGATCGCATGCAGCAGCCATGCCTTGCCGATCGCCTTATCGCCGGCAATCACATGCCTGGCGTCGTCGACGAAGAAACCGATGCAGGACAGCCAGGGGCCGAGAAAGAAACGGCCGGCCATGGTGTTGTTGATCTTGAGCAGGAATTTCATCGTCGGCGGCAGATCGTCATGCATCCACAACGCCTGGTAATAGCTCTCGGGATCGTCGAGCGGATCGGTCAGGCGCTCGTCGGCGTGGTGGCGCAAATGGAGCGTCTTGAAGCGACGGAACGGCCAGACCAGGCCGATCGGCAGGAAGACCAAGGCTTCGTTGATGAGCGCGCTGCGCGTCGGATGGCCATGCAGCACTTCGTGCATGATCGACGACTGCAAGGCCAGGATGAAGCCGAGGAGAAGAAGTGCCGGGGTCGGATAAGAGGGCCAGAGCAGGAGCCCGGCAGCGAGCCACATTCCGTAACAGAAGAAAGCGAGGACCACGGTCGGCCACTCGATGGCCGCTGCGTCGCGTCGCTTGATGCGCTTGCCTGTCATGCTATCGACCACTGTCCCTCAGTCGCCGGAATTGTTCCTGACAGCATAGTGTCAGGAGAAGCGATTCCGCTCAACGAGACAAAGTGTACAAAATGTTGCGATTGCGCATTTTTGACCGCAGATGTTATGCATTGTAAACAACCCTACGGATTCATTTACGCTGGAAATGCTGATTCGACGGCTCGGGCGCAAATTTTTCCTAAGAGAGTGCGGAGAACGAACAGTGGACAAACGGGACCTTTCGGCAATCTTCCGGGAGCGCCTGAAGCTGCTCCTGACACGGTCCGATCTCAACCAGTCGGCTTTCGCGTCAGCAGTCGGCATCGACCGGTCGGCGCTGTCGCAACTGATGTCCGGCGCCTCGACGCGCCTGCCACGTGCCGAAACGCTGCTCAACATCGCCGCCGAATTCAAGATCTCGCTGGACTGGCTGCTCGGCCTCTCCCAGGATGAAGGCGTCACCGGCGAAATCCGCGAAAGCCTGGAGATCGAAGAGGCGCCCGACGGCTTCGACCGCACGCTGCTCGCCAAATGGTTCGCCGAGGCCGCAGGCACCAAGATCCGCTATGTGCCGGCCGGCATTCCCGATCTCCTGCGCACACGCCAGCTGGTCGACTACGAAGCCAACATCACCAACCGCAGCCGTCTGGCGCAGGCCAGCGAGACGCAGTACCGCATCGAGTACAACCGGCGCCCTGAGACCGACATGGAGGTCTGCATGCCGCGCCATACGCTTGAGATCTTTGCCCGCGGCCTGGGCGTCTGGGACCGCTTTCCCGAGGCTGACCGCCGGCAGCAGCTTGCCCATATGGCGACGCTGCTTGACGATCTCTACCCCACCTTCCGCCTGTTCCTCTATGACGGCCGCATGCGCTATTCCATCCCGCTGACCATCTTCGGCCCTTATCGCGCCGCCATCTATGTCGGCGACATGTATGTCGTGCTGAACGCCACCCAGCCGGTCCAAGCGCTGACCCAGCATTTCGACAATCTGATCCGGGCCGCCGACATCAACCCGCATGAGGCCGCCGCCTACGCGCGCAATCTGGCCGGCGCGTCATTTCCATCGGGTTCTGCCTGATCCCCAACGCCCCGGAAAGGTGCGCCGCGCGGCATTGCCGGTCGCAAACACATTGACTGGACATAAAGACTTCTTTATATCCTTATTCCATTCAAATATCTGAAAGTCGATCCGATGACCGCGAACAATCCCATCGATGCTCTGCTGGCCGAAAAGGGCGTGCTGCTCGCCGATGGCGCCACCGGCACCAATCTGTTCGCCATGGGTCTGGAGGCCGGCGAAGCGCCCGAGTTGCTGAACGAGACAGCGCCCGACACCATCACCAGCCTGCACCAGAATTTCGTCGACGCCGGCGCCGATATCATCCTCACCAACTCGTTCGGCGGCACCCGCCACCGGCTGAAGCTGCATCATGCGCAGGACCGCGTGCATGCGTTGAACAAGCGCGCCGCAGAGATTGCCCGCGCGGTCGCCGACAAGGCCGACAGGAAAGTCATCGTCGCCGGCTCGGTCGGTCCGACCGGCGAGTTGCTGGTGCCGCTCGGCACCATGACCTATGACGAAGCAGTCGAGGCTTTTGCCGAGCAGATCGAGGGTCTCAAGGAAGGCGGCGCCGAAGTCGCCTGGATCGAGACCATGTCTGCGCCGGACGAAATCCGCGCCGCGGCGGAGGCCGCCATCCGCGTCGGCCTGCCCTACACCTATACCGGTTCGTTCGACACTGCCGGCCGCACCATGATGGGCCTGCTGCCCAGGGATATCCACGGCGTCGTCGACGGACTTTCAGAGACACCGCTCGGTGTCGGCGCCAATTGCGGTGTCGGCGCCTCCGACATCCTGGCCTCGCTGCTCGACATGACCGAGGCGAAGCCGGAAGCGACGGTGATCGTCAAGGGCAATTGCGGCATTCCCGAATTTCGTGGCACCGAGATCCATTATTCCGGCACGCCGGAGCTGATGGCCGACTATGTCCGGCTGGCGGTGGATGGCGGCGCGAAGATCATCGGTGGCTGCTGCGGCACGTCGTTCCAGCACCTTGCCGCCATGCGCAAGGCGCTCGACGCGCACACCAAATCCGAACGCCCGACCGTCGCGGCGATCGTCGAGCGCATCGGTCCGATGCGCAACAAGGTGGCGACGGAAAACACCGCCGAGACCAGCGAAGCCCGCCGCGAACGCCGCCGCACCCGGGCCTGATATCGAACTTATTCGCTGTTTTCAGCGTAACGCGATAGGGCCGTCTTGAAATCCAGGGCGGTGCTGTCGGCGCTTTCATTCATCGTCACCAGGTCACCCGACGACTGCGGATTGCCGATCTGCTCCAGCATGACGCGAAAGCGGTCATTGGTCAGCGCCGACTTTGCGGTATTCCGGGCTGCGTCGACGTCATCCATGATGCGCCTGGATTCTGGCGACAGCGTTCCCGACGCCTGCGTGTGTCTCACCGCCGGCGTCGTGTTTCCAATGTTCATGATCTGCAATTCCCGGCTCCCCAAGCCCAGTCCCGACCCCATGCAATAATAGCAGGGCATTGCGATGACGTTCCGGAAAAGCTGCGCAATTTAACGATCAGGCGGATCATCTGTGCGCTTCGGATCAATCGATCCGAAAAAAAGGCCGGCAGGGTTTCCCCCGCCGGCCTGCCTCACCCGCCCGTAGCCGGTTCCCCGTATCAGAACGACCCCCGTCTGAAAGGAACCGGCTGTATTGCCACTACCGGTTACCGCCGAGCGCCGAGGCAAGGCGCACAAGCGAAAGGAACTCGGACCTGTACCCAAACGGGTCGGCTCCTCGGGCGGCGGTGGCAATCTCCATGATCTTGTCGTAGCCGAACTTCGCGGTCGCATCCTCGTCGCGCAGCTTCTGGCCGAAGGCGGCGACAGCGACGGAGAAACGCTGGTCGGTGCTGGCCTGGTCGAAGGACGCGACCTCGTTGGCCGACGTCACCGGCGTGGTGATCAGCTTCGAGACGTCTTCGTTCGGCAGCTTGTAGCGGATTTTCACGAAGGCATATTCGTCGGCGTTGGCGACGCCGCCATTGTCGACCGCGGCCTGGCCGTAGCGCAGCGGATCCATCTGCTCGCCGCCACTGCCCTTCGGCGTGATCTCGTAGATGGCGGTCACCGAATGACCGGAGCCGATATCGCCGGCATCGACGCGGTCATTGTTGAAGTCCTCGCGGTTCAAGGCGCGGGTTTCATAGCCGATCAGCCGGTACTCCGAGACCTTGTCCGGATTGAACTCGACCTGGACCTTGACGTCCTTGGCGATGGTGAACAGCGTCGAGGAAGCATCCTCGACCAGAACCTTCTCGGCCTCGGCCAGCGTGTCGATATAGGCGGCGGTGCCGTTGCCGTTCTGGGCGATGGTCTGCATCATCTGGTCGTTCAGATTGCCGCGTCCAAAGCCGAACACCGACAGGAAGACGCCGGTCTTGCGCTCCTGCTCGATCAGTCGCTTCAGATCGTCGTCATCGGTCTGGCCGACATTGAAGTCGCCGTCCGTGGCCAGCATCACACGGTTGATGCCGTCCTTGACGAAGGACTGCTGGGCAAGCTTGTAGGCTTCCTTGATACCCGCCTCGCCGGCCGTCGAGCCGCCCGGCTGCAGATTGTCGATAGCGTTGAGGATCTTGTCCTTCTCGGTGACCTTGGTCGGCATCAGCACGGTGCCGGCGTCACCGGCATAGGTGACGATCGAGATGGTGTCGTCCGCCTTGAGCTTGCTGACCAGCAGCCGGAAAGCCGACTTGAGCAGCGGCAGCTTGTCCGGCTCATCCATCGAACCCGAGACGTCGATCAGGAACACCAGATTGGCCTTCGGCTGCTCGACCGGCTTGATGTCGAAGCCCTTGATGGCGACGTGCATCAGCTTGGTGTGCCCGTTCCACGGCGTCGGCATGACGCTGACGGTCGAATTGAACGGCGTCGAAGCCGAGTCCGGCCCCTTCCAGTCATAGGGGAAGTAATTGACCATCTCCTCGACGCGCACCGTGTCGGCCTGCGGCAGGTAGCCCTGCTTCAGCGAGCCGCGGACGAAGGAATAGGAAGCGGTGTCGACGTCGATCGAGAAGGTCGAGACCGGATCCTGAAGCGCTGCATGCACAGGATTGGTCTTGAAATCCTCGACGCGGTCGCGGTTTGGCTCCTGCGGCGCTATCTGGTCGGCCGGCATCGTCGAAGGCTGCGCCAGGTACTTGGATTCGGTCGCGCCGGCCATGCGGTCGACCCGCGCGACGCCGGCCGGGGCAGCGGTGCCGTCAAGCGACAACTCGCGGCTCTCAACTGGCGCAGGCTCGGCCAACACGCCGCGTCCCAGCGCATCCTGCTGCGCCGGGGCGACAGCAACGGTCGATTCGGGCTTCGGCGACGCGGGTGGCGTAAGCGGCGTAGTGGTGTCGCGGCTTCGCACATCGGCGTCGGCCTTCTTGTCGCCTTCAGGCGCCTGCTTTTCTTTTACCGGCGCGTTGATCGCCGGCCCATTGGTTGCCGGCTTGTCGGCCAGCGTCTCGGTGATCTTCTCGTCGCTACCGAACGGCAACGGCTGTTCCCTCAGCATGTGGAAGGTGGCGTATCCGGCGATCGGCAGGGCGACGAGCCCGGCAATGGCTGGCGTGGCGATGAGTTTCTTTTGCATGATCTCGCTCCAGAGCTTTTGTGCTCGCTCTGTGAGACGAAGCCCGCCGACCGATCCTTGGGTGACGGCAGAAATATTTTCCTGATCATAGGCGCGCATGGCGGCTTCGAAGGCGCGTGTCTTCGCGCTCTCGCCCGGCGCAGGTACTGCTGCATCGCGCAGCCTGTTGAGTTCGTTGTCGTCGACCATGGTCACACTTCCCCGGCTGAACGAATCAACGTCTTCAGCCGTTTCTTCGCTTCATGGATGTGCCAGGAAACCGTCGTCTCCGAGATTGCCATCGCCTCGGCGGCGGCCGCATGGCTCAACCCTTCGCCATAGACCAGAAGTACTGCATCGCGCTGCTTGTCCGGCAGTTGCCGCACCGCTGCCCAGAGCGCCTCAGTCGGATCTTCGGGCTCGGCGGATGCCTCTCCCGATATCATGCTGTAGGCGCCGAAAGCCTCGGTCTTGACGTTTTCGCGCGTCGTCTTGCGCATCATGTCGCGCGCCGCGTTCAGCGTCACGGAATAGAGCCATGTCGTAAACGCGCCGCCGCCGCGGTAGTCGCGGATCGCCTTGCCGAGACGGACACAGACCTCCTGGGCGATGTCTTCGGCATCGGCCTTCTTTCCGCACCAGCGATAGGCGGCGCGATAGACGAAGTCGTAGTGCCGCTCCAGCAATTTGCCGAAGGCACCCCTGTCTCCGCCCTTCGCCCGCCCGATCAATTCGGCGTCGGAGGCTTCGCTTTCATCCAGCATCATCGCCATCATTTGCCTGTTGGACGAAGGCTAATGGCCAATCCTTGGGGTTATGGAAAGATTTTTTTCCGAGGCGACGGATGCACGCGCAACAGGTGCGCTGAGATTCAGGTGAGGCCGAGCCGAAAACGATGGATTTCGAGAACCGGAGTGGAGCGTACTTTTGGTACGCGAGCACCGGAAGCACTGAAAGCCGTCGTTTGCAGGCCGGCCTCACCTGAATATCAGCACACCTGGCCCGAGGCCCAGCCGGACGACCAAGCCCACTGAAAATTATAGCCGCCCAGCCAGCCCGTGACATCGACGACTTCGCCGATGAAAAACAGCCCCGGCACGGATTTCGCCTGCATCGTCTTCTGATCGAGCCCGTTGGTATCGACACCGCCAAGCGTCACTTCCGCCGTGCGGTAACCCTCGGAGCCGGCCGGCTTGATGCGCCAGTCGTTGACGGCGGCTTCGACGGTTTTCATTTGCAGGTCTGTCAAATCAGCGAGATTGCCATCGATCCCACTGCGCTCGGCGACTGCTTGCGCAAGGCGCTTCGGCAAATGGTTTGCAAGCACCGTCTGCACCGCTTGCCTGCCGTTGACGCGCCGGGCGGCGCGAAGCAGTTCCGCCACATCCCTCCCCGGCAGCATGGCGATGCGGATCTCGTCGCCCTCGCGCCAATAGGACGATATTTGCAGGATGGAAGGCCCGCTCAAGCCGCGATGCGTAAACAGCATCGCTTCTGAAAACCGCGTCTTGCCGCAGGCGACTTCGGCATCGACGGCATTGCCGGCCAAAGGCGCCAGCCGCTCCAGCGTTCTTGCGTCGAAGGTAAGCGGCACCAGCGCCGGCCGTGTTTCCACCACCGGAAGGCCGAATTGCGCCGCAAGCTCGTAGCCGAAACCGGACGCGCCCATTTTGGGGATCGACTTGCCCCCGCAAGCCACGACTAACGAGCTGCAAGCGACGCTGCCAGCGGAGAGCGTCAGCACAAACCCGTCCGCGGTCTTGCTGACGTTCCTCACCTCGGTCGACAACGCCAGTTCCACACCCCAATCCTGCATGTCGGAAACCAGCATGTCGATGACCTGGCGCGCCGAGCCGTCGCAAAACAGCTGTCCCAGCGTCTTCTCGTGATAGGCAATGCCATGGCGTTCGACGAGCGCGATGAAGTCGCCTTGCGTGTAGCGGCTGAGCGCCGAAATGCAGAAATGCGGATTGCCGGAGATGAAATTCTTCGGGCTGGTGTGGATGTTGGTGAAATTGCAGCGGCCACCGCCGGAGATGCGGATCTTCTCGCCGGGCTTTGCCGCGTGATCGAGCACCAGGACCGAGCGGCCGCGCTTGCCCGCCTCGATGGCGCACATCATTCCGGCCGCACCGGCGCCGATCACCACGACATCATAGGATTGCATCAGGCTGTTCGTTCCCGCTCGACTGGCGCTGTTTTAACAGGCCGCGCCAATCGTGCAGTCTCTACCCGTTCGTTGCGACTTCAGGCAACGCCTCGTTAGATCAGCGTCTCGGCGAACAGCGTCGTCAGTCGCTTCCAATGACGTTCGGCGCCGGCCGCGTTGAAGACGCAGTGGTCCGACACGCACCAGCCATGCGCCATGCCGGCATAGTTTTCGATGGCGTGGTCGACCTCCGCCACGCGCAGCGCCTCGACCAGCCGCGCCGACTGCTCCGGCGGAAAGCTGCGGTCGACGCCCGATGTCCCGACATAGACGCGCGCCTTGATCATTGCGGCCTTGCGGTGCGGGCTGTCGGCGGCATCGCTGGCCAGATTGCCGCCATGGAAGCTCGCCGCCGCCACGATGCGATCGGGATAGGTTGCAGCCGCATTCAAAGCCCGCGCCCCGCCCATGCAGTAACCGACGACACCGACCGGTCCGGTGACACCTTCAGCGGTAAGCGTGTCGAGGAACGCCCTGCTGTCGCGGATGGTCATGTCCTGTGTCGTGCCGTGGACCAACGCCGTCAGCGCGACCTTGGTCTCCTCGACGACGAAAGCGGTCTTGGGCTCGAACGGCCCGTAGGGTGCTTTGCGATAGAAAAGATCCGGCACCAGCACGGCATAGCCCTCGCCTGCCAGCCGTTCCGCCATTGCGTCGAGCGCCGGTCGCGGACCGAAAGCGTCCATATAGAGAATGATGCCGGCCCTGGACGAGGAAGCGGTCGCCGAGCGGAACAGCCCGGCTTTCGCCACGCCGTCCCCGGTCTTGATCTCAATGTCCTGCTTCGCCATGGCCCGCTCCGTTAAATGTCGTGCGATACATATAAGCAGGCACCGTCAGGGCAAGCCGTTCCCTGACAATCCCGTTCAACACTTTGTGCGGGCTTTCGACCCGGCTACAGGCCGGCAAACGCCGTCATGTGAAAGGCCTGAACCTCAGGCGGATAGCGATGGGCCGTGCCATACGGACAGGCGTTGCGGTCGAGGCAGCCGCCGCCGCGGCATGGTTCGCCCTTCGATCCCCGCACATGCGCCAGGCAAGCCTGATGAGCGAAACCATCCGCGGAATAGGCGTCAACCGGACAGGATTTCAGGCAAGGTTTTGCAACACAGGCGTCGCAAAGGTGAATCGCTTCGCGACGTTCAGGAAGCGCGATCTCATCCTCGAACAGCAACGCGCCGCGATAGGCATGCCAGAGCCCGTACTGCGGATGCATCAGGATGCCCAGCGGCGACGGTCTCAGCCCCTCCGCTCGCATCGCCCATTGCTGGAACGGCAGATAAGGTCTGTCCGAAGGCGAAACGGCGCGCGCGCCGAATTTCTCCGCCACCGCACCGATCACTGCGCGCGACCATGTGTCGAGCGGATTAGCAATGGTTTGCGGTTGCCGGTCGCGCCAGCGCAGGAAATGCGGCCAGGGTGCCGCTCCCGCCTGCCCCACCAACAGCACGGATTTGGCGGGGGCAACTGAAGGGCCATGCGGCGGCGTTTCGCTTGTTGCGAAATTGAAGCCGCCGCGCAGGATGAGGCCGTCGGCGGAAAGCGCGGCCGCTATCTCGTCAGCCCGGCGCCGCGCAATCATCCCTTCTTGTCCGGGTCGGAGAAAGCGCTCCGCCAGACTTCCTTGTGGATGATGTTGGCGACTTTAGCCCCGCCTGACTCGGGCTCCTTTCAGGTGAAGGCGTCAGCCATCGACGCCTTCTTCGTCGCGATGTAGTCCTTCAGCCCGTCGTCGATGCCCGGATCGAGATACGGCGCCTCATAGGTCTCCAGCCAGCGGCGGGCGAGTTCGTTGGCGCGCTGCGGCGCTGTCTTCTCGCCCTCGGCCAGCCACTGCTCGTAGGAATTGTTGTCGGCGATGCTGGAGCGGTAGAAGGCGGTCTGGAAATTGGCCTGGGTGTGGTCGCAGCCGAGATAGTGGCTGCCCGGGCCGACCTGGCGGATGGCGTCCATCGCCTGGCCGTTTTCCGAGAGGTCGACGCCTTCGGAAAACTTTTGCGTCATGCCGAGCTGATCGATGTCCATCATGAATTTTTCGTAGCAGGACGCCAGTCCGCCTTCGAGCCAGCCGGCCGAATGCAGGACGAAATTGGTGCCGGCAAGAATGGTCGAGTTGAGCGTGTTGGCGCTCTCGTAGGCGGCCTGCGCATCCGGAACCTTGGAGGCGCAGAGCGAGCCGCCGGTGCGGAACGGCAGACCGAGCCGGCGGGCAAGCTGTGCGGCGCCGTAGGAAACCAGCGACGGCTCCGGTGTGCCGAAGGTCGGCGCACCAGACTGCATGGAGATCGACGAGGCGAAGGTGCCGAACAGCACCGGCGCGCCGGGACGGATCAACTGCGTGAAAGAGGCGCCGGCCAGCACCTCTGCCAGAACCTGCGTCAGCGTGCCGGCCACCGTGACCGGGCTCATCGCGCCGGCAAGGATGAACGGCGTGACGATGCAAGCCTGGTTGTGACGCGAATAAACCTTCAGCGCGCCCAGCATGGTTTCGTCGAACACCATCGGCGAATTGGCGTTGATCAGGCTGGTCAGCACGGTGTTGTTTTCGACGAAATCGTCGCCGAACACGATCTTGGCCATGGCGACGGTGTCTTCGGCCCGCTCTGGCGCCGTCACCGAACCCATGAACGGTTTGTCCGAATATTTGATGTGGCTGTAGATCATGTCGAGATGGCGTTTGTTGACCGGCACGTCGACCGGCTCGCAAACCGTGCCGCCCGAATGGTGAATCGACGGCGCCATATAGGCGAGCTTCACGAAATTCCGGAAATCCTCGATCGTCGCGTAGCGCCTGACACCGTCGAGATCGCGCACGAAGGGCGGACCATAGACCGGCGCGAAGACCGTGGCGTTGCCGCCGATCTGCACCGAACGTTCGGCGTTGCGCGCATGCTGGGTGTAGATGGGCGGCGCGGTCTTCAGCAGCGAGCGGCAGAGGCCCTTGGGAAAATGCACGCGCTCGCCCTTGACGTCGGCGCCCGCCTCTTTCCAAAGCTGCAGCGCCTCGGCGTCGTCGCGAAAGATGATGCCGATCTCTTCCAGTACCGTATCGGTGTTGTTTTCGATAATCGCCAGGCCTTCCTCGTTGAGGACCTCATAGATGTTGATCTTGCGCTTGATATAGGTGAGCTGGGTGCCCGGTCCGCCGCCCGAGCGCGCCGCCCGCCTTGCAGCCGCGCCGCCGCTGGCAGCACGTCCACGTCGCGCATTGGACGCTTCCTGGTCGACTGACGCGTTTTCACTCATGATCGTTTTTCCCTAAAAACCGTTTGCGGCCGCGTAGGCGGCTTCTCGCCCGGATCGTAGCCATGCACCCTATTCGAAACGGCCCGCCAGCGCCAACGCCTGTCGCAAAATCGACAAGAATTCCAATAGATTTGCGGTCGCTTTCCTTTTGCGGGAAGTCGCAAATCAGCTATGGATACCTGCCCCCGCCGGGTTAGGTATTGACGCGATTATTTTAAGCCGCCGTGATCGCATCCGCGCGGCAAGGAGCCCGAGAAAAATGGCCGACGACGAGATCATCCTCTCCGAGCTTTCCGACGACGAGTTGGTGCAGCAGATGCACGACGATCTCTATGACGGACTGAAGGAAGAGATCGAGGAAGGCACCAACATCCTGCTCGAGCGCGGCTGGGTGCCCTACAAGGTGCTGACCGAAGCTCTGGTCGAAGGCATGCGCATCGTCGGCGAGGACTTTCGCGACGGCATCCTGTTCGTTCCCGAGGTGCTGCTGTCGGCCAACGCGATGAAAGCCGGCATGTTCATCCTGCGCCCGCTGCTGGCCGCCACCGGCGCGCCGAAGCAGGGCAAGATGGTGATCGGCACCGTCAAGGGCGACATCCACGACATCGGCAAGAACCTCGTCGGCATGATGATGGAAGGTGCCGGCTTCGACGTCATCGATCTCGGCATCAACAATGCGGTGGAAAAATACCTCGACGCCATCGAGCAGCACCAGCCCGACATTATCGGCATGTCGGCGCTTTTGACCACGACCATGCCTTACATGAAGGTCGTCATCGACACGATGAAGGAAAAGGGCATCCGCGACGACTATGTCGTCCTGGTCGGCGGCGCGCCGCTAAACGAGGAATTCGGCAAGGCCGTCGGCGCCGATGCCTATTGCCGCGACGCGGCTGTGGCGGTCGAGACCGCCAAGGACTTCATGAAGCGCAAGCATAACGTGCGCGCTTCAGCCTGATCTGTTACGCAAGGCGTCTGGGCCACAATCGAAAGCCGCGCCTTGCAGCGCGGCTTTTTTGTTCCAGCTATTGGAACGGATTGCTGCGTCAGGGTTTGGTGACGGTGTCGTCGACGGCTTTCGCAGTCGATTTGATATCCCGGCCGACACCACGGACGGTGTTGGCACAGGCCGTAAGCGCCAGGATGCAGGCAAGGATTGCAATCGGCGCAACGCGTAACAGTTTCATGGACGGTTTATCCCTCTCTCGATAGATTCGCCCCACAGCAACGAAGGCCGCTTCGACCGGGTTCCATGGCCAGAATGCAAAAAACGAAACCGAATCAGGACGACAGGCTGCTAGTCATCGCCTGCGGAATGATTGCGCGCGAAGTTTTGGCCGTCAAGGAGCAGCTCAAGCTCGACCATCTCGACCTGACCTGCCTGCCGGCGGAGTTCCATTTCTACCCCGACCGCATCGCACCGGCGATGGACAAGGCGATCGAAAAGGCCAAGGCGGAAGGCTATAGCAACATCTTCGTTGGCTATGCCGATTGCGGTACCGGCGGCATGCTCGACCGGGTCCTGGAGAAGCACGGCGTCGAGCGCATGGCCGGGCCGCACTGCTTTGCCTTCTACCAGGGCATGGACGCCTATGCGAAGGTCGCCGACGACGACATGATGTCGTTCTACATGACCGATTTCCTGTGCCGCCAGTTCGACGCCTTCTTCATGAAGCCGCTCGGCCTCGACAAGCACCCGGAGCTGATCAAGGACTATTTCGGCAACTACCAGAAGCTGATCTACATCGCCCAGACCGACGATCCGGAACTCGACAAGGTCGCCGAGAAGGCCGCGAAGATGCTTGGCCTCGCCTATGAGCGCCGCTCGACCGGCTATGGCGACCTGACGGCTGAATTGGCGCGGGTGGCGGCACATCCAGAAGAATTGCGTTAGGCGCCCGACTTCGGATTATTTGCTCTCCGGTTGCGGATCCGACACGAAATCGACAACGCGGCCGTTGTCTAACCGGATCGGCCCTCTTGCAGTTGGATCCTTGCGCAAAGCCTCTGCAAGCAGAGCGTCGACTGTGTCGAGATTGACCTGCAGAATTGTGCGGTCGCCCAGTTCCCAGTACTCGCCTTCATCGAAGACGTCGAACTTGTCGAAAAAAGGAGCAACTTTGCGAAGCAACTCGATGATCTCGATATGCGCCTCCGACCCCGCAAACTGGGTCTTGCAATATTGCTGCATGAAGAGGTCCCTGTCGAACTCGAACCTTAGGCGATCCGACTTGGGATGCGGCTGGCATTCTATCCCCAAGACCGGGCCGATATAGTCAACGCTGCGTTCGTCGATGACCCGGTTGAGAACCATTTCGGCCTCGTCTATCGGCCGAAATCGCCTTTCTCGAGCGATGGCAAGCGCTTCAACTTCCTGCAACAGCGCAACATATTGTTCCTCTCCGCGCAGTTGTCCCTCAAAATGGATTGTAACCCCCACGCGCACCTCCCGCGGAACATACCGCTGTTTAAGCACGGATGACAGGCCGCCGCGAATGGGTAAGTGTGCACTGGAAGATAGAATCGGCTGCTCCAGCCGCGCCAACATGGATACCACCGATGACCCCTCGCGTCCTGCTCGCCGCCCTTGGCCTCCTCTGCCTCGTCTTGCCCGCTCGCGCCGACGGCGAGGTGCAGAAGATCATCACGCCTGCCGACAAGGTTCGCCTCGACAAATATGGCGAGACCCGCAAGGCGGCGCTGGCCGAGGCAAAAGCGGGAGACCCGGCTGAGGTCAGCCAACTCGACGCGCTGCTGGCAAAGCCGATAGTGGCCTTTTCCGACAAGGACCTGAGCGGCAACTGGCAATGCCGAACCATCAAGGTGGGCCTGACCGGCCCGCTGGTCATCTATGGCTGGTTCAAGTGCAAGGTCACGGACGATGGCTCCGGCTGGCAGCTGGAAAAGGTCAGCGGCTCGCAACGCACCAAGGGCCGTTTCTTCGACGATAGCGAAAAACGCGCGATCTATCTCGGCTCCGGCTATGTCAATGACAACAAGCCAAAACCCTATGGCAGCGGCCCGGAAAGCGACCAGGTCGGCTATGCCTTCCGCACCAGCGCCAATGAATGGCGCATCGAATTCCCGGCGCCCTACTACGAATCGAAACTTGACATCATCGAGTTCAAGCGCTGATCCGTTGGTCTCTCGCTGGCCCGGCGGTCATCAAGATTTAACCTCGCCCGGCACAGAATTGAGCCGGGCGGCGCACGGCAAATGGTTGCGCGCCGGCAAGAAAGCGCGCCATGGCATCAGCGGTTGAAAAAAGTGCTGCGATCGTCATCGTCACCGAAGGCGGGCCGCACATCTGGGCCATCGTCAACGCCATCGCCGACCAGTTCGGTCCTGTCAGCGTCATCCTCGAAAGCCCTGAATCCAAAAAACAATTGCTGCTCGGCCGGGCGCGCCGCCAGGGCTTGTTTTCGGCCATCGGCCAGCTTGGCACGATGGTGCTGACCAGGCTCGGCAAACGCTTCTTCGCCGGGCACGCGGAGCGGCTGATCGCAGCGCAAAAACTGCAGACAGAGCCGAGGCCGGGACAAAAGATCATCCACGTCTCCTCCGCCGACGGGCCCGATTGCCTGCAGGCGGTCGCCGACATCCGCCCGGGCGTGGTGCTGCTCGCCGGCTGCCGGATTTTGTCCCGGCAGACGCTGGCGCAAATGCCCTGCCCGGTGCTCAACTACCACGCCGGCATCGCGCCCAAATACCGCGGCATGAATGGCGGCTACTGGGCGCTGGCCTCCGGCGATCTCCAGAATTTCGGCACCACCGTGCATCTGGTCGACGCCGGCGTCGACACCGGCGGCGTGTTGAAACAGGCGCGCGGCAAGCCGGAGCCCGGCGACATCATTTCGAGCTATGCGTTGCGCCAGGCGGCGTTCTCGCGCGACATCTGCGTCGAGGCGGTCCGCGACGCCTTGGACGGAAAGTTGGCCACGATCAAGCCGGACCTGCCCTCGAAACAATGGTACCACCCGACGATCTGGTTCTATCTCTGGACCGGCCTGACCAAGCGGGTTTGGTAGCCAGCCTTCCCTCGGAATCTCGCCTTTCTTTTTGCGACTCTCAATAGCGTCGCTTTTGAATGCGCGCGCGTCGTCCCATAACAAGCAGCCCCACTGCGCATCCGGCAATGCTCGCACCTGCTGGACAAAGTGGTGGAGCGTCGTTTCCCTCATGGACGCACGGCGCTCTACAGGGAGTGAGAGAATTCATGGCCGATCTGATCGTCGTCTATTGGCGCGACATCCCCGCCCAGGTCATTGTCAAGAAGGGCCGGCAGAACGCCAAGCGCGAACTGCCGCTGCGCTTCACCGAGGCGATCGATATGTGCGCCATGCGCACCGGCGCCGGCGGCACCGACGATTACCTCGCCGAATGGCGCAAGGCCGATCCGATCCCGGTCGGCGACGACCTCGAAGTCGAGGTCGAGAAGGCATTCAGCGACATCGACGCGAAATACGACCGCGAGCGGCTGGTCGCTCTAGTCAAGGCAGGCGGGAAAGAAAATGTCTGAAACCACTCCTGCCAAAGAAGGGCCAAGGGTTACCCAGCCGTTTACCCAGGCCACGCAGGTCAAGAAGGCAGCGCCGAAATCCGACTACAAGCCGGCCGACGTGTCGCCGCAGCGGCGCGTGCAGCGGTCGTTTGCCATCAGGCTGTGGTCCATTCGGCACTCGCGATTGCTCGAATGGTTCTACTCCAGGTTCGCCGACATGTTCCTGCTTCTTCATCCGCTTTGGAAAGGCCTCGGCTATGGGCGCGTCGAGGCGCCGATCAAGTTTGTCGAAAGGCGCGTCAAGGGCTTCATGTTCGACTGCCGCATGTGCGGCCAGTGCATCCTGTCCTCGACCGGCATGTCGTGCCCGATGAACTGCCCCAAGCAGCTGCGCAACGGCCCTTGCGGCGGTGTGCGCGCCAACGGCAATTGCGAGGTCGAGCCCGATATGCCTTGCGTCTGGGTTAAGGCCTGGGAAGGCTCGCGGAACATGGAGCATGGCGACAGGATCCTGACCGTGCAGAAGCCGGTCGACCAGTCGCTGCGCGAAACCTCGGCCTGGCTGCGGGTGACGGCCCAGTCGGCAGCGGCCCGTGAAGCAGCGGCCAAAGCCAACACTGGAGCGGCCGCGTGATCGGCCGCCAGCGCGATGAAAACCCGGCCGGCATCCATCTGCCGCTCGATCCGCTGCCCGGCCACTCCTCGCGTGGCCGGCTGGAGCGTGTGCTGCGGCGCGGCGAATTCGCGGTCACCACCGAGCTCAACCCGCCCGACAGCGCCGATCCCGAAGACGTCTATAACCGCGCGAAAATCTTCGACGGCTGGGTCGACGCCATCAATGCCGTCGATGCCTCCGGCGCCAACTGCCACATGTCGTCGGTCGGCATCTGCGCGCTTTTGACCCGCATGGGTTATGCGCCGATCATGCAGATCGCCTGCCGCGACAGGAACCGCATCGCGATCCAGGGCGACGTGCTGGGCGGTGCCGCCATGGGCGTCGCCAACATGCTGTGCCTCACCGGCGACGGCGTCCAGGCCGGCGACCAGCCCGGCGCCAAGCCTGTCTTCGACCTCGATTCCATGTCGTTGCTCGAAACCTGCCGCATCATGCGCGACAACGGCAAGTTCCTGTCCGGCCGCAAGTTGACGACGCCGCCGCAAATTTTCCTCGGCGCCGCCGTCAACCCCTTCGCGCCACCCTTCGATTTCCGCCCGATCCATCTCGGCAAGAAGATCGCCGCCGGCGCGCAGTTCGTGCAGACGCAATACTGCTTCGACGTGCCGATGTTCAGAACCTTCATGCAGAGGGCGCGGGACTTGGGGCATACGGAAAAAGTTTTCATCCTGTGCGGCGTCGGCCCGCTGGCTTCGGCCAAGACGGCCAAATGGATCCGCTCCAACGTGCCGGGCATTCATATTCCCGACGCCATCATCAAGCGGCTGGAAGGTGCGCAGGACCAGAAGAAGGAAGGCAAGCAGCTCTGCACCGACATCATCAACGAGGTGAAGGAAATTCCTGGTGTCTCCGGCATCCATGTGATGGCCTACCGCCAGGAGGAATATGTCGCCGAGATCGTCGATGAATCGGGTGTGCTGAAAGGCCGCCAGCCATGGAAACGCGAGATCCGCCACGACGATCAGATGGTCGCCGACCGGCTCGAGAGCATACTGCACGACGACATTACCGAAACGCAGGTGGATATGGTGAAGACCGCGCACTGACAGCGCGGACGGCCAGCCATTCGCTTGAATGAAACCAGACAACGATATAAAGAAATCTTTATATCAGGCGGAGAGACTTCATGACCCGGACCATCGTCGCCTCGGCGACACGAGAGATCATCATCGGCTTCGACCAGCCTTTCTGCGTCATCGGCGAGCGCATCAACCCGACCGGCCGCAAGAAGCTGGCCGCCGAGATGATCGCCGGCAATTTCGAGACCGTCGTCAAGGATGCGCTGGAACAGGCCGCCTGCGGCGCCACCATGCTCGACGTCAATGCCGGCGTCACCTCCGTTAATCCGAACGAAACCGAACCCGGCCTGCTCGTGCAGACGCTGGAGATCGTCCAGGGCCTTGTCGACTTGCCGTTGTCGATCGACTCGTCGGTGACCGCCGCCATCGAGGCAGCGCTCAAGGTCGCCAAGGGCCGGCCGCTGGTCAACTCCGTGACCGGCGAAGAGGAAAAGCTCGAAGCCATCCTGCCGCTGGTCAAGAAGTACAACGTTCCGGTCGTCGCCATCTCCAACGACGAGACCGGCATTTCGATGGATCCGGATGTGCGCTTCGCCGTCGCCAAGAAGATCGTGCAGCGCTGCGCCGATTTCGGCATTCCTGCGCATGACGTCGTCGTTGACCCGCTGGTGATGCCGATCGGCGCGCTCGGCGATGCCGGCCGCCAGGTCTTCGCGTTGCTGCGCCGTCTGCGCGAAGAGCTCAAGGTCAACACCACTTGCGGCCTGTCCAACATTTCGTTCGGCCTGCCGCACCGCCACGGCATCAACGCCGCCTTCATCCCGATGGTGATCGGCGCCGGCATGACTAGCGCTATCATGAACCCGGTTCGCCCGCAGGAAATGGAAGCCGTGCGCGGCGCCAATGTGCTCAACGGCACCGACGAGAACTGCACCAACTGGATCCGCACCTACAAGGATTACAAACCGGCCGAAGGCGGCCAGGCGGTCGCAGCGCCCACCGCCGTTAACGCTCCGGGCGAAGGCGGCGGCAATGGCGGTCGCCGGCGCGGCGGCCGTGAAGCCCGCATGGCCAGGGGATAAGCGCGCAATCGTGAACTCGCCTGCAAACATTACTGATCCGCTCGTGCTGTTCATGCCGTCAGGCAAGCGCGGGCGCTTTCCCGTCGGCACACCGGTGCTCGATGCCGCGCGTCAGCTCGGCGTCTATGTCGAGAGCGTCTGCGGTGGCCGCGCCACCTGCGGTCGCTGCCAGATCGAAGTGCAGGAAGGCAATTTCGCCAAGCACAAGATCGTCTCGTCCAACGACCACATCTCGCCCAAGGGCGCCAAGGAAGAGCGATATGAGCGCGTCCGCGGCCTGCCCGAGCGGCGGCGCCTGTCCTGCTCGGCGCAGATCCTCGGCGACCTCGTCATCGACGTGCCGCAGGACACGGTCATCAACGCCCAGACCATCCGCAAGGATGCCGACACGCGCGTCATCGCCCGCGATGCGGCAATCCGCATGTGCTATGTCGAGATCGAAGAGCCCGACATGCACAAGCCGCTGGGCGATCTCGACCGCCTCAAGATCGCCTTGATGAAGGATTGGGGCTTTAAAAACCTCGAATTCGACTTCTACCTGATGCCGCAGGTGCAAGGCATACTGCGCAAGGGTAACTGGACCGCGACCGCGGCCATCCACAAGGATGCCGAAAGCGACATCGCCCGCGTCATAGCACTCTGGCCCGGCCTCAAGAACGAGGCCTATGGACTGGCCTGCGACATCGGCTCGACCACCATCGCCATGCATCTGGTGTCGTTGCTGTCGGGCCGCGTCGCCGCTTCGTCGGGCACCTCCAACCCGCAGATCCGCTTCGGCGAGGATCTGATGAGCCGCGTCTCCTATGTGATGATGAACCCGGACGGCCGCGAAGGCATGACGGTCGCCGTACGCGAGGCGATCTCGGGCCTGGTCGACAAGGTCTGCGCGGAAGGCAATGTCCAGCGCAACGACATCCTGGATTCCGTCTTTGTCGGCAATCCGATCATGCACCATCTGTTCCTCGGCATCGATCCGACCGAACTCGGCGGCGCGCCCTTCGCACTCGCCGTCTCGGGCGCGGTGCGCATCAAGGCCTCCGATATCGGCCTGAAGCTCAACCAGGGCGCCCGCCTCTATATGCTGCCTTGCATTGCCGGCCATGTCGGCGCCGACGCCGCAGCCGTGACGCTGTCGGAAGGCCCGCATCGCCAGGACGAGATGATGCTGATCGTCGACGTCGGCACCAATGCCGAGATCGTGCTTGGCAACCGCAAGCGGGTGGTCGCAGCCTCCTCGCCCACCGGTCCCGCCTTCGAGGGCGCGGAAATCTCCGGCGGCCAGCGCGCTGCCCCCGGCGCAATCGAGCGCGTGCGCATCGACCCCGATACGCTGGAGCCGAAATACCGCGTCATCGGCTCTGAACTCTGGTCCGACGACCCCGGCTTCCTGGATAGCGTGCAGGCGACCGGCGTCACCGGCATTTGCGGCTCCGGCATCATCGAGATCGTGGCCGAAATGTACCTCGCCGGCATCATCTCCGAGGATGGCGTCATCGACGGGTCGCTGGCCGAGCGGTCGCCGCGCGTCACGGTCAACGGCCGCACCTTCTCTTATGTCTTGAAGGAAGGCGAACCCAAGATCACCATCACGCAGACCGACGTGCGCGCCATCCAGCTTGCCAAGGCGGCGCTCTATGCCGGCACCAAGCTTCTGATGGAAAAGCAGAACACCGAACACGTCGACCGCATCCATTTCGCCGGCGCCTTCGGCTCGTTCATCGATCCGAAATACGCCATGGTGCTCGGCCTGATCCCGGACTGCGACCTCGACAAGGTCTCGGCCGTCGGCAACGCCGCCGGCGCCGGTGCGCGGATGGCGCTGCTCAACCGCGGCTATCGCCGCGAGATCGAGGACACGGTCAGCCACATCGAGAAGATCGAGACCGCACTGGAGCCGAAATTCCAGGAGCATTTCGTCTACGCCATGGCGCTTCCCAACAAGGTCGATCCGTTCCCGAAACTGTCGGCGGCGGTGAAATTGCCGCCACGCAAGACCGTCAGCGAGGATGGCGTCGCCGGCGACGCCGCCCCGCGCCGGCGTTCGCGCGAAGGCCATGCCGCCAGGCGCAGCCGGGAATAAGCCGCCTTACGAAGGCCGCCAATTCGCCCAATTTCATTTGTATGCAAATGTTTCCAGATCGCACCGATCTGGAAACCGAAACGCTGTTTTGGCGCAATCCGTCCGATACAGACGTGAAGCATTTAACGGACATCGAATGGCGGACCGGACTATTCCGCCGCCACAACGCTCCAAAGGAGAATAGAGATGTTCGAGACCCTGGGCCGTTTTCGTGCGGCCATGAAGAATGCACAGGCCGTGCGCGCCATGAACAACCTGCCACCCGAAATCCAGAAGGACATCGGCTGGCCCGTGTCGCCGCGCATCGACGCCCAGACCAACCTGTCGCGTCTGATCCTGGGCTCGGGCCGCTGATGACCTTCGCCGACAAGTGCAAATTGCTGACCAAGCGCCGGGGCCGCCGCATGGTCCCGGCTGCGACCGACGTCAAGCTGCGCGCCGCGCTGCTGCCCCGGCGCTGAGCCGCGCTGCGCAAAACAGCGGACCTGGCTGATCAAACAACCGTGTTGGCTTGGGCCAGAATCTTGACATTTCGGCTGGAGGTACGATCTTCGAGACAGTGGGGGAATTCTCTTAGTCGGCTGCGGCCGAGCTTGTGTACGCGAATGCCCAGTTTCAAAAGCCACCTCGTTTCCTTTATCCTCCGGCACAGCCGCAAGAAGGCATTTGCCAGCCCGGAAAACCTGCAGCGCTGGATCGCCTATGCCCGCAAGACCGAGGATCATCATCCCCCGGCATTGCTGCGGGAGCAGCTCGATATCACCGAGCGCAGCGTCGATGGCTTCCCTGTCTATGAAATCGCGCCGAAGGCCGGCGAACGCAGGCGCATCCTCTACATGCATGGCGGCGCCTATGTCTTCCAGATCACATCCTATCATTGGGGGTTGATCGCCGAGGTGGCCGAGCGCTTGGGTTTCGGCATCACCGTGCCGATCTATCCCATCGCGCCGGAGCATGATTTCCACGCCATGTTCGGCATGGTCGGCGACGTCTACCGGCAGATGCTGGATGAGACCGACGCTGAAGACATCGTCTTCATGGGCGATTCCGCGGGCGGCAACATGGCCGTCGTGCTGACCATGATGGCGGCTGAGGAAGGCCTGCCCTTGCCGTCGCGCCACGTGCTGATTTCACCCGGCCTCGACATGTCGCTGTCCAACCCCGAAGTGTTCGAGGCGGAACGCAACGATCCGTGGCTCGGCATTTCCGGCGGGCTGGAAGCGATCCGCATGTACAGTGCCGGCATCGATCGCAGGGACTGGCATATCAGTCCGCTCTATGGCGACCTCTCGGTGCTGCCGCAGACCCTGCTTCTGACCGGCTCGCACGACCTGCTCAGCCCCGACAATCTGATCTTCGCCAAAAAGGCACGCGCTGCCGGCGTCGATATCGACGTCGTCTATGAGGAAGGCATGTTCCACGTCTGGCCGCTGATCGAGATGCCGGAGGCGCGTCGCGCCAGGGACAGCATCGTCGCCTTCCTTGAAGGTGAGCCCACCAAGCGGCGCGCAACTGCGCGGCGCACGGCGCGACCCGCTCTCGCGGCGCGCCCCGCCCAAGCAGCGGAATAGCAGAGCAATTCCAGGAAAAGTGTAAAACGGTTTTCCCGGGAAAGCGTGTAGCGCTTTCCCTTGGGAATTGAGTCAAAACAAGGAGTTAGAGCGGCTCGCCGTTTCCGTGAAACGGTGAACCGCTCTAGAACTTGCCGGTTTCGCGGAAAAGCTCGAACGTCGCACGGATATGGTCGGCGACGGCCTTGACCGGCGCGCTGGCGTCCGGCGACACCACCATCGCCAGATTGTAGGTGCCGATATCGGGCATGCCGTCCTTCGGGCAAAGCTCGACCATGTCGTTGCCCAGGAACGACTTCGGCAACGGTGCAACCGCGAGATCCGACATGATGGCGGCGCGCTGGCCTGCCGTGTGGGCGCTCATATAGGCGATGCGGTAATTGCGGCCTTCACGGCTCAGCGCATCGAGCGCGCCGGCCCGCCAGGCGCAGCCCTCTTCCCACAGCGACACCGGCAAAGGCTCGCGCAGATGCGCGCTGCCGCCCTTGGCGCCGGCCCAGACGATCGGCTCGGTGAGCAGCACCTCGGCGCCGAGTGCGCTGGTCTTGTAGGAATTGGTCAGCAGCGTGATGTCGAGCGCCCGGTCGTCCATGCGGCGGCGCAGATTGCTGCTCTGGTCGATGGTGACGTCGACGGCAATCGACGGATGCGACTGCGCGAAACGCTTCAGCACATGCGGCAACACGCGCTCGCCATAGTCGTCCGGCGAGCCGAGCCGCACCACGCCGACGATCTCGGGGATGATGAACTTCGACACCACCTCGCGGTTGATCGACAACAGCCGGCGGGCATAACCGAGCAGCATCTCGCCATCCGTGGTCAGCGTCACCGAGCGCGCATCCCGCGCGAAAACAGAGCGCCCGAGAATGTCCTCGAGCTTCTTGATCTGCATGGAGACCGCCGACGGCGTGCGGAACACCGCATTGGCCGCCGTGGTGAAACTGCCGGTCTCTGCAATGGCCACGAAGGTGCGCAAAACGTCGAGATCGAGCAGCGGCAGCGGATGATTGAGTGGGGCGTTCATCGGGATCGACCTTCAATTTTTCTGATGTGAAGCATCATTCCATTTCGTTTGATTGAACATCAGATTGGGAGGATAGTCAACTCCATCGAAGGCAGGACGTGCCATGGCTCCAACGCTCCTGACACGGAATTGCACTCGATGCGGAATATCCAGGCGACGGAACGCGTTCATGCGGGACGTGCCACAACCAAAGGAGAATGAAATGTCTATCCTGTCATCCATCGGTCGGCTTGCGACCGAATTGAGCGCGGCCCGCGCCCGCTTCCAGACCGAACGTGCGATCCGCTCGCTGCCGATCGAACTGCAGAAGGATATCGGCTGGCCTGAAGCTGCCGACACCAAGACCGGTGCACGCCACGGCGTCGGATCCTGGGCTGGAGCAAAGTAAACCATTGTGTACCTTGTGCTGAAGGCCTGCCGCGCAGACCAGCCCGGCAGGCCTTCTCTATTGGCCCTGCAGGCTTTCTCCAACTTATTTGCACTCAAATGATTTTCAGAGCCGTGTCGCCGCTGCATGGCGCATATGCGTCACTTGCATGGCGCCTCAATGTCGCCGGTAACACACTGTAAGTAATCGTAAATTTTGGGCACCATGCCCAATAATGTCGCAAACGATGTCGCATTTCCATTCAAGCGCTTCGCATTTGCGATTTAGTTTCTGCTCACGCAGGCCTATATCACCGTCAGCAAACGAGCTGCCCCACTCCATCAAGCGAAGGCGACCCGTCTGAGCAACCGATAGGAGATGATGATGAAGCTTTTTGCCCGCCTCTTTGCCCGCCGCGAAATGAACCTGACGACCGCTCTCGAGCGCCAGCGCCTTGCCAATACCATGCCCGGCCAGACCGGTGCCATGAATGCGGTGCGCCTCGGTTTCGTTGCCTGAGATAACGGCTAGCGCTCAGCGCTTCCCTGCCGCTGCCGATAGTCGATAACAGCGCCGCTTCGGCTTGACCGAAGCGGCGTTTCTCATTTTTGGCACCTATGCCGCCGCCACCATGCCCAATCCGTCGGCAGCCCGTGCCTGTCATCCCGGACGATTGCTCATTTGCGACCCATGTCGCAAATATAGTTTCCGCTTAGCCCCCTAGCCGATTGACAGGAATGGTTTTTCCTGATGTCGCTGTGCTGTTCGCGACATCCTGTTCGCGCCATGGCCGCGTGAGGTTCCCTTGAACGCCGTAAAGCATCCGATCAAGCGATCGTTTGTATTCTTCCTTGTCCCGGACTTCACCATGATCGCCTTTGCGACGGCGCTCGACCCGCTGCGCTCGGCCAACCGCATGCTCGGCTATGAGGCCTATCGCTGGCGCCTCGCCAGCATCGACGGCAAGCCGGTGCGCGCCTCCAACGGCGTCGAATGCGCCGTCAACACCTCGCTCGAGGAAGAGCGCAAGAAAATGGCCGGGCCGGATCGGCCGAACATGGCCATCGTCTGCAGCGGCATGAATGTCGAGCGCTACCAGAATAGGTCGGCCTTCGCCTGGCTGCGCGAGGAATACAACAGAGGCGTCGCCGTCGGCGGCCTGTGCACCGGCGCGCATATCCTTGCCGCCGCCGGCCTGCTCTCCAACAAGCGCTGCGCCATCCATTGGGAAAACCTGCCGGGCTTTTCCGAGGCCTTTCCCAAGGCCAACGTCTTTGCCGACCTCTTCGAGATCGACCAGAACATCTACACCTGCGCCGGCGGCACCGCCGCCCTCGACATGATGCTCAAGCTGATCGGCGACGATTTCGACGACAATCTGGTCAACCGCGTGTGCGAGCAGGTGCTGACCGACCGCGTGCGCAGCCCCACCGACCGCCAGCGCCTGCCGCTGCGCGCCCGCCTCGGCGTGCAGAATTCCAAGGTGCTGACCATCATCGAACTGATGGAAGGCAATCTCTCCGAACCGCTGTCGCTGATCGAGATCGCCGACCATGTCGACCTGTCGCGCCGCCAGATCGAGCGCCTGTTCCGCACCGAGATGGGCAGATCCCCTGCCCGCTACTACTTGGAAATCCGCCTCGACCGCGCCCGGCACCTGCTGATCCAGTCCTCGATGCCGGTGGTCGAGGTAGCGGTCGCCTGCGGCTTCGTCTCGGCGTCGCATTTCTCCAAATGCTACCGCGAACTCTATGCCCGCTCGCCGCAGCAGGAGCGCGTCGACCGCAAGCAATTGCTGGCGGCCTGATCCGAAAACGCACTCAGGCTTCGGCGGGCTGCGCCTGTACTGTGCGCATCGCCTCGACGCGGATATCCTCGGTCAGCCGCGCCTTGAGCGCCGAGAACTCCCGGCTGGTCTTCAGCGTATAGTGACGCGGATGCGGCAGGTCGATGGCGACATCCGACTTGATGCGGCCTGGCCGCGCGCTCATCACGATCACCCGCGAAGCCATGAAGATCGCCTCCTCGATGTCGTGGGTGACGAACAGCACTGTCTTCTTGCGCCGCTCCCAGATGCCGAGCAGCAGTTCCTGCATCAGTCCGCGCGTCTGGTTGTCGAGCGCACCGAACGGCTCGTCCAGCAACAGGATTTCGGGGTCGTTGGCCAGCGCCCGGGCGATCGCCGTGCGCTGCTGCATGCCGCCGGACAGCTGCTTTGGCCAATGGTTCTCGAAGCCCTTGAGCCCGACGAGGTCGACATAGGAAGCGACGATCCCGTCTCGCTCCTTTTCGGCCATGCCACGTTCGCGCAGTCCGAAGGCGATATTCTGCGCCACCGTTAGCCACGGAAACAGCGTGTAGGACTGGAACACCATGCCGCGATCCGGTCCCGGCCGCGTCACCGCCTTGCCGTCGAGCAGCACACGGCCTTCGCTCGGCGCTTCCAGGCCGGCAACGATCCTGAGCAGCGTCGACTTCCCGCAGCCGGACGGCCCCAGAATGGTGATGAAGTCGTTGGCCGCGACCGCAAGGTCGACCGGCATCAGCGCCTTGACCGGCTGCCCGCCGCGCACGCCGGCGAAGGTTCGCGAGACGCCTTCGATAAGCAACTTGCTCATGCCAGGCTCCAGGGAAAGAGCCAGCGATTGAACGCCTTGAAGGCGAAGTCGGACAACAGTCCGATCAGCCCGATGACGATGATGCCGAAGATGATCTGCCCTGTCGCCAGCCGCGACTGGCTGTTGATGATCATGTAGCCGATGCCTGAGGACGAACCGATCAGCTCGGCGACGATGACATAGGTCCAAGCCCAGCCGAGCACCAGCCGCAGCGTCTCGGCAATCTCGGGCGCATTGGCCGGCATGATGACCCGTTTGACGATGCCGCTGTTGGTCGAACCCAGCGTATAGGCCGCCTCGACCAGGTCGCGCCGCGTCGAGCCCACCTTGACCGCGACGATCAGGATGATCTGGAACACCGAGCCGACGAAGATGACCAGCAGCTTTTCCAGCTCGCCAATGCCGGCCCACAGGATGAGCAGCGGAATGAAGGCCGAAGCCGGGAGGTAGCGGGCGAAGGAGACGAACGGCTCCAGAAACGCCTCTATTGGTTTCCAGGCGCCCATGGCGATGCCGATCGGCACGGCGACGATCGACGCCAGCAGGAACCCGCCGAAGACCCGCCAGATGGTGATCAATATGTCGAGCCAGAAGCGGTCCTCGACCAGCAGCCGCCAACCATCCCGCAGCATCGACAGCGGGTCGGCGAGGAAGATGCGGTTGACGTGGCCGCCAAGCGTGATCCACGCCCAGAAGGCGACGAACAGCACGAAGAAGGAAATGCCAAGCACGGTTCGAATGCCCGGCGACACCGGATGCAAGGGGCGCATCTTCAGATCGTCCGCATCGTCAAATCATCACTTGTCCAGGAGAGAGCGGCGGCCCTAGGCGCCGCCGCACAATGGTCAAAGGCCGGACTATCAGTTCGCCACCGCGCTGGTGTCGGCCAGCGTGGCAACATCTGGCGCTTCCTTGATCAACCCCATCTGCAGCAGAAGCTCGCCGGCGGTCTTGGAAAAGTCCTGGAATTCCTTGGTGAAGAACTGCTTGTTCTCCGCCTTGTCGGCCCATTTCAGGTATTTCGCCGAATCCTCGAATTCTTTCGCAGACTGCTTCACGTCGGCGCCCATGATCTCGTAGGATCTCTGCGGATCGCTCTTGATCAGGTCGAGCGCTTCGAAATAACTGTCGGCCAGCGCCTTGGCGGCGTCGGGATTGGCGGTGAGGAATTCAGGCGTGCAGCCGACCGTGTCGAGCACCATCGGGTAGTCGAGCGTGGTCGCCAATATGTGGCCCTGATCGGACTTGTCGCGCACCGCCGAGATGAACGGCTCATAGGTGACCGCCGCATCGTTCTGGCCGGCCAGGAAGGCTTGCGCCGCCGCATCCGGTTCCAGGTTGACGACGGTCACATCCTTGGTCGACAGGCCGTTCTTGTTCAGCACCCAGGCCAGCATGAAATAGGGCGACGTGCCCGGCGCCGAGGACGCGACATTCTTGCCCTTGAGGTCGGCGACGGTCTTGATGTCGTTGCGCACGACAATGCCGTCGGCGCCATAGGATTTGTCGAGCTGGAAGATCTGCTTGGTGGTCACCCCTGAGGCGTTCCACACCAGCCAGGTCTCGACCGTGGTGGCGGCGCATTGCAGATCGCCGCTGGCGATGGCGAGCGGCCGGCTGGCCTGCGGCACTTTCTTCAGGGTCACGTCGAGGCCATGCTTCTCGAAGATGCCGGCCTGCTTGGCGAGCGTCAGCGGCGCAAAGCCGGTCCATCCGCTGATGCCGATGGTGACCGATGTGGCAGCCTCGGCCGGCACGGATATTGCAGCCGCAAGCGCCAATACCGCGGCAGCGACGATGGTCTTGTTCATGTCGGTTCCCCTTGTTTTTTCGGATGCCGAATTGTGTCACAGACGCCCATGGGCTTGTCAATGAAACCGGCCCTTCACGGCAGCGTGATGATGCGAACGCTAACGCGCATCGAACATCCAGCTGCGGTCGCGCCACATCTTTTCGCCGACCTGGCAGTCGGTCGGCCGGTCCTGCGCCAGCACCACCGGCGGATGCCCGGCCTCCTCGCGCGCCCGTTGCGGCGAAGCGGCGCCGGCCAGCTCCAGCACCAGCTTGCGGCGGATGGCTTCGGGAAACTGCGTCCAGTCATTGACCGGGATCATGAAGGATCCGGGACCGCCGATGACGCAGTCGCTGTAGTAGCGGTCGAGATTGTTGACGTCATAGGCGCCGCCGAACCCGCCGCGCGTCATCAGCGGCAGGCCGTTGATGATGATGCCTTGCTTGACCACCGCGTCGCGGGTGATGTCGACGGGCGCGCCCTGGTTGTTGGGCCCGTCGCCGGAAATATCGATGACGCGCTTTGTCCCCTGAAAACCGCTTTCGGCGAACAGATCGCTGCCGAATTCCAGCGCGCCGGAAATCGAGGTGCGCCGGGCGCTGGCCGGCGGATGGGCGGAAAGCTGCGCGGCCACCCGCTCGGCATCGGCCCGGCTGGCGATCACCGTCCACGGCACGACGACCTGCTGCGTGGTCGCTCCCGCCCATTCGACATAGGTGACGGCGACCTTGCCGTAGGCGCCATCGGCGATGGCCTGCAGAACATTGTCGTGCGTCAGCGCAGCAGCATAGCCGTGACGCTGGATTTCAAGTTCGCCCGGCGACATCGACAGCGACACGTCGACGGCCAGCACCAGCTCGACGTCGACCGGCTCGGCGGCTTGAACCGGCGGCACCAGCCAGAGCCCCAGCGCCAGCGCGGCGCTGCCTGAAAGGAAATGTCGTGCGCAAGAAAAAGCAGACATACCCGAAGGTAAGCGAAAACCGGCTGCTGACAAAGCAAAAAGCCGGGACTGAGGGCTTCTACATCTAACCCCGAAACGGCGGCGCGGTTCGGCCTCATTTGTTGATGGGTCGCCCACCTTTGCCGCGCCATTCCACGTCGTCGGCTCCGGCCTTCGCCGCTTCCGGGTTTGGACGGGACTTCTTTCTGCCGGTGCCACGAAGCGCCCTCCAGTTCGGCTTGAATGATGGCGGCAGCCACAACAGGATGCCTGCTATCGCGGCGGGCAGGATCACGGCGAAACGCAATACCGACAGCACGACACCGCAGAACCCGACGATACGCGCCGCCCGCCCCTCGCCGAAGCGCCGCGCAAGCAGATGCCGCGCGATCACCCCACCATCCAGAGGGTATGCCGGTAGAATGTTGAGGACGGCGAGTACCCCATTCAACATGGCGCCGATCCATAGCGTCCACGCAAGATAAGTCATCGGCATTGGAGGCGGCGCACTGAACAAGCTGTCCGATTCGACAGGCGCCAAAGGTTTGGCGATCAGATAATAGGAAGCAGCGAAAAACGCCGCCAACAGGATGTTGGTCAGGGGTCCGGCAAACGCAATCCACGCCCAACCATAGGACGATGTGGCGCCGCGCTTGAAGTAGGCAACCCCGCCAAACAGATAAAGCTCAATCCTGTTGGTGCCGATCCCTTGCCGGTGGGCAACCCATGTGTGCGCCAGTTCGTGCAGGATCACCGATACGAAAAACAGTGCGGCAAAGATCGATGTGTGGATCAGCGCGATTTTGGGACGCGTCGACCACTCGTGCAGAAAGGGCAGGACAACCGGGATGGCAAAGGTCCAGCTGACGAGAACGGGGATGTTCCCATTCACGCTGAACACCAGCGCATCGTTCTTCCTGTCCCAGCCAAATCGCCGCAAGTGCTTCACTCCGCCCGAAGCGACGGTAGGCGAGAATTGCCAGCTTAAAAAGAGAAAAGCCCGGCAAGGAGCCGGGCTTTCATCTGTTCGTTCTGCGTCACACCAAGATGAGCGGTGCTGCCGAGAAATTGACGACGCTCAACTCCTCGGCTTCAAATTCTCCGGATCGTAGAGCGGCTTGTAGCCGACGGCAGCCACTTCGACTGGATAGGTCTCGCCGAAATATTCGATGGCGAACTTGCGGCCTTCCTGGGCATGCGCCCAGGGCAGATAGGCGAGGCCGATGTTCTTGCCGATGGTCGGGCCATAGGCCATCGATGTCGTGAAGGAGCGGCGGCCGAGTTCGTCGACCAGCGTCTCGCCGGTCTTCGGATCCATCACCGGCATGGTGCCGACGGGATAGCGGGCAACACCCTTCGAATCGACGTTTTC
The DNA here is from genome assembly GCF_040321305.1 of Mesorhizobium sp. M0478. Classification (NCBI taxonomy): domain Bacteria; kingdom Pseudomonadati; phylum Pseudomonadota; class Alphaproteobacteria; order Hyphomicrobiales; family Phyllobacteriaceae; genus Mesorhizobium; species Mesorhizobium sp. M0478. Next base: position 216,796 of record NZ_JAMYRH010000006.1, read on the forward strand.
CGTCATCACCAGCGTGCACAGGATCGCCGGCTGGTGTTCGCGGGCGCGGTATTCGACATGTTTTGCCTTGCCGCAGAAATCGTTCTCCTTGACCTTCGGTCGGGCAAGGTCGGCCTCGAGCAGATTGTACTCGGTCAACAGGTCGGCGTTCTGCAGGCGCAGGCTCTTTTCCATGCGCCGGGTGTTGGCATAGGTCTCGACGCCGAACGGCATGACCCCGGTCGAGCGCAGCGCGTCCCAAACGGCCAGGCCGTCCTCGTAGCGCATGTGCAGTTCCCAGCCCTGCTCTCCGACATAAGAGATGCGGAAGGCGGTGACGTCCTTGCCGCCGATCCTGACCGGCTTGATCGCCGCGAACGGGAAGTTCTCGAGCGAGAGACCATCCGGATTTTCGACCACTTTCTGCAGTGATGTGCGGGCGTTCGGTCCCCAGATGCCGATGGTGACATATTTTTCCGTCACGTCGGTGATGGTGACGTCAAAGCCTTTGTCCTGCGCGGTGCGCTGCATGTAGCGGAAGTCGCGCGGACCGGCGTCGGCGCCGTCGATCAGCCGGCAGCGGTCGGCCATGCGGATGACGGTGAAGTCGGCGCGCACCATGCCTTCCTCGTCGAGGAAGTGGGTGTAGATACCCTTGCCGATGTTGTTGTCGCCACCAATCTTGGCCGCGCACAGCCACTCCAGCAGCGCGACATGGTCCGGCCCTTCGATGTCGTACATCGAGAAATGCGAGAGGTTGACGATGCCGCAATCCTCGCTCATCGCCAGGTGCTCGGCATTGGACACCCGCCAGAAATGTCGGTTGTCCCACTCGTTCTCACGTATGGGAACCCGGTTGCCATACTTCTCCAGGAGATGCTCGTTGGCGGCATAGCCATGCGCGCGCTCCCAGCCGCCCAGCTCCATGAAGTAGCCGCCAAGCTCCTTCTCGCGCTCCCAGAACGGCGAGCGGCGGATGTTGCGGCCTTTGGAGAACGGCTCGCGCGGATGCACCGCCGGATTGTAGACCTTCATCGCCGTCTCGGTGCAGCGATCCCAGATGAACTGCTCTTTCGTCTGGTGCGGATAGAAGCGCGCATAGTCGATGGCGTGATGGTCGATTTCCGTGCGGCCGTCCGTCATCCAGTCGGCGATCAGCTTGCCCATGCCGGGGCCGTCCTTGACCCAGATGGCGACGGCGTACCAGAGGCCCCTCACCTTCTGGCTCTCGCCCATGGACGGGCCGCCATCGGCGGTCACCTGCAACAGGCCGTTGAAGGAATGGCTTTCGTTGTAGCCGAGTTCGCCCAGGATCGGCGTCAGTTCCATGGCGCGCTCCAGCGGCGCCAGGATCTGCTCCATGTCGAGATCGCGCTGCGACGGCGACAGCCGCGCCTGATCCTTTTCCAGCAAATCGCGCGGATGGCAAAGACGCGGATTGGTCTCTTCGTAGTAACCCCATTCGATCTGGCCGCCTTCAGCGGTCTTGGGATCGCCGGTGTCGCGCATATAGGCCGAATTGCCTTGGTCGCGCAGCAGCGGCCAGCCGATCTCCTTGCCGGTGCCGGCGAATTGATTGTAAGGCCCGAAGAAGGTCAGCGGATGGTCGATCGGCATGACCGGCAGGTCCTCGCCGACCATCTCGGCGATCAGCCGGCCCCAGATGCCGGCGCAGACGATGACATAATCGGCCATGATCGTGCCGCGGTCGGTGACGACGCCCTTGATGCGGCCTTCCTCGACGATGAGAGATTTGGCGGGCGTGTTGGCGAAGGATTTGAGTTTCCCCGTAGCTTCCGCCTGGTCGACCAGCTTGCCGGCGACGGTCTGCGAGCGCGGGATGACCAGGCCGGCGTCCGGATCCCACAGGCCGCCCTGCACCATGGACTCTTCGATCAGCGGGAATTTTTCCTTGATCTCGGCCGGTTCGATCAGCCGGGCGCGGGTGCCGAAGGATTTGGCCGAGGCGATCTTGCGCTTGATCTCGTCCATGCGACTGTCATCGCCGACGCGCGCCACTTCGAGACCGCCGATGCGGGCGTAATGGCCCATCTTTTCGTAGAAATCGATGGAGTAGAGCGTCGTCCAGCACGACAGGAAATCATGGCTCGTGGTGTAGCAGAAGTCCGAGGCATGCGCGGTCGAGCCGATATCGGTCGGGATGCCCGACTTGTCGATGCCGACAATGTCGGTCCAGCCGCGCTCGATCAGATGATGCGCGATCGACGCGCCGACAATGCCACCCAGGCCGACGATGACGACCTTCGCCTGTTTCGGAAACTCTGCCATTGCCCGCGACTCCAAGGGGATAAAGCGGGCGCGTCCGCGCCCGTTCGAATGGCGCACAATATGCAGAGGACGTGGATGCAGCTACCGCCTGTTTGCGACACGTCGCAGATGCGACGCGACCCGGCGCGCCGGCGTGCCGCCAGTGGCGATCTATCTCAGGCGAAGGCCCAGATGTCCTCGGCCTGGAAGCCGACCTGATAGCCTGATGTCTTCAGCTTGACCACGACCTGGCCGATTTCGGCGGCCGGCAGCGCGCCGACCTCGACCTTGATCATGCCCGGACGATAGCGCTTGAGATCGAGCTGTTCGAAGACGATCCAGTCGGCGCCCTCGCAATCGACCAGGAAGGCGTCGATATGCGTGATGCCGTTGCGGTCGAGCAGTGTCTGCAACGTCTCCGACGGCACTTCGATGTCCCTGAGATGCGGCGCGAACTTGTTGAAATTGACGTCGGCCTCGCCCCAGGCATTTTTGCCCGACATCAGATTGGTGTCGGTGACCGACGAGCAGCCGATGAACTCGATCGGCAGCGTGCCGGCCTCGAGTGCCGCGGCATCGAAAGTGTGGACGGTGATCGTGCCTTTGGTTTTTGTCACCGCGACCGGTTCGACGACGAAGCGTTCCGTGTCGGGATAGTTGGCGCGCAACCGCTTCTGATTGTACGGGATCGGCTCGACCAGCACGGCCCGCGCCCGCGGAATGCGGTGCAGCCACGGCGTGACGTCGTCGAACAGCGCGCCGTCGCAAGCGCCGACATTGACCATCTGGAAGGCTTGCCCACCGCCAAACCGCGCCTTCAGCGCCGCCTTGGCCAGGAATTTCGTGCCACGCAACGCCGGCCCGCGATCGAGCAGACCGGCAGGCAGGCCGAGTGAAAGGGCGATGCGCGCCAGCCCGGAAATGGAACTCATGGCTTATCTCCAGGTATGGCGATGGGCCGCCTTCCATTCAGGCTTGCCGACGCCCACAGCGCCATGATCGGGCCGACGAGCAAAAGGTAGGGCGGCAGAAGGTTCGGGAAGTAGATGCGGGTGTCGTGGATCGGGAAGACGGTGAATTTCGCCAGCATGCCGAGCACCAGTGCTGCAAGCAGGATGCCGGCGCGGCGATCGAGCCGGAAGCCGGCGCGGCCGAGCGCAAACCACGCGGCCAGCGCCAGAACCGAGACGCCGACCCAGCTGTTGATGCTGATGGCGCGAATGAAGGATGAGGCGAACGCCTTGAGATAGGCGCCAACCGAGAACGGCGGCTCGAAGCCATCCATATTGTAGTGCTGCTCGATGCTGGAGAACCACAGATGCGGCCACCAGCCGGGATGGTGGGCCCAGTGCGAAATGGCGAAATAGGCGACGAAGGACGCGGCAAAGCCGGCCAGCGCGCCCCACGCCCACTGCCGGAAGACCAGCAGCAGCAGGGCGAAAATGGCCAGGAACACGATGTTGTCCGGCCGCGCCATGAAGGCGAGGAAAAGCAGGACGGCGGTCGCTGCCTCGCGGCCGCGCATATAAGCAAACAGCCCTCCGAGGAACAATGCCGCGCACAGCAGATCCGGCGTCGAGGCGCGTGCGGCATCGCCGAAATCGGCCATGATCAGCACCGCGCCGACCACCGGCGCCAGCGCCAGCGCGCCTTCGGTTCGCAGCCACAGCAGCGTAATCATGCCGAACAGCAGCACCGAGAGCACCTGCAGCACCCGCATCGCCTCGACCGGCGACATCACCGAACTCATCGTCGACAGCATCTCGGCGTAGAGGAACTTTATCCGGTACATGCCAAGCAGCGAATGGAAGTCGGCGGAATTTTGCGCCATATGGCTGCGGAAGTCGCCGCCATCGTCGGTCAGCGCCTTGTAGTCGGCGGCCGGCACGCCGGCCTGGACCGTGCTGTAGGCATAATCATGCAGCGCCTGCGCATTGGCGAAGCTGCCTTCCTCGGCGATTGCGAGATAAGGCAGCATGTCCCAATTGGCGTCGGGCAACGTCCAGGCGGTGAACGCCGTCAGCAGGATATAGAGCGAAAACGCGATCGCGCCGATTGGCGCGGCCCATCGCGCATAAGTGCCCTCGGCCCACGCCAGAGCGGCCGCGGTCAGCCGGTCGAGTGTGTTTTGCGGGGCGGGAGACTTGCTCAGCATTGTCGGACTCGGGACTTCGCTCAACGGACTTCTTTAACGGACTTGGCTTTTGACGAAATCCTTCACGATTCCCACGATGCCGCGCGACAGCAGGCTATCGAAAGCATCGACGAAACGGTCGACATGCTCGCGCTGACAGGTCAGCGGCGGCTCGAGACGGATGACGTTGCGGTTGTATTCGGTGAAGGCGACGAGCACGTCATAGTCGCGCAGCAACAGCGCGCCGACGAAGCCCGACAGCGAGCCCTTCAGCTTGTCGTCGAGGACGCTGACGATCGGACGCAGCACCATCGGCAAGGTCTGCGAGAAGTCGTGGAACTCGAGCCCGACCATAAAGCCTTTGCCGCGCACATCCTTGATGATCTTCGGGTACTTCTGCTTCAGCGCCTGCAGGCGCTGAAGCAGATAGTCGCCGGTAGTGGCGGCGTTGTCGATCAGCCCCTCATCATAGAGCACGTTGATGCCCTCGATCGCGGTGACGCAGGCCTCGCCCATGCCGCCAAAGGTGGCCATGGCATGGATCATCGCCGTCTTCGGCGTGCCATAGGCCTTCATATAGACCTCGCGCCGGGCGATCATCGCGCCGACCGCCGCCTTGCCGGCGCCGAGCGATTTCGCCAGCGCCGTCACATCGGGCACGACGCCATAATGCTCGAAGGCATAGAAGCGTCCCGAACGGCCATAGCCGCACTGCACTTCGTCCGCCACCCACAGCACGCCATACTGGTCGCAGAGCACGCGCAATTTCTGCCAGTATTGCGCCTCTGCCTGGATGATGCCGCCGCCGCCCTGGATTGTCTCAAGCACGATGACGCCGACCTCCGGGTCGGAGCGGAACAGCCCCTCGACCGCTTCGATATCGGCGAACGGAATGCGAACGGTGTTCTCAGCCATCTTGAAGTCCGCGCGGTAGAGCTGGCCATCGGTAATGCCGAGCACGCCCTTGGTCTTGCCGTGGAAGGAATTCTCGGCATAGACGATTTTTGGCCTCTTCGGCCCGGCGGCGCGCTCGGCGAGCTTCACCGCCGCTTCCATCGCTTCCGAACCCGACGAGCCCAGAAACACCATGTCGAGATCGCCGGGCGAGCATTTGGCGATGTTGTGCGCAAGGGCCGATGCATATTGCGACATGAAGGCGATGGCGATTTCCTGGCGCTTCTCCTCCTGGAATTTGCGCCGGGCCTCCAGGATGCGCGGATGGTTGTGGCCGAAGGCCAGCGAACCGAAGCCGCCGAAGAAGTCGAGAATCTTGCGGCCGTTCTGGTCGATGTAGAACATGCCTTCGGCACGCTCGATCTTGATCTTGTGGAAGCCGAGCAGCTTCATGAAATGCAGCTGGCCCGGATTGAGATGCGCCTTGAACAGGTCGGTCATGCGCGCGACATCCATCGCCTTCGCCTGCTCGACGCTGATCAGGTCGGGCTTGGCGATGGCGGTAGGCGACAACGCCGGCGCGCCGACCATGGTGCGCGCGTTCGTCTGCTCAGGCTTGGCCATGACGGTCATTTCGGAGTTCTCCTGGTCGTCCCACTTATTCGGCGGGGACATGATTGGCGGTGACGGCAAGCCCGTCTTTCTTGGCGCGGTATTCGCTGTAGGCGGCGATCAGCATGTCCTCGTCGCGATATTGCGGCACCCAGCCGAGCTGGCGCTCGGCCTTGGATACGTCGAGCACGCACTCCTCATCGGCGATCAGATATTGTTCGGGATCCATGATCGGCATGTTCATGAGATCGAGCAGGTCGAGGGTGCGCTTGACCGCCCAGCCCGGCGTCGGGATCAGCAGCGATTTCGAGCCGGCATGCTTGATCAGGTCGCCCAGCAATTTCTTCACCGGCGGCGGATTGAGGGAGCCCAGATTATAGGCCTGGTTGGGCACGCCTGCCTTCCAGGCCGCGCGGGCAGCTTCCGCGCAATCGAACACCGAGATGAACTGATAGGGGTTCTTGCCCGAGCCGATCATCGGCACAGGAAAATTCCAGTCGATCAGTTTGAACAGCTTTTCCAGGATCCCGAGCCGGCCGGGACCGATGATCAGACGCGGGCGAAACAGCGAGATCGACATGCCGCGCTTGCGCCATTGAGCGGCGAGCTCCTCGGTCTTCTGCTTCGACCAGCCATATTCGCCGAGCGGTGCGACCGGGTGCTCCTCGGTCATCGGCTGGGTGACCGTGTGGCCGTAGATCATGTCGGTGGTGTAGTGGACGAGCTTGGACGCGCCGGCCTTGTCCATCGCCTGCATGATGTGTTCGGTGCCGTGGAAATTCACCGGAAAGAAGAAGTCGTGACGCTTGGCCCGCACCTGGATCGGCGACAGCATTTTGGCCGACAGGTTGTAGACCATGTCGTCGGCCTTCAATCCGATGTTGGCCACCGAGGCCGTATCCGTGACATCGCAGGTGACGAAGCGAACGTTGCGATAGTGCGTCAGGTCGCTCTTGACGATGTCGGCAACGACAACCTCTTCACCATCGGCCACAAGCTTCGGGGCAAGATGACGGCCGACGAAGCCGTCGCCGCCGAAAATAACATGTCTCATCGAACGATCTCGCTGGTCTTGTCGGGGATGATGGAAGCGGTTTGGTCGTCATGCCCGCTCCCGCCCAAGTCTCGACCGCTTTGCGCGATCAGCACGGTGCCGATGCAGATGAAGGCGATGCCGGCAATGCGCCAGGCATTGAGGTCCTCGCGGAAGATGAAATAGGCGAAGATCGCAACCGCGACATAGGCAAGGCTGAGGAACGGATAGGCAAAGCTGAGCTCGACCTTGGACAGCACATACAGATGCGAAGCCATCGAGATGACGAAGGTGCACAGGCCGAGAAACACCCATGGGCTGAAAACGATCTGCAACAGCTTCAAAAGCGGATTGGTGCCTTCGAACGAAATCGGCCCGAGCGACATCATGCCTTGCTTCAGCATCAGCTGCGCGGCGGCATTGGTCATGACCGTGAACAGAATGAAGACGATGTATTTCATATTTTGCACCCGCCACTCGCAACGGTCCTATTACTAACCTGCAAACATTTCGTGAAGTCACGACAATGCTTTGAGTAAACCACGCAACTTACGATCTATTCACCATGACTTATTCGGATTGTACCTATTCAGCTGCCTCGACACGCCCTGGCCGGACGTTGAGCTTTTTCGCCGTCCGCAGCCAGAAACTGGACACGAACGCCGGGTCGCGCAGCGCTTCAAGCCGCTGCCAATTCGGGAAGGAGGCCGCGAAAGTATCAGCGCCCATGCGCGCATCCTTGTACGGGTTGACCGCGCCGCCGGCCGCGACCGTGATGCGGTCGAGTTCGCTGAGCAGGGCCAGCGTCCTGTCGCCGCGATTGGGGAAATCCAGCGTCAACGTGAAGCCTGGCCGCGGAAAGGACAGCAGCCCCGGCGAGCGGATCGAGCCGAAGCGCTTCAACACGGTGAGGAAAGAGCCCTGCCCGGCCCGTCGCGCCGCCTCGAGCAGCGCCGGCATGGTCTGACGCGCGACATTTTCCGGCACCACGCTCTGGTGCTGGTAGAGACCTTTCGGGCCATACAGCCGATTCCAGTCGCCGACACCATCAAGCGGAAAGAAAAAGCCCTGGTAGCCGGTTTGGCTCGGCCCCGGCGAGCGCCCCTTCTTCCACCGATAGGCGGCGTTGAAGGCGGTGAGGAACGGCCGGTTGAGCACATTGAACGGCGGCTGGAACGGCACTGAAAAACGGGAGCCGGCGCGAGACGCCGCATGCGAGCCATACTCGGCATGATTTCCTGTCAACAACAGGCCGCGCCCGCGGCCATGGCCATGGCCGCCGGCAAGCTGGTCGATCCAGGCAACGGCATATTCATTGGCCTGGTCGGCGGCCTCGGCCAGTTCGAAGAATTCGCCGAGATCGGCAAACCGCGTTACCTTCTCGGCGATATCGAGCGAATGCACCCGCATCAGCCGGATCGAGGCCGACAGGATCAGGCCGGTCAGCCCCATGCCGCCGATCGTCGCCGCAAACAGCCTTGCATTGTCGGTTGCCGAGCAGGTGTAGGTCCGCCCATCCGAGCGCAGCAGGGTGAGAGACTCGACATGGCAGCCAAAGGTGCCGCGCCGGTGATGGTTCTTGCCATGGACGTCATTGGCGATCGCGCCGCCAAGGGTGACGAACTGGGTGCCTGGGACCACAGTCGGAAAGAAACCGTAAGGTGCAGTGTGCGCAATGATATCGGAGAGGAACACGCCGGCCTCCGCCTCGAGCAGGCCGGTCTCGGCATTGAAGGCGCCGATGCGGTTCAGCGGCCGCATGTCCACGACCGCACCTGGCTCGTTCTGGCAGGAATCGCCGTAGGAGCGGCCATTGCCATAGGCGAGCAAGGCGTTCTTTGTCGCCTTGCCGCTCCGCATCAGCGCGATGGCATCGTCGGCCGCGATGGCTCGCTTTGCGGCCGGCGTGGCGAGGCCAAAACTCCGGTACCGTTCGCCGGCCATGCCCTACCAGCCTCCCGCGACCAGAAGGGCGGCGCCGATCACCACGACGATCTGGCTTCGCCAGTCGCGAATGATGAAGATGACCGGATCATCATTCATCTCGTTGCGGCGCGCCAGGATCCAGACCCGCATGGTCAAATACAGCACGATCGGCGCCAGCGGCCAGACCAGCCAGGGATGCGGATAGAGTTCGCGTACCGCGACGCTGTCCATGTAGAGCGCCAGCACCAGCGCCGAGGAGAAGGCCGACGCCATGCCCGCCTGGGCGACGATCTCCTGGTCTTCGATGCGGTAGCCGCGACCGGCAATGCGCTCGCCCACCGGAATGGCTGTGGTGCGCAGTTCGACATAGCGCTTCACCAGCGCCAGCGACAGGAAGAAGAAAATCGAGAAGGCGAGCAGCCAGAACGAGACTTCGACCCCGGTCGCCGCAGCACCTGCCAGCACACGCACTGTGTAGAGCCCGGCCAGCGTCAGTACGTCGGCCAGGAGCATGCGCTTGAACGACAGCGAATAGGCTGTGGTCACCACCAGATAGCCGGCGAGCACGCCCAGGAACTCGATCGGCAACAGAAGCCCGGCGGCGATGCCGATCGTCAGCAGAGCGGCCATCGCGCCGAGACCGAACGGGATCGACAAAGCGCCGCTGGCGAAAGGCCGGTTGCGTTTGGTCGGATGCTTGCGGTCGAGCGCAAGGTCGAAGAAATCGTTGAGGATGTAGATGGCGGAAGCCACGGCGCTGAAGGCGACGAACGCCAGCAGGCATTGCCAGATCATGTTGATGTTGAAGTATTCATGCGACAGCACCATCGGCACCGCGATCAGCGAATTCTTCAGCCACTGATGCACCCGCAGCATCTTGACGAATGTCTTCAATGTCCTTTTCGGCGCCGGCATCCTTTCGGCGCCATGCGCGGCCTGCCAGCGCCTCGCATGGCGGTCGGGCGCCACGACGATGGCGTTGCGTGCGGCTCCGAAAACCTTGAGGTCGTGCCGGCTGTTGCCGGCATAGTCGAAACCGCCGTCGCCATAGGCGGCGATGAGCGCGTCGCGCTTGCGGTCCGAGGTCATGTTGTGGGGACCGTCGGTCGCCAGCACATAGTCGAAGACGCCCAGATGCGCGGCGATTGTCTCGGCGAACTTGCGTGGCGTACCGGTCGCCAGCACGATCTTGCGTCCGTCGCGATGGTCGGCGCGCAGCCGCTGCAGCAGCGCTTCGCGATAGGGCAGCGAGGCCGGATCGATGTCGATGCGGTCGGCAATCGCTTGTTTCAGCCGCGCCGGGCCGGCGGCCAGCCAGAACGGAACCAGGAAAACATAGAGCGGATTCTTCTTGAGCAGGATGAACAGGCCTTCCCAAAGAAGATCGGTCGCAATCAGCGTGCCGTCGAGGTCGACCGCAAGCGGGATTGCGTTCTTGTCCGACCGCGCATCCATATCTTTCCTGCCCAGCTCAAAAACCCGTCGCGCCACGTTTCGGCGTCTTGGTATCCGGCATAGCGAGCAACGGCGCAACGAACGTTAAAACGTCTGGTTGCAACGGATATGCGCCGGGGTATTTCCCTCGTCATCGTTAAGCAACCGTTGCCGTAGACGAGAAAAGGCCGGGCATTGCCCGGCCTCTACTACATTTGCCTGCCGACTTACTTGATGCGGGCAACGCCACCCGAGATTTCGACCGTTTCCGAGCCGGTCAGGGCCTCGAGGTCACCATTGGGCAAGGTGACAAAACAGCCGTTCGGGCAGAATTCCACGGTTTCGCCGGCGGCCAGCGCCAGCTCCGTCTTGCCGCCGCCTTCCGTCACGATCAGCGTACGGGTCTCAGCATCCTTGTTGACCGCGCTGGCGGCAAAGGCCGAGCCACTCGCTGCGGTAAGAGCGATGGCGACGACGAGCGACTTCCACATTTTGCAATATCGGTGTTTCCACACCGCCTCTGTTGCATTTCGCAAGGCATTCTCGCCTCTGCATGTGAGCTTATATGAGATGCAAGCTGAACCGCAACTGAATGCCGCATTCATGCCGCAATTGGTTTGGGAGGAGCTTGGGGCCTTAGCTGGGATCGGGTTTGCGGGCCTTGCGACCAGTTTTGGCCAGCCGCTTCGCCTCGGCGGCGGCTCTGGCCTCCGCCTGCTCCTTCTCGGCGAACTCGACCTCGATCTTGTCGTCGTCGATCGGCCATGCGTCGGTCTTCTTGACCTTGACCTCGGCGCGCGGCGTCGAGGGGATTTCTATGTGCTCGGCGTCAAAAGCATCGAGAACGGCAAAGCGGATATCGTTCTGAACGATGGCGCCGTTCAGCACATCGGCCAGGAACACGCGGATCTCGAACTCGAGTGCTGCCGGCCCGAAATTGGTGAACAGCACGAAGGGTTCCGGGTTCTTCAGCACCAGCGCATGGCCGCGCGCAATCTCAAGCAGGACCGCGTGTACCCGCTTGACGTCGCTGCCATAGGCGACCCCGACCTTGATCTCCACACGTCCGAGCTTGTTGCGGTGCGTCCAGTTGCCGACGGCGTTGTTGATGAGGTTCGAATTGGGCAGGATCACCGATTGCCGCTGGAAGGTCTCGATTTCGGTGGCGCGCACGCTGATCTTCTTGACCGTGCCTGATGTGTCGCCGGCGACGATCCAGTCGCCGACCTTGAACGGCCGCTCGGCGAGAAGGATCAGGCCGGACACGAAGTTGGACACGACATTCTGCAGGCCAAAGCCGATACCCAGCGAGAGTGCGCCTGCAACGAGCGCCAGGTTGGAGAGATCGATGCCCGCCGCCGAGATGCCGACGAGCCCAGCGAGCGCGACGCCGGCATAGCCGACCGCCAGCCGGATCGAGTTGCGCACGCCGGTATCGACCTTGCCGCGCGCCATTACCGAGCCGTCGAGCCAGCCCTGGAACCAGCGGGTCAGGAAATAGCCGATGATGAAGACGACGATGCCGGTGAGGATGCCGGTGACCGAAATCGTCACCGAACCGACGGTGACGCCTGTCGCCAATTTATAGCCCCAGGCCTGGATATCGCCGGGCTGGAAGCCCCACATCAACAGGATCAGCGGCAGGAACACCAGCACGATCATCAGGTTGATGGCGACGCTGACGACGAGGCCGAGCTGGTCGAGCGCGGTGTCCTCATAGCTGGAATTGGTCTTCAGCCAGCGCCCGATGGACGTGCCGGCGAAACCACCCTCCTCGCCGATCTCGCGCGCCGACAGGAAGCCGATATAGGCGGTGAGCAGGATGGTGCCGGTGACCACGACCTGCAACGAGACGAAGATGGCAAGACCGATATAGCCGAACAGCGCCGCCGCAATCGTGAACAGGCCGAGCGCGACACAGGTGTAGCGCAGCCAGGCCGGCCAGGGGCGCCAGCGCCCGTCGGCGTCCTTGTAAGGCTTCAGCAGCGCCATAAGGATCAGGATGACGCCCACGATGACCGTGGCGACAAAACTCCTGGCCACCGTCAGCGACAGGGGCGAGCCCATCTTGTCGTTGACGATCGACAGGAAATTGTTGATGCCGATGACGACTGCCATGGCCGTCGTCAGCCGCACCAGCCAACGCGCCGGGCCGGTCTCGACCTGGATCAGGCGCCAGTTCGGCATGCTGGGCGACAGCGCCGCATTGGTCAGGCGGTTGACACAGAACACTATGGCGATGACGGCTGCCAGAGCGTTGAGGAACACGCCTATGTCGCCGCGCAGCACATTGTAGTAATTGTACAGGAACACTGTCGAGGCGAGGAAGGCGCTGACCGCCAGCGTCGGCAGCAAGGTCGACCAGAACGCCACCGACAGGCGACTGAGATACGTCGGATCTTCAACCGACGCGTCGGCCTCGAAGATGCGCCCAAACAGGCGGCGCCCACCGACCAGAAGCACCACGGCCAACGCAAGCGCCATGAGGGTCGCCGCGAGCATCGCCTGGAACTTGAACTTGAAGGCAAAGCTCAGCCAGGACGACACCGCCCTGTAAAAATTGGCGTATTCGTCCCTGGCGTCGGAAAACACTTGCGGGCTCAGTGCATCGGACAGCACATAGCGCTTGGTCAGCCCGCTGCGAAACAGCTCGCTGCGCATATTGCCGATCTTCTCGATCAGCGCATTGATGCGGATAGACAGGTTCTGCGCGCCGGCGATGACGGCGTTGATCTCCGCCTTTTCCGACGCCAGCGCCTGGCGCTCGCCGGTAACGATATCCGGTTCAGGCGGCTGTCCGGCAGCCGGGGGCGCACCAAGCTGCTCAAGCCTCGAATTGATCTCCCCCAGCCGGGACCGGAACGCCAGCGCGCTGTTCAGCGCAGCGCGCGACAGCTCTTCCAGCTGCAGGCGGATCTCGACGAGGGTGGTGTCGTCGACGCCGTCCTCCTGGACTTTCTTCTCCAGAGCGTCGGTTTTCGTCGTCAAACCCTGCAGGATTTTCTGCTGGTCGGCGACCAGCCCGGCAGGCGCCTGGCCCAGCCCCTGCGCCATCGCGCCGAACGAATGCGGCGCCAAGGCAACGAGCGCGAGGACCAGGATCAGGCGAAAGAAGCGAAAAAGCATAATGGTGGCGACTCAAAGGGCGGCAAGGCCGCTTCTAAAGCGGTCCTTGATAGAGACGCTCATCCCGTGGGGCAAGTCGTGGCGAAGTCATCGCAGTTGGGCGCCTTGCGGGAGTCGGCCAGTCGAAAAGCCATGGCGCAATCTTGGCTTTGCGCCCGCCGCCTGCTCTATAGTCTGCCGCATCGCGCCGAGCCGGAAGGTTTCAGGTCTGTCCGACCTGAAACCTTCCGGCTCTAGAAATCAAAGATATAGAGCATGATGTCGTCCGAAAACCGCTTCACACTTTTCGGCATCATGCTCTAGGGATGACATGAAGAATGGCGGAATATTCAGCCCTTTCGCTTCTCACGAACGCGCTCAAGGGAAACAAGGACTGGAAGCCGGCCTGGCGCAAGCCCGACCCCAAGGCTTCCTATGACGTCATCATCATCGGTGGCGGCGGCCACGGCCTGTCGACGGCGTACTATCTGGCCAAGGAGCACGGCATCACCAATGTCGCGGTGCTGGAAAAGGGCTGGCTGGGTTCCGGCAATGTCGGCCGTAACACCACGGCGGTGCGCTCCAACTACCTTTTGCCGTCCAACACCCGCTTCTACGAACATTCGATGAAGATGTGGGAGAACCTGTCGCACGACCTCAACTACAACGTCATGTTCTCGCAGCGCGGCTGCCTGAACCTGGCTCACACGCCGGCCCAGTTCGACGACTTGGCCAGGCGCGGCAACGCCATGCGCCATCTCGGCGTCGATGCCGAGCTGATGAGCACCGCCGAGATCGCGCGCCTGGTCCCGGCGCTGGACATGTCGTCCTCGGCGCGCTTTCCGATCGTCGGCGGCCTGATGCAGCCGCGCGCCGGCACCGCCCGTCACGATGCGGTGGCCTGGGGCTATGCCCGCGGCGCCGACCGCCGCGGCGTCGACATCGTCGAGAATTGCGAGGTCACCGGCTTCCTGCGCGACGGCGACCGCATCACCGGCGTGCAGACGACGCGCGGAGAGATCCGCGGCAAGAAAGTTGCCGTGGCCGTTGCCGGCAGCACCGGACGGGTAATGCAGCTTGCCGGCATCGACAGGATGCCGATCGAGAGCCATGTGCTGCAGGCCTTCGTCACCGAATCGCTGAAACCTTTCGTCGACACGGTGCTGACCTTCGGCATGGGTCATTTCTACATGTCGCAGTCCGACAAGGGCGGCCTCGTCTACGGCGGTGACATCGACGGCTACAACAGCTACGCTCAGCGCGGCAACCTGCCCATCGTCGATGAGGTGATGAGCGAGATGCTGGCGCTGTTTCCCGGCCTTGCGCGTGTACGCATGCTGCGCTCCTGGGGCGGCGTCTGCGACATGTCGATGGACGGTTCGCCGATCATCACCACCGGCCCGCTGCCCGGCATGTATCTCAACTGCGGCTGGTGCTATGGGGGCTTCAAGGCCACGCCGGCCTCGGGCTGGTGCTTCGCATACACCATCGCCAAGGACGAACCGCACGCGTTCAACGCGCCGTTCACGCTCGACCGTTTTTATCGCGGCCTGGTGATTGACGACAAGGGCCAGGGCGCAACGCCCCGGCTGCATTAGGGTTCAAACAAATGCTTATCACTTGTCCCTATTGCGGCCCGCGCGACGTCATCGAGTTCACCTATCAGGGCGACGGCAACCGCGAGCGCCCGCAGCCCGCCTCGCAGGACCTCGACGCCTGGAACGCCTATGTCTACGATCGGCTGAACCCGGCCGGCGACCACAATGAGATATGGCAGCATTACGGCGGTTGCCGCACCCATCTGAGGATGGTGCGCAACACGGTAACGCATGAGATTTCCAGCACCGGTTTCGCCCGCGGCGACCACAATGCCGCCGCCCGGCACAAAGCCGGAGGCAAGTCGTGAGCCCGCGCCGCACCGAGACCGGCGGCCGCGTCGACCGGCTGCGCACCATCCGCTTCACCTTCGACGGCACGCCCTACACCGGCCATGCCGGCGACACGCTGGCCTCGGCGCTGCTTGCTAACGGCGTCACGCTTTTCGGCCGCTCATTCAAATACCACCGCCCGCGCGGCCTGCTCTCGGCCGGCGTCGAGGAACCGAACGCGCTGGTGACGGTGCTGCGCGGCGAAGTGCGCGAGCCCAACATCGCCGCAACCATGGTCGAGATCTATGACGGGCTGGTGGCCGTCAGCCAGAACCGCTTTCCCTCGCTCGCCTGGGACATCAACGCCGTCAACCAGCTCGGCGGCAAGATCCTGGCCGCCGGCTTCTACTACAAGACCTTCATGGGCCCTGTCTTCGGCCCCCTGAAAGGCACCCGCTTCTGGATGTTCTGCGAGCATTTCATCCGCCGCGCCGCCGGCCTGGGCCGCGCCGGTATTGCCGCCGACACCTCGCGCTACGAGCGCATGAACGCGTTTTGCGACGTGCTGGTGGTCGGCTCCGGCCCGGCCGGCCTGTCAGCCGCCAAGGCCGCTGCCGACCAGGGCGCGCGCGTCATCCTGGCCGAACTCGAGCCGCGTTTCGGCGGCTCGGCCAACTGGTCCGGCGAGGCCATCGACGGCGCGCCGGCCGCCGACTGGGCGGCGCGCGCCGTCAGCCAGCTCGAAGGCCATGACACGGTCCGCCTGCTGCCGCGCACCACGGTGTGGGGCTATTACGACGGCAACACGCTAGCCGCGCTCGAGCGCGTCACCGACCACAAGGAAACGCCCGGCAAGGGCGAGCCGCGCCATCGCTACTGGGCGATCCGCGCCAAGACGGTGGTGCTGGCCACCGGCTCTTTCGAGCGGCCGCTTGTGTTCCCCGGCAATGACCGGCCGGGCGTCATGCTGGCGCATGCCGCCGAGCGCTATGCTAACGATTATGGCGTGCTGCCCGGCGACAGGATCGCGCTGTTCACCAACAATGACAGCGCCTATCGCTCGGCGCTGGCGCTGAGGAAGGCCGGGGCGGCTATTGTCGCCATCGTCGATGTGCGCCCCGAGCTTTCGGCCGAAATGCGCAGCCTCGCCACCGAGGCCGAAGCCGAAATCCTCTCCGGCCATGCCGTGGTCGCCACCGAAGGCGGCAAGGCGCTCTCCGGCCTCAAGGTGCAGCGCTTCGACATGACCTCGGGCGCGCTCAGCGGTGACGCCCGCAGCATCCACGCCGATTGCCTGCTGATGTCGGGTGGCTGGTCGCCGACCATCCATCTCGCCAGCCAGGCCGGTGCCAGAGCCGAATGGAACCCTGCCCGCCAGGCCTTCCTGCCGCCGAAACCGACTCGGCAATGGATTGGCGCCGGCGCTTTCAACGGCAGCTTTTCGACCGTCGAAGCCATCACTGAGGGCCGTGCAGCCGGCCTGTCCGCCGCGGGCGGAGCGGCTGCGCCGGCAGCTTTGCCGGATGTCGAAGCAGCCCCGGGAAACCCCGATCCGGCGCCGGTGTTCGAGATCAAAGCCAAGGGAAAAAGCTTCGTCGACTTCCAGCATGACGTGACTGCCGAAGACGTGCGGCTGGCGCATCGCGAAGGTTTTGTCTCCGTCGAGCATCTGAAGCGCTACACCACGCTCGGCATGGCGACCGACCAGGGCAAGAACTCCAACGTTCCGGGCCTCGCCATCATGGCCGAGGCGTTGGGCAAACCGATCCCCGAAGTCGGAACGACGCGCTTCCGCCCGCCCTATTCCGCGGTGTCGATCGGCTCGCTTGCCGCCGAACGCTTCGGCGATCTGAAACCCGAGCGCCTGACGCCCATGCATGACTGGCACCTCGCCAATGGCGCAACGATGTATTCCGCTGGCCTCTGGTATCGACCAATGATCTACGGCCTTGCCGGCGAGACGGTCGAGCAGGCCTATGTCCGTGAAGCCAGGGCGACGCGCGAAAGCGCCGGCATCGTCGACGTCTCGACGCTGGGCAAGATCGCCGTTCAGGGACCGGATGCGGGCGAATTCCTCGACCGGGTCTACACCAACATGTTTTCCACCCTCCCCGTCGGCAAGGCCCGCTACGGCCTGATGCTGCGCGAGGACGGGCTGGCCTTCGACGACGGCACCACATGGCGGCTCGGCGAACAGGATTTCCTGATGACGACCACCACGGCCAACGCCGGCAAGGTGATGCAGCATCTGGAATATTTCCTCGACGTCATCTGGCCGGAGCTCAAAGTGCACGTCACCTCGGTAACCGACGAATGGGCGGGCGCGGCCATCGGCGGGCCGAAGGCGCGGGCCATCCTCGCCGCCTGTGTCACCGGCACCGCGGTCGACAACACAGCCCTGCCGTTCATGGGCATCGTGCGCGGCGAGATATCAGGCGTGCCGGTGATGATTTGCCGGCTGTCCTTCTCCGGAGAAATGGCCTTCGAGGTCTATTGCGGCGCCGGCTACGGCACCCATGTCTGGCAAGCCCTTATCGAAGCCGGCAAGCCGTTCGGCCTGGTCACCTACGGGCTGGAGGCGTTGGGCACGATGCGCATCGAAAAGGGCCATGTCACCGGCGCGGAGATCGACGGCCGCGCCACGGCGCGCGACCTGCATCTCGACTGGATGCTGTCGAAGAAGAAGCCGTTCATCGGCTCGGCGATGATGGACCGCGAAGGCCTGATCGCGCCCGAGCGGCTGCAGCTGGTCGGCCTAGTCTCGCTCGACAATCGGCCGTTCAATGGCGGAGCCCACCTCGTCGAGGAACTGGACGAAGCCAATCCGCACGACTCCATCGGCCATATCACCGCCTGCTGCTACTCGCCGGCGCTGGGCAAGCACATCGCGCTGGCTTTGGTCGAGGGCGGCAAGGCGCGCCATGGCACCCGCGCGTTTGTCTCCGATCCGCTGCGCAAGCGGTTCGGGCCGGTCGAAATCGTCTCCAACCATTTCTACGACCCGGACGGGAGCCGCATGCATGGCTGAGCGCCAATCACGTGAACGCCAGCCACCCGAGCGGCTCTCGCCGCTCGAGCCGGTGTTCCATCCGGGTTCGCACGGCAACTTCGAGCATGGCGTCGATGTCATTCTGACCAAAATCAGGCCAGGCTCGATTCTGCAGCTGGCCGCATGGCCCGGCGCGGAAAAGCAGCTGATCGAGGCGATCGGCAAGGTCACCGGCCTCGATTTGCCCGATGGCGCCGGCGGCGGCGTTGCCAAGGACGGCAAGGCCGTGTTTGGTTTCGCGCCTGGAAAATTCACCGTCGTCGACGAGGCCGAGGGCTTGGCGGCGAGTTTTGCCCGGGACGTAACCCCGGTAATCGGCACGATCACCGACCTGTCGCATGGCCGCACCGCTATCCGCATCGCCGGCCCTAAGGCCGAATGGGTGCTGGCGAAATTCTTCGCCATCGACTTCGCCCTGCCTGCCTTCCCCATAGGCGCCGGCCGTTCGACCACCCATCACGACGTCTTTGCGCAGATCCAGCGCACCGGCGCCGACCAGTTCGATATCTATGTCTTCCGCTCCTTCGCCCGCTCGTTCTGGAAGGCGCTCTGCCATGCCAGCGAGGAGGTCGGCTACGAGGTTCAGTAGGGCCGACAGCCGTTCTGGCCTCAAGGCCAGCCGGTTCTGCCGCTAGAGAATGCTCCAATGGAAGCCCATGGTGGGGAACGTGGCCCAACCGGCCCAGGGGATTACAAAGATCCCGTCTCAGAGTCGGCATCGTCATTTGGTTCGAACATCCCCATGACCGCAGAACTATCCGCCGGCGCCACGGATCGCGCCGATGTGTCGGCTAGAGCCTTGCTCCTGCTGCCGCTGACGGTCGCCTGCGGCGTGTTCATGACCAGCCTCGACCAGAATGTCGTGGTCACCGCCCTGCCCGGTATCAGCGACAGCCTCGGCCGGCCGCCGAGCCAGCTCGGTCTGTTGATCACCGTCTATGTCGCCAGCCTGATCATCTCGATGCCGCTCGGCGGCTGGGCCGCCGACCGCTTCGGCCTGCGCAACGTTTACTGCTTCGCCTTGCTGGTGTTCGCCGCGTCATCGGCGCTGTGCGGATTGTCCAACGACATCTGGACGCTGGTCGGCGCCCGCGCGCTGCAAGGCTTCGGCGGCGCCTTGATGGGGACGCTCGGCCAGGTCGTCATCCTGTCGACCTTCCCGCGCAGCCGCACGCTGAAAATCAACATGTATATCTCACTGGCCGGCCAGTCCGGACCGCTGGTCGGCCCGCTCGTCGGCGGCGCGCTGACGACTTACATTTCATGGCGCTGGATCTTCTTCATCAACGTGCCGTTCGCGCTGGCGGCGGCCGTACTTGCCGCCTCGCTGTTTCCGACGGTTACCAAACCGGTGCGCACGCAGTTCGATTTTCCGGGCTTCCTGCTGGTCGGCGGCGGCATGGTCCTGCTGGTCTTCGGCATGGATTCGCTTGCGGCCAAAGACGCTGCCGGCAGCATGATCGCGGCCGAGCTGGCGCTGGCGATCGTCATCCTGACGCTTGCCTCCTTCTACTGCCTGCGCGCCCGCAACCCCTTGCTTGACCTGAAACTCCTGCACATCCGCACCTTTCGCATCTCATTCCTCACCGGTGGTGGGCTGGACACGATCGGCCTGAGCTCGGTCGTTTTCCTTTTGCCGCTGATGTTCCAGCTCGGCTTCGGCATGAGCGCGGTGCAGGCGGGATCGCTGACTTTCGTCGCCGCAATCGGCTCGCTGATCATGCGTGTCTTCATGCCGCGCCTGCTCAACCGTTTCGGCTTTCGCCGCGTGCTGGTCGTCAACACGCCGATCGTTGCTGCCATGGTAGCGGGCTTCGCCTTGATTGACGCGACAACGCCGGTCTGGATCGTGCTCGTCTATATCTTTGCCTTCGGCGTTCTGCGCTCGGCGCAGTGGGCTTCGACCGGCAATCTCGCCTATTCCGACATCGCGCCCGACCAGCTCGCCCGCTTCAGCGCGCTCTACTACATACTGTGGCAGTTGGGGGTGGCGATCAGCGTCGGCCTGGCGGCGGCGCTGTTGTCGTTCCTGGCTGGCGGCAGGCCGGCGGTGACCAACGATTTCCGCATCCTGTTCGTGGTCGAGGGCGTCATCACGTTGTGCGCGCTGATCGCCTATCTCAGACTGACACCGCAGGACGGCGCCCATGTCAGCGGCCATGGCGCGCAGATGACGTGGAATGAGGCCCCGGTAGCCGAGCCCTATCCGCTGAACGTCACCCACTCTTCCAGCGGCACGCGGTCGGTGCGGAAGTCGTTTTCGGGTTTCGACGTATCCTCGAGGCCGAGCGCCATGCCGCAGACGACGATCTCCTCGTCGGGGATGTTGAGCACCGGCCGGATCTGCCGGTGATAGGGCGCGAAGGCGGCCTGCGGGCAGGTGTGCAGGCCCCTGCCTCGCGCCGCCACCATGATGTTCTGCAGGAACATTCCGTAGTCGATCCACGAGCCCTGGTTCAGCCGCCGGTCGATGGTGAAGATCATGCCGACCGGCGCGTCGAAGAAGACGAAGTTGCGGTCGTGCTGGGCGCGCATCTTGTCGACCTCGCGGCGGCCGATGCCGAGTGCCCCATAGAGCCCGAAACCGTTGGCGCGGCGGCGGGTGAGATACGGCTCGAAGAACTGGGTGGGGTAATAGCGATACTCGTCCCAATCGGCCTTTTCGGCGCGGATACCGGAATTCAGGATGGCATCGGTGATCTGCTGCTTGACCTCGCCCTTGACGACATAGACCCGCCAAGGCTGCATATTGGTGCCCGAAGGCGCGCGCGAGGCGACGCCGAGAATGGCTCGGATCGTCTCGTCATCGACCATGTCGGGCAGGAAGGCGCGCACTGAACGGCGCGAGATGATCGCCTCGTCGACAACAGCGGCGTTATGCGCTGCCAGGCCGTTTTTTTCCAGCATGGGCCGTCCCTTTGCGCACACTTCGAAAGCCGAACCGGCTATCGGAGAAGACCTTGCGCAGATTTGAATCCTTGGTCGCCGACCCGCATTCCCACACCGCCGCTCGTGCCAGAGCCTTTGCATGAACCGCCAAAATCGCGCAAGCAAATCTTGTGTGTCCATGAAAATTTGCTTGATTTTTTCACGGATATGAGCTCTCATGAAATTCGTTTCCAGATTTTCATCAAGTGAGCGTTTTTGCCCCCAGCTATCCCCAAAACATTGCAGGGACCCGACGAGCGCCTGCTGGCGAGCGACATCCGTGCGCTGCGCAAGGCGCGCGGGCTGACGCTGGTTGAGATCGCGCTGAAGCTTGGTCGCTCCGTCGGCTGGGTCAGCCAGGTCGAGCGCGGCCTGTCTATCCCTTCGCTTGGCGACCTCAGGGCTTTCGCAGACCTGTTCGGCGTGCCGCTCAGCCTGTTCTTCAGCCACGACGTGCCGATCGAAAAGGAGCGCGGCTTTGTCGTGCGCGCCGGCAGCCGGCGCACGCTTGGCACAAGCGAATCCGGCCTCGTGGAAGAGCTTCTGTCGCCCGATCTCGGCGGTAGTTTCGAGATGGTGCGTTCGATCTTTGCGCCGGGCGCCGAGATGAAGAGCGAGCAGCTGCGGCCGACCGAGGAAGCCGGCTACATCGCCTCTGGCATTTTCGAGATCGAGATAGCCGGCGTCTGGCACCGGCTCGGCGAAGGCGATTCCTTCCGCTTCGAGCGCAAGCCGTACCGCTGGCGCAATCCCGGCAGCGAGCCGGCCGTAATCATCTGGGTGGTTTCGCCGCCTGTTTATTGAATGCATGTCGCCCAAAGTGTGCAGCGGTTTGGGAAACGACATGCATCAAGCAAAAAGATAGAAGCGCAGCGCGCTTCAGGTTTGGGAGAAGAATATGGCCGGTTTGCCGACTACGGCACGCGTGGTGATCATCGGAGGCGGTGTCGTCGGCACCTCCTCGCTCTACCATCTGTGCAAGGCGGGTTGGACCGACTGCGTGCTGCTTGAAAAGAACGAGCTGACATCGGGCTCGACCTGGCATGCCGCCGGCAATGTGCCGACCTTCTCGTCGTCCTGGTCGCTGATGAACATGCAGCGCTATTCGACCGAGCTCTATCGCGGCTTGGCTGATGCCGTCGACTATCCCATGAACTACCACGTTACCGGCTCGCTCCGCCTCGCCCACACCAAGGAGCGCATGCAGGAGTTCCAGCGCGCCAAGGGCATGGGCCGCTACCAGGGCATGGACATCGACATCGTCGGCCCCGACGAGATCAAGCGCCGCTATCCCTTCATCGAGACGCATGACCTCAAAGGTGCGCTCTACGATCCAAACGACGGCGACATCGACCCCGCGCAGCTGACGCAGGCACTGGCCAAGGGTGCGCGCGACATGGGCGCCAGGATCGTCCGCTTCTGTCCGGTGTCAGGTGTGCGCCGCGAGAACGACGAATGGGTTGTCGGGACGCCGCAAGGCGAGATCCGTTGCGAGATCGTCGTCAACGCCGCCGGCTACCGAGCCGCGGAAGTCGGCAAAATGTTCGGCCGCGACGTCCCGATGATGGTGATGAGCCATCAGTACATTTTGTTCGAGGAAATCCCCGAACTGGTGGCGTGGTCGAAGGAGCAGGGCAAGAAACTGCCGCTGCTGCGCGACGTCGACACATCCTACTATCTGCGCCAGGAAAAGAACGGCATGAATCTCGGTCCCTATGAGCGCAATTGCCGCGCGCATTGGGCAACCCACAACGACCCGATGCCGGAGGACTTTTCCTTCCAGCTCTTCCCCGACGATCTCGACCGTCTCGAGCACTACCTTGCCGATGCCGTAGCCCGCGTGCCGATCCTGGGCACTGCCGGCCTGTCCAAGGTGATCAACGGGCCGATCCCTTACGCGCCGGACGGCAATCCGCTGATCGGTCCGATGCCCGGCGTTCCCAACGCGTTCGAGGCCTGTGTCTTCACCTTCGGCATCGCCCAGGGCGGCGGTGCCGGCAAGGTGCTGGCCGAATGGGTGACGCAAGGCC
Organism: Mesorhizobium sp. M0478; assembly: GCF_040321305.1. Classification (NCBI taxonomy): domain Bacteria; kingdom Pseudomonadati; phylum Pseudomonadota; class Alphaproteobacteria; order Hyphomicrobiales; family Phyllobacteriaceae; genus Mesorhizobium; species Mesorhizobium sp. M0478. The sequence goes on from NZ_JAMYRH010000006.1 coordinate 240,056, forward strand.
AGACCGAATGGGACATGTGGTCCTGCGACCCGCGCCGCTTCACCTCATTTGCGGCCGCCCCCGACTATAGCGTCGCCAAGGGTATGGAGATCTACGGCAACGAATACGCCATCCAGTTTCCGCGCCATGCCTGGCCGGCCGGGCGCGACCGCAAGCTGTCGCCGATCCACGATCGCATCAAGGCGCTCGGCGCCCAGTTCGACGCCTATAATGGCTGGGAGCGTGCCACCTGGTATGCGCAACCCGGTGACGACACGTCGGAAGAAGCAACACTCACCTTCCGCCGCGACGGGCCGTGGCAGCACCGCGTGCGCGAAGAATGCCTGGCGGTGCGCGACGCCGCCGGCATTCTGGACCTGCCCGGCTTCTCGCGCTTCAACCTCGAAGGTCCTGGCGCAGCCGAATGGCTGGCGCTGCAGGTCACCGGCCTGGTGCCCAAGCCCGGCCGCATCGGCCTCGCCTATTTCGCCGACGACAAGGGCCGCATCGTCACCGAGATGTCGGTGGTGCGCCATGGCGAAGAGCAGATGACCCTGATCACCGCGGCGGTAGCGCAGTGGCACGATTTCGAATGGCTGAAGTCGCGCCTGCCGAAGGACGCAGCTTTCACCCTCACCGACAGGACCGAAGACTATTCGACGCAAATCCTCGCCGGCCCCAATTCGCGCAAGATCCTGGCCGAGGTCTGTGGCGCGGATCTCTCGCTGCCCTGGCTGACGCATCAGGAAACCACCATCGCCGGCCGCTGGGCGAAGCTGGTGCGGGTATCCTTCGCCGGCGAACTCGGCTGGGAAATCCACACCAAGGTGGGAGACACCGCCGCCATCTTCGACGCCGTCTGGACGGCGGGACAAAAACACGGTCTGAAACCGTTCGGCATGTATGCGCTGGATTCGCTGCGCCTCGAAAAGGGCTACCGGACCTGGAAGGGCGACCTGTCGACCGACTATACGGTCCTGCAGGGCGGGCTCGAGCGCTTCGTAAAATGGGACAAGCCCGACTTCCGCGGCAAGGCAGCCCTGCAGAACGAAAAGCAGCAAGGCGTAAAGAAGCGCTTCGTCACGCTGGTGGTCGAAAACCCCGGCGATTGCGACGCGCCGTCGGTGTCGACGCTCTGGCATGACGGCAAGATCGTCGGCGAGACGACGTCCGGCGGCTGGGGGCATCGCATCGACAAATCGATCGCGCTCGGCATGCTGCGCGCCGACCTGGCTGAACCCAATACCGCGATCGAGATTGAAATTTTTGGCGATCGTTTCAAGGCGGTCGTGCAGAAAGACGAGCCGCTGTGGGATCCGAAAAACGAAAGATTGAGAGCATGAAGAAAGTCATTCTCACCGATGGCGGCATGGGCCAGGAACTGGTCCGCCGCAGCAGCTCCGAGCCGACGCCGCTCTGGTCGGCCAGGGTGCTGATCGACGAGCCGGATCTGGTGCGTGGCCTGCATGCCGAATTCATCCGGGCCGGCGCTCGCGTCATCACCATCAACACCTATTCGGCGACGCCGGAGCGGCTCGCGCGGGAAGGAGCAGAAGACCTCTTCAGGCCCTTGCAGAAGCGCGGCATCGAATTGGCAAGACAGGCACGCGAGGAGGCAGGCGATGCAGCGATCGCCGGCTGCCTGTCACCGCTGTTCGGCAGCTATGCGCCGGCGCTGACCATATCGTTCGAGGAGACGCTGGAAATCTATCGCCGCATCGTCGCCGAGCAGGCCGATGGCGTCGACCTGTTCCTGTGCGAGACCATGGCCTCAGCCGAGGAAGGCCGTGCGGCCGTCACCGCTGCGTCGGAAAGCGGCAAACCTGTCTGGGTGTCTTGGACGCTCGCCGATCACGGCGCGCCGCGGCTGCGCAGCGGCGAAACAATAGCGGCAGCGGCGGACGCCCTCGACGGCCTGACGGTTGCAGCGCGCCTGGTGAATTGCTGCCGGCCAGAAGCGATCGCCGCGGCACTGCCCGAATTGATTGCTCTCGGCGGCCCGGTCGGCGCCTATGCCAATGGCTTCACCTCTGTCGAAGCGCTCAAGCATGGCGGAACGGTGGAAGTGCTGCACGCACGCCACGACCTTGATCCGGATGCCTATGCCGACCAGGCGCTCGGCTGGGTCGCCGCTGGCGCCACCATCGTCGGCGGCTGCTGCGAAGTCGGCCCTGCCCACATCGCCGCCTTGCGCGATCAGCTCGAACAGGCCGGCCACGAAATCTCGGGAGTATCCTGATGCCCAGACCGTCATCGCGCATTTCCGGCATCGTGCCTTCGGGCAAGGATGGCTGGGAGGTCCACACCGAGGCCTGGGCCCGCAAGGAGGCCGGCCAGGACATCATCATGCTGTCGGTCGGCGACCATGATTTCGATACGCCGAGCCAGACGATCGAAGCCTGCGTGACGGCGGTTCGCGGCAGCAACCATCACTACACCCCGCTGTCCGGCGTTCCGCGCCTTCGCAGGGCGATGGCGGCGGCCTCGACCGCTTGCACCGGGGTCGAGACGGCACCTGACCAAGTCATCGCCACGCCCGGCGGCCAGGCTGCCCTTTACGCGGCCGTGCAGGCCGTTCTCGACCAGGGCGACCACGCTATCGTGGTGGCGCCCTACTACGCGACTTATCCCAACACCTTCAGCGCCGCCGGCGCCAGCTTCACTGTCGTCGAGACGCCGGCCGAAGACGGTTTCCAGCCGCACGCCGAGATGATCCGCGCGGCGCTCAAGCCCAACACGCGCGCCATTTTGATCAACACGCCGAACAACCCGACCGGCGCCGTCTATTCGCGTGAGCGTCTGGAAGAGCTGGCCGAGATCTGCCGCGAGCACGATCTCTGGCTGCTGTCGGACGAGGTCTACTGGACGCTCGGCGGCGGCGAGCACATCTCGCCGCGCGGCCTGCCCGGCATGGCGGAGCGCACGCTGGTCATCAATTCGATGTCCAAGAGCCATGGCATGACCGGCTGGCGCATGGGCTGGCTGACCGGCCCAGCGCAGATGATCACGCTGTTGACCAATCTCAATCTGGTGACGACCTACGGCCTGCCGGCCTTCATCTCGATCGCCTGCGCCGAGGCGCTGGAGAACCGCTTTGGCGTCAAGGAGATCGCCGAACGCTATGCGGCGCGCCGCACCGTCCTGCTCGACGCCGTGCGCGGCATGAACAATGTCAGCGTGCACGGCTCCGAGGGCGGCATGTATGTCATGCTCGACATCTCCGCCGTCGAGCCCGACGACGAGAAATTCGCCTGGGCCTTTCTCGACCAGGAGAGTGTCGGCGTCATGCCGGGTTCCAGCTTCGGCAAGGCCGCAGCCGGCCACATCCGCATCAGTCTCTGCCAACCGGAACCGGTGCTTCAGGAAGCCGCAAAACGCCTGCGCCGCTTCGCATCCGGCTATCGCCGCGAGGCCGCATGACCAGAAGCATTCCCACCAAGGCGCGCGCGGTTATCATCGGCGGCGGTGTCTCCGGCTGTTCGGTCGCCTACCACCTGGCCAAGCTCGGCTGGACCGACATCGTGCTGCTCGAACGCAAGCAGCTGACCTCGGGGACGACCTGGCACGCCGCCGGCCTGATCGGCCAGCTGCGCGGCTCGCAGAACATGACGCGGCTGGCGAAATATTCGGCCGACCTCTACGTCAAGCTGGAGGCCGAGACCGAAGTCGGCACCGGCATGCGTCAGGTCGGCTCGATCACCGTAGCGCTGACCGAGGAGCGCAAGCACGAGATTTACCGGCAGGCCTCGCTCGCCCGCGCCTTCGATGTCGATGTGCGCGAGATTTCGCCGAACGAAGTTAAGGCAATGTACCCGCATCTCAACGTGTCCGATGTGGTCGGCGCCGTGCATCTGCCGCTCGACGGCCAGTGCGATCCCGCCAACATCGCCATGGCGCTGGCCAAGGGCGCCCGCCAGCGTGGCGCCGCCATCGTCGAGAATGTGAAGGTCACCAAGGTCCATACCAAGGCCGGTCGCGTCACCGGTGTGTCGTGGGCGCAAGGCGAGGATCAGGGAACGATCGAGGCCGACATCGTCGTCAACTGCGCCGGCATGTGGGCGCGCGAGCTCGGCGCCCAGAACGGCGTCACCATCCCGCTGCATGCCTGCGAACATTTTTATCTCGTCACCGAGCCGATCCCCGGGCTCGGTCGTCTACCGGTGCTGCGCGTTCCCGATGAATGCGCCTACTACAAGGAAGACGCCGGCAAGATGATGCTCGGCGCCTTCGAGCCGGTGGCCAAGCCCTGGGGCATGGACGGCATAAGCGAGGATTTCTGCTTCGACCAGTTGCCGGAGGACATGGAGCATTTCGAGCCGATCCTCGATATGGGCGTCAACCGCATGCCGATGCTGGCAACCGCCGGCATTCACACCTTCTTCAACGGCCCCGAAAGCTTTACCCCCGACGACCGCTACTATCTCGGCGAGGCCCCGGAACTCCGTGGCTACTGGATGGCGACCGGCTACAATTCCATCGGCATCGTCTCGTCCGGCGGCGCCGGCATGGCGCTGGCGCAGTGGATCAATGACGGCGAAGCGCCCTTCGACCTCTGGGAAGTCGACATCCGCCGCGCCCAGCCATTCCAGAAGAACCGTAGGTATCTCAAGGAGCGTGTCTCCGAAACACTCGGCCTGCTCTATGCCGACCATTTCCCCTACCGGCAGATGGCAACGTCCAGGAATGTCAGGCGCTCGCCCCTGCACGAACAGCTGAAGGCGCGCGGCGCCGTGTTCGGCGAAGTCGCCGGCTGGGAGCGCGCCAACTGGTTCGCCCGCGAGGGACAGGAGCGCGAATATCGCTATTCCTGGAAGCGGCAGAACTGGTTCGACAACCAGCGCGAGGAACATCTGGCGGTCCGCAACAAGGTCGCCCTGTTCGACATGACCTCGTTCGGCAAGATCCGTGTCGAAGGCCGCGACGCCTGCGCCTTCCTGCAAAGGCTCTGCGCCAACGACATGGATGGGGCGCCCGGCAAGATCGTCTACACCCAGATGCTCAACCAGCGCGGCGGCATCGAGAGCGATCTGACGGTATCGCGGCTATCTGAGACCGCCTACTTCCTCGTCGTGCCGGGCGCGACGCTGCAACGCGACCTCGCCTGGCTGCGCCGGCATGTCGGCGATGAATTCGTAGTCATCACCGATGTCACGGCAGCTGAGGCCGTGCTCTGCCTGATGGGTCCAGATGCGCGAAAACTGATCCAGAAGGTCAGCCCTAATGATTTTTCCAATGAGAACAATCCGTTCGGCACCTTCCAGGAGATCGAGATCGGCATGGGCCTCGCCCGCGCGCACCGCGTCACCTATGTCGGCGAACTCGGCTGGGAACTTTATGTCTCGACCGACCAGGCGGCCCATGTCTTCGAGGCGATCGATGAGGCGGGGGCGGATGTCGGCCTGCAACTTTGCGGCCTGCATACGCTCGATTCCTGTCGCATCGAAAAGGCGTTTCGGCATTTCGGCCACGACATCACCGACGAGGACAATGTGCTGGAGGCCGGCCTCGGCTTTGCGGTTAAAACCGCCAAGAGCGAGTTCATCGGCCGCGATGCGGTGCTGAAGAGAAAAGAAGCCGGCCTGTCGCGCCGGCTGGTGCAGTTCCGTTTGAAAGACCCTGAACCCCTGCTCTTCCACAACGAGGCGATCCTGCGCGACGGCAAGATCGTCGGCCCGATCACATCGGGGAATTACGGCCACCATCTCGGCGGCGCGATCGGACTGGGCTATGTGCCCTGCCAGGGCGAGAGCGAGGCGGATGTGCTGGCCTCGTCCTACGAGATCGAGATCGCCGGCGAGCGTTTTGCGGCGGAAGCATCGCTGAAGCCGATGTACGATCCCAAGGCGGAACGGACGAGGATGTAGCACCTTTTTACCCTCCCCTTGTGGGGAGGGTCGGCTCGCAGTCGGAGCGAAGCGGCGATTGCGAGACGGGGTGGGGGTGCGCCCTACGAGACCCACCACCCCGCTTCGCAAAAGCCGCCTTGCGGCATTTGCTGCGCGACCCACCCCACAAGGGGGAGGGTGAAGAAGCTCAAAACCGCTCCAGCTTCGCCCGCACTTTCACCAGAAACGCCGCCCTCGTCCTTGGCGTCGAGGCGTCCATCAGGTAGTGCGCCAGGAAAAACGTCCGGCAGCGGCGGGCGCACAGCGCGCGCATACCGCGCAGCAAGGTCTTGCGGCCGGGCTGGCCGACGACGACGCTCCACCAGGTCGGCGCGCCGCAGGTGGTAATGACGCCGACCCTGGTGACATGTGTCATCAGCGACGTGATGCGCCCCTTGCCCAGCTTGAAGGCGACATCGGTCGCCCAGACCCGGTCGAGCCAGCCCTTCAGCATGGCCGGCAGCCCGTACCACCAGGTCGGATAGATGAACAGGATCGCCTCAGCCCAGGCGAGATGCTCGAAATGCGGTTTTAGGGCCGGATCCTCCGGCGCCCGCTCATTGTAGGCGCGTCGCTCTTCGCAGCCCATCACCGGATCGAATTTCTCCGCATAGAGGTCGAGCAGCCGCACCTCCCAGCCGCGTGCCTTCAGCACATCGACGGCGGCATCTCTGATCGCGGCGCAAAAGCTTTCGGGCACCGGATGGCAATAGACCACCAGCACGCGCATCAGAAAGTATCCATCCCGGCCGCGACCTTGGCCATGAAGGCCGCGCGGGTCTTCCCGGTCGACAGGTTCATCGAATAATGCGCGAGGTAGGACACCGAGGCGCCGGGCCTGATCGTCGCGCGCAGCATCCGCTTGACCAATCTGCGCGGCGGATCGCCCATCAGCATGGCGCGGAAGCGGCTGCCGCCATAGGTGGTGACGGCGGTCAGCTTGCGGATGTTGTGGAGCGACGGCTGCGCCTTGCCGTCGGCCAATTTGAACGACACGCCGGGCAGAAACACGCGGTCGAAAAAGCCTTTCAGGATGGCCGGGAAGCCGTAGTTCCAGACGGGATATGACAGCACCAGCGCCTCGGCCTTGAGCAGCCGCTCGACATAGGGCGCGGCCGGGTCCGCAGGGCTGCGTTGGTTATGATAATCCAGCCTCTCCCCGCGCGTCAGCCTGGGGTCGAAATCCTCGGCATAGAGATCGCAATCGTCGACCTCATGGCCGGCGGCCGTCAGCCGCTCGACGATCGTGCGGTGCAGACCTGCATTGAAGCTGGTCTCCACCGGGTGTGCGTAGAGGACGAGGACTTTCATGGGGAAATACTTGCGAGGTGGGCGCGAGGCACCCCCCTCTGCCCTGCCGGGCATCTCCCCCGCAAGGGGGGAGATCGGACTGCCGCATCGCTTTCACTAATTGTCAGCGTGTCAGATTGGCCGCGGCGTTCAGGCTGCCAATCTCCCCCCTTGCGGGGGGTGAGAAGTGGTCGGCGAAGCCGATGGGAAGCCAATTGCTTGGCTTTCCAAACGACGAACGCCCGAAGCGGCAGCGTAGGGCCTGTGCCGGCAGGACAGAGGGGGGTGCTCAAGCTCAAACCTCTGCTCATTCTGCTTTCTGCAAACCCTTGAACAAAAAAGTCCGGCCCGAGCGATAGTCGTAATCCGGATTTTCCCAGGCGATCATCTTGCCGGGATTGAGCAGGCCTTGCGGATCGGTCTCGCGCTTGAAGGCGAGCTGGATTTCATCCGTCTGCTTCATGCCGCCTTCCTCTAGCGTGTAGCGGTGCGGGTTGAAGATCGGGCAGCCGTTCTCCTCGTGCAGCCGGATGATTTCGTTGAGCCGGGCCTCGGTGGTGAATTTCACCAGCGGCAGGCCAAAGCAGGTGATGTTGCCGTCGAGGCGCACGAATTCGAGATGCGAAAAGACCTCGTTCGGAAACATCGCGTCCATCTTCTCCACCAGCGCCAGCTGGTTGGGAAACGGATAGAGCGATTGCAGATAGGTGATCGCGGGATCGACCCGCAGTGCCCTGAGCGTGGTGTGGTTCCACGCCAGTTCGAAGCCCGGCGGCAGGCCCTTTTTCTCTTCGTCCGTTGCCGTCGCCGCATTGAAGATGACTTCGCCGCCGGCGCGGCGGGTGAAGGCGAGGAACGCGTCTAGCCCATGCCGGGCAACCATGACGACGCAGATGCTTTGCCCGTCCCGGAAGAACTTCTGGTGGCGCTTGAAATAGAGCTGCGGCACGGGCGCGGCGATCGGCGTGATCAGCTTGGTCAGGATGCCGTCCTGGCGTGCCAGCGCGTTGCCGTAGCGGGCTGCCGGCATGAAAGCGTCGAAGCCGACGATCACGTCGGTCCATTCATAGGCTGCAGTCAGCGGCATCTCGACCTCGGTGATGATGCCGTTGGTGCCATAGGCGTGGGTGACCTTGTGCAGGTCCTCGCCGGCGAGTTCGAGCGCCTTCGGCTCCGCCTCCATAGTGACGACCCGCAGGCGCAGCACATTGCCGAAATCACGCAGACCGCCGAAATTGACCGAGCCAACGCCGCCCGAGCCGCCGGCGATGAAGCCGCCGATCGAGGCGGTGTTGTAGGTCGACGGCGACAGCCGCAGTTCCTGCCCGGAATGCGCGCGCGTCGCTCTGTCGATGTCGGCGAGGATCGCGCCCGGCCCGGTGACGACGCGGCCCGGCGCTATGGCCTTGATCTCGTTCATCTCGGCGAGGTTCAAAACCACGCCGCCCGACAGCGGCATCGCCTGGCCGTAATTGCCGGTGCCGCTGCCGCGCGGCGTCACCGGAACGCCATGACGGTGGCAAGCGGCAAGCACGCGGATCAGTTCGGCCTCGTTCCTGGGCGTCACGATCAGGTCGCCGGTGACGTGGTCGAGCTGCTGCTTCAGCACCGGGCTGTACCAGTAGAAGTCGCGGCTCTTCTGCTGGACGATGGCCGGATTGTCGTCGAGCTTTATCCCGTCGAGATCGCGTTTGAGCGCCGAAACATCCATCATTCCACCATCAGTTCGTCGAGCTCGGCATAGTCGGGCAATTGCCTGTCGATCGCTCGGCCGTTGCGCACGACGATGCGATCCGATTCGGGCCGCGACAGCAATTCTGTCCAGCTCCGCCCTTTGAAGACGATGAAATCGGCGCTGCCACCTGCTGCCAGTGTCCCGACACCGTCGAGCCGCATCACCTTGGCCGGCGTCGCCGCCACCGTCTGCGGCCAGTCGCCGACCGGATGATCGAAATGCAGGATGCGCGTCGCCATGCGGTAGACCTCCAGCATGTCGAGATCGCCATAGGCATAGAACGGATCGCGGGTGTTGTCGGAGGCGACCGCGACCGGGATGCCCCTCGCCTTCATCTCGTGCAGCAGCGTCACGCCGCGCCAGCGTGGCGTGGTCTGGTCGGCACGCCGGTCCTGCAGATAGAGATTGCACATTGGCAGCGACACCACCGCCAGCCGCGCCTTGGCCACCTTGTCGAGTGTATCGAGCACGTCGAGATCCGGCTGGCGCGCCAGCGAGCAGCAATGTCCCACCAGCATGTTGCCCTCAAAACCGTTCCACAGTGCCGCCTCGGCGATCTTCTTCAGCGATATCGCCGCGATGTCGTCGGTCTCGTCGGCGTGGAAATCGAGATCGAGCCCGTGCCTGTTCGCCTCGGCGAACACCTTGTCGAGAAGCTCTTCGAGATCCGGCACCATATAGGTGACGACGCCGAGCACGCCCTTGGCCGCAGCCACGCGCTTGGCCAGCCTCTCGAACCACTTTCTGTCGCGCACGCCTTCGATGCCGAGCAGGCAGGCTGCCTGCAATTTGATGCGGCCGCGCCATTTCTCCCGCATCGCCTCGAACACCGGCCAGGAGATTTCCTCCTGTGGCGGCACGCTGTCGAGATGCGTGCGCAGCGCCTTGGTGCCGTGCGCGTAGGCCGAGCGCAGCGAGAAATCCATGCGCCGCGCCACGTCCTCGGCGCTCCAGCGCGCTGCACGGTCGGCGCCGGTGGCATTGAGCGCGCCCATGAAACTGCCGTCGGGATTGGGTTTGCGCGGCCAGATATGGCCCTTGTCGATGTGGGTGTGGCAGTCGACGAAGCACGGCAGCACGATGCGGCCGGCAAGGTCGATGGCGGTGGCTGGCGCTTTTGATTTCTTGTGCGCGGCGATGGCTGAGGTCTTGCCATCGGCGACCGTTATGTCGGCCAGGGCGAAGCCGTCGCTGTCGTAAGTGGCGGCAAGGCCTGATGTCAGCGACCGGTGAAGGCGGACGTTTGTGAGATGGTACGAGCCAGAGGTCGGTATCAAGGACCGCCCCCCTCTGCCCTGCCGGGCATCTCCCCCTCAAGGGGGGAGATTGGCAGCTTTTCCGACAGCACCCGTCTTCCAACGTCGATAATTGGCGAAATCCCGGATGACGTCCAATCTCCCCCCTTGAGGGGGAGATGGCCGGCAGGCCAGAGGGGGGTGTTTCGCGCCAGCATCTCAATCACGTCACCCAACCCCCTACCGCTCCTGCTTCAGCGCGCTCTCGTGCCAGCGGCGCAGGATGAGATGCGATATCAGCGACAGCACCAGGAAGATCAATATGCCGGTGAGCGAGATCAGGATCAGCGCCGCGAACAGCCTTGGCGCGTTGAGGCGGTAGCCGGCCTCGATGATGCGCGACGCCAGCCCCGACGACTGCCCCTGCGCGCCCGCGACGAACTCGGCCACCACGGCGCCGATCAGCGACAGGCCGCCGGCTATCTTCAAGCCTCCTAGAAAATACGGCATGGCCGCCGGCAGTCTGAGATAGCGCAATTGCTGCCAGCGCGTCGCGCCGTTGAGCTTGAACATGTCGCGCAGATTGCGGTCGACCGAATTGAGGCCGAGCGTGGTGTTGGACAGGATCGGGAAGAACGCAACGATCCAGGCGCAAAGCAAAAGCTTCACCGTCTGGTTGTCCACATAGATGTTGATGAGCGGGAAGACCGCCACGATCGGCGTTACCTGCAGCACGATGGCGAAGGGAAAGAACGACATCTCCACCCATTTCGATTGCGCAAACAGCACCGCCAGTCCGACGCCGCCGACGACCGCGAGCAGCAGGCTGAGAAAGGTTATGCGCAACGTGACCAGCAGCGCGGAGAACAGGAGCCCGGCATCGCTATAGAGCGTCCACAGCACCACGCCGGGGCGCGGCAGGATATATTGCGGGATCGCGTTCCACACGCAGATGCGGTCCCACAGCCAGATCGCCAGGATCATGATCGCCAGCGGCAAGACCCACCGGCCGATCCGCTCCAGCCGCTCCTGGCGTACGCGGCCGGCCTCTTCCGCGTCGAGTGTTGCGGCATTCTGGTCAATGGCCGTCATGGTGCGGTCCGGCTGATGTGTTGATGGCGTTGACCAGGATGTCCGAGGCCTGGCGGCAGAGCGCGGCATAGTCGGGCGAAGTGCGGAACACCTCGTCGCGTGGATAGGCGGCATCGATTGCCAACTCGGCATGGACGCGGCCCGGCCGCGCCGCCATGACGACGACGCGGTTTGACAGGAACACGCTTTCGAAGACGCTGTGGGTGACGAAGACGACGGTGAAGCGCTCGTCCTGCCACAGCTCCAGAAGGTCGTTGTTGAGCTTGAAGCGGGTGATCTCGTCGAGTGCCGCGAACGGCTCGTCCATCAACAGAATGCGCGGCTTCGTCACCATGGCGCGTGCGATCGAGACGCGCATCTTCATGCCGCCGGAAAGTTCGCGCGGCACGGCGTTTTCGAAACCGGTCAGGTGCACCCGCTCCAGCATCTCCATCACCACCGGCGCCGCTTTGGCACGCGACACGCCTTTCAGCCTGAGCGGCAGCCAGACATTGTCGAAGACATCGGCCCAGGGCAGCAGCGTCGGTTCCTGGAAGACGAAGCCGATATTGGCGCGGTCGATCGAACCGCCCCAGTCGAGCTGACCGGATGTCGGCGTCGACAGGCCCGCGATCAGCCTCAACGCCGTTGACTTGCCGCAGCCGGACGGCCCGAGAAGGCTGACAAAATCGCCCTCCCGGATGGCGAGATCGACGTCGCTCAATGCAGTCACGCCATTGGAAAACACCTTGCCGACATGGCGCAGCGTCAGCAGCATCGGGCCTTCACCCGATGCCGTCATGGGCGCCTGCGCCATCTTTTCCAGCTTCACGACTACTTCTTCAGCTCGATTCCGACACCTTTGTTGATGAAGGCCAGCGTATAGGCCTTCTTGATATCGATGCCCTCGGGCGTGACCTTGGCCTTGACCATCTTGTCATAAAAGCTCTTGATCCGGTCTTCGTTCATGGCGCCGATGCCGAGCTTTTCGGTGTCGCCGGAATCGGCCAGGCCGAACTTCTTCATCTGCTCGATCGAGAAGGCAATCTGCTCGTCGCTCATGTCGGGATTGTCTTTCTTGATCATCTCGTTGGCGGCCTTGTTGTCGCCGTAGAGGTAGTTGTACCAGCCCTTGGCCGAGCCATCGACGAAGCACTGGACCACCTCCGGCCGCTTGTCGATCGTGTCCTGCATCACCTCGATCGTCGTCGAATAGGTGTCCCAGCCATAGTCGGCGAGCAGGAACTGGTTGGGCACGAAGCCGCCTTCCTTCTTGACCGCAAAAGGTTCCGAGGTGACGTAACCCTGCTGGATCGACTTCTTGTTGGCCAGGAATGGAGCGGTGTTGTAGGTGTAGGGCACGCGCTTGGCGGCATCGAAACCGAGTTCGATGACCATCCACTGGAAGAAGGTCTGGACGCCCTCGTCGCCGAGAATGTACTGGTCGGCGTTCTTCAAATCCTCCCACTTGTCCAGCCCCTGCCCCGGGTGGGACATGATGACTTGAGGGTCCTTCTGGAAATCGGCGGCGACGACGCGCATCGGGATGCCCTGCTGGACGGCGTCGAAAGCCGACAGCAGATTGCCGCCCATGTAGAAATCGAGCTTGCCGGCCAGCAGCAGCGGCCGCCCGCTGACCTGCGGACCTCCCTGCGAAATCGTCACGTCGAGGCCACATGCAGCGTAGGTGCCGTCGGCGACGGCCTGGTAGTAGCCGCCATGCTCGGGCTCGGCCAGCCAGTTGGTGCCGAAGGTGACCTTCTCGTTTGCTGCCGCGCCGAACGTGCCGGCTCCAAGCAGCGCGACCGCAAGCGCTGAAATCTTCTGTTTTCCGTACATCGACACCACCCTTTGTTGGCTCCGGAGCGTCACGCGCCGGGCTCGACACCATTGATCCAAGAAGCAAGACACATGCCACCGCCCGGGCCGCCTGCTTGCGCGGCAGTCACTGCCAACACCGGACGGGTCATGCTGTGCGGGAGGCATCGTGCCTATTTTTTGGACGCCTGTCCACAATCGCCCTTGTGCCATGCACCACATCTTGAACGTACTATCGGTCACGTCTTAGGCTGGTCTCGCAGACAGGAGATTGCCATGTTCAGATACCTCGCGCCGAAGTCGATCAAGCCGCCTTTCGCCCGCTACAGCCACGGCGTCGAGGTGCCGCCAGGCAAGCGGCTGGTTCTGTGCTCCGGCCAGGTCGCCATCACGGCGGACGACCAGATCCCCGAGGATGCCGGCGCGCAGGCCGAGCTCTGCTTTCAAAACATAGCGGCGATTCTGGCTGAAGCCGGGCTGGGGCTAGGCGACATCGTGCGCATAAACGCCTACGTCACCGACCGCGCCTTTCTGCGGCCCTATATGGACGTCCGCGACCGCTTGTTTGCCAGCCCCGCGCCCGCCTCGACGCTGATGATCGTGTCAGGCTTTGCGCGGCCGGAGTTCAAGGTCGAGGTCGAGGCGATTGCGGCTGGGTGATCGACAGGCGACGTTTGGCGCGCTAGGTCTCCCTCACAGTCAAGAGGCATGACATGACCGTTGCAAACAGACGCGTGTGGTGGGGCGACTACCGGACCACCGAATACGCCGCGATCGATCCGGAGGCGACGATTGCCGTGCTGCCGGTGGCGGCGATCGAGCAGCACGGCCCGCATCTGCCTGTATCAACCGACACCTCGATCATGAACGGCATGCTGGAGACGGTCATCGCCCGCCTGCCCGGCGATCTCGACATCCGCATCCTGCCGGTCCAAACGGTCGGCAAGTCGAATGAGCATCTGCAGGCGCCGGGCACGCTCACCCTGCCGGCGGCCACCCTGGTCGATGCCTGGACCGAGCTTGGCCTGTCCGTTGCCCGCGCAGGCGTAAGGAAACTGATCGTCGTCAACTCGCATGGCGGCAATGAAGAGATCATGGGCATCGTCACGCGCGAGCTGCGCGTGCGTGAGAGGATGCTGGCGGTGAAGACCAGCTGGCAGCGCTTCGGCCGCCCCGCCGGCATGTACACCGAGCTGGAAGACCGCCAGGGCATCCATGGCGGCGACGTCGAGACCTCGTTGATGCTGCATTTTCGCCCGGAGTTAGTCGACATGGCCAAGGCCGACAATTTCGCCTCCAAGGTCGCCCGCGCCGAAACCGAATTTGCGCTGCTGCGCCACACCGGAACGCACGCTTTCGCCTGGATCGCTGGGGATCTCAACCCCAACGGCGTGGTCGGCGATGCCAGCATTGCCACGGCCGAGAAAGGCCGACTGACGGCGGAGCATCAGGCCGACGGCTTCATCACCCTGTTGAAGGATGTGCGCAAGGCGAAGCTTGCCGACTGGCTGGCATAGCGGGCCGCCTTAGCCGTCGATCTTCAACACGAAAGGCGTACCCTCAAAAGCATCGGCGCCGCGTCCGATCGCCTCGATCGCTTCGATCATGCGGCCTTGTCGTGAGAGAAGAGCATCCGCGACGGCGATCAACCGTGGATTGGGTGTCGCCGAGGGCGAAAGCTTCCGCAATGTCTGCGCAAGTTCGACTTCGTCGCGCTTCGGGGCGAGCGCCGCCGCAATGATATAGGCCGAGGCGGTCGAGCGGCTGATGCCGGCATAGCAATGGACGACCATGGGTTTGGCGCGGTCCCATTTCCGGGCGAAATCGAGCAGATTGCGCACATGGCCTTCGCCGGGCATGGTCATGCCGTCCTGCGCCACCGCGATGTCGTGCATGACCAGATGCAGGTGGTTTTCCCTCGCGATTGAGGCCGGCCGCGTCACCTCGGTGCCGGCAGCGAGCAGCGACAGCACGCGCTCGGCGCCGCTTTTGGCCACCGTCTCCTCAAGCTTTGCCAGCGAACAGATATGGATCATGGCGCGATCTCCTTCGACCCATCGTCGCGCCGTGCGTGCCAGTCGGCAAGCGCCGATTCGAGCCGCTGCCATTCCTCCTGACTTCCAGGCAGCCCCGCGCGGAGCACCTGGGGACGCTCGGAAAAATGCCTGAGCAATATGCCGCGCTCACCGAGCGTCGAAAACAGCCCCGGTGCATCGGCAAGCCGGAGATAGCGAAACAGCGTCGTGCCGCCGGCGACAGCAACGCCAAAGCGCGAAAGCAGCGCATCGAGCCGCGCCGCATCCTGCGCCAGCCGCCGCCGCATGTCGGCCTGCCAGCCGCTGTCGGCAAGCGCGCGGATGCCGTATTCGAGCGCTGGGCCGGCGACCGCCCAAGGGCCGAATTGCGTTTCAAGCCTTTCGACCGTCACCGCATTGGAAAGTGCGAAGCCGAGCCGCAGGCCGGCGAGACCGAAGAACTTGCCAAACGAGCGCAGCACGACGATGCCGCCCCGCCCGACATCGCCGGCCAGGCTTTCCGCGTGCGGGCCGACATCCATGAAGGCTTCGTCGACGACCAGCAGACCGCCTATGGCGCGCAATGTCTCGGCAAGCCGAAGCAGCCTTTCCCGCGACACGACTCGCCCGTCGGGATTGTTGGGATTGACGACGATGGCAATTTCGGCTCCGGCAAGCGCCTCGAAATCGTCGACCTCCGCCACCGCATGGCCGGCAATCGCGGCGGCCCTGGCATGCTCGGCATAGGTCGGCCCGAGCACCAGCGCCTTGCCGGGGTTGACCAGCGAGGCGACGCGCGGCAGCAGGATCTGCGTGCCCGGGGCGACCGCCACATTCTCGGCCGAAGGCGCGCCATAGGCGCCGGCCGCGACCCTGGCCAGCTCACGCAGGCGCGCGGCCTCCGGCAATCGTGACAGGGCGGTGGCGGGCAGCTCGAAAAGCGGGTAGGAGTGCGGATTGATACCTGTCGAGAGATCGACGAAAGGTTGTGGCGCGTGAGGGAAGAGCGCCCTCGCCCGGCCAAGGGATCCACCGTGATCCACCACAGTAATCGCTCCATCAGAAAGCTTCATGTCGATCCTGATCGCTTTCCTGTCGCTGGCCATCGAACGCATCCTGGGTTACCCGGACTGGCTGTTCCGTGCCGTCGGCCATCCCGTCACCTGGTTCGGCAGGCTGATAGCCTTTCTCGACCTCAGGCTCAACCGCGACACTGATTCCGACGCGCTGCGTCGCCGCCGCGGCGTGCAGGCGCTGCTGGTGATCGTGCTGGTGCCGGCGGCAATCGCCTTCATCGTGCAAATCCTGCTCTGGCAGCTCTTTCCTGCCGGCATGATCATCACGGCAATCCTGGCCTCGTCGCTGCTGTCGCAAAAGAGCCTTACCGAACATGTCGAGGCGGTGGCCGATTCGCTGGATACCGGCGGGCTGGCGCTCGGCCGCATTGCGGTTGCGCGCATCGTCGGCCGCGATCCAGAGAAGCTCGACCATGCCGGCGTCAGCCGCGCCGCCATCGAAAGCCTGGCCGAGAATTTCTCCGACGGCATCGTTGCGCCCGCCTTCTGGACAGGTGTCTGCGGTCTGGCCGGCGGCGTCGCCTACAAGGCCGCCAACACCGCCGATTCGATGATCGGCCACCGCACCCCGCACCACGAGGCCTTCGGCCGCGCGGCGGCACTCTTCGACGACTGGATCAACCTGCCGGCGTCCCGGCTGACCGCGTTGCTGATCGTTGCCGCCGCCTTTCTCGTTGACGGCGCCGATCCCCGCAACGCCTGGCAAGCAGTGCGGCGCGACGCCAAAAAGCACCGCTCACCCAATGCCGGTTGGCCGGAAGCAGCAATGGCCGGCGCACTCGGCCTGGCGCTCGCCGGCCCGCGCAGCTATGGCGGCGTCATCGTCGAGGACGCCTATATGGGCGAAGGCGGCCGCCGCGAGGCCGACAGCACCGACATCCGGCGGGCGCTGAAACTTTACCAGATAGCAGACTATCTGCTGATCGCGCTGTTTGGATTGCTCTCCGCGGTCGTCATCTACCTGGATGTTTTGATCTCGCAGTAGATGCGCCGCCTGACTCACCAAGAGACACGGACTTCCTTGGCGTTTGAATCCACCGCCGCGCCAAATCTTTTGATCGCGTAACCGCCGGCGGCCACTGCCGAGGATTTCAGCACAGGCTCAATCACAAGGAAAAGCTTCTCGGCGTCTGGCCCGTACAGATAGAGGGTGCATTTGCCCTCGCCAAACTCGTCGCCATCAAATTCGCCGACATGCGCATTCGAAACAGCTTGTTCCAACCGATCCTCCAGAACTTGGACCGATTGCCGCTCTTCCGGCGCCCCGAAATGACCGCCGCTCAGAAGAAGATAGACAATTACCGCTTGTTCCAACGGTCATCTCCCGAAGTTAGACCCTCAAAACTCGATTCCCTGCTGCGCCTTAACGCCTGCGGAAAAATGGTGTTTGGTCACGCCCATCTCGGTGACGAGGTCGGCCGCCTCGACCAGCGCCGGCTTGGCATTGCGGCCGGTGACGACGACATGCAGGCCTTCGCGCCGCGCCTTCAGCGCCGCGACCACCTTGTCGAGATCGAGATAGTCGTAGCGCAGCGCAATGTTGAGCTCATCGAGGACGACAAGGCTGACAGAGGGGTCGGCGATCAGCTCCAGCGCCTTGGCCCAGGCGGCTTCGGCCGCCGCAATGTCGCGCTTCAGATCCTGCGTCTCCCAGGTGAAACCCTCGCCCATCGTGTGCCAGACGACACGGTCGCCGAACGCCGCGAAGGCGTCCTTTTCGCCGGTGTGCCATTTGCCCTTGATGAACTGGACGACGCCGACGCGCTTGCCATAGCCGAGCATGCGCAGCGCCAGCCCGAAGGCGGCCGTGGTCTTGCCCTTGCCGGGTCCGGTGTTGACGATCAGCAGCCCCTTCTCGACCGTCTTTTCCGCGACCTCGGCGTCCTGCACCGCCTTGCGTTTGGCCATCTTGGCGCGGTGGCGTT
Organism: Mesorhizobium sp. M0478; assembly: GCF_040321305.1. Taxonomy (NCBI): domain Bacteria; kingdom Pseudomonadati; phylum Pseudomonadota; class Alphaproteobacteria; order Hyphomicrobiales; family Phyllobacteriaceae; genus Mesorhizobium; species Mesorhizobium sp. M0478. The sequence continues at coordinate 258,085 of NZ_JAMYRH010000006.1, forward strand.
CTTCGTCTTTTGCGTCGATATCGGTCATCATTTCACCTTGAGCGGCAGCCCCGCCACCATCAGTAGCACCGTATCGGCAACCGCCGCGACCTGCTGGTTGAGACGGCCGGCGGCATCACGAAACCGGCGTGCGAGCGCATTGTCGGGCACGATGCCTTGCCCGACTTCGTTCGAGACAACGAGCCAGGGCCCGCGCGGCCGCGACAGCATGTCGGCTAGCCGCCGGCATTCCGCCTCGAGATCATGGTCGGAAAGCATATGATTGGTCAGCCACAGCGTCAGGCAATCGACGAGCACCGGCTGGTTGTCGGGCAAGGCTTCGAGCGCTCCGACAAGATCGAGCGGCGCGTCGATGGTCGCCCAGCCTTCGCCGCGCCGCGAGCGATGCAGCGCGATGCGCTCGCGCATCTCATCGTCATAGGCTTCGGCGGTGGCGATATAGGCCCATGGCGGCGGCAACGCCGTCGCCAGGGTTTCGGCATGCGCGCTCTTGCCGGGGCGCGCCCCGCCGATGATAAAGGTCAAACTGCGATCAGGCAAAGCTGTCGCGCAGGCTGGTCGCCGAGCCGGTGAAGCGTTCGCGCACCACGCCAATGACGGCGCCGAGCACCAACCAGAACACCAGATTGGTCACCGTCACCGCCACCACGAACTGGTGATGCAGGCCTTCGGGGATCGGCGTCTCGAAACTGTCGGGCTGCGGCGCGCCGACAATATGCGGGGCGACGATCAGAACGACGGCAAGGACGGTCAGCGGCGCCGAGGTGCGGAAGGCGATCAAGGCAAGGCCAATGGCAGTCGCCACAACCGTCGCCACCCACCAGATCTGGCGCTGCATGAGATCGGCCGCCGGCATTGCCGGCAGTTCCGGCGGCAGGCCGAGGCCCGGAGCCAGCGTGAATACGGCAAAGCCGGCCAGACCCCAGAACACCCCCTGGCGCCAGTTGCCGATGCCGCCGGCGAATTCGGAAACCGCCACCAGGACCAGCGCGAAACCGATACCGGTGACGATATTGGCCAGCACGCTGAAGGCGAATCGCTCGAAGCCGTCGGCCGGCGCCCAGCCTTCGTCCTCCGCTGGCGCGGCAGCTTCAGCCGGTGCGGGTGCTGCGCTGCTCACGGCATTTTCCGCCGGCGCGGCGGTGCTCATGGCATTGGTGTCCGCAGCGTTGGCGGCGGGCGCCGCGGCATGCTCATGCTCATGGCCGCCACCAGCCTTTTCGTAGACCTCGGCCTTGAGGATCAGCGGCACGGTGGCGTAGGCCTGCATGCAGGCGAGAGCGACACCCGCCACGAGCCCTGCGATCGCCGCGATGAACACGACGTTGCGAAACAGGTTCATGATGTCAGATCCTCGTCAGTGGCAGGGAAACGCCATCGAATGGCGATAGTCGTGCGCCGCATTGTGGACCGCATCGATATGCGAGAAACCGACAACGCCGACGACGAAAATGCCCAGAAACGCGCTAAGCACGAGCTGCATGAAGCGCGACTGCGAGGAGACGGAAGCGCCGAGGGAGACGGAAGCGGTATTCATATCTTGTCCTTTCGCCCTCCACCCGAGGGCATCGAAGTCAGTTCCCTGTCGCCGGCAGGTCTCCTGGCTCGCGGATCAGCGCCCTTCCCCACCTTCCCGAGGAAAAAATCCTCAGTGGCTTGGAGAGGACTACCGCACACAGTTGCGGGGGCAGCCACGGCATTGGGCAACAAGTCAGCCCTCACCGCATTCCCTCTTGGTCCCTAACGGAACCGACGACATGCATGACTATAGGCTGAAACGGCCGCATCCGGCAAACCAAATTCCGCCGGCCAACAGCGCGAATGCGCCATGCGGCGTTACGGGTTCAACGCGGTGATCCGCTCGGCAACCAGCCGCTGCAGCCGCCACAGATGGCGATCGTGAATGCCGCGCTCTTCAAGGTTTTTCACCGTGTTGTAGAGATAGTCGGCGCCCGACCCCCAGTGCCCGCAGGACGTTGCCAGCCTTTCGACGACCTTGCCCTCGTCGAGCGGCCCTGAATAGGTCAGGCCGTTGCGGTTGATGACGAAGGCCAATGCCCTGAGCGGTCCGGCCTCGCTTGCAAGCTTCAGCATGCGCGGCCGGTAGCTTGTCGGCTTCAGCGTGACTTCGCGCCGGAAAAGCCGGCCCAACTGCCCGCGCCGGTTACTTTCGGTCAGCCGGAAGGCGACGCCCTTGCATTGTCCGCCACGGTCCAGCGCCATCATCAGGCCGGGGCTGTCCTTGGTGCCGCGCCAGCGCGTCATGTTCATGCAAAAGGACCGATGCCAGCCGCGCGCCAGCGCAACGCGGTCCTCGACATAATCTATTTCCGGTTTCCAGATCAGCGATCCATAGCCGAACAGCCATAGCGGTTCGCTATCCGGGAGTTCGACCTGCAATTCATCCAGCAGCGCGTCATAGTCGGCGTCATCGAGATGCATCGCGTCCGGATCCGGCCCGGGGTCCCTGATCTCGCGCCAGCAGCGCGCGACCAGCTCCGGCGTAAGCGACATCTGTCGTGCGGCCAATTTCCGAATCCCCCCAATTTCCGAATGTCCCATGTCCACGACATGATTATGCGCCGCGCCTGCAACCGGCAATGCGGCACTCTGATTGACAAACTATCTGCCGGGGTGTCGGCTGACGCTTCATAGGAAGCCAGCCATGCATCCCAACCCGAGCGAGCGCGACCCCTATAACGGCCTGAGCCGGGCCGAACCGACGCTACCGTCATCGGCCTATTGGGATAGCGAGGCTTACCAGCGCGATCTCGACGCCATCTGGTACAAAAGCTGGCTGCTCGTCTGCCGCGAGGCCGATCTTGCCCAGCCTTTGGCATTCAGGACATTCCGCGTTGGCACACAGGAAATCGTCGTGCTCCGCGACGACACCGGCGAGTTGCGCGCCTTCCACAACACCTGCCGGCATCGCGGCTCGCAGCTTTGCCAGGAAAGCGAGGGCCGGCTGAAAGCGCGGCTCATCACTTGCCCCTACCATGCCTGGTCCTACTCGCTGCGCGGCGATCTCGTGCGCGTTCCCTCGAAATCGCTGCCAGATGGTTTCGACAAGGCAGATCATCCGCTCTACCGGGTGGCGCTGTCGGTATGGCGCGGCTTTGTCTTTGTGAACCTTCAGCAGGCTGCGGCCGGCTCCGCCGGGACCTCCTTCGATCCCGCATCCGGCGACCTCGCCAACTGGCCGCTGGAAACTCTGGTATCAGGCCATGTCCTGCGCAAGGTGATGAACTGCAACTGGAAGATCTTCTGGGAGAACTTCAACGAGTGCCTGCATTGCCCAGGCGTCCACAAGGACCTGTCTCGGCTGGTGCCGATATACGGCCGCGGCCTGATGAGCCGGCACGACGACCCCGACTGGGTCCGCCATGCCGACAATGACGCACCGGAGTTTTCGGGTGGCCTGCGCGCCGGCGCCGAGACCTGGTCGCGCGACGGACATGCCCATGGCCCGGTCTTCCCGGGCCTGACGCCGGCCGAGCGTGCGGCCGGACAGACCTATGCCACCAGCCTGCCCTCGATGTTCATCGTTGGCCATGTCGATTATGTCAGGACGGTGCGACTGATGCCGCTCGGTCCCGAACAGACCGAACTCACCGCCGAGTGGCTGTTCGCGCCCGAGGCGCTGGCTGAGACGGACATCGACAATGTCGTCGCCTTCGGCACCCAGGTGCTGGAGGAGGATGCCGCGATCTGCGAGATCAATCAGAAAGGCCTGCGCTCGATGCGCCACCAGGCCGGCGTGCTAATGCCGGAGGAGTACGATCTGCACCGCTTCCACAACTGGGTGCGCGAGCGGCATGCAGCGCTTGAGGCAACCGCCTGATCGGCGACTAAAGCGACTTCGGCAGATAGCGCCAGGAGATAAAGCCGCAAACCGCGGCCAGAATGCCCAGCGTCACGAACACCGAGCCGAGGCCGAAAAACGCCAGCACCACCGAATAGACCAGCGGCGGCGTCAGCTCGGAAAAGTCGAGATAGGTGCGGTAGACCGCGGCCATCTGCGCCCGCTCATAGGACCGCACCGAGCGCATGAAGGCGGTCGAGCCCAGTGCATCGAGCGCGATGGTGAAGAAGGCGCCGCAGAGCAGGAAAAAGCCCGTAAGCAGCGGCGCGGTAGTGCCGACCGCGCCCGCCGCAAGCAGCGTCGCCGACATCGCGAAATAGGCGAAGGTCATGGTGCGCCGGCCGCCGAAGCGTTTTCCCGCTTTGCCCCAGAAGATCGCCATGAACAACAGCGCATTGCCGGCCGAAACCAGCAGGCCGCCGGCAAGCTTGCCCTCGCCGGTAATCACCATGAACAGCGGCCCGTAGACGAAGAACGTCGTCCAGAAGCAGGAGCGGCCGAAGGCGATCAGCCAGGCCAGCCTGAGCCTGGGTTGTGCTACGAAGCGGCCGATATTGGCCAGCGGATTGGCCGGCCGTGTCTTGCCCGGCCGGATCGACCGGTTGTCGCCCAGCCTGTAGGTCCAGAACAGCGCCAGCAAGGCCAACGCAAACACCGCGACCGCGCCATGCGCGGCATAGATGCCGTACCGTGTGTAGAGGAAGATGCCGAGTGTCGGCCCGCCGGTCCAGGCCAGCATCGACCACGCCATGCGCAGCGATTCGGCCTGCATGAAATCGGTCTTGCGGATGTGGTCCATGATGTAGAGGTTGAGCGTGATCGACAGGGCGCTCGCCCCCATCACGCGGCACAGCATGCCTGCCAGTTGCCCGGCAAGCGTGTGGGTGACGAAGAACAGCGAGCCCATCGCCAGCAGGCAGGCGCCGGCGGTATAGACCCAGCGCCGGTCAAACCTGCGGATCAGCATCGGCATGAACAAGGTCACCGACAGGCCGAGCAGCGCCACGATGGTGTAGAGGATCGAGACGATCTGCTCGTTGTGCAGAATCTCATAAGCCTGGATCGGGATGACGCTCGACACCGTGGCACGGGCGAAGGATTCGACCGCATAGAGCGAGGCAAAGGTGCGCGCATCCGCCGGACGCAGGGCTGGCAGCCAGATCGGATGGCGCACATGGGTGGACATTTGATCCCCAAATCAGACTCGCAGCCCAAATCTGCGCTGGCGCTTCCTCCGCCGGTAACAGGAAACCGACCCCTTCCCGGCAAAAAGCGAATTCGGCCAAAGGCTTTCCGGCTCTGGCCTAAAGCGCCGCGCGATGCAGCCGCACGGCGCGACCCGGAGCGTAGAGGGCGGCCTTCTTTTGTCCGGTGCAACCGTGATAGTCGTCTTTGGGGCTGAATCAGATCGCGAGACCATGAGCATCCATACCGCACCCCCTGGAGATCAACTGAAGCGAGATCAACCGAAGCGCATCGTCGCCATCGATGTCGTACGCGGCATCGCGCTGATCGCCATGGCGAGCTACCACTTCACCTGGGATCTCGAAAATTTCCACTACACCGATCCCGGCCTCACCGCCGTCGGCTGGTGGAAGATCTATGCGCGCTGCATCGCCTCGACCTTCCTGTTCCTGGTCGGCGTCAGCCTGTTTCTCGCGCATGGCAGGCAGATCCGCTGGACCGGCTTCTGGAAACGTTTTGCCATGGTCGCCGTCGCGGCCGCCGCTATATCGGCGGTCACGTACTTCATCACGCCGGACAGCTTCATCTTCTTCGGCATCCTGCATCAGATCGCGCTGGCCAGCCTGCTCGGCCTTTTGTTCTTGCGGCTGCCGTCCTTGCTGGCGCTTGTCGTGGCGGCGGTGGTGATCGCCGGGCCGATCTATTTCCGATCCGAAGCCTTCGATCATCCGGCGCTGTGGTGGGTCGGCCTGTCGGCGATCAACCCGCGCTCCAACGATTACGTGCCGCTGTTTCCCTGGTTCGGCGCCGTGCTTCTCGGCATCGCCGCGGCAAAGTTTGCGTCCACCACCGGCCTGCTGGCGCGGCTGGCCACGCTGGGATCAGGAAGCTGGACCAGGCCGCTCACCTTCATCGGCCGCCACAGCCTGGCTTTCTATCTGATCCACCAGCCGCTGCTGTTCGGCTGCGTCTGGCTGTTCTCGCAGATCGCGCCGGCGCCGGTCGAGACACGGGAAGTAGTCTTCCTCAAGGAATGCCAGGTATCCTGCGAACAGCAGCGCGACACGGAGTTCTGCACCAGCTATTGTGTGTGCATGCTGGACACGCTGCAAAGCGAAGCGGCATTCGACCGGCTCTACAATGGTGACCAGACCCCGGAGTTCAAAGCGCATCTCGGTGAACTCGCCGGCATCTGCACCGCAAGGACGGAGGAGAGTCCGATGACGCAGGGAGGGCAACAATGACCGACAAGCTCACAAAACCCGGGCTGGCAAAACCCGATCTACCGAGACCACGGCTGATCCCATGGCCGCCGCTGATCTACATCGCCGCCATTGCCATCAGCATCGCGCTCGGCCTGTTCTATCCCCTGCCCTGGATCGGCGACCTCTTGGGCGACCTTTTGTTTGCCGCCGGCTTTGTGGTGCTGTTTGCCGTCGCAGCCCTCTGGTTCACCGCTATCCGCACCATGATCGGGGCCAAAACGACGATGAACCCCAATGGCGTGCCGGATCATCTGGTGACGTCCGGCCCGTTCGGCGTGACGCGCAACCCGATGTATCTGGCCAACACGCTGCTTTTGATCGGCGTCGCCTTCGTCTCGGGGATCGTATGGTTCCTGCCGCTGGCTTTGATCGCGGCATTTGCAACGCAGAAGGTCGCCATCGAGAGCGAGGAGAAGGTGCTGTTCGCCAAATTCGGCAAGAAGTACCGCGACTATGCGAAGCGGGTCAGGCGCTGGATCTGAGGCGGCGTGGCAGGGGTGTATACCTTGGCGATTAGCTGGCGCATCCGTTTCTTCGTCATCCACGGGCGGAGCAAGGAGCGTAGCGACGCAGCACAGACCCGAGGATCCATGCCGCGACTCCAGAGCGTTGCTATGGTCCAGAATTCGCTACCGCTGCACTCCACGACCGATGTCACGGAATGGATTCTAGGGTCTCCGCGACGGAGCTTCGCTCCTGCTTCGCCCTAGAATGACGAAGTGTGGAAGGCCTCCGCTAATCGCGAACGTTTGCGACGGGCGCGCAAACGCTCGACGGTCCGCTCAGGTATTAACCCCCAGCTCCACCAGCCGCTCGACGCAAGACTCCTCAGCCTGGTCGAGCTCCGCCAGCGTCTCCTCGAGATCGCGGCGCTTCTGCCTGAGATCCTCGCGCTTTTCCTCGATGCGCTTGATCATCAGCTTGAGTTGACCGACCTCGCCGGGCGGTTCCTTATACATCTGGATGATTTCGCGGATCTCGTTGATCGAGAAGCCGAGCCGTTTCCCGCGCATGATCTGGCGGATCAGATGCCGGTCAGATGGGCGAAACAGCCTTGTGCGGCCCCGCCGGACCGGTTGCACCAGCCCCTCATCCTCGTAGAAGCGCAGCGTCCGCGTCGACACGTCGAATTCGCGGGTCAGTTCGGTGATCGAATAATATTCCCGCATCTTTGCTCCAAATGTCGGAACATCGGAAAACGCCCGGTCGCCCGGGATTTCCAACGCATTCCGATCAACCCCGTTCCAAGCCGGACTCGGCATGAAACCCCGCGCAAGCCTCGCACCACATTTACGTAAAAGTCAATTGAGCCCGCAACGCCTCTTTCTCAAGGGATAGCGAACCACCAGGTGGCCAGCCCCAGGAAGGCAAAGAAGCCAACGACGTCGGTGACGGTGGTGACGAAAACCGCCGACGCCACCGCCGGATCGATCTTGAACCGGTCGAGCAATAGCGGGATCAGGATACCGGCAAGGGCTGCCACGAACATGTTGATGATCATCGCCGCCGCTATGATGCCGCCCAGATTGGCATCGCGGAACCAGACGGCCGCGACGATGCCGATCAGCACGGCGAAGATGATGCCGTTGATGGAACCCACGCCCATTTCGCGGCGGATGATGCGGCCGGCATTGTAGATGTCGAGATCCCTGGTCGCCAGCGCGCGTACCGTGACGGTCATGGTCTGCGAACCGGCATTGCCGCCCATGCCGGCCACGATCGGCATCAGCACGGCCAGTGCCACGATGTGGTCGATGGTGCGGTCGAACAGGCCGATCACCGACGCCGCCAGGAACGCCGTCAACAGGTTGACCAGCAGCCAGGGAACGCGCGAGCGCGAGGTCGAAAGAATGCTGTCGGACAACTCTTCGTCGCCGACGCCGCCCATGCGCAGCAGATCTTCCTCGGCCTCCTGCTGGATGACGTCGACGACGTCGTCGATGGTCAGCACGCCGACCAGCCGCTCGTTCTCGTCGACGACGGCGGCGGACAGAAGATCGTATTGCTCGAAGTCCCGCGCCGCCTCTTCCTGGTCCATGGTGGCCGGAATGGCGTGCCTCGTCTCGTGCATCACGTCTCCGACCTTGGTCGTGCGCTTGGTGCGCAGGATCTGGTCGAGGTCGATGGCGCCGAGCAACTTGAAGCTTGGATCGATGACGAAGATCTGGCTGAACCGCTCGGGCAGGTTCTTGTCTTCGCGCATGTAGTCGATGGTCTGGCCTATGGTCCAGAACGGCGGCACGGCGACGAACTCGGTCTGCATGCGGCGGCCGGCGGTCTCTTCCGGGTAGTCGAGCGAGCGGCGCAGCCTGATCCGCTCGGTGAACGGCAGCTGCGACAGGATCTCGTCCTGGTCTTCCTTTTCAAGATCTTCGAGAATGTAGACCGCGTCGTCGGAATCGAGGTCCTGCATGCCCTGGGCAATTTGCTCATTGGGCATATTGTCGACGATATCGCGGCGGATCGCCTCGTCGACCTCGGTCAGCGACGAGAAGTCGAAGTCGGCGCCGAGCAGTTCGACAAGGGCGCGACGCTGTTCGGGGTGCAGGGCCTCGAGCAGATCGCCAAGTTCCGACTGGTGCAGGTCGTCGACTTCGCGCTTCAGCGTCAGCGTATCGCGATCGGCGATCGCCGCCCCGATCTGGGCGAGGAATGATGACAGAACGGCGCCGTCCTCGCCATAGATGTCGGCGTGGGCATCGTCAGCGGCTTTGGCGCCGGTCGTGTGGTCGTCCTGGCGTTCCACCAGCGGCTCCCGCCATGGGAATTTCGGAAAAGGTGCCTGTCAGGTCTAGCGCGCAACGCACGGTAATATCAAACGAAATGCGCCCCGCCCTGCATATGGGCGAGAGCGATTTCATCAGGATATGACGCCGCCCAGGATTCAGGCGGCGCGACAGCGCATGTCGCTGGGGAAAGAGCACCCCAGCACGGTTGGGGCAGAATTGTCATGATGCAGGTTCAGGCAAAGGCCGGACCCGCCCAGGCGACAACCAGAACAGCCGGAAGCCCTTGAAGATCAGGTCGCAGACTCAGAAAGCAATCGAGGAACGGCGCGTGCGCGTGGTCGTGGCCGAACGCAATCCGCTCGTGATATCGGCGGTGCGCGACATGCTGGACTGCGACGGGCGCTTCGATCTCAGGGCCTGCGTGCAAAGCGGCAGGCATTTTCTGGAATTGGCAGCGGAAGGCGAATTCGACGTCGCCGTTATCGGCTGGAAGCTCTCCGACATGGACGGCGCCGATGTGCTGGCCGAGGTTCACAGCCGCAAGCTGGGCGTGCGCATCGCGGTGTTTTCCAACGACCACGACATCGGCATCCTGAAGCAGTGCGTGCGGCTCGGCGCCCAGGGCTACTGCTTCCAGTTCGACGATCCGGCGATCATCTTCGAGACCATCCTGGCCGTCGCGCATGGCCGCATCTGCATCCCCTACATCGACATCAACAAGGTCAACGACACACCCTTGTCGCTGCTCACCGTGCGCGAGCGCGAGCTGCTGGCGGTGCTGTCCGACGGCTGGACCAATCTGCAGATCGCGACGCGCACCGGGATTTCGGAGAACACGGTGAAATACCACCTCAAGAATCTCTACGACAAGCTCGACGTCCGCAACCGGGCGATGGCAGTCGCGCTCTACGCGCGGGAGAGGCGTACCCAGAAGCAGCCGTTGGGGTAGGCGAGCGACTGGCCGCGGGTAGGTCACCCGGGTAGGCAACCCCCACCCGCGCGCGGCAAGATGTTACCCCTTGAGGTGTTGTTGCCTTTAGCCGTCGAGACGAAACTCCCCTCACCGCTTTGCTGGATCAGGAGGAGTTCGCGACATGGCCGGTTTCACCCATCTTTTCATTCCCGGACCGACCAACATCCCCGAACAGGTCCGGCAGGCGATGAACCTGCCGATGGAAGACATGCGTGCAGCATCCTTCCCCGATCTCACGCTACCGCTGTTCGAAGACATCAAGACGGTGTTCAAGAACGAGACCGGCCGCGTCTTCATCTATCCCTCCTCCGGCACCGGCGCCTGGGAAGCGGCGATGACCAATGTGCTCAGCCCCGGTGACCGCGTGCTGATGTCGCGCTTCGGACAGTTCTCGCATCTGTGGGTCGACATGGCCGAGCGCCTCGGCTTCGAGGTCGATGTCATCGATTGCGACTGGGGGACCGGCGTGCCGCTCGAGCTCTATGCCGAGCGGCTCAGCGACGACAAGGCGCATCGCATCAAGGCAATCTTCTGCACGCAGAACGAGACGGCGACCGGCGTGACCAGCGACGTCGCCGGCTGCCGCGCCGCGCTCGACGACGCCAACCACCCTGCTTTGCTCTTCGTCGACGGCGTCTCGTCGATCGGCTCGATCGACTTCCGCCAGGAGGAATGGGGCGTCGATTGCGCCGTCAGCGGCTCGCAGAAGGGTTTCATGCTGCCCGCCGGCCTCGGTTTCCTCTCCGTCAGCAAGAAGGCGCTGGTGGCCTCGCGGAGCGCCACGCACCGCCGCTGCTTCTTCTCCTTCGAGGACATGATCCGCGCCAACGATGCCGGCTACTTCCCTTATACGCCGGCTACACAGCTGCTGCGCGGTCTGCGCGCCTCGCTCGACCTGATCGCCGAGGAAGGGCTGGAAAACATCTTCGCCCGCCACCATCGTCTCGCCGAAGGCGTGCGCAAGGCAGTCGACGCCTGGGGCCTGAAGCTCTGCGCCAAGGCGCCGAAATGGCACTCCGATACGGTCAGCGCCATCCTGGTGCCGGACGGCGTCGACAGCGGCGATGTGGTCAAGCGCGCCTACCAGAAATACCAGACCGCGCTCGGCGGCGGCCTCAACAAGGTGATCGGCAAGGTCTTCCGCATCGGCCATCTCGGCTGGCTGAACGAGGTGATGGTGCTGGCCTCGCTCTCGGCCGCCGAAATGGCGCTGCTCGACTGCGGCGTACGGCTGGCGCCCGGCTCCGGCGTCGGCGCCGCCATCCAGCACTTCCGCGCCTCGGCCGCCGTGCCGGTCGCCGAAGCCGCTTGAGGGGAGCCGACGATGAGCCACACCATCAACCATCTGAAAAAACTGCGGCTGCAGCGCAGCGAGCTGGCCGTTCCGGGCTCCAGCCCGGAGATGATCGACAAGGCCGCCAACAGCGCCGCCGACTTCATCTTCCTCGACATCGAGGACGCCGTTGCCCCACCCGACAAGGAGCGCGCCCGCAAGAACATCATCCAGGCGCTCAACGACATCGACTGGCGCGCCAAGGGCAAGACCGTCTCGGTGCGCATCAACGGCCTCGACACCCATTACATGTATCGCGACGTGGTCGACGTCATGGAACAGGCAGGCGACAGGCTGGACACGATCCTGGTGCCGAAAGTCGGCGTGCCGGCCGACCTCTACATGGTCGAGGCCATGGTCAACCAGATCGAAATGGCCAAAGGTTTCAAGACCCGCGTCGGCCTCGAAGCGCTGATCGAGACCGCGCTCGGCATGGCCAATGTCGAGGCGATTGCCGCGACACCCGGCCGGCTGGAAGCCATGCATTTCGGCGTCGCCGACTATGCGGCAAGCTGCAAGGCGCGCACCGTCAACATCGGTGGCCTCAACCCCGACTATCCCGGCGACCAGTGGCATTTCGCTTTGTCGCGGATGACCGTCGCCTGCCGCGCCTATGGCTTGCGCGCCGTTGACGGACCGTTCGGCGACTTCTCCGATCCGGAGGGCTACGTCGCCGGGGCCAGGCGCGCGGCGGCCCTCGGTATCGAAGGCAAATGGGCAATCCATCCCTCGCAGATCGCGCTCGCCAACGGCGTATTCTCTCCACCGGAAAAAGAGGTGACCCGTGCCAGGCGAGTCCTCGAAGTGCTGAAGGAGGCGGAGGCGCAGGGCAAGGGAGCGGCCGCACTCGACGGCAAGATGATCGACGCAGCGTCGGAACGCATGGCGCGCAATGTTCTGGTGGTCAACGAGGCAATCGAACGGGCCAGCCAATTCTCTAGCGAGCCGCGCGTCGCCACGCATTGACTGTTCAGGGAGGACAAAATGGACATCCACGAATATCAGGCCAAGGAACTGCTGGCACGCCACGGCGTGCATGTGCCGCGCGGCGGGCTGGCCTACAGCCCCGAGCAGGCGACCTACAGGGCCCGCGAGATCGGCGGCGCCAAATGGGTGCTGAAGGCGCAGGTGCATTCCGGCGCCCGCGGCAAGGCCGGCGGCATCAAGCTCTGCGCCAATGACGAGGAGATCTCCAACGCTGCCGAAGCCATGCTCGGCCGCAAGCTGGTGACCCAGCAGACCGGCCCGCGCGGCAAGCTGATTTCGCGCCTGTATCTCGAGGAAGCCGTCGATATCGCGCAGGAGCTCTATGTCGGCTTCGTGCTCGACCGCAAGGAAGAGCGCGTCATGATCGTGGCGTCCGCGGCGGGCGGCATGGAGATCGAGGACATCGTCGAGAAGGCGCCCAATTCCATCCTGCGCACATCGGTCGATCCCGGTGTCGGCATGCAGCGTTTCCAGGCGCGCGAGATCGCCTTCGGGCTCGGCCTCGACCACAATCTGATCGGCAAGGCGACCGAGACCATCTTCAGCTGCTACCGGGTGTTTCGCGACTACGACGCCTCGATGCTGGAGATCAATCCGCTGGTGGTGACCCGCGACGGCAATCTGATCGCGCTCGACGCCAAGATGTCGTTCGACGAGAACGCGCTGTTCCGCCGGCCGGAAATCTCCGAGCTGCGCGACAAGAGCCAGGAAGACCCGCGCGAAACCTTCGCCAGCGATCGCGGCCTGTCCTATGTCGGGCTCGACGGCAATATTGGCTGCATCATCAACGGCGCCGGCCTCGCCATGGCGACCATGGACATGATCAAGATCGCCGGCGGCGAGCCGGCCAACTTCCTCGACATCGGTGGCGGCGCCTCGCCCGAGCGGGTGGCGAAATCCTTCCGCGCCGTGCTCGGCGACAAGAATGTCGAGACCATACTGGTCAACATCTTTGCCGGCATCAACCGCTGCGACTGGGTCGCCGAAGGCATAATCAAGGCAATACGCGAGGTCGGCGTGAACGTGCCGCTGGTGGTCCGTCTCTCCGGCACCAAGGCCGAGGAAGGCCGCCGCATCCTGGCCGATTCCGGCGAGGCGGTAATCGTTGCCGACACGCTGGCCGAAGCCGCCGAAAAAGCCGTCGCCGCATGGCGCGCGGCCACCAAGAAAAAAGCAGCCTAGAGCCGGATGATTTCAGGTCGATTCGACCTGAAATCTGAATCCGTCTCTAAAATCAAACAGATGGAGCATGATGTCGTCCGAAAACCGCTTCACACTTTTCGGCATCATGCTCTAGGGAGGTCGAGAAAATGGCAATCCTGCTCAACCGCAGCACCCGCGTCATCGTCCAGGGGTTCACCGGCAAGATCGGCAGCTTCCATGCCGACGACATGAAACGCTATGGCACCAAGCTGGTCGGCGGCGTCACCCCCGGCAAAGGCGGCCAGAAGCATCTCGGCCTGCCCGTCTTCAACACGGTCAAGGGCGCGGTGCGCGAGACCCGCGCCGAGGCCAGCATCGTCTTCGTGCCGCCGCCCTTTGCCGCCGATTCGATCATGGAAGCGGCGGACGCCGGCATTAAACTCTGCGTCTGCATCACCGACGGCATCCCGTCGCAGGACATGATGCAGGTCAAGCGCTACATGCTGCGCTACCGCTACGAGGACCGCATGCGGCTGATCGGCCCGAACTGCGCCGGGATCATCACGCCCGGACAGGCGCTGATGGGCATCATGCCCGGCAGCATCTACCTCCCCGGCCGCGTCGGCATTGTCGGCCGCTCGGGAACCCTGGGCTACGAGGCGGCGTCGCAGATGAAGTCGCTCGGCATCGGCGTCTCGACCAGCGTCGGCATCGGCGGCGACCCGATCAACGGCTCCTCCTTCAAGGACGTGCTGAAACTATTCGAACAGGATGACGACACCGACGCCGTGGTGATGATCGGCGAGATCGGCGGGCCGCAGGAAGCCGAAGCGGCCATCTGGGCGCGCGACAATATGAGAAAGCCGCTGATCGCCTACATCGCCGGCCTCTCCGCCCCCAAAGGCCGCCGCATGGGCCACGCCGGCGCCATCATCTCGGCCTTCGGCGAGTCGGCGCAGGAAAAGGTGGAAATCTTGAAAGAAGCCGGCGTGATCATCGTGCCGACTCCGTCCTCGTTCGGCGAGGTGGTGGCGGACACGCTGGCGGGGATGAAGAAGGCAGCTTGAACAGCGGCCTCCGATTCGCCTGCGCCTCAGGCGGCCCGAAGCTCAGGCAGCCCAACCTTAGGCGGCCTTGTCGGTCACGGGCTTCGCGACCTTGGTGCGGGTGGCGCTGCGGCGGCCGTCGACGCTGACCGGAATGTCGCCGTCGACCGTGGCGCGACGCACCACCCGGTGCTGGTCGCCGTAATCGTTGACGGCGTAGTGCTGCGTCGCGCGGTTATCCCAGATCGCCACATCGCCGGCCTTCCAGCGCCAGCGCACGGTGTTCTCCGGCGCCGTGACATAGGACTGGAACACCTCGTAGAGCTTCGACGAATCGGTTTTGGAAAGACCGATCAGCCGTTGCACGAAATTGCCGAGCAGCAGCGAGCGCTCGCCTGTTTCGGGATGGACGCGGACAACGGGATGCTCGGTCTCGTAGATCGTCGAGGTGAAGATTTCCTCGAAGTGCTTCTTTTCCGCGGCGCTCGCACGCGGCCGCACCGCGGCGTAATCGTAGGCGTTGCTGTGCACCGCCCAGAGATTGTCGGCCAGCAGCTTCAACGGCTCGGGCAGGTCCTGATAGGCGGCCGCGGTGTTCGACCAGATGGTGTCGCCGCCGGCCGGCGGTATGACGACGCCGCGAAGAACGGAGAATTTCGGATAGGCGTCGACGAAGGTGACATCGGTATGCCATTGGTCGGCGCGACCGCCGCCACGGCTGGAATCGAGTTCGAGAATGGACGCCGTTCCCTTGACGGGACCTTGGGTCGGATGCGGGACGAGGTCGCCGAGACGCTGGGCAAAGCGCTCCTGCTCGGCATCGTCGAGATGCGCCTGGTCGCGGAAGAACACCACCTTGTGCCGCAACAGGATCTGGTTGATCGCCGCGACCGTCTGCTGCGGCAGGTCGCCGGAGAGCCGAATGTTCCTGATCTCTGCGCCGACGCGTCCGGTAAGCGGGACAATATCGGCATCCGGGATGATCTGCTCTACGGGGGTAAGTCTGGTCATGGGAACCTCTTCCTCTAAAGCCGCGGGCTGGTGGCAATGCTCCGCCGTCTGCCGGCCGCATAGCGATCGGCGGAGCAACTCCCTCATCGGGAGCCGACTTGCTTGGCAACGAGAGCACTGATCTCAACTCAGGAGGCGAAGGCCGCCAAGGCTTGCGAGCAGTACCGAGATCCCATTCAAAGCGTAATTCTACAAATTCCATAGACATTTCTTTTCAAAGTTCGGCGGCCCTGAGAAAAATGCCTTCTGTCCAATTCGTTCGTGAGCGGCAGGCGGTGGAGCGCTGCGCGACGCGGCCCGCACCAGTAGTGACGCTGTCGTATCCCCTTCGATATTGGAGATGGCGGGTGAATTGCATGCCTGATATTGATGGCTTCCACGCATCACGCAGGCGCCGAGATGACAGACTCCGATAAGGCTGACGCTGTCGAGCAATTGCTCGATACGCCTGACCTCGCCACCGCGCTGGAAAGCGACCAGTTCAAGAAATTTCTCGACCAGATGCCGATCGCGATCGCCGTCTCGGAATTGATCGCGAAGGAACGTGTCGTCTACGCCAATCCCGAATTCGAGAAGCTCTCGGACCTCAAGGCGCCGAAGCTTGCGCGGGAAAACTGGGCGGCCCTTTCCGGCAGGGGGCTTCATCGGCAGAAGGACAGGCCGCTCGCCGAGGCTGTCGTTGAAGACACCGATTTCGTCGGCACGTTTCGCCTCGAGCGCGGCGAGGACAAGCCGGCAATCGTCGACGTTTATTCCAACGTTATCGAGGACGACAACGGCAAGCTCTGCTTCCGGCTGGTGGCGCTTGTCGACGTCACGGCACACGGTGAGACCGAGGACGCGCGACCCGCGGAGGAGCTCATCCGGGAGAAGGACACCCTGTTGCGCGAACTGCAGCATCGGGTGAAAAACAATCTGCAGATGATCACCGCTTTGATCCGGATGGAAACCCGCAACGCCACCGAACCGGACCAGAAGCGTTTCGAAAGGCTTGCCGGCCGGGTAGACGCATTGGCAATCCTCTACCAGACATTGTCGGCTGACCAGCAGAAGGATGAGGTGGATCTTGGCGTGTACCTTAGCCAGATCGCGTCCGCCGTCATGGCGTCGCACGCAGTCGAAGGTATCCGCCTCGACCTTAAGGTGGATACCTATCCGGTATCCATCAACGTTGCCATGCCGACAGGCCTGGTCGTCAATGAGTTGCTGACCAACGCTCTCAAACATGCATTCGTCGGGCGCGATGGCGGCACGATCACGCTGCACAGCGTCGTCAGCGGCGATGGTTGCCGGGTGACTGTCGCCGATGATGGGATCGGTCTGCCGACGGGTGAGACCTGGCCCAGGCCCGGCAAGCTCGGCTCCTTGATCGCGCGGTCGCTGACCGAAAATGCCAAGGCGCAATTCGACGTCAAGTCGAGTGCCGGCGAGGGAACCAGGGTCACCATCGTCTTCAAGCGATCGGCGGCGACGGACTGAGGCTATGCAACGGCGCGCCGGCAAATCCCGGCCGGACAGGTGCTTCGGGCGCTCGCGGGTGTGGCCTTAAGTCGCAAACGATTTGGCTGCAGAAGCGGGGCGCCGGGCTTCTTTGACGGTGCTATCAGCACCATATGTGGTCCACAGCCCTCCAAAACGAGAGAAGCTCGCTCCGACCGGTCGCATCGCGGCCGTCAGCCGGCAATGGCTATGAACCAGGAAACTGAAAACCATCATGCGTGAAAATATCAGACCAGCGTCGAGAGACGTCCCCCTCATTCAGCTAGGCCTGCACCAGTGCCGCTTCCCGGTGAGCGAAGACCGGTCGGTACCCGGTGGTTACCGGTTTTGTGCCGGGCCGACGTCGCCGGATCGCGTCTACTGCGATCACCACCACACCGTCGTGACGGCCGTTGACCCTCGTCGAGCCCGTCCGGGTCTCCATTTCCCGCAACGACGCGCCGCTTAGGTCAATCACATCCCCTGCCCCGCCACCGGCAAAGCCGGGGACTCAGGTGCAGGAGGCTGGCCGGTGCGAGCCAAGCGGCGTTCGCGTGCGGCTCTGCGACGTCTTGTTGCAACTCTGCTGCGGCCGGTTCAAGCGCCAAAGGCGATGATTTGGCGTCGACGGCCTGAGAAGCCGCAATGATTTCAATGGCCGAAAAATTATGGTGCGGTCGAGAAGACTCGAACTTCCACGGGTTGCCCCACAGCGACCTCAACGCTGCGCGTCTACCAATTCCGCCACGACCGCCCGTGGTAGGAGCCGGAACGAACCGGCTCGCGGCGTGTAGCAAATCGTTTCCGGCGAAACAAGGGCGCGGCGCGCAATAATCGCCGCGAATTGGCATATCGGCCTCTACAGCGCCGCGCGTCCTGTGGGACGCGCAAAGGACGCTGCAGCACTTTGATTTGGCGCATGATCCTTTCCGAAGATCGTTCCTATCTTCGGGGTCGTGCGCGAAGGCCGAAATGCGTGGCGAACTGGACGTTTCAGCCGGATACCGCCATATGAAGGGCAAATGCATTTGGCCCCAGAGCGCAAGGCGGTTTCGCCAAGCCGGCGTGCATCACGCGAAAAACGAAAAAGCCATGACCGAACGCAGCCAGATCGCCACGTCGTTCCTGCCCTTGCCGGGTTCGGCGCCGGTCGAATGGCGCATCGAGCCCGGCCTGACCGGCTACACCGATGCGCTGGCCCTGATGGAAGCGCGCGCCGAGGCGATCCGCGCGGGTGCAGCCGCCGAGATGGTCTGGCTGGTCGAGCATCCGCCGCTTTACACCGCCGGGACCAGCGCCCGCATCGAGGACCTGATCGACCCCGACCGTTTCCCGGTCTTTGCCGCGGGGCGCGGCGGCGAATACACCTATCACGGGCCGGGGCAGCGGGTTGCCTATGTCATGCTTGACCTGAAGCGCCGGCGCGAGGATGTGCGCGCCTTCGTCGCCGCGCTCGAGCAGTGGATCATCGGCACGCTTGCCACCTTCAATGTGCGCGGCGAACGCCGCGAGGACCGCGTCGGAGTCTGGGTGGTGCGGCCCGAGCGCCCGTCCCTGCCCGACGGCTCGCCGGCTGAAGACAAGATCGCGGCCATCGGCATCCGGCTGCGGCGCTGGGTGAGCTTTCATGGCATTGCCGTCAATGTCGAGCCGGATCTCAGCCATTTCAGCGGCATCGTGCCATGCGGCGTGCCGGATCACGGCGTCACCAGCCTCGTCGACCTCGGCCTGCCCGTGACCATGGGCGATTTCGACCTGGCGCTGAAATCCGCCTTCGAGGATGTTTTCGGGGCAGCGAAGTCAACTTCTGCAGAACCGGCTCGCAAGGCCGGCTGAGTCTCGCCTCGACCAACGCTCAAAGCAACCGCGCCGAGGCCCACAACAGCCCGAAACCGTGAATGGCGAAGACGGCCAGCAGCGCGCCGGCCATGGCGAAACGATCGAAGATGCGGATCGGCTTCAATTCGTGGCGCGGTTTTACCCCGCTACCCACTGTCATCAGGCTGAGGATGGCAAAGACGGCGCCCGCCACCAGCAGAAAGCTTTGGGAAAAGCCGGCCAGCCAGCCAAGCCACAGCAAGGCCGAGAGCAGGGAAAACGAGGCGAGCGCCAGGGCGACCGGCCCCGGGCAGATCTGGCGCAGCACCTGGCCGCCGTCGAATTTCCACACCGGCACCAGATTGGCGATGTTGAACAGCGCGGCAAAGCCGGCAAGCGTCGCCAGAAGGGCCGCGGCGAGCCGATGTCCCTCGCCGGACGCGAGCCCGCTGGCGACGATCAGCAGCGGAACCAGGAACGCGGAAAAGCCGGCGCCCATCAGCGCCACGAAGGCGACCTCGAAGCGGCTGTCATAAGGCCGGCCACCAATGGCGATGCCGCCGAGCAGCGGGATAAAGATCATCCGCGCCTTGCGATGACCGGTCAGCCGGAAGGCCGCCATGTGGCCGAGCTCATGCAGGGCGACCACCGAGGTCAGGATCGCGGCCAGCGCCAGGCCGCCAAGATTGAGCCCGAAGAACGGCCAAAGGATGAAAGCCGACAGAACGGCGAAACCGACCTGGCTCAGCGGATGCTCGAACCAGCCGCCCTTGCGATACTGTCCGGTCCTCGCCCAGATCTCCAGCTTGCCGAGCTCGCGGCGCATGGCGAAGTAGCGGAACACCAGGAAGGCGACGCCGCGATAGCGATCGGTCTGACTGAGCGTCACCCGCGTGCCGGCACCTTCCGAGGTGAGTTCGGTGGTCTCATAAAAATCCTTCCAGAACGACGCGTCGAGCGCGGTATCCTCGATGACCCGCATCGAAAAACGACTGCCTTCGACGACGTCCTCGAAGCGCGACCTGCGCTCGATCGGCTGGCCGTCCCGGCCTTCCCACGACAGCAGGATGCGGGCCGTGCCCTGCCCGTCCAGCGGCTGGGCCGAGAGTATCTCGCCGGACCAGCCGGCATCGCTGCCGAGCGGCCACAGCGCCTGCCAGAGGCGCTGCCGGTCCATTGCGACCACGCGGCTGAGCCTCACCGTGCGCAAACCGAGCGGCGCGGTCATCAAAAGGAAAATCAATCCGAGATTACCGGCCACGAGAAGGGCCGTCACGATCGGCGACACCTGAGGTTTTGCTCCCTGTATTTGGCAGGGCACCCTAGCGGCACGGCGGCAAGAAAGGCTTAACGGCACAACGCCCCTCCTGCCCGCCTAAAACACTGCGGCGAACAGCAGTTGCATCACATGGCGCCGATCCAGACGGCCATGGAAACCAGAAACGCACTCATGCACACCAACGAAACGACGTCCTGAACAAGATCGCTCATAACTCTCTCCTGTTGTTGCTATGTTCGTATTTTGTTCTAACTTTGTTCGAAAGTCAATGAGCGGAAAGCGGCATGCCGACGAATCCTGACAGCCGGTTTGGGCAGGGTTAACGAAAGGTTGACGGGGTGACGGCAGTGCTGACGCAGGGCGCATCGCATGCCTTTGCGATCGGGACACGCACCAATCACTTCGTGATCCTAGGGCGGAGCAAGGAGCGCAGCGACGCGGCGCAGACCCTAGGATGAGGAAGTTGGGGCCTACAACGGAACGACCTTGCCATCCGCCAACGTCACCCGGCGGTCCATGCGCGAGGCGAGTTCGTGATTGTGGGTCGCGATCAGCGCGGCAAGGCCGGACTGCTTGACCAGCGCGCCAAGCGCCTCGAAGACATAGGACGCGGTGACCGGGTCGAGATTGCCGGTCGGCTCGTCGGCCAAAAGCAGCAAGGGCGCATTGGCGACGGCACGGGCGATGGCGACGCGCTGCTGTTCGCCGCCGGACAGCTCCGACGGACGGTGCGACGCGCGCTTGCCGATCTGCATATAGTCGAGCAGCTGTGCTGCGCGCTCCGACGACTCCTTGCGCGAAAGCCCTTTGATCAGCTGCGGCATCATGATGTTTTCGAGCGCCGAAAACTCCGGCAGCAGATGATGGAACTGATAGACGAAGCCGACATCGTTGCGGCGGATTGCCGTGCGTTCGTCGTCGGAGAGCCGTCCGCAGGCGCGGCCGGCCAGAATGACGTCGCCGGCGTCGGGGCGCTCGAGCAGGCCCGCCGTGTGCAGCAGCGTCGACTTGCCGGTGCCCGACGGCGCCACCAGCGCCACCATCTCGCCGCGTTTCAGCGAAAAGTCGGCGCCGTTCAAAATGGTGAGCTTGCGCGGCCCCTGGACATAGTGCCGCTCGACGCTCTTCAGCTCGATAATGATCTCGGACTTCATTCGTATCTCAAGGCCTCGACCGGATCGAGCCGTGCGGCGCGCCATGCCGGAAACACTGTTGCCAGGAAGGACAGGCCGAGCGCCATCAGGATGACATAGGTGGTCTCGCGCGGGTCCATCTTTGCCGGCAGCTGGCTGAGGAAATAGAGTTCCGGATTGAACAGCACCTTGCCGGTCATCCAGGAGAAGAACTGGCGGATGGATTCGATGTTGGTGCAGATGAGCACCCCGAGCAGCACGCCGGCGAGCGTGCCGGTTACGCCGATCGCAGCACCCGTCATCAGGAAGATGCGCAGGATGGCGCCGCGCGAGGCGCCCATCGTGCGCAGGATGGCGATGTCGTGGCCCTTGTCCTTCACCAGCATGATCAGGCCCGAAATGATGTTGAGCGCCGCCACCAGCACGATCAGCGTCAGGATCATGAACATGACGTTGCGTTCGACCTGCAGTGCGGAAAAGAACGTCTCGTTGCGCTGGCGCCAGTCGACCATATCGATCGGCCGCTGCGCCGCCGCATCGACCAGCGGTTTCAGCGCATCGACATTATCGGGGTTGTCGACATAGATCTCGATCGTCTGCGCCCTGCCGTCCATGTTGAAATAGAGCTGCGCTTCGGAAAACGGCATGTAGACGATGGAGCTGTCATACTCCGACATGCCGACCTCGAAGATCGCCGCCACCTTGTAGCCCTTCAGCCGCGGCGTCGTGCCCATCGGCGTCACATCGCCGTCCGGCGAGATCAGCGTGATGGTGTCGCCGAGCACAAGGCCGAGATTCTCCGCCATGCGCTTGCCGATGGCGACGCCCTCGCCGGAGTCGAAGCCGTCAAGCGTGCCTTGCTTGACGTTTTGGGCGACGATGGCGATCTTGCCGAGGTCTTCGGCCCTGATACCGCGCACCAGCGCGCCCATGCCGCCGCCGACATTGCCCTGCGCCAGCACCTGGCCATCGATCAGCGGGATCGCGTATTTGACGCCGGCCACGCCGTTGATGCGGGCTGCGACCTGCGCATAATCCTCAAGCGGCGAATCCAGCGGCTGCACGATCAGATGGCCGTTGACGCCGAGGATGCGGGTCAGAAGTTCGGCTCGAAACCCATTCATGACAGCCATGACGACGATCAGCGTGGCGACGCCCAGCATTATGCCTAGGAAGGAGATCGAGGCGATGACCGAGATCACCGTCTCCTTGCGGCGCGACCGCAAATAACGCCAGGCGACCATGCGTTCGAACATGGAGAACGGGCCGGCGACCGGAGACTTGGTGACCGGAGACTTGGCGACCGGAGACTTGCCAACCGGAGACTGGGCTACCGAAGACTTCGCTGCCGCGGCTTCGCTCATGCGGTTGCACCGAAGCGTTTCCTGGCCTCCGCGACCGGCAGCGTCTCGCGCTCGCCGGTCCGGCGGTTCTTGATCTCGATCTCGCCGGCGGCCACGCCGCGCGGCCCGACGATCACCTGCCAGGGCAGGCCGATCAGGTCGGCGGTGGCGAACTTGCCGCCCGGCCGCTGGTCGGTGTCGTCGTAAAGCACATCCTTGCCGGCGCTGGTGAAGGCGGCGTAGAGCTCGCCGCAGACGCGGTCGCACTCGGCGTCGCCGGCCTTCATGTTGATCAGGCCGATGTCGAACGGCGTCACCGCTTCCGGCCAGATGATGCCGTTGTCGTCATGGCTGGCCTCGATGATCGCCGCCACCAGCCGCGACGGACCGATACCGTAGGAGCCGCCGGAAACGAAATGATCCTTGCCGTCGGGCCCGGTCACCTTGGCGCCCATGGGCTTGGAATATTTGTCGCCGAAATGGAAGATGTGGCCGACCTCGATGCCGCGTGCCGAGACCCGGTCGGCCTCGCCAAGCTTGTCCCAGGCCGCCTCGTCATGCATCTCGTCGGTGGCGGCGTAAGGCGTCGTCCACGTTTTGACGATGTCGGCGATCTCGCCGTCATTGCCGAAGTCGGTTTTCTCGCCGGGCACCTGGAGCGACAGATATTCGCGGTCGCAATAGACCTGGCTCTCGCCGGTGTCGGCCAGGATGATGAATTCATGGCTGAGATCGCCGCCGATCGGCCCGGTGTCGGCCCGCATCGGAATGGCCTGCAGCCCCATGCGCGTGAACGTTCGGAGATAGGATACGAACATGCGGTTATAGGCGGCCTTCGCGCCCTCGAAATCGAGGTCGAAGGAATAGGCGTCCTTCATCAGGAATTCGCGTGAACGCATGACGCCAAAGCGCGGACGCACCTCGTCGCGGAACTTCCACTGGATGTGGTAGAGGTTGAGCGGCAAATCCTTGTACGACTTGACGTAGGCGCGCACGATCTCGGTGACCACTTCCTCGTTGGTCGGACCGTAGAGCATGTCGCGGTCCTGCCGGTCCTTGATGCGCAGCATCTCCTTGCCATAGTCGTCATAGCGGCCGCTTTCGCGCCACAGATCGGCCGACTGGATGGTCGGCATCAGGATTTCCAGCGCGCCGGCGCGGTTCTGCTCCTCGCGGATGATGCGGCAGACCTTGTCGAGCACCAGCTTGCCCAGCGGCAGCCAGGAAAAGCTGCCCTGCCCCTGCTGGCGGATCATGCCGGCACGCAGCATCAGCCGGTGCGAGACGATCTCGGCCTCGCGCGGATTTTCTTTCAGGATGGGCAGGAAAAACTGCGACAAACGCATGGACAGGTCCGTGAGAGAGGAGGCTGCGCCGGAATCGGCGCGGCTGGCTTGCTTGCCCCGGCTTCATAGCTATTTCGTGACGGAATGGAAACCCGACCGGCCGCATCGGTCCGAAATCGCAAAAATCGATTCTTCTTCCAAAGACCTTCGCACCGAAAACGATAATGCTTTTGATGCAAAATGATGACCCTGACTCCGAAGTGCTCACACACGCTTTGCGCGTCCGGGCGACGCGGCACACCTGACCAGATTAAGGCCGCAGCCCCGGTGTTGTTCGTTTCGCAAGCAAAGCCTGCCGCACTATTGTGCACTGCAGCACAGATTGCCCGATTGCGGGCAAAATTCTGCGTGACAATTTCATCAGGGTTAGGCTAGTGTGCCCCGATAACCGAGAGGGTGGAGAAAAATCTGCTCTCCTACGCGGTCAAAGTCTTGGGAGGATGCGATCTAGGCGCGGTTACCCGCTGCCGCCGGAAACCGGAAAACAGATCGGAACGCGTTTAAATTGCAAGGCCTTGTGCCTTGCATTTTTTTTGCCCGATCATCTGGTTAGATCAACCTGTTCCCAAATCACGTGAGCTTGCGTCAGCCTGATGCCCAGTCGTGATTCTAATGCGGGTCGGCCATGCCTGGCCGCCGATTGTGCATCGCAGGCTGGCGAGACAAAACCTGAGTTTGGCGCTCCGAAAACAGGCACGAACACCCCACCCGATCTGTCGGCGGGAAAGTGGTTAGTTAGCAGGTGCCTGGCTGGCTTCGGGGATGATGTGCGGGACTTCGTCGAGGCTGTAGCCCAGCCCGTGCGTCAGGCTGTAGAAAACCCCCATGACGACAGCCGTGACGATGGTGGTGCGGATCACGGCGCGCAGCATATGCGGTCCGCGCGGCGCGCTCGCAACAGTGCCCAGCGTCACGTCCTGATCGTCATCCTGCGTCTTGACGCTGAACGGCAGCACGATGAACAGCATCAGCCACCAGGTGATGAAGAACAGCGCGGCAAACGAAATCCAGCTCATGCCTGCTCCAGTTCGACCAGCGTGCCGAAGAAATCCTTGGGATGCAGGAACAGCACCGGCTTGCCGTGAGCGCCGGTCTTGGGATTGCCATCGCCCAGCACGCGGGCGCCGCTCGCTTTGAGGTGATCGCGCGCGGCAAGGATGTCGCCGACCTCGTAGCAGACATGATGCATGCCGCCGAAGGGGTTCTTGTCCAGAAAGGCCGCGATCGGCGACCGTTCGCCCAGCGGCTCCAGGAGTTCGATCTTGGTGTTGCCGACATCGACGAACACCACGGTAACGCCATGCTCGGGCAGCGCTTGCGGCGCGGTGACCTTCGCGCCAAGCGTATCGCGATAGGCCGCAATCGCCGCGGCCAGGTCCGGCACGGCAAGTGCTACATGGTTCAGGCGTCCCAGCATGAAGTGCTCCACAAGTTAAGGGAGTAGGGAATGGGCAGTAGGCAGTAGTGATACATCTGCATTTTTCTCCACTGCCTACCGCCTACTGCCTATTCCCTCACCTCGTCACAAACACCGTCACCAGCGGCTTCTTGCCCCAGGCTTCGTTGGCGGCGCGGCGCACGGCGCGGCGCACCGCTTCCTGCACCAGATCGAGGTCCTTGCGGCGCTGGCGAGGGATCGAGTCGACCGCGCCGACGGCCGCGTCGAGCATCAGATCTTCCATGTTTTCGCCACGGGCATCGGCCTCGGCGACGCCGATGGCGACCAGATCGGGATCGCCGGCGAGCTCATATTTGTCGTCGAGCACGACATTGACCGCGACATGGCCGGCAAAGGATAGCTTGCGCCGGTCGCGTATGCCCATCGCCTGGTCGGTGCCGATCAGCCTGCCGTCCTTGTAGATGCGGCCGAACGGCACCTGGTCGATGATCGTGGCCGGACCCGGCGCCAGCCGCAGCATGTCGCCGTCGCGCACTTGCGCCACCTGGCCGATGCCCGACGTCGACATCAGCGACCCCTGCGCCACCAGATGCGCGGCTTCGCCGTGCACGGGAACGCCGATCTGCGGCCGCACCCATTCATACATCCTGCGCAATTCGCTGCGGCGGGGATGGCCGGAGACATGCACAAGCGCGTCGCCATCCTCGATGATCTTGATGCCGAGGTCGATGAGGCGGTTCTTGATCTCGAGGATCGCCTTCTCGTTGCCGGGAATGGTGCGTGAGGAAAACACCACCGTGTCGCCGGCCGTCAGCGACACCGATTTCATCTCGTCGCGCGAAAGTTTTGCCAGTGCCGCCAGCGCCTCGCCCTGGCTACCGGTGCAGATGATGACGAGGTTCTCGCGCGGGATGAAGCCGAAATCCTCTTCGGCGATGAACTCCGGCAGCCCGTCCATGTAGCCGAGCTCGCCGGCGACATCGATGACCCGCTTCAGCGAGCGGCCCAGCACCAGGCACTGGCGGCCGGCATCGCGCGCCGCCTTGGCGATCGAGACGATGCGCCCGACATTGGAAGAGAAGGTGGTGACGGCGACACGGCCGACAGCGCTCTGGATGACGCCCCTGAGGCCTTCGCCCACCGCCACTTCCGACGGCGATTCGCCTTCGCGCAGCGCATTGGTGGAATCGCAGACCAGCGCCAGAACGCCCTTGTCGCCATAGGCGCGAAACCGCGCCTCGTCGGTTTTCGGACCGATCGTCGGTTCCGGATCGATCTTCCAGTCGCCGGTATGGATGACGGTGCCGGCCGGCGAGGTGATCGCCAGCGACATCGGCTCGGGGATCGAGTGCGCCACCGGAATGGCCTCGATCGAGAACGGGCCGACAGTGAATGTTTCGCCTGCCCGGTAGATCGTCACCGGAATTTTCTTCGGCGCGCCCTGCTCGCCCTGGCGCTTGGCGTCCAGCAGTCCGGCGCTGAACGGTGTCATCCACACCGGCGCCTTCAGCTTCGGCCAGATGTCGAGCAGCGCCCCGTAATGGTCTTCATGCGCGTGGGTGATGATGATGCCGCGCAGGCCGGCGAGGTTCTCCTCGATGAAGCGCGTATCGGGCAGGATCAGGTCGACGCCAGGATGCGCCGCATCGGGAAAAGTCACGCCGACATCGACGACGATCCACTCGCGCGCGCTAGGCGGCCCATAGCCGTAAAGGGCGAAGTTCATGCCGATCTCGCCGACGCCGCCGAGCGGCACGAAGACGAGTTCGGCGTTTTGCGCTTTCGCCATCAATTTTCCCTTCCCGGCCCTTGCGGCCAGCCCCTAAATCTTTGCCGACGCGACGGCGCCGAAATGCACGTCGCCGGCGGCTACCGTCACGACCGACCCCTCATCATCGCGGATCACGAAACGGCAGTCCGCGTCAATGGTCTCGAAGGTACCGCGCACCACATTCCCGTCAATCCTGACAGCAACCTCGCCGCCAAGCCCCGCCGCGCGCGCCAGCCAGCGACGCCGGATGGCGTCGAGCCCGCGTCCGTCATCCCACAGCCGGGCATTGTCGGTCCAGGCATCGGACAGCGCCAAAAACAGCGTTTCGGCGTCGCATGTCGCGCCCAGCGCCTGAAGCGATGTCGCCGGATACGGCAAATCCGGCGGATGCGCCACCACATTGACGCCGATGCCCACCGCCACCGCGAAACGGCCGCCATCGAGAATGGCCGATTCCAGCAGGATGCCGGCCAATTTGGCGCCGGAGGCAAGCACATCGTTCGGCCATTTCAGCTCGAAGCGGTTCTGCCCTTGGCTGGCGCCGTCGAGGCCGATGGCGATCCTGCCCTTCGGCACCACGGCGTCAAGCGCATCGGCCAGCGACAGGCCGGCGACGAAGCCCAGCGTCGCCGCCAGACGCAACTCACCGCCGGTGATGACCAGCAATGTCGCCGCCAGATTGCCCTCGGGCGATACCCAGGCCCTGCCGCGGCGGCCACGGCCGCTTTCCTGCTTCTTGGAAACGACCCACAATTTGCCGGGGTCGCCTGCCTTTGCATGGTCCAGCGCAAGCGTGTTGGTGGAACCTACACTGTCATGGGCCTCGAGCCGGAACCCTTCCGTTTCGGAGGTGGGAGCCAGCCGAAATGCCATTCCGGTCAGAAAAATGTCTTGGCGGCGGCTTCGGCGTAGGTCGCGATCGGACCGCCGATCAGCACATAGAACAGCACGAAAGCGCCGGAGACACCAAGCACGAGGCGCAGCTCAACCGCCATCGGCACGAAGCCGCCGGCCGGTTCGTCGAACCACATGATCTTGATGATCCGCAGATAGTAGAAAGCGCCCACCACAGAGGCCAGCACGCCGATGATCGCCAGCGCATAGAGATTGGCGTTGATGGCGGCGAGGAACACGTACCATTTCCCCCAGAAACCGGCGAGCGGCGGGATGCCGGCCAGCGAGAACATCAGGATGGTCAGGATCGTCGCCATGATCGGATTGGTCGACGACAGACCGGCGAGATCGCTGATCTGCTCGACATTGCCTTCCTTGCGCCGCATGGCGAGGATGAAGGCGAAGGTGCCGAGCGTCATGACGAGATAGATCAGCATGTAGATGGCGACGCCGCGCACGCCGGCCTGGCTGTTGGCGGCTAGGCCGACCAGCGCGTAGCCCATATGGCCGATCGAGGAGTACGCCATCAGCCGCTTGATGTTGGTTTGGCCGATCGCGGCGAAGGAGCCGAGCGCCATCGAGGCGATCGAGATGAAGACGATGATCTGCTGCCAGTCGGAAGCGATCGGCTTGAAGGCGCCCATGGTGACGCGCACGATCAGCGCCATTGCCGCCATTTTGGGGGCAGCCGCCAGGAAGGCGGTGACCGGCGTCGGCGCGCCCTCGTAGACATCGGGCGTCCACATGTGGAACGGCACCGCGGAAATCTTGAAGGCAAGGCCGGCCAAAACGAAGACCAGGCCGACGACGAGGCCGAGCTGGCGCTCACCGCTGCCAAGCGCCGAGGCGATTTCCTGGAAGCCGACATTGCCAGTGTAGCCGTAAATGAGGCTGATGCCGTAAAGCAGCATGCCCGACGACAGCGCGCCCAGCACAAAATACTTCAAACCGGCCTCGGTCGAACGCAGATTGTCGCGATTGATCGCGGCCAGCACGTAAATCGCCAGCGACTGCAGCTCGAGGCCGAGATAGACCCCGATCATGCCGTTGGCCGAGATCATCAGCATCATACCGAGCGTGCAGAGCAGGATCAGCACCGGGTATTCGAACTTGTCGAAATGCTCCTGCCTGGCGAAGCGCATCGACATCACCAGCGTCACCGCCGAACCGATCAGCGACAGCACCTTCATGAAGCGGGAGAACGGATCCTGGATGAAGGCGTTGCCGTAGGCTGCGCCCTGTCCCGTGGGAAAGATCAGCCATAGGCCTGCGATCACCAGCACGGCGACGGCAAGGACAGTCACCAGAATGGCAGTGTTGGCGCGCGAATAGGCGCCCACCATCAACAGCGCCAGCGCGCCGATGGCGAGGATCAGCTCCGGCGTCGAGAGCGAAAGGCTGGAATAAAGGTCCGGCGTCATGGTTCGCAAAACCTCTGGTCAGTTCGCCGCCGCGGTCTGCGCGGCGCCGATGGATGCGGTGACATTGGTGACGAGCGCCTTGACCGACTGGGCCGTGGCATCGAAGACGGGAGCGGGATAGACGCCGAAGAAGATGACCAGCACGACCAGCGGGTAGATGATCGCCTTCTCGCGCGTCGACAGATCGAGCAGGCCCTTCAGGCTTTCCTTGGTCAGCGCGCCGAAGATCACCCGGCGGTAGAGCCAGAGCGCGTAGGCCGCCGACAGGATGACGCCGGTGGCGGCGAAGAACGCCACCCAGGTGTTGACCCGGAACACGCCGAGCATGGTCAGGAACTCGCCGACGAAGCCTGACGTGCCGGGCAAGCCGACATTGGCCATGGTGAAGATCAGGAACACGGTTGCGTATTTCGGCATGTTGTTGACCAAGCCGCCATAGGCGTCGATCTCTCGCGTGTGCATGCGGTCGTAAATGACGCCGACGCACAGGAACAGTGCGCCCGAGACGAGGCCGTGGCTCAGCATCTGGAAGATCGCGCCCTGCACGCCTTCCTGGTTCATGGCGAAGATGCCCATGGTGACGAAGCCCATATGGGCGACGGAGGAATAGGCGATCAGCTTCTTCATGTCCTCCTGCATCAGCGCCACCAGCGAGGTGTAGATGATGGCGACGACCGACAGCGTAAACACCAGCGGCGCGAACATTTCCGACGCCAGCGGGAACATCGGCAGGGAGAAGCGCAGGAAGCCGTACCCACCCATTTTCAACAGGATGCCGGCCAGGATCACCGAGCCCGCCGTCGGCGCTTCGACGTGCGCATCGGGCAGCCAGGTGTGCACCGGCCACATCGGCATCTTCACCGCGAAGGAGGCGAAGAAGGCCAGAAATAGCCATGTCTGCATGTGGGCCGGGAAGTTGTGGGTCAGCAGCGTCGGGATGTCGGTGGTGCCCGCCTGGAAGAACATCGCCATGATGGCGAGCAGCATCAGCACCGAGCCGGCCAACGTGTAGAGGAAGAACTTGAACGAGGCATAGACGCGGCGCTTGCCGCCCCAGACGCCGATGATGATGAACATCGGGATCAGGCCGGCCTCGAAGAAGACGTAGAACAGCACGATGTCGAGCGCGCAGAACACGCCGATCATCAGCGTTTCCAAGAGCAGGAAGGCAATCATGTAGGCCTTGACGCGCTTGTCGATCGCTTCCCACGACGCCAGGATGCAGAGCGGCATCAGGAACGTCGTGAGGATGACGAACAGCATCGAAATGCCGTCGACGCCCATATGGTAGGAGATGCCGGAATCCAGCCAGGCAAACTTCTCGACGAACTGGAAGCCGGCCTGCGAATTGTCGAAGCCGGTCCAGATGAACAGCGAGATGATGAAGGTGGCCGCCGTCGTCGTGAACGCGATGGCGCGGATGTTGCGACGCGCATTCGGGCTGTCATCCCTGATGAACAGGATCAGCAGCACACCTACGAGCGGCAGGAAGGTGACCAGCGAGAGGATTGGCCAGGCGGTCATCAGAGCATCATCCAGGTGACGAGTGCGGCCACGCCGATCAGCATGGCGAATGCATAGTGATAGAGATAGCCGGTCTGCAGCTTGACGACGCGGTCGGTGACGTCGACGACGCGCGCCGAAATGCCGTCAGGACCGAGCCCGTCGATGATGGTGCCGTCGCCGGTCTTCCACAAGAACCTGCCCAGCGCCTTTGCCGGCCGCACGAACAGGACGTCGTAGAGCTCGTCAAAGTACCATTTGTTGAGCAGGAAGGCATAGAGCAGCCGATGGTTGGCGGCGACACTCCGGGGCAGTTCCGGCGAGCGGATGTAGAACTTCCAGGCGACGGCAAAGCCGATGACCATGGCGACGAACGGTGCCAGCTCGACCCACAGCGGCAATTCGTGGATATCGTGCAGGATGTGGTTGTCCGGCAGCGTGAACAGCGACGCCTTCCAAAATTCGGCATAGGCTTCGCCGATGAAGGCGCCATGGAAGATAACGCCGGCAAACAGCGCGCCCGCGGCCAGGATGAACAGCGGCACCAGCATCACCGGCGGCGATTCATGGACATGGTGCATGACGTCGTGGCTCGCCCGCGGCTCGCCGTGGAAGGTCATGAAGATCAGCCGCCAGGAGTAGAAAGAGGTGAAGCAGGCGGCGATGACCAGCAGGACAAAAGCGAGGCCGGCGACCGAATTGTGGCCGGCAAAGGCAGCCTCGATGATGGCATCCTTGGAGAAGAAGCCGGCGGTGCCGATGACGGTCACCGGAATGCCGACGCCGGTCAGCGCCAGCGTGCCGATCACCATCATCCAGTAGGTCTTCGGAATGAGCTTCCGCAGGCCACCCATCTTGCGCATGTCCTGCTCGTCGGACACGGCATGGATGACCGAGCCGGAGCCCAGGAACAGCAGCGCCTTGAAGAAGGCATGCGTGAACAGATGGAAGATCGCCGCGCCATAGGCGCCGACGCCGAGCGCGACGAACATGTAGCCGAGCTGCGAGCAGGTCGAATAGGCGATGACGCGCTTGATGTCGTTCTGAACCAGGCCGACGGTCGCCGCGAAGAAGGCGGTGAAGGCGCCGATGAAGGTCACCACGGTCAGCGCCGAATGCGACAGTTCGAACAGCGGCGACAGCCGCGCCAGCATGAACACGCCGGCCGTAACCATGGTGGCGGCATGGATCAGCGCGGAAACCGGCGTCGGGCCTTCCATGGCGTCCGGCAGCCAAGTGTGCAGCGGCACCTGCGCCGACTTGCCCATGGCGCCCATGAACAGCAGCAGGCAGACGATGGTCATGGCCGCCTGCTTGTCCAGCGCATAGCCGAGGAAGGTAAGCACGGCGGCGCCTTGTGGGGCGCCTTCAGCCGGAATGAACGTAGCGGCATTGGCGAAGATGGTGCCCAGATTGACCGAGCCGAACAAAACGAAGACGCCGAAAATGCCGAGCGCAAAGCCGAAATCGCCGACGCGGTTGACGACGAAGGCCTTGATCGCAGCGGCATTGGCCGACGGCTTCTTGTACCAGAAGCCGATCAGCAAATAGGAGGCGAGACCCACCCCTTCCCAGCCGAAGAACATCTGCACCAGATTGTCCGCCGTCACCAGCATCAGCATGGCGAAGGTGAACAGCGACAGATAGGCGAAGAAGCGCGGCCGGTTCGGATCGTGGTGCATGTAGCCGATCGAATAGATGTGGACCAGCGCCGACACCGTGTTGACCACCACCAGCATGACCACCGTCAGCGTATCGATCCTGAGCGCCCAGGACGCGTCCAAGCCGCCGGATTGGATCCAGCGCAGTACCGGCACGGTGAACACCTCGCCTTCGCCGAAGCCGACGGAGAAGAAGGCGACCCAGGACAGCACGGCCGAGATCACCAGGAAGCCCGAGGTGATATATTCCGATGCCTTGGCGCCGAGCGCATTGCCGAACAGGCCGACAATCAGGAAGCCGAGCAGCGGAAGGAAGACGATCGCTTGATACATGTTAGCCCCGTCAACCCTTCATCTGGTTCACGTCTTCGACCGCGATCGAGCCGCGGTTGCGGAAGAAGACGACGAGAATGGCAAGACCGATGGCCGCTTCGGCGGCCGCGACCGTCAGCACGAACAGGGCAAACACCTGGCCGACGAGATCGCCCAATGCCGCCGAGAAGGCGACGAAATTGATGTTGACCGCCAAAAGGATCAGCTCGATCGACATCAGGATGACGATGATGTTCCTGCGGTTCAGGAAGATGCCGAACACGCCGAGCGTGAACAGGATCGCCGATACGGTCAGGTAATGTGCGATGCCGACGACCATCTCAGAGCCCCTCGCCCGACTTGACCTTGCGGATTTCCATGCCTGTCGCCGGCGTGCGGCCGACCTGGGCTGCGATCGACTGCCGCTTGATCCCTTCCTTGTGGCGCAGCGTCAGGACGATGGCGCCGATCATGGCGACCAGCAGGATGAGGCCCGAAATCTGGAAGTAGTAGAGGTAGTCGGTATAGAGGATGTCGCCGAGTGCTGCGGTGTTTGTCCGCGCGGCAAGATCCGGGATGGGTTTGGAGACCGTCGAGGCCAGTTGCGGCGCGAAGGTGTAGCCGCCGAGCACCACGATCAGCTCGGCCGCCAGGATCAGCCCGACCAGCGCGCCGATCGGCGCATATTGCAGGGCGCCTTCCTTCATCTCGGCGAAGTCGACATCGAGCATCATGACGACGAACAGGAACAGCACCATGACCGCGCCGACATAGACGACAAGCAGGATCATCGCCAGGAACTCGGCGCCGGTCAGCATGAACAGGCCGGCGGCGTTGAAGAAGGTCAGGATCAGGAACAGCACGGAATGCACGGGGTTGCGCGACGAAATGACCATGAAGGCCGACGCCACCGCGACAAAGGCGAAGAGGTAGAAAAAGGCCGCCTCTAGTCCACTCAGCATTGGGGATCCCCCGGGTTCCTGTCCAAACAGGACATCCGTCCTGTTTGATTTCTGCGACCGCCTCCGGCCGGCAAGTTGCGTTGTCCTTAGACGAGGCCCCTCGCCCCGTCCATGCGTCAAATGTCAGCGGTAGGGCGAGTCCAGCGAGATGTTGCGCGCCAGTTCGCGCTCCCAGCGGTCGCCATTCGCCAGCAGCCTGTCCTTGTCGTAGTAAAGCTCTTCGCGCGTCTCCGTCGCGAACTCGAAATTCGGCCCCTCGACGATGGCGTCGACCGGGCAGGCTTCCTGGCAGAAGCCGCAATAGATGCACTTCACCATGTCGATGTCGTAGCGCACGGTGCGGCGCGTGCCGTCATTGCGGCGCGGGCCGGCCTCGATGGTGATCGCCTGCGCCGGACAGATCGCTTCGCACAATTTGCAGGCGATGCAGCGTTCCTCGCCATTGGGATAGCGGCGCAGCGCATGCTCGCCACGGAAGCGCGGGCTGGTCGGCCCTTTCTCGTGCGGATAGTTGATCGTTTCCTTCGGCGCGAAGAACTGGCGCATCGACAGGAAGAAGGCGCTGACGAAATCCTGCAGCAGCAGCGATTTTGCGGCCTGGCCAAAAGCGGACATCACGCAAACCCCGTGATTTTGAGGAAGGCCGCGGTGGCAACGACCATGAACAGGGAGATCGGCAGGAACACTTTCCAGCCCAGCCGCATCAGCTGGTCGTATCGGTAGCGCGGCACGAAGGCCTTCACCATGGAGAACATGAAGAACATCAGGCAGATCTTGAGCACGAACCAGATCACGCCGGGCACCCAGGTGAAGGGGGCGAAGTCGAAGGGCGGCAGCCAGCCGCCGAGGAACAGGATGGTGGCCAGCGCGCACATCATCACCACGGCGACATATTCGCCGAGGAAGAACAACAGGAACGGCGTCGAGGAGTATTCGACCATATGGCCGGCGACGAGTTCCGACTCGGCTTCCACCAGGTCGAAGGGCGGGCGGTTGGTCTCGGCCAGCGCCGAGATGAAGAAAATGACGAACATCGGGAACAGCGCCAGCCAGTGCCAGTCGAGGAAGCTGTTGGGCAGGCCAAGCTTGGTGCCCAGCCCATCCTGCTGCGACAGCACGATGTCCGACAGGTTGAGCGAGCCGACGCAGAGCAGCACGGTGACGATGACGAAGCCGATCGAGACTTCGTAGGACACCATCTGCGCCGCCGAGCGCAGCGCGCCGAGGAACGGGTATTTCGAGTTGGACGCCCAGCCGCCCATGATCACGCCGTAGACCTCGAGCGAGGAGATGGCGAAGACGTAGAGGATGCCGACATTGACGTTGGCGATCCCCCAGCCCGCATTGACGGGAATGACCGCCCAGGCCGAGATTGCCAGCACGGCCGACACCAGCGGCGCCAGCAGGAACACGCCCTTGTTGGCGCCGGACGGAATGACCGGTTCCTTGAAGACGAATTTCAGCAGATCGGCGAAAGCCTGCAGCGTGCCCCACGGGCCGACGACGTTCGGGCCGCGGCGCAATTGCACCGCCGCCCAGATCTTGCGGTCGGCGTAAAGCAGGTAGGCAACCCCGATCAGCAAAACGACGATCAGCACGACCGACTTTAAAAGGATGATCAGCGTCGGCACCACATAGAAGGAGAAGAAAGTGTCCATGTCTACTCTGCCGCCTGCCTGAAGCCGTTTTTCGCCAGCGCCGAGCATTCCGCCATGACGGCGGAGGCCCGCGCGATCGGGTTCGTCAGATAGAAATCCGTGACCGGCGAGGTGAAAGTGCCCTTGTTCAGCCGCCCGCCGAGCTTCGCCACCCTGGCGATGTCGTCGGGGTTGCCTGAGACAACATGATCGATGCGGGCGAGATGCGGGTATTCGCCATAGAGTTTGGCGCGCAACTGCTGCAGCGAATCGAACGGTAGTTTCTTGCCCAGCACATCGGACAATGCCCTCAGGATCGCCCAGTCCTCGCGCGCATCGCCCGGCGCGAAGCCGGCGCGGTTGGTCTGCTGCACGCGTCCCTCGGTGTTGACATAGGTGCCGGACTTTTCGGTGTAGGCGGCTCCCGGCAGGATGACATTGGCGCGGTGCGCACCGGCGTCGCCATGCGTTCCGACATAGACAACGAAGGCGCCGCCGGTCTTGGACATGTCGATCTCGTCGGCGCCGAGCAGGAACAGAACCTCGCTCTCCCCCAGCATGCCGGCAACGTTCTTGCCGCCCTTGCCAGGCACGAAGCCGACATCGAGACCGCCGACGCGCGCGGCCGCAGTGTGCAGCACGGCAAAGCCGTTCCAGTCGGCGCGGGCAGCGTTCACGGCCGTGGCGAGTTTCGCCGCCTGGCCGAGCACCGCCGCGCCGTCGGCACGCGATAGTGCGCCCTGGCCGACGATGATCAGCGGATGCGTCGCCTTCTTCAGCACCTGGAAGAACTTGCCGTTGCCATCGGCCAAGTCTTTCAGCGACTCCGGACCGGCGCCGAGCTGTTCATAGTCGTAACGCGTGTCGCCGACCTCGCCGATGACGCCGACCGGCAGATTGCCGATCCGCCAGCGCTTGCGGATGCGGGCATTGAGCACCGAGGCCTCGAAGCGCGGATTGCCGCCGATGATCAGCACCGCGTCGGCCTGCTCGATGCCCTCGATGGTGGGGTTGAAGATGTAGCTGGCGCGGCCGAGCGCGGGATCGAGTGCGGCGCCGTCCTGGCGGCAATCGGTGTTCTTCGAGCCCAACGCAGCCATAAGCTGCTTAAGCGCGTAGATTTCCTCGACGGCGGCAAGATCGCCCGCAATCGCGCCGATTTTCTCGGGCGCCGCATTCGACACCGCATCCCTGATCGCAACGAACGCTTCGGCCCAGCTGGCCGGCGCCAGCTTTCCGTCCTTGCGGACATAGGGGCGGTCGAGGCGCTGCGTGCGCAATCCGTCCCAGATGAAGCGGGTCTTGTCGGAAATCCACTCCTCGTTCACCGCTTCATTGACGCGCGGCAGGATGCGCATCACCTCGCGGCCACGGCTGTCGACGCGGATTGCCGAGCCGACGGCGTCCATGACGTCGATGGATTCTGTCTTGGTCAGCTCCCACGGCCGCGCCTGGAAGGCGAACGGCTTCGACGTCAGCGCGCCGACCGGGCAGAGGTCGATGACATTGCCCTGCAGCTCCGAGGTCATGGCGCTTTCGAGATAGGTGGTGATCTCGGCATCCTCGCCGCGGCCGATCAGGCCAAGCTCGGAAATGCCCGCAACTTCCGTGGTGAAGCGAACGCAGCGCGTGCAGTGGATGCAGCGGTTCATAACCGTCTTGACCAGTGGGCCGATATACTTGTCTTCGACCGCGCGCTTGTTCTCGTGATAGCGCGAGGAATCGACGCCGAAGGCCATCGCCTGGTCCTGCAGGTCGCATTCGCCGCCCTGGTCGCAGATCGGGCAATCCAGCGGATGGTTGATCAGCAGGAATTCCATCACGCCTTCGCGGGCCTTCTTGACCATCGGCGTGTTGGTGAAGATTTCAGGCGCCTCGCCATTGGGTCCCGGACGCAGGTCGCGCACATTCATGGCGCAGGAGGCCTGCGGCTTGGGCGGCCCGCCCTTCACCTCGATCAGGCACATGCGGCAATTGCCGGCAATCGACAGCTGCTCATGGAAGCAGAAGCGCGGCACTTCCGCGCCGGCGTCCTCGGCCGCCTGCAGCAGCGTGTAGTGGTCGGGTACAGTGATCTCTTTCCCGTCGACCTTGAGCTTTGCCATCAATTGCCCCCGGCGGTCTGCGCCGTCTCATATGCCTGAAACAGATCGCTCAGCCTGATGCCATTGATCATCATGCCGGCGACTTCAGCGTTTTCTATCTTCAGATTGCTCATATTCACATTGCTGAAAAACGCGTTCGAGAGGTTCGCGTCGTCCACCACGGCCGCCGACAGGTCGACGTTGTGAAACTGCGTGTTCGACAAGTTCACATCGTCAAATCTGGAGTTGCTGACGATGGCATTGCGCACATCGAGAACATCGCTCCTGTCGTGGATCTCCATGCCTGCCACCCCTACTTCTTCGCCTTGGCAGCCAGCGTCAGCGCCGCGGCCTGGCGGGTCCACTCGTCGCGGCCGATGCGGCCGGTGAGCGACAGGTAGTCCTCGACCCAGGCGATCTCTTCCGGCGTCCACGCCGCGATCTGGGCAAAGGTCCAGATGCCGAGGCCGTTCAGCACCTTTTCCAGCTTCGGCCCAACGCCGGTGATCGCCTTGAGATCCGACGGCTTGGCCGGACGCGCCATGGCCTTGGGCTGTCTGAAATCCTCCGGCATCAATCCGATCGTCGCGCCTTCGGCGACGGCATCGGTCTTCTCCGGCTCGGCATCGACGGTGCGAGCGGCAATATCGGTCACATCCTGGGCAAAACTCTGCGCCTCGGCGATCAGGGTTCTGGTCGCCGCGCGCGCCTTGGTGGCCGGCGCGGTCTCGGAGAACTCTTGGGTGCGCTGCTCGAAATCGTCGATGATCGGCTGGAAAATCCGCTGCGATGCCTCGGCAGCACCCGACAAGGCGCCGAGCCACACGCCAAATGCATGGTTGGCAAGGCCGAAGCCCAGCGCCGACATCGCGGCGGCACCAGCGACAGGATGCGCGAGAAGGTTGACGGCGCTGGCCATCTCCTTCGGCATCATCCTGGTCAAATCCTGGTTCATCTTTTCAAGCTGGTCCAAATTGGGCATCAAAGGGTTCGAATACTGCGCCATAGACATCTCCTGGTCGTTTCTTCGCTTGCCCCGCCCCGCTGTGTCAGTCCCGGGCTTGCGCCCGTATTTCAAATCTACTCAGCCGCCACCATCACCGGTTCGGCCCGGTGCGCGTTGCGCGAAAACTCGTCGATGCGCCGCTCCACCTCGCCGCGGAAATGCCGCATCAGGCCCTGGATCGGCCATGCCGCGGCATCGCCCAGCGCGCAGATCGTATGACCCTCCACCTGTTTGGTGACGTCGAGCAGCATGTCGATCTCGCGCTTCTGCGCCTCGCCGCGCACCAGCCGCTCCATCACCCGCCACATCCAGCCGGTGCCTTCGCGGCATGGCGTGCACTGGCCGCAGCTCTCATGCTTGTAGAAATAGGAAAGCCTGGCGATCGCCTTCACGATATCGGTCGATTTGTCCATGACGATGACAGCCGCCGTGCCGAGGCCGGATTTCAGGTCGCGCAAAGCATCGAAATCCATCGGCGCATCGATGATCTGCTCGGCCGGCACCAGCGGCACCGAAGCGCCGCCCGGAATGACCGCGAGGAGATTGTCCCAGCCGCCGCGAATGCCACCGCAATGCGTCTCGATCAGCTCGCGGAACGGGATCGACATCGCCTCTTCGACGGTGCACGGATTGTTGACATGGCCCGAGATGCAAAACAGCTTGGTGCCGACATTGTTGGGGCGGCCGAAGGACGAGAACCAGGCGGCGCCACGGCGCAAAATGGTCGGCGCGACCGCGATTGACTCGACATTGTTCACGGTAGTCGGACAACCGTACAAGCCGACATTGGCTGGGAATGGCGGCTTCAGCCGGGGCTGGCCCTTCTTGCCTTCGAGGCTTTCGAGAAGTGCTGTTTCCTCGCCACATATATAGGCGCCGGCGCCGTGATGCATGTAGATGTCGAAATCGTATCCGGACGTGTTGTTCTTGCCGATCAGCCTGGCCTCGTAGGCCTCGTCGATGGCGCGCTGCAGCGCCTCGCGCTCACGGATGAACTCGCCGCGCACATAGATGTAGGCGGCGACCGCGCCCATGGCGAAGCCGGCGATGAACGAGCCCTCGACCAGGGTGTGCGGATCGTTGCGCAGGATATCGCGGTCCTTGCACGTGCCGGGCTCGGACTCGTCGGCGTTGACAACGAGATAACTCGGCCTTCCATCGCTCTGCTTGGGCATGAACGACCATTTCAGCCCGGTCGGGAAGCCGGCGCCGCCACGGCCGCGCAGGCCGGACGCCTTCATCTCATTGACGATCCACTCTCGCCCCTTGGCGATGATGCCGGGCGTGTTGTCCCAGGCGCCGCGCGCCATCGCGCCGGCCAGTGACTTGTCGAAGAGCCCGTAGATGTTGTTGAAGATGCGGTCTTTGTCAGCCAGCATGACTTACCTCTTTCCCCGCAAGACGATCGAGACCCACACCAGCACGCCTATGCCGGTCGCGGCCATCGATTCCAGGGTATCCGAAAACGGCAATTCGACGAGGCGCCGAAGCCCCTCCAGAAGGATGTTGGCAGCAGCGATGCAGACAACGCCGATGACAATGCTGCGCAGCGACAGCAAAGATCCGGTGCTTTGCGCTTCAGCCATCAACGTGGCTCCTTGCCGAAGACGCGGATGTATTCGGCGACGCCGCCCTTGGCGAGCGCCTTGGCCTGCTTGCCCCAGTCGTCGCGCTCGATGCGGCCCTGGAAAGCGAGATATCCATCCACCCAGTCGCGCTCGGCCTTATTCCAGGATGCGACCTGTGTGAAGGTGAAGATGCCAAGCGAATGAAGGATGCCCTCGATCTTCGGGCCAATGCCCGAGATCAGCTTGAGATCGTCGACCGCAGCCGGCCTGTCGATTCC
Source organism: Mesorhizobium sp. M0478 (assembly GCF_040321305.1). Lineage (NCBI taxonomy): Bacteria > Pseudomonadati > Pseudomonadota > Alphaproteobacteria > Hyphomicrobiales > Phyllobacteriaceae > Mesorhizobium > Mesorhizobium sp. M0478. Next base: position 298,513 of record NZ_JAMYRH010000006.1, read on the forward strand.
GGCCGGACGGTTCTTGTCCTCGAGCGACGGCTTTGCGGGTCTGGCTGTCGGCGCCTTGACGGTCGGGGCCACCGGGGCGTTGGCCGCTGGCGCCTTGAATTCCGGAGCGATGAAGGCAGCTGCCGGCGTGGAGGTGGTCTTCGGGCCATTACGCTGCTTGGCGACCTTCTCGACTTCAGGCGCCGCGGTGTTGGCGTTGGCGGCCGAATGCAGGGGCGCCGGGACGCTCGCCGCTTTTTCCGCCGCCGGTGCAACCTTGGCCCTGGAGGGCGACTTCAACGCCGAGCTGGTTTCCGGCGCATCGGTTTTCGGTTTGCCGGCGTTGGATGGCGCGACCGGGGCGGCCGCTGCAGGAGCGGCAGGAGCCGGAACAGGCGCCGCAATGATTGCGTCGGGCGCCGCGTGGGCAGCCTTGCTCGCCGCCCTGGCTTCCTTGTCGCGCGTTGCTTTGAGGATCGCCTTTTCGCTCTTCAGCGTCGTCAGGCCAGGCGCCGGCTCCGAGCCGGTTCTGCCGTTTTGCGGTCCCGTGGGAACCGAGACGCCCTTGCCCGCATCGTAAAGATCGATGATTTCGGCCAGCCGCTCGGGGGTGAGATCCTCGAACGTATCCTTGAAGACCATCACCATCGGCGCGTTGACGCAGGCGCCGAGGCATTCGACTTCCTCCCACGACAGTGTGCCCTTGTCGTTGGTGTGGAATTGGTCGTGATGGATTTTCGAGCGGCACACATCCATCAGCGCTTCCGAGCCGCGCAGCATGCAGGGCGTGGTGCCGCAGACCTGGATATGTGCGCGCGTGCCGACCGGATTGAGCTGGTACTGCGTGTAGAAGGTCGCGACTTCGAGGCCGCGAATGCGCGGCATGCCGAGCATGTCCGAAATCGTCTCGATCGCCGCCTTGGTGACCCAGCCTTCCTGCTCCTGCGCAATCATCAGCAAGGGAATGATCGCCGACTGCTCGCGGCCCTTCGGATATTTCTTGATCCATTGCTTCGCAACCGCCGCATTCGCCCGGTTGAAGGCGAAGGAGGCTGGCTGGACGCTTGCTTCTGCGAGACGGCGGACTGACATTTAGCGATCGGGCCCCTGCTCTGCTACGAGAGCTATTGCGGTTTCACATTCTTTCTGATGAGAAAACGGAATGCGTTCGGCAGATCGAGCAACACTCGCAAATCGCTCTGCGGGCAACATGTATTGCCACAGCCCCAGAACAGTTTGCCTTACTTGAGGCGAGATCCATGCCATGACCGCATCAGCGTCGATGTCATCGTCGAACAAGTGCTCGTAAAAAGCGACACCAGCCGCATTCCAAATCTGTTTGTTCGGGTGAACGGCAGCCCATTGGGCGAACCCGTGCATTCTACCCAGCTTGTCGACGTCATTGTCGCGGTGGGCAAGGCGCGTCTTGGGTAGCAGGGTAAAAAAGAAGTCATAGATCGAACAGTGCTGAGTCGAGTTGTAAGAAGCCTCTGCGAACTCGACCGGCAGCATGGCTTTTGCCAATTCGCGCCACCGCGGTAGGGCAGCGTCGGCATTCCCTCGAACACCGACCTGAGAGCGCACTGTAGGATTGGCTGCCGCCATCACCGATCAACCTCCCCGAAGACGATATCGAGGGAACCCAGGACGGCAGTGACGTCGGCCAGCATGTGGCCGCGGCAGAGGAAATCCATGGCTTGCAGATGCGCGAAGCCGGGCGCGCGCAGCTTGCAGCGATAGGGCTTGTTGGTGCCGTCGGAGACGAGATAGACACCGAACTCGCCCTTCGGCGCCTCGACGGCAGCATAGACCTCGCCGGCCGGCACGCGATAGCCCTCGGTGTAGAGCTTGAAATGATGGATCAGCGCTTCCATCGAGCGCTTCATCGCCTGGCGCTTCGGCGGCACCACCTTGCCGTCGAGGTTCGACACCGGCCCGGTGCTCTCCTTGCCGAGCAGAAGGTCGACGCACTGGCGCATGATTTTCGCCGACTGGCGCATCTCTTCCATGCGCACGAGATAACGGTCGTAGCAGTCGCCGTTCTTGCCGATCGGGATGTCGAAATCCATCTCGGAATAGCATTCATAAGGCTGCGACTTGCGCAAATCCCAGGCCGCACCCGAGCCGCGCACCATGACGCCGGAAAAGCCCCAGGCCCAGGCGTCGGCAAGCGACACGATACCGATATCGACATTGCGTTGCTTGAAGATGCGGTTGCCGGTAAGCAGCCTGTCGAGGTCGTCAAGCGACTTCAGGAACGGGTCGATCCACTTGCCGATGTCCTCGACCAGCTTCGCCGGCAGATCCTGGTGCACGCCGCCGGGACGGAAATAGGCCGCATGCATGCGCGAACCGGAAGCGCGCTCATAAAACACCATCAGCTTTTCGCGTTCGACGAAACCCCACAGCGGCGGCGTCAGCGCGCCGATATCCAGCGCCTGCGTCGTCACATTGAGGATGTGCGACATGATGCGGCTGAGCTCGGAATAGAGCACGCGGATCAACTGGCCGCGCTTCGGCACTTCGATGCCGAGCAACCGCTCGGTGGCGAGCGCGAAGGCATGCTCCTGGTTCATCGGTGCGCAATAGTCGAGCCGGTCGAGATAGGGCACTGCCTGCAGATAGGTTTTGTGCTCGATCAGCTTTTCGGTGCCGCGATGCAGCAAGCCGATATGCGGATCGACGCGGTCGACCACCTCGCCGTCAAGCTCCAGCACAAGACGCAAAACACCGTGCGCCGCAGGGTGCTGCGGTCCGAAGTTGATGTTAAAGTTGCGGACGGAGGTTTCAGCCATTCTGGCGCCTCTGGCGAAGAGTCAGTAGTGAGTAGTGAGTAGTGATCATCAATCTCAATGCCTGCTTCATTCCGCCTGCTTGGCCTGCACCGTTCGGATAAGAGATCTCATCATTTTTCCAATCTCTTCGCATCGCAGCGGCAGCTCAATCTCATTGTCTTTTCGCAGCAGGCCAACCCGACATGCCAGCAGTATGTGTGTCTCCAGTTCCTTCAACGAGCCTTGCGCCATGCGCAAAAATTGAACGAACGACCCTCTGTTCTCCCGACCGTATCCCTCCGCGACGTTCGCTGCGACCGAAACCGCCGATCGGCGCATCTGAGAGGTCATGCCGTAAATCTCATCCCTCGGAAACTCTTTGGTGAAACGGTAGCAATCCTCAGCAAGCGTCATCGCCGATTGCCACACCTTCAAGTCGCGATAAGATTCGATCCGTTGCTCCAAATCTTTTGCTACTGACTACTCACTACTTCCTACTCACTGTTTCGCCTTCTCATCGCCCGGCAGGACGTAGTCCGTCCCTTCCCATGGCGAGAGAAAATCGAAGTTCCTGAATTCCTGCTTCAATTCCACCGGCTCGTAGATCACGCGCTTGGCTTCGTCGTCGTAGCGCACCTCGACGAAACCGGTCAGCGGGAAGTCCTTGCGCAGGGGATGGCCCTCGAAACCGTAGTCCGTGAGGATGCGGCGCAGGTCCGGATGGCCGGAGAACAGCACGCCATAGAGATCGTAGGCCTCGCGCTCATACCAGTCGGCGCCGGGATAGACAGCGGTGAGCGACGGCACCAGCGTCTCTTCGTCGGCCTGCACCTTGATGCGGATGCGCAAATTCTGCTTCGGCGAAAGCAAATGATAGACGACATCGAAACGCTTGACGCGCGACGGGTAGTCGGCGCCGCAGATATCGATGATCGAAATGAACTGGCAGCCCGAATTGTCACGCAGGAAGCTTGTCACCTCGATCAGATTGTCTGTAGCAACCGAGATCGTCAGTTCGCCATAGGCAAGCACCGCATCGGTGACGCGGCCCGGCAGCTTTTCGCCGAGATAGGTCGACAGTTCGCTCAGGGATGCGGCCATGGGTCTACCGTTCGATCGTGCCGGTGCGGCGGATCTTCTTCTGCAGGAGAAGAATGCCGTAGAGCAGCGCTTCGGCGCTCGGCGGGCAGCCGGGCACATAGATGTCGACCGGCACGATGCGGTCGCAGCCGCGCACCACCGAATAGGAATAGTGATAATAGCCGCCGCCATTGGCGCAGGAGCCCATCGAGATGACGTAGCGCGGCTCCGGCATCTGGTCGTAGACCTTGCGCAAAGCGGGGGCCATCTTGTTGGTCAGCGTTCCCGCCACGATCATTATGTCCGACTGGCGCGGCGACGCGCGAGGAGCCACGCCAAACCGCTCCGAATCATAGCGCGGCATCGAGGTGTGGATCATCTCGACGGCACAGCAGGCGAGACCGAAGGTCATGAACATCAGCGAGCCGCTGCGTGCCCAGGTGATCAGCGCCTCGGTCGAGGTGACCAGAAAACCCTTGTCGGCCAGTTCATTGTTGATCTCGAGGAAGAACGGATCGTCGGAACCGACCGGACGTCCGGTATTGGGGTCGATCAGGCCTTTGGGCTTCGGCGCGACGAGCGTTCCGGAACTGTCGTTCAATCCCATTCCAGCGCTCCTTTTTTCCACTCATAGGCAAAGCCGATGGTCAGCACCGCCAAAAACACCATCATCGACCAGAAACCGAGCATGCCGATCTTCGAGAACGACACCGCCCACGGAAACAGGAAGGCCACTTCCAGATCGAAGATGATGAACAGGATCGACACCAGGTAGAAGCGGATGTCGAATTTCATCCGGGCATCGTCGAACGAGTTGAACCCGCACTCGTAGGCGGAAAGCTTCTCCGGATCGGGATTGCGATAAGCCACCAGGAACGGCGCGATGATAAGCGCCAGGCCTACAACTGCGGCCACGGCGATGAAGAGGACGATGGGCAGGTATGAACTGAGGAGTACGTTCATGCTCGGCTTTCCGTTGGCGGCCAATCCACTTTGATTACAGCAACCAACCCTAATGCGGAAGCGCGACAGTTTAACCGCTGAACCGTTTTAGGTGCCTTTGCTGCAACGCGGCGAGGGTTAGCGCACGGCTTTCAGCGAAGCAAGTCAAACCTTGTTCAAAAGACAGTGCTGGACGGCAGGCCGGGAAAAACTGGTCCGATCTCCTCCTGTTTGATTTCCTTCATCTTTCACTCCACTTTTGTCTCCTGACACATCTCCCGCCATTTGCCTGCTAGCATGACCGGAATCGCCGGCTAAAGTCGGGAAAATGGTTCGAGGCAAGACACTTTGACGAAGGACAAAATCTCACTCCCCGCGGCCAGGCGCATCGCGCTCGCCGCGCAAGGATTTCTCGATCCCCGCCCGGTCGGCACGCCCGATCGCCGCCACCTCGCCCGCGTGCTGTCGCGCACCGGCTTGCTGCAGATCGATTCCGTCAGCGCGGTGGTGCGCGCCCACTATATGCCGCTCTATTCGCGGCTTGGCCCCTACCCGCTGGCTTTGCTCGACAATGCGGCCATCACCCGCAAACGCACGGTGTTCGAATACTGGGCGCATGAGGCCTCGTTCCTGCCGGTCGAGACCTACCCGCTGATGCGCTGGCGCATGCAGCGGGCCGAGCAAGGCGACGAAATGTATCTCGGCCTCGCCAAATGGGGCCGCGAGCACGCCGCCTATATCGAAGAGATCTACCGCGCGGTCGCCGAGCGCGGCCCGATTGCCGCTTCGGCACTGGAAGGCCAGAAAGGTTCGGGCGGCTGGTGGGGCTGGAGCCACGCCAAGCACGCCTTCGAATGGCTCTTCTGGGCCGGACGCATCACCACGGCGCACCGCCGTGGCTTCGAACGCTTCTATGACCTGCCCGAGCGCGTGCTGCCGCAGGCGATCCTCGATCTGCCGGTGCCGACCGCCGAGGACGCGCACCGCGAATTGCTGCGCATTTCTGCCCGCGCCCACGGCATCGCGACGTCGGGTGACCTGCGCGATTATTTCCGCTTGTCGCCGGCCGACATGAAGGGCCGGTTGGAGGAACTGGTCGAGATGGGCGAGTTGCTGCCGGTAAACGTCGAAGGTTGGGACAAGCCGGCTTACCTCTATAGGGACGCCCGCCTGCCGCGAAAGATCGAGGCCCGCGCCTTGCTGGCCCCCTTCGATCCGGTGGTCTTCGAGCGCGCGCGCACCGAGCGTCTCTTCGATTTCCGCTACCGCATCGAGATCTACACCCCGGCCGACAAGCGGCAATATGGCTATTACGTGCTGCCTTTCTTGCTCGGCGACAAGATCGTCGCCCGCGTCGACCTCAAGGCCGACCGGCCTGCGAGTGTCTTACGCGTCCACGCCGCCTATGCCGAAGCAGGCGCACCGCCTGAGACCACCGCACAGCTTTTCGAGGAACTAAAGGAGATGCAGGGCTGGCTTGGCCTTGAGCGCATCGAAGTGACGCCGGCCGGCAATCTGGGGCCGGCATTGGCTAGCGAGAGAGATGGCCAACCCTTGCAGCGTCTGTCATAGACGCCTCAATAAGCCTCGTAGGTTGTGCAATGGCATCGGACAAAGTGCTCGACATGATCCATGGCGCCCTCATTGCGCATGGAATAGATGCAGTCCGCAGAGATAGGGACGTCATGCTCCAATCGAAGCAGCTTCGGTTTGAGGCTGAGGTGTTCGAGACGAGTTCTGACCGGCTGGTCCTGGAAATCTACATTTTTTCTCCGCTGCTTGATGTTCAGCCGGTCATTGAATCCTTTGCTGGCTTCGGCGACACGCGCGAACAGGAACTGAACCAGGCGTTTGAAAAGTTTCTCCGTGGTGTTTTCCATGTGGCCATTGAGGGACTGGCCGATCACGTCTGCGAGAACATGCAGGCCGAAATAGAGCTTTGGCAGCGAAGCAGCGCCAGTTGGAAGATCTGGCGAAAAGATGCCCGCTGGAAAATCTATAGCGGCCCGGTCATTTCCCAGGCCACAACCGAGCTATGCTCGCTGACACCAGGCTATCCAGCATTCTATGCCAAGCTGGAAAAGCTGTTCACAGCTTCGGTACCCCCCGGAAGCCATTTTGTCCGGACCTTTCTGGCAGGCTTGAAGGGCACGCTGATTAGTGCCGAAGTCCTTCTGGACAACGCGGTTTGGCATGAGGGACAGAATCTGGCTGTCGGTCATGACTGGGACTATAGCGATGGCTATCAAGCTATCCGACAGGTCATCCTGGCACTGCCGGAAGCCGGGACATGACAGCCCCTGCCGACATCGCCATGTCGTAGCCGTGCGTTGACACCGCTGCCTGCAAAAGCCTAAAATCCGCTCCAGACGGTCCCCTGCCCGCAACGGCAAGGGCCAAGAGGGAATGCGGTGCGGGACGAAAAAATCCCAAATCCGCGGCTGTCCCCGCAACTGTAAGCGAAGAGCCAAGGCCGAAAGCCACTGGGTAACACCGGGAAGGCGGCTAACCAAGGCAATGACTCGCGAGCCAGGAGACCTGCCGTCTGAGACAAAGTATCCGATCGCCTGGCGGGTTTCCGGGCAAGGAGCACGGTTTTTGGACCAGAACAGCAGTTTTTCGGCTGGCACAACGGACATTGCGTCCGGCGACAACGACGCCCTGACCGGCGTGACCGTCATCGTCTGCGCCTCCTGCCGCGATGAGACCGGTTCCGACGCCCATCCGCGCGCCGGCGAATTGCTGGCTGAGGACACAGGCCGCGCCGCTGCCGGCGATATCCGGGTCCGCACCGCCGAATGTCTCGGCAATTGCAAGCGCCGCCTCAGCGCCGCGATCCTGCGCGATGGCTGCTGGAGCTATGTCTTCGGCGATCTGACCGCAACCAGCGGCGCCGACCTCGTTACCGGCGCAAAGCTCTTCGCGACTTCGGCCGACGGCCTCATCCCGTGGCGCGGCCGGCCCGATAGCCTCAAGCGCGGCCTCGTTGCCCGCATCCCACCCCTCGACATGCTGAAGGACTGACGATGAACGCTTCAAACCCGGCCGCCAACCTCTCCCGTGTTCCCTGCACTGTCGTTACAGGCTTCCTCGGCGCCGGCAAGACGACGCTGGTCCGCCATCTCCTGGAAAATGCCGGCGGCAAGCGCATCGCCATCATCGTCAACGAGTTCGGCGACATCGGCATCGACGGGGAAATCCTGAAAGGCTGCGGCATCGACACCTGCCCCGAGGAAAACATCGTCGAACTGGCCAATGGCTGCATCTGCTGTACAGTCGCCGACGATTTCGTGCCCGCCCTCGACAAGATCCTCGCGCTGACACCGAAGGTTGACCACATCCTGATCGAGACCTCGGGCCTGGCTCTGCCCAAGCCGCTGGTCCAGGCGTTCCAGTGGCCGAGCGTGAAGAGCCGGGTAACCGTCGACGGTGTCATCGCCGTGGTAGACGGCCCGGCGCTGGCCGAAGGCCGCGTCGCCAACGACATGGACGCTTTGCAGGCACAGCGCGCTCAGGACGAGACGCTCGACCATGACGATCCTGTCGAAGAAGTGTTCGAGGACCAGATCGCCTGCGCCGATTTGATCATCCTGTCGAAGAGCGATCTGATGGACGCCCCCGGTTCGGCCCGCGCCAACGCCATCATCAATGAACATTCCGCCCGCGCGGTAAAAATCGTGCCGACTGCGCATGGCAAGGTCGACCCGTCGGTGCTGCTTGGCCTCGGTCTCACCGTCGAAGACGACATCGAGAACCGCAAGTCGCATCACGACGGCGCTTTCGATCATGAGCATGACGATTTCGACACCTTCATCGTCGACATCCCCTCGATCGCCAATCCCGACGACCTGGCCAAGCGCGTCGCCACCGCCGCCGAACAGGAAAACGTGTTGCGTGTAAAAGGCTTCGTCGATGTCGGCGGCAAGCCGATGCGGCTTTTGCTGCAGGCCGTCGGCCCGCGCGTCAATCATTACTATGACCGCGCCTGGGCGGCTGAGGACGACCGCCGCTCGCGTCTTGTCGTCATTGGCCTGAAAGGACTGAACCGCCCGGCGATCGAGCGTATACTCGCCGGCTGATCCAAACCACGAGCCGAAATGCATATACTCACCACCACATCCGCCTCGCTCGACGATCTCGCCGAGCCCGTCGATCTCGGGCAGACGCCGGCGGATATCGTGGCGCTGTCCTTCACCGACAGCGACCTCGCCGGCCTCGCGGCGGCGTGGAAGGCCGATGCCGCCCGCCTGCCGTCGATGCGGCTGGCGGCGCTGCGCGACCTGCGCCATCCCATGTCCGTGGACCTCTGGATCGACAGCGTCGCCCGCCACGCCAAGGTGATTTTGGTGCGCATCCTCGGCGGCTACGACTGGTGGCGCTATGGCTGCGACCAGCTTGCCGCGACTGCCCGTGCGAACGGCATCAAGCTGGCGCTGCTGCCGGGCGAGAGCCACGACGAGGATCTCAGGCTGATCGAAGCCTCGACGCTGCCCCGCGCGGAGCTGGACGGCCTGCTGGGCTATTTCCGCGAGGGCGGGCCGGAGAATATGGCAGCGCTGATGCAGCGGCTGGCGGGGTTGGCTGGGCAGGATGCGGCGGCGGCTGAGCCGGTCAGCGTGCCGAAAGCCGGGTTTTATGAGCCTGGCTGCGGCGTGGTCGAATTTGCCGATGTCGGCGTTCCGTCACACCCCCCTCTGTCCTGCCGGACATCTCCCCCTCAAGGGGGGAGATCAGCCGTCACCACAGCCGGCTCCTCTTCGGCCCCGTTGAACAGGAAGCTGTCTGGGTCATCTAAGATTGGCGAAACCGTTGACGACAGATCAATCTCCCCCCTTGCGGGGGAGATGTCCGGCAGGACAGAGGGGGGTGGGCGGGAACTCGGCGCAGACAACATCAACTCTCCCATCATCCCCATCCTCTTCTACCGCTCGATGCTGCTGGCCGCCGATGTCGCGCCAATCGATGCTCTCTTTGATGCACTCCGCCAGCGCGGCATGAGACCGGTCCCGATCTTCGTCTCCAGCCTCAAAGACCCGACCTCCCTGGCCTTCGTCGAAACTGCTCTGGCCGCGCTCAACCCCGCCGCCATCATCACCGCAACCGCCTTCGCATCCGGCGCCGAACCGGGCGTCGAAACCTTGTTCGACCGCGCCGGCGTGCCCGTCTTCCAGGTCATCGTCGCCACCACCCGCCGCGACGTCTGGGACAACAACCAGCGCGGCCTGGCGCCCGCCGACCTCGCCATGCATGTCGTGCTGCCCGAACTCGACGGCCGCATCCTCGCCGGCGCGATTTCCTTCAAGGGCGAGAGCGAGACCGACCCGGCGCTCGGCCACCGCGCCTTCGCCAACCGCCCGGAACCGGATCGCGTGGCGCAAGTGGCGGACAGGCTAGCGGCGTTCACACGGTTGCAGCAGACGCCCCGCGCGACGCGTAAGTTGGCGATCCTCATTCCGGACTATCCGAGCGCGCCCGGCCGCACTGGCTATGCAGTGGGCCTGGATGTGCCGTCCAGCGTGCTGGCCATGCTGCATGACCTGAAGGAGCAGGGCTATCGCGTTGACGGGATTCCAGAAACGCCGCGTGCGCTGCTGGACGCGTTGGAGCGGAGCGATGGTGGGCTGGGGCTGGATGAGTATCTGGACTTCTCAAAGGATTTGCCGGCTGAGGCACTGGCTGCAGTCGAGGCGGCATGGGGCGTCCCTTCACCCTCCCCCTTGTGGGGAGGGTCGGTTCGCGACATTCGCGAAGCGGATGGCGCGAAACGGGGTGGGGGTAGCGGTGCACCACCCCCACCCGGCCCTGCGGGCCACCCTCCCCACAAGGGGGAGGGCAAGAGCGGCTTCCCCTTCCGCGCCGCCGCCTTCGGCAACATCACTGTCGCTCTCGCCCCCGACCGTGGCCGCTCGGCCGACCGCCGCGCCGATTACCACGACCCGACGCTCCCTCCCCGCCACGACCTCATCGCCTTCGGCCTGTGGCTGCGCAAATCGCTCCGCATCCATGCTCTCATCCATGTCGGCGCTCATGGCACGCTGGAATGGCTGCCCGGCAAGACGGTAGCGCTCTCACAAAACTGCTTCCCCGAGATCGTCACCGGCTCGTTGCCCGTCATTTACCCCTTCATCGTCTCCAATCCCGGCGAAGCGGCGCAGGCGAAGCGGCGTATCGCCGCCGTCACGCTTGGCCATCTGCCGCCGCCGCTGACCGGTGCCGGCCTAGACGAAGGGCAGCACAAGCTCGAACGCCTCGTCGACGAATATGTCCAGGCCGACGGCCTCGACCGCCGCCGCCGCGATCGTCTGGCCAAGCTGATCGTCGACACGGCGCAAAAGACCGGCTTCGCCTCCGAAGCCGGCGTCGCCGGAACCGATGCGCCCGACGAGGCGCTGCGCCGCATCGACGCCTGGCTCTGCGACCTCAAGGATTTCGCCATCAAGGACGGCCTGCATATTTACGGCCGCGCGCCAGACGACGAACCCGACGCCATGCGCCGGCAAAGCGCCGAAGCCGAGAAGGCCGCGCTGCTGGCGGCGCTCGACGGCCGCCACGTCAAGGCCGGCCCGGCCGGGGCGCCTGCGCGTGGCCGCTCCGACGTGCTGCCCACCGGCCGCAATCTCTTCACCTCCGATCCGCGCACCATGCCGACGCCGACCGCCTATGATCTGGGCCGATCGGCGGCGGAAGAGGTCGTGCGCGGCTATATGCAGTCACATGGCGACTGGCCGCGTTCTCTGGTCATCGACCTCTGGGGCTCGGCCTCGCTGCGCACCGGGGGCGAGGAGATCGCGCAAGGCCTGGCGCTGATGGGCTGCCGGCCGCAATGGGACAGTGCCACCGGCCGCATCACCGGCATCGAGGTGCTGCCGCCGGCCACGCTCGGCCGTCCGCGCATCGATGTCACCTGGCGGATTTCGGGCCTGTTCCGCGACATGTTCCCGACCCAGATCGCGCTGATCGACGCCGCTGCCAACGCCGTTGCCGTGCGCGACGAGGACGATTCGGAAAACCCGCTCGCCGCCAGAACCCGTGCCGATGGCAAGATCGGCCCGCGCATCTTCGGCACCTCGCCCGGCACCTATGGCGCCGGCGTCGAGGACCTGTTGTCGAGTGGCGACTGGGCCGCGCGCGAAGAAATCGGCCGCGCCTATCTCGATGCGACATCGCATGCCTATGGCGGCGCCGAGGGCGAAGGCATTGCCTCCCCCGGCGCTTTCGAGACCCGCATCGCCGAGGCCGATCTGCTCGTCCACACCGGCGACGATCCCGGCCGCGATATTCTCGAGGGCTCCGCCGATGTCGCCTTCATCGGCGGCTTTTCGGCCGCCCTTGCGGCATTGGGCCGAAATGCCGACGTCATCGTGCTCGACACCACCGACCCGCAAAAGCCGAAGCCGCGCTCGGTCGGCGAGGCTGTGTCGCGGGTTGTGCGGGCGCGAGCCGTCAATGCGCGTTTCATCGCCGGCCAGATGCGGCACGGCCCGCGCGGCGCATCGGAATTCGCCGAGACGGTCGATCGCCTCATCGGCTTTGCCGAAACCACGCACGCCATTTCAGGCGCGCTGATCGAGGCCGTGCATGATGCCTATGTCGGTGCTCCCGATGTCCGCGCCTTCATCCTGCGCGAAAACCCGGCCGCAGCCAAAGTCATCGCCGAACGCTTCCTGTCGGCGCGCCGGCGTGGGCTGTGGCATCCCTTGCGCAACTCGATCGACGACGATCTCGCGGCGTTGATCGCCGAGGCCGAGGCGCTCGGGGTCGCGGTATGAACGCCTTCTCGCGCCGCGGCGCCTGTCCGGCTCTCTCGGCGCCGATGCAGACCGGCGATGGCCTGCTGGTGCGGCTTAATCCTGTAGCTGGAGGTCTTTCGCCCAAGCTTTTGATCCGACTCGCCGAATCCGCCCTGCGGCACGGCAACGGCATCATGGAAGTGACCGCACGAGGCAACCTGCAGATACGCGGCCTGACAGCGGAAAGTGCTGGGCTGCTGGCGGCGGAGGTGGATGCGCTGGGCATCGCCGTGCGCACCGGCGTGCCGGTCGAGACCGGGCCGCTGGCCGGCATCGATCCGCGGGAGATTGCCGATCCGCGAGCTTTGGCTGAGCGGGTCAGGGCTGCGGTCGAGGAAGCTGGGCTGACGCCAAGGCTCGGGCCGAAGGTTTCGGTGGTTGTCGATGGCGGCGGGCAGTTGACGATGGATGGGGTGACGGCCGATGTCAGGCTGAAGGCGGTGCGGGACGGCGGCAACGTTATGTGGGCTTTGTCTGTTGCCGGCGATGGCCAAAGCGCGAGGCCGCTTGCGACGGCCGATGAGGATGCAGCGCGCGATATTGCGGTTGCTGCCCTCAGGATGACCGCGGAGAAAGGCCGGGAGGCACATGCGAGGGATTTGTCGGAGAGGCAGCTAGCGTCTCTCGCAGGTTGGCATTCCTTCGCGCCCCCCTCTGTCCTGCCGGACATCTCCCCCACAAGGGGGGAGATCAGCAGCTTCGCTGTCAGCTCTTCGCCTTCGACGTTGAAAACTGGCGAAACCGGCGGCGACAGCACAATCTCCCCCCAAGTGGGGGAGATGTCCGGCAGGACAGAGGGGGGCGCCGTAGAGCGCTCTCGCTCGCCGATTGGCCTCTTCGACTTGAACACCGGCCACGCCCTCGGCATCGGCCTGCCCTTCGGCAGCATGCCAGCGCAAAACCTTATCGACCTTGCCAGCCGAGCGTCGAACCTCGGCACCGCCGAAATCCGCCTCGCCCCCGGCCGCGCCTTGCTGTTCCTCGGCCAACCGTCGTCCGCAAACCACCCCCTGCGAGCCACCGCCGCCGCCCTTGGCTTCGTTACCACCGCCGCCGACCCGCGCACCCGCATCGCCGCCTGCCCCGGCACTCCTGCCTGCGCATCCGGCCGCATCGCCACGCGCGATATTGCCGAGACAATCGCCGCCGAAAACGCTGATATCCTCGACTTCACACTGCACATTTCCGGCTGCGCCAAGGGCTGCGCTCACCCCGGCTCTGCCGCGTTAACAATCGTCGGCGGCGAAAACGGAGCCGGACTTGTCGTGAACGCGACGGCAAAGGCCCTTCCTGCCGGCTACAGGCCGGGCTATGACGCCGCGCGCGGCATCGGTCGCGTCACAGCGATGGTCCGCAGCGCTCGATATCCAGGTGAAACCGCCGCCGCCTGCCTGACAAGGCTCGGACCGGCGGCAATCGCCAAGGCTTACCGACAAACTGAACAACGGAAATGAGCATGGCCGCCTACGACTACATCCATGACGGCAACGCGATCTATGAACGTTCCTTCGCCATCATCCGCGCCGAGGCCGACCTGTCCCGGTTCTCCGAGGCGGAAGCCGACGTTGCCATCCGCATGATCCATGCCTGCGGCCAGGTCGAAGCATCAAGTCATTTTGTCTTCTCCAGCGATTTCGTCGCCGCCGCCCGCAGCGCTTTGGCGGCCGGCGCACCGATCTTCTGCGATGCCGAAATGGTCTCGCATGGCGTCACCCGCGCCAGGCTGCCGGCCGGCAATGAGGTGATCTGCACCTTGCGCGACCCGCGCACGCACGACATCGCCAAGCAGATCGGCAACACCCGCTCGGCCGCCGCGATCGACCTCTGGGGCGAACGCATGGCCGGTTCGGTCGTGGCCATCGGCAATGCGCCGACAGCGCTCTTCTATCTCCTGGAAAAGCTGCGCGATGGCGCGCCGAAACCGGCCGCCATCATCGGCATGCCGGTCGGCTTCGTCGGTGCCGCCGAATCCAAGGATGCGCTGGCCGAAAACTCCTATGGAGTGCCCTACGCCATCGTGCGCGGCCGGCTCGGCGGCAGCGCCATGACCGCCGCCGCGCTCAATTCGCTGGCGAGGCCCGGCCTGTGAACGCAACTGTCAAAGAAGATCTGGCAAAAGGCCGCCTCGTCGGCGTCGGCACCGGTCCCGGCGATCCCGAGCTCTTGACGCTGAAGGCTGCCCGCATCCTGGCCGAGGCCGATGTCGTCGCCTACTTCGCCAAGCGCGGCAACAACAGCAACGCGCGCGCCATCGTCGAGGCGCGTTTCCGGCCGGATATGCTGGAACTGCCGCTTCTCTATCCCGTCACCACCGAGATCGACAAGGATCACGACGACTACCGTTCGCAGATCACCGATTTCTACGAGCAGTCGGCCGAGAAGGTCGCCGAACACCTCGAAGCCGGCCGCATGGTCGCCGTGCTCTCCGAAGGCGACCCGCTGTTCTACGGCTCCTACATGCACCTGCATGTCCGCCTCGCCCATCGCTTCCCGACCGAAGTCATCCCCGGCGTCACCGCCATGTCGGGCTGCTGGTCGCAGACCGGCGTGCCGATCGTCCAGGGCGACGATGTCCTGACGGTTTTGCCCGGCACGATGAGCGAATTCGAACTGACACGCCGTCTCGCCGACACCGATGCCGCCGTCATCATGAAGGTCGGCCGCAACCTGCCCAAGATCAGGCGGGCGCTGGAGGCCACCGGCAAGCTCGCCCGCGCCGTCTATGTCGAGCGCGGCACCATGGCCGGCAGCATCACGATGAGGCTTGCCGACAAGCCGGACGACAAGGCGCCCTATTTCGCCATCGTGCTGGTTGCCGGCTGGTCCGGCCGGCCTGGCGTCATGGGAGCCAAGCCATGAGCGGCCGCCTCACCGTCATCGGCCTTGGGCCCGGCAATGCCGATCAAGTGACGCCGCAAGCCAGCCGCGCCGTCGCCGAGGCAAAGTTCTTCTATGGCTACAAGCCGTATCTCGACCGGCTTGATCTTCGCCCGGATCAAACCCGCGTCGCCTCGGACAATCGCGAGGAACTCGCCCGCTCCAAGGACGCGCTGGTAAAGGCGGCGGACGGCCATGACGTCGCCGTCGTCTCCGGCGGCGATCCCGGCGTGTTCGCCATGGCGGCCGCCGTCTGCGAGGCGATCGAGGCCGGTCCGGCCGAATGGAGCACCGTCGATGTCACTGTCGTGCCCGGCGTCACCGCCATGCTGGCGGTTGCCGCCCGCATCGGCGCGCCGCTCGGCCATGATTTCTGCGCCATCTCGCTGTCCGACAATCTGAAGCCGTGGGACTTGATCGAACTGCGCCTCCTGGCGGCGGCCGGCGCCGGCTTCGTCATCGCGCTCTATAACCCGATCAGCAAGGCGCGCCCTTGGCAGCTCGGCCGTGCCTTCGAATGCCTGGCCGCCATCCTGCCCGGCACCACGCCGGTCATCTTCGGCCGCGCCGCCGGCCGCCCGGACGAGCGCATCGAGGTCTTTTTGCTGGCCGATGTCGACGCGCAAAAAGCCGACATGGCGACCTGCATCATCATCGGTTCGCCGGAAACACGGATCATCAAGCGCGGCGACAAACCGGCGCTGGTCTACACGCCGCGCTCCGCGACGGGGTCGAGACCATGATCGATCATCGCGGCCAATGCTTCGACAGTTTCGGCCGACGGCACCTCCGGCAGGATGGGCCTGCGCACCATCACCACCTCGATACCGAGCGCCCGCGCCGCGGCGATCTTGCCGTAGGTCGCCTCACCGCCGCTGTTCTTGGACACGACACCATCGATGCGGTGCTCCTCGAGCAGTGCGCGTTCATCCGCCTCGCGAAACGGCCCGCGCGCCAGAAGGTAGGTCGCATCCGGCACCGCCAGTTTCGGCTCGACCGGATCGACGCTGCGAACAAGGTAATGATGCTGCGGCGCCGCCTCGAAAGCCGCGACCTCTTGCCGGCCGAGCGCCAGGAAGGCGCGGCGCGGCGTCGATCCAAGCGCGTGCACCGCATCGCCTGTCCTATCGACCTGCGTCCAGCGGTCGCCGTCGACAGGCTTCCAGCCGGGACGGCGCAGCGCCAGGATCGGCACACCGGTCAGGCGCGAGGCTTGCGCCGCATTGGCGGATATCTGCGCCGCATAGGGATGCGTCGCGTCGATCAGCAGGTCGATGCCCGCCTCCCTGAGATAGGCGGCCAGCCCGTCGGCGCCGCCAAATCCGCCGCTGCGCACCGGCACGCCTTGCGCGACCGGGCTTTCGGTACGGCCGGCCAGCGACAGAGTGACAGACAGATCGCTCCGCGCGGCCAGCTTTCCCGCCAAGTGCCGGGCTTCGCTGGTGCCGCCAAGGATCAGAATGCGGTGGGTCATCATGCCTGCTGAGAGTAAGCGCGGCGCCAAGCCGAAATGGCTGACGGTGATCGGCATCGGCGAGGACGGTTTAGCGGGTCTCGGCGACGAGGCCAAGCGGCAGATCGCTGACGCCGAGACCGTCTTCGGCGGCAAGCGGCATCTGGCGCTGGTGGCGTCGCTCATCAAGGGTGAGCAGCGCCCATGGCCGGCGCCATTCGATGCCGGCATGGCAGACGTGCTGGCGCTGGCCGGCCGGCGCGTCTGCGTGCTCGCCTCCGGTGATCCATTCTTCCACGGGGTCGGCGCCACCCTTGCCCGCAAGGTCAAGCCTGAAGAGATGCATGTCATCCCCGCGCCATCGGCGATTTCGCTGGCTGCCGCCCGGCTCGGCTGGGCGTTGCAGGACATCGAGACGATCTCGCTGCATGGAAGGCCGCTCGACCTGATCCGGCCGCTGCTGCATCCCAGGGCGCGCATCCTGGCGCTGACATCGGACGGCGACGCACCAGCGACAATAGCGCGCCTGCTCGTAGAGCTCGACTTCGGCGCTTCGCGGCTGACGGTTTTGGAAGCGCTGGGCGGACCGAACGAGAAGCTTCGCTCGGCACGTGCCGACGCTTTCGACGTCAGAGACATCAATCCGCTCAACGTGCTGGCGCTTGAGCTTGAATCGACACAAGAGGCCCGCATCCTGCCGCTGAGCGTTGGCCGCGCCGACCATCTGTTCGAGCATGACGGCCAGATCACCAAGCACGACATCCGCGCCATGACGCTTGCGGCGCTGGCGCCGAGGCGTGGCGAATTGCTGTGGGACATCGGCGCCGGTTCCGGCGCCATCGGCATCGAATGGATGCTCGCTCACCCCTCGATGCGCGCCATCGCCATCGAGGCCAACAGCGACCGCGCCGCCCGCATCGTCCGCAACGCCGCGCATTGCGGCGTGCCCGGTCTTGTCGTGGTGGAAGGGTCGGCGCCCAAGGCACTGGCCGGGCTGGACACGCCGGATGCGATCTTCATCGGCGGAGGTGGCAGCGACGCCGGCGTACTGAACGCCGCCATCAAGGCGCTGCCATCCCGTGGCCGTCTCGTTGCCAATGCGGTGACGCTGGAGATGGAGGCGCTGCTTCTCGCGGAGCACATCAAGCGCGGCGGCGACCTTACCCGCATCACCATTTCCCGCGCTTCTCCTGTCGGTTCGATGCAGGCCTGGCGCCCGGCCATGCCGGTCACCCAGTGGAGCTGGGTGAAGCCATGATGGTGGCGGGCATCGGCAGCCGGAAGGGCGTGAGCGTCGAAGACGTGCTCGCGGCGATCGAAACCGCCCTCGAAGCGCACGGGCTGGCGATAACGGCGCTGTCGGCCTTGGCGACCGCCGCGCTCAAGAAAGACGAAGAAGCGATCTCTGCCGCTGGCCGCACGCTCAACCTTCCCGTCATCATCGTTGATGACGCAGCACTTCAGGCCGTCTCGTCGGAGGCACTCAGCAAATCCGATCTCTCGCAGGATCTCGCCGGCACACCCTCCGTCTCAGAAGCCTCCGCCCTTGCCGTTGCCGGCCCCGGTGCAAAGCTGCTTGGTCCACGCACCGTGCTCGGCCCGGTCACCTGCGCCATCGCCATCAGCGGAGACGCGCCATGACCGTGCATTTCATCGGCGCCGGTCCCGGCGCCGCCGCCCGCATCACACTGCGCGGCGCCAAGCTGCTGGCAAGCTGCCCGGTCTGTCTGCATGCCGGCTCGATCGTCGCGCCGGAATTGCTGCAACACTGCGCACCGGGGACCAAACTGATCGATACGGCGCCGATGTCACTCGACGAAATCGAGGTCGAATATGTGACAGCCCACCAGGCCGGCCACGATGTCGCCCGCCTGCATTCCGGCGACCTCTCGGTGTGGAGCGCCGTGGCCGAGCAGATCCGCCGGCTGGAAAAACACGGCATTCCTTACACGCTGACGCCGGGCGTTCCCTCTTTCGCCGCCGCAGCCGCAGCCCTTCGCCGCGAACTGACCATTCCCGAGGTGGCGCAAAGCCTGGTGCTGACCCGCGTCTCCGGCCGCGCCTCGAAAATGCCGCCGGGCGAAACGCTGGCCGGCTTCGGCCGCACCGGCGCCACACTGGCCATTCATCTCGCCATCCACGCCATCGATCGCATCGTCGCCGAATTGTCGCCGCATTATGGCGGCGATTGCCCGGTGGCGATCGTCTTTCGCGCTTCATGGCCGGACGAGCGCGTGCTGACCGGCACGCTAGCGACCATCGAGGCACTGCTCGCCGCCGACCCGATGGAGCGCACGGCGATCATCTTCGTCGGCCGCTCGCTGGCAGCGGAAGGTTTTGGCGAGAGTTCATTGTACGACGCCCACTATCAGCGGCGTTTCCGGGGACGGGACGGATTGTGAGCGGTAAAAGCGAAAACACCACGCTCGAACAGGCCCTTGCCCGGCTGAACTTCAAGCCGCGCCGGCTTGAGCCGGGCCATGTCTGGCTGGCCGGCGCCGGCCCCGGCGATCCCGGCTGCCTGACGCTGGAAGTGCTGGCGGCATTGGCCGAGGCCGACGCTGTGGTCTATGACGCGCTGGTCTCCTCTGACGTTGTCGCCGTTGCGGACAATGCCCAGCTGTTCTTTGCGGGAAAGCGCGGCGGCAGGCCGTCGATGAAGCAGGACGACATCACCGCTTTGCTGGTGCGGCTGGCGCGCGATGGCCGCCGCGTCATCAGGCTGAAGGGTGGCGATCCCTATATTTTCGGCCGTGGCGGCGAAGAGGCGCTGGCGCTGGCGCGCGAAAAAATCCCGTTCCGCGTCCTGCCGGGCCTGACATCGGGGCTGAGCGCGCTGGCCGCCACCGGCATTCCCGCAACCATGCGCGGCATCAACAAGGCGATCATCCTGGCGACAGGTCATGCCGCCGGCACAGATGACGATCTCGACTGGGGCGCGATCGCCCGCACCGGCCAGCCGGTGGTCATCTATATGGGCATGGCCAATCTGCCTGTTATCGCCGCGTCGCTGCTCGAAGGCGGCCTGGCGCCGTCGACGCCGGCGGCTGTCATCGTTTCGGCGACGACACCGCAGGAGCGGACCGTCGTCGCGACACTCGCCACCATTTCCGAAGCGGCCGCCGCGGCGGAATTGGCCTCGCCGGCCCTCATTGTCGTCGGCGGCATCGTCGCCATGCGCGCAGCACTGGCGGGTAACGCATGACCCGCGCCATCATCATCGGCGCGCCGCGTTCCGGCTCCGGCAAGACCAGCGTCACCATCGGCATTTTGCGCGCGCTCGCCCGGCGCGGCATCAAGGTGCGCGGCGCCAAGTCCGGCCCCGACTATATCGATCCGGGTTTTCATACCGCCGCCACTGGCCTGTCCGGCGTCAACCTGGACAGCTGGGCGATGTCGCCTGACCTGCTCAACGCGTTGGCCGGCAATGCCACCGAGGACGCCGATTTTATCTTCCTCGAAAGCGCCATGGGCCTGTTCGACGGCATCCCGGCCGGACAAGGCCGCACCGGCTCGGCCGCCGATCTGGCGCGGCTCTACCACCTGCCGGTGCTTTTGGTGCTCGACGTCTCGGGACAGTCGACGACGGCGGCCGCCGTCGCGAAGGGTTTTGCCACCTACGACCCGGATGTGCGCATGGCCGGAATCGTGCTCAACCGTCTTGGCAGCGAGCGCCACCGCAAGCTGTGCAGCGAGGCGATCGAAACGCTCGGCCTGCCGGTCGTCGGCGCCATCCTGCGCGATCCCACGCTCAATTTGCCGGAGCGCCATCTCGGCCTCGTCCAGGCCGGCGAATATGCCGACCTGATGACGCATCTCGACCGCCTCGCCGACATGGTCGAGAAATCCCTCGACCTTGACGCCATCATGGCGCTGGCCGCGCCGTTTTCGCCGGCATCAGGCAGTTTCGAACATGCCTTGCAGCCGCCCGGCCAACGAATCGCGCTCGCCAAAGACGCCGCCTTCACCTTCCTCTATCCGCACGTCGCCGCCCACTGGCGTCAGGCCGGCGCCGAGATCGTGCCGTTCTCGCCGCTAGCCGACGAAGCACCGGTGCAGAATTGCGATGTCTGCTGGCTGCCCGGCGGCTATCCCGAGCTCCACTCCGGCAGCCTCGCGGCGGCGACCAATTTCCGAGCTGGCATGGCCAGGTTTGCCGAGACCAAGCCGATCCATAGCGAGTGCGGCGGCTTCATGGTGCTGGGCGAAGCGCTGGAGGACGCGGCCGGCGAGACGCACGCCATGCTTGGCCTGCTCGGCCATTCCACCAGCTTTGCCAAGCGCAAGATGAACCTCGGCTACCGCGAGGCACGCCTGCGCGTCGCCTGTCCGCTGGGGCCGCAAGGCGCGCTGATCCGTGGCCATGAATTCCACTATGCGCAGATGATTGCGACCGGCAATGACGAGCCGCTGGCCGACCTCGCCGACGGCCAGGGCAATCCGCTCGGCGCCTCCGGCTATCGCCGCGGCCATGTCAGCGGCACCTTCTTCCACGCCATTGCGAGGGGCGCATGACCTCCGTGCCCTCGCCCCGGCAAGCGTTCGACGACGTCGCGCTTTGCCTCGTCTTCTTCACCCGGCTGCCGCTGCCGGTCTTCGACCTTCGTGGCCGCAGCCTGGCCGATGCGATCTGGGCGGCG
Organism: Mesorhizobium sp. M0478; assembly: GCF_040321305.1. Classification (NCBI taxonomy): domain Bacteria; kingdom Pseudomonadati; phylum Pseudomonadota; class Alphaproteobacteria; order Hyphomicrobiales; family Phyllobacteriaceae; genus Mesorhizobium; species Mesorhizobium sp. M0478. The sequence continues at coordinate 320,048 of NZ_JAMYRH010000006.1, forward strand.
CCTGTCGCCGGCCTCGCCGTCGCTGTGGCTGGTGCTGTCGTCTACGCCGCGGGCGTACAGCTCGGCCTTGCCCCCGGCCCGGCAGCAGCCCTTGCGCTTGCAGCAACCCTGCTCGCCACGGGCTGCCTGCATGAGGACGGGCTTTCCGATGTCGCAGATGGCTTTGGCGGCGGCAAGACACGCGATAAAAAACTGGAGATCATGCGCGACAGCCGCATCGGCGCCTATGGCGCTTCGGCTCTTGGCCTGTCGATGCTCATCCGCTGGAGCGCGCTGTCGCAACTGGCCAATCCGACAGGCGTGCTCTTCGCGCTGATTGCCGCCCACGCCGCATCGCGCGGCCTGCTCGGCGCGTTCATGCATCTGGCGCCGGCGGCGCGCAGTGACGGCCTGTCTGCCGGCGCCGGGACCGTCTCGACCCAGACAGCTGTTCTCGGCGCCGTGCTCGGGGCCATCCCGCTTCTGACTCTGGGGCTCGGCGGCGCCTTTGCCGCACTGATCCTGCTCGCTCTCGTGTTCAGCGCCTTGCGCGCGCTCTGCCTCAACCAGATTGGCGGCCACACCGGTGACACGATCGGCGCCCTGCAGCAGTTGGGCGAGATCACGGTCCTGCTCGTCGCTTCCATTTCCCTGTCCTGATTCTTCCCCGGAGATTCCTTCCCCATGCCCTTCAAATCATTCGATGAACTGCGCGCCGCCTGTTTCGATCTGCCTGCCGGCAGCGATACCGCCGCCAATGCAGTCGCCCGCCGCCAGGACACGCTGACGAAGCCGCAAGGCAGCCTGGGCCGGCTGGAAACCCTCGCCGCCTGGCTGGCACGCTGGCAGGGCCGCGACATGCCGAAACTCGATCGCGTCAAAGTCTTCGTGTTCGCCGGCAATCACGGCGTCACCGCGCAGGGCGTGTCGGCCTTCCCGTCGGAAGTGACCGTGCAGATGGTGGCGAATTTTGCCGGCGGCGGCGCCGCCATCAACCAGCTTGCCCGCATCGCCGGCGCGGAACTCGACGTCATCCCGCTCGATCTCGATCATCCGACAGGCGACTTCACTGACGTGCCGGCAATGGACGAAAAAAACTTCCTCGCCGCCGTCTCGGCTGGCTATGACGCGGTGACGAACGACCTCGACCTCGTCTGTTTCGGCGAGATGGGCATCGGCAACACCACGCCGGCGGCCGCCATCTCGACCGCCCTGTTCGGCGGCGGGGCTGAAAAATGGACCGGGCGCGGCACCGGCGTCGACGATGCCGGGCTGAAGCGCAAGGTCACCGCCATTGAATCCGGCCTCAGGCGCCATGCCGACGCGCTGTCCGACCCGCTGAAGATCGCCGCCGCCCTTGGCGGCCGCGAACTCGCCGCCATCTTCGGCGCCACGCTCGCCGCCCGCCGCAAGAACGTCCCGGTGCTGCTCGACGGCTTCGTCTGCACGGCAGCGGCAGCGCCCCTGGCGCGACTGCACCCCTCAGGCCTCGCCCACACCATCGCCGCCCATGTCTCGGCCGAATCCGGCCACCGGCGCCTGCTCGAAGCGCTCGGCCTGCCGCCGCTGCTCGACCTCGGCATGCGGCTCGGCGAAGGCTCCGGCGCCTGCCTCGCCGTCAACATCGTCCGCTCGGCACTGGAATGCCATGCGAGGATGGCGAGTTTTGCCGAGGCTGGCGTGTCGGAGAAGTAAACGCGGTTGCCAACAGTCCGTCCGACGACTGCTAGATAATTTGCTCGACCGCCTTCACCAGCTCTGCCCTACGAACCCGCCGACGCGCCAAATCAGAGGCGGCGCGTTCGACCGCTGCGCTGTAATCCCTAATCGACTTTGGAAACTCCACTTTACCGTCGGGGTCCCTTAGATACGCGTCAACGTCGTCTGCAAATTTCGTGAGCGACTTCCCAAGCTGAATTCTGACATCACTAGCCAGAGGAAAATCACTCGCCGACTCAGATAAAAGAAGAAAAAGTGTATAGAAATCAGACTTCTTTCTCCAGCGAGTTTTACTTATATTCGGAAGAACCTTTATTATTTCGAGAAGAGTCGACAAGAATACCTTTTCCATGCGACGCCTGTCAGGGAATTCGTTCTCGTACGCCTCATACCATTTATCCAAGCTCTCTTTCTTGTTTTGTAGCCCGTGTAAAAAGCCGACTGCTAGCTCGCTGACATACTCAATATCAAGCATTCTCCGAACGTCATTGGGCGTGAACAACCCAACATCCGACCAACCCTCGTTGTCCGAAATCTTTTCCACCGACTCGATAAATTCTCCCCAATAAGTCGCATGTCTCAACTCCTGCTTGTTAAGAGCGACGACATTTCGGTTCAGTCGGCTGAAAATAGCCCTGAGTTCAACATCGGGAATGTCAGGCAGGACCCTCACGATGAAATTATAGTTATAGATTCGCTTTCTCTCTTCTTCACTCAGATCATCAAAAATCATATCCGCCCAATCCGGGCTATCTTTGCCATACATGGCAAATTCGCCACGAATGAATTCGAGGCAGGCGCGCACTCTTTGCTGTCCATCTACCACAACATACGCGTCATTGCCCTGAGCGTCGGTGTATTCCTGAATGTACAATTCAGGAATAGGATAGCCGCTCAGAATAGTGTCTATCAAATATGACTTCTGGCGCTCTGTCCAAACAGGGTTTCTCTGAAAGGGCGGCCTCAGTTGAAGCTCCTCGTTCTGATAGCGCTTGCTTAGCCAAGCAATATTGTGTGTCGTAGATGTCAGTAAGTTCTTTTCCATCAACTCGCCATCAACGTTGATAATAGATTTTCCATGCCACTCATGTGATAAGCTCTCAGAGATTCATAATCTCGGTAGAGCCGTATCTTTACGTCTCGTTCTTCGGTAGGGTTCTCGCCAGCCATCGCTGAGGTTGCTTCAGTCCATTGCCTTACGAACGGCAAATAACTTAAAACCCTATCGGTCGCTATACAGCCCCAATATATGTAGTTATTTCTGTGCTCTTTTATTGCCTCTCGATCCTTTGAAGATCTAACATCAGGAAGTTTTGTTGCCCTGAGAGATCTCCACGCCACAGAGAAATGGTGCTCAGAGACAACTGCTACATCGATGTCAGAATCAGCAGAAAATAACTTAAATTTCTTATGTGGATTAAGGCTGAAGCCAATTCCCCCGCTTCCAATGATAGTTATATTTAGAGGGTCTATGTCTATAAGCTTGCCAAGCTTTCGCTTCCACTCACGGTATAGTTCTCTATCTTTGTTAAAAACAAATGGAACTCTATCCATAAGATATGTAGTTGTGGCCGCCTCAATTCCGTGTTTCACGATCGAGGTCTTAAACTCAATTATTTTAGCATCCTTTTTGCTCAATAAAACCTCCCCTGCCATCTCCAGATTAGTACCAGAGATCGAAAGGAGCAAGCTACGGCTTGTTGCTTGGTAAGTGCAGAACTCTTGGCGGCCGCGGGGACCGAGTAGCCGTTAGGAACGGCATCCCTTCGTTCTCGGAAACCAAAATATCAGCGGAAAAATGGTGGGTGCGCACAGGATTGAACTGTGGACCCGCTGATTAAGAGTCAGCTGCTCTACCAACTGAGCTACGCACCCACTCGACCGGTAAAAACCGGCGTTGGCGGGCATATAGCCGCCGATACCGGTCCTGTCCAGCCCTGCCGGAATCATTTCCCGACAAATCGCTCCGGGCTTCGGTTTCGAGTGTTGCAGCGAAGCAAAAACCAGAGTCGGCGGCGGGACAGCGCCCCCCTCTGCCCTGCCGGGCATCTCCCCCACTTGGGGGGAGATTGGCAGCCTTGCCGTTTCGCCTGTCTTTCGGCGTTGGAGATTGGCGAAAGCCAATGCGACATCCGATCTCCCCCCTCGTGGGGGAGATGTCCGGCAGGACAGAGGGGGGCGTGAAGGATCGCCGACAGCGACGATCTCAGCCACGGGCCACTCAAACGAACAGCTTGCCTTCCGCCACTTTTACCGCATGGCCGCCGATGCGCGCCGAGGCCAGTTTTCCGCCCTCGACAGTGAGTTCGAGCCGGATACGCGATGGCCGGCCCATCTCCAGCCCCTGCTCGATCCACAGCTGCGAAATGCCGTCGGTCGGGCCATCGAACTGCATGATGGCGCCGGCAAAGGCCGCCGCCGCCGACCCGGTCGCCGGGTCCTCATAGGAGGGAGTGCCCGGCACGATCATGCGGACATGGAAGGCGCTGTCATGGTTCACCGTCTGGCGGCAATAGACGTACGGGCTGGCGAAGGCCCATTCGCTCTTGCGCGGCGCCAGTTCCGACCAGGCCTGGTTGTCGAGCTTGACCCGGGCGGCAGCCTCCAGATTGGCGACCGGGATGGTGACGTAAGGCACCCCTGCCGACCAGAACGACACCAGGTGATTCTCGAAGCCGATCTCATGCGGCGCCAGCCCGAGGGCTGCGCCGATCGCTTGCGAATCGGCGTCGAGCTTCAGCGGTTCCGGCAGCTTCGCCAGGTCGAACTCCGCAAAGGTGGCGCCATCGTGCCGGCTGACGGCGCAGCGCACCGGGCCGATATTCTCCTCCAGCACGAAAATGCCGGCGTCGCCCTCGCCCGTCAGTTCGGCCAGCGCGATCGCGGCGCCGACGGTCGGGTGGCCGGCAAACGGCATTTCATAGTCGGGCGTGAAAATGCGGATGCGGTTGCGATGTTTTGGATTGTCCGGCGGCAGCACGAAGACCGATTCGGACAGGTTGAACTCGCGCGCAATGGCCTGCATGGCGGCTGTATCCAGCCCTTGGCTGTCGAGCACGACAGCCAGCGGATTGCCGGCCAGCCGCTCCGTCGTAAACACATCGTAGAGCAAGTAATTGCGGGTCTGCATCTTGAAAAACCTTCCGCCTCAATCCGAACATGGCCGAAATTTAATTTGATATTCGAACCACCAAGCCTGATCTGTGCACAACTAGGGACATTACGCTTTCATAGGGGTCCGGCGTGGACCAGCTTGTCAATCTGCCAAAGACGGAATCGGATTCCGCCATCGAGGCGGCGCTCGGGCTTGATCAGAGCGGCGTGCGCAAGACGCGCCGCCGGGGCTGGCTTTACGCGCTGCTGGCGCTGATCGCACTTGCCGCCGGGTTGGCAGGCTACCAGTGGTTTGCCGGCTCCCCGGCCAAGATCGACTACACCACCACGCCGGCTACCATTGCCGACCTCACCGTCGCGGTTTCGGCGACCGGCACGCTGCAGCCCCTCACCCAGGTCGACATTTCAAGCGAGCTGTCCGGTATCATCCGCTCGGTCTCGGCCGAAGAGAACCAGCAGGTCAAGAAGGGCGACGTGCTGGCGACGCTCGACACGGTGAAACTCGAGGTCCAGATCGAACGCGCCGAAGCCTCGGCCAAGGCCGCTGCCGCCAATGTCGAGGACGCCACGGTAACCCTGAAGGAGAACGAAAGCGCCCTCACCCGCGCGGCCGAACTGACCAGGCGTGGCATGGCGACCGATCAGTCGCTCGAGGCGGCGACTGCCACGCGCGACCGCTCCAAGGCGGCGCTCGATAGTGCGCAGGCCAATCTCGCCATCGCCCAGGCCGATCTCAAGGCGCAGCAGACCGACCTTGCCAAGAGCACCATCTATGCGCCGATCGACGGCATCGTCTTGACGCGTTCCGTCGACCCCGGCCAGACGGTCGCCTCCTCGCTGCAGGCGCCGGTTCTGTTCATCATCGCCGCCGATTTGAGGAACATGGAATTGGTGGCGGCGGTCGACGAGGCCGATATCGGCGCGGTCAAACCAGGCCAGCATGCACGCTTCACCGTCGATGCCTTTCCGGAGCGGCCGTTCGACGCCGAGATCCGCGACATCTCCTACGCCTCGGTCACCACCGACGGCGTCGTCACCTACAATGCACGGTTGGAAGTCGACAATAACGAGCTTTTGCTGCGGCCCGGCATGACCGCCACGGTTTCGGTCGTCACCAGGCAGGCCAAGAGCGTGCTCACCGTGCCTTCAACAGCGTTTCGCTATCGGCCATCGGCACCTGCTGCCCGCACGTGGAGCCTCAGCGATCTGTTCACCGGCCGCATGGGTCGTGGCGGCAACCGCCGCCAGCCGGTGAAGGCGCCCACCGACGGCTCACGCACGCTCTATGTGCTGGAGAACGGCCGGCCGCACCCGGTCAACGTCAAGATCGGCTCCACCGACGGCGAACTGACCGAGATCACCTCCGGGCTGGATGAAGGTGCAGAGGTTATCACGACCTCGCAGCTGCGGAGCTGACGCCATGGCCGCGGGCCTCATCGGTTTCGACACGGTCTGGAAGAGCTATGGCCAGGGCGAAGCCAAGGTCCATGCGCTGGCCGGCGTCGACCTCGCCATCCAGCGTGGCGAATTCGTCGCCATCATGGGCCCGTCCGGTTCGGGCAAATCGACCGCGATGAACATCATCGGTTGCCTCGACACGCCGACGGCCGGAACCTACTCCTTCATGGGCATCGACGCCGGGCGGCTCGACCGCAACCGCCGGGCGCTTCTGCGCAATCTCTATATCGGCTTCGTCTTCCAGGGTTACAATCTGTTGCCGCGCACCACGGCGGCGGAAAATGTCGAGCTGCCGCTGATCTATCGCGGCGCGCCGGCCCGCGAGCGCCGCGATCTTGCCATGCAGGCGCTGGCGGAGGTCGGCCTGGTCGGGCGCGAACATCACACGCCGGCCGAACTCTCCGGTGGTCAGCAACAGCGCGTGGCGATCGCGCGCGCCATCGTCACCAGGCCGACGCTGCTCGTCGCCGACGAGCCGACCGGCAATCTCGACACCGCCCGCACGCATGAGATCATGGAGTTGTTGACGCGGCTGAACCGGGAGCTCGGCTTGACCATCGCCATGGTCACCCACGAGGCCGATGTCGCCGATTATGCCGAGCGCACCATCCGCTTCCTCGACGGCCACGTCGCGTCCGACACGGCCAAGTCGGAGTTGGCGTCATGATCTGGGAAACCGTCCGCCTCTCTCTGCGCTCCATCCGCCGCAATGTGCTGCGCTCGTTCCTGACGCTGCTCGGCATCGTCATCGGTGTCGCCGCCGTCATCGCCATGCTGACCATCGGCTCCGGCACCACCGCCAAGGTCAAGTCGGACATCGCCAAGCTCGGCTCGAACCTGCTCGTCGTCCGTTCCGGCCGCCCGGCAGGCACTGGCGGACCAGGCGGGCTCGACCAGGCGGTACGGCCTCTGGCCGACAAGGATGTAGCCGCCCTCGTCGCGCATCTGACCGGTGCGCGCGCCATCGCGCCGGCGTCGCAGAAACAAGTCCGCGTCATCTTCGGCACCGAGAGCCTGACCTCGGGCGTCACCGGCACCGACAGCGCCTATCTCGACGCCCGCGACTGGAAGCTGGTGTCGGGCCGCCCATTCAGCGATTCGGAGACACGCTCGGGCACCGGCGTCTGCCTGATCGGCGAGACGGTGCGCCAGCAATTCTTCGGCGCCGGCGAACCCGAGGGCGAGATCATCCGCGTCAACCGCACCTCGTGCAAGATCATCGGCCTGCTCGAACCCAAGGGCTATACCGGCTTCGGCCAGGACCAGGACAATGTCGTCTTGATGCCGCTTGCCGCCTATCAGCGCCGCATCGCCGGCAACCGCGACATCGACAACATCTACGTCGCCGCCGACGACCGCACGCCGACCACCGAATTGCAGCCGCGAGTCGAGGACATTTTGCGCGACACCCGCCGCATCACGCCGGACCGCGAAGACGATTTCTCGATCCGCGACATGACCCAGATCGCCGACGCCATGGCCAGCGCCACCACCACCATGACCGGCATGCTGGGCGCCGTCGCGGGCGTCAGCCTGCTGGTCGGCGGCATCGGGATCATGAACATCATGCTGGTCTCGGTCACTGAGCGCACCCGCGAGATCGGCATCAGGCTCGCCATCGGCGCGCATGAAAAGCACATCCTCATCCAGTTCCTGGTCGAGGCGACGGTGCTGTCGCTGCTCGGCGGCATTATCGGCATCCTGATCGGCCTGGCGCTGGCCGGCCTCGCCTCGGCAACGCTGGCCATACCGTTTGCGCCGAGCCCGGCGGTCATCCTGCTCGCCGTCGGTTTTTCGGCGCTGATCGGCATGGTGTTCGGCTTCTTCCCGGCGCTGCGCGGCGCCAGGCTCGACCCGATCGACGCGCTGCGCCACGAATAAGCGCCAGATCAGCTCCACCGCAACCAACCGCTATCCACAAGGATGGGTGCTTGTCGACATCGGCAATACTTGTTGTCGTCCGGTCTGCGATGCTAATTTTAGAGCAAAGCATCTAGTCAAGGAGTTGCAATGAGCAAGAAGGCGCGGCTAATTCTGACGATGGTGATCATCGAAGGCGCCCTTGCGGGACTTTGGTGGTATCTCGCCCGCTACGGCATGGCCAATCCCGATCGTGTCACCGCCGATTTTCAGGCAGTCGTCGGCCAGACGATGGGCATGGTCATGGGTGGATTGCTGGGCATCGGCGTTATCCTGTTCCTCGTCGCCGCCCGCAACGACCGCAAGGCGGCGCAGAACAATCCGCGCCGTTAGCCCCCGCCACCGCCAAAATGCCACTCGACCAGCGGCTTCATATGCGGTGCCAGCCCTTCCGGCAGGTCGGCGGCGTGGCGGATGATCACCGGCCCCTCGATCTCCGGCTCGGTCTCGGTCGCGACGAAGGCGCCGATGCGCCGCGCAACCTCGTCGGCCGGCGCATCGACGTGGTAGCGGCGGAAGAGGACCGTGCCGGTCGAAGTCGACAGCGCATGGTAGCGCTTGCCGCGCGCAGCGCCTGTCAGGTCAAGCCCGGTCTCCTCGCGCACTTCACGGATCATGTTGAAATCGACATCGACGCGGCCATCGCGAAAATCGATCGGCTCGAACGAGCCGGCAGCGAAGTAGACACTGCCGGCCGGGACCGTGTGCGCGCCCATGCGGATCGCCACCAGGGCGTTGTCGCCGGCGACCAGCATGGCGTGGCCATAGGCATGCTCGGCGCCCGTCCCCTGCCGGTTCTTTCGCCATAGCAGGAAGGTCGAGTACTTCACCGCGTGACAACGCCCGACGATCCGGTTGTCGCGCCAGGCGAGCGCCGAGAGCAGCACCACCGTGCCGTCGAACAACGCCGGATTGGCCGTGACCTCGCGCCGCCAGTTGTCAGTGATCGCCTGCGCGTTGTCGCGCTCGAACGGATGCGGGCCGGGGTCGAGCCGGACGTCGATTTCGTCGACGGGCAGGATGACGTTGCGCGGCAGGTCGAAGCTCACCGTGCTCAAGCCATGTCCAGGGTAATTGCGACGGGACAATGATCCGACGCCTTCGGCCGGTCCCAGCCGGCGCGCGGAAAGCGCTCCACCGCCTGTCCCGCCGGAAAGATGGTGCGCCAGGGCTGGCCGTTGCGGATGATGTCGGGAACCGCCGTCGCATTCTTCGCCGCCAGCCCTTTCGACAGCAGGATGTAGTCGAGCTGGCACAGATGCCGCTCCTTCGGCCCGCGCGTGTGGTAGAAACTCCAGCGGTCCATCTCCGGCCGGCGTTCGACGACATTTTCGCAAAAGCCGCCGGCGGTGAGCACATCGATACAGGACTGGCTCTCGTCGATCACCTGGAAGCGGTAGCCGTCGACAGCGTCGCCCTCGATCTTCACCCGCTGGCGGTAGTCGTTCATGTCGCCGCAGATCGCCCAGTTTTTGTCGGCTGCGTGCTCTTTGCCGAAGCGCTCCTCGATGATGCGGCGCACGGCTTGCGCCTCGGCGATGCGCACCGGCATCGTCGCCTCGCGTCCGTCGAGCCCGTTGCGCGGCGAGCCCATCGATTTGAAATGGACGAGATAAAGCGTCAGCGGCACGCCGCCGACCTTGATGTCGACCTCCAGGCAGTCGCGCCGGAAGATGCGTTCATTGGCCAGGTTGCCGAGCGCCTCGAGTTCAGGCGTGTGCAATCCGAACTGCTCGAAGGTGACATAGGCATGGCTCGTCATGCGCACGAACTCGATCGGCTGACCTTGCGCGGTCTCGTTGCGCATCATCAAGGCAACGTCGATGCCGCGCGAATCATTGCCGGCGGTGGTGTATTTCTGCCGGTAACCCTCGCCCACCATCTTGAAGAGATAGCCGTACTCGAAGGCCTTCAGCGCCTCGATGTTGTCGACCTCCTGCATGCAGATGATGTCCGCACGGGTGGCGGCAATGGCGAGCGCGGTCAACTGGCGCGTATCGTCGGATTGCGCGATGGCGCGCGCCTGCTCCAGCATCCGGTATTCGGCTTCGCTCTGGATGTCGAAAAGCGCCAGCGTGCGGTCTTCGTTGAGCTGGTTGCGGAAGCCCGAGAAATCGAACCTGTTCATCAGGTTTTCGACATTGAAAGTGGCGAGGCGCAGCGACATGGACTGACCTTTGCCTGCAAGCGCCCATGAAAACAAGGGCTGCTTGTCATGGCTGATGGAACCTTTCTGTTCATCCTCCGTTCAGACGCCAAGGTCCATCAATAGGCCACTTCCCTGGGGTATCCGGGCGTGGGGCCTGTATCACTTGGAGAGTGCAATGAGCTCGCTCTTTTCGTCCACAGTCAAATCCGGGCTGTTAGCGCTCGGTCTTTTCTCGGGTCTCACGGCGCCATCCGCCGCCGGCCCGATCCTGCAGCCAAACCTGGCGGTGCCGACAAGCACCGCATTGTCTGACATCACACCGGTTCGCGACAGCTGGGCGGGCGGCAATGACCGCCGCTCCTTCAACGATTGGCAGTGGCGCCGCCACGACGGCCGTCACTTTGCCCGGTCAGGCAACTGGAACAACGGCAACTGGAATGGCGGCAACTGGAACGGCGGCGACAACTGGCGCTGGCGCCATCACCGTCACCATCGCGGCCGTGATTTTGACAGCGGCGCCGCAGCAGTTCTCGGCCTCGGCCTGGGTCTCGGCCTCGGCAGCATCTACAACAACGGCTACTACAACAACGGCTATTACAATGACGGCTATTACGTGCAGCCGGCGCCCCGCCGCTATTACCGCACGCAGCGTCTGTCCAGCGCCCATGTCCAGTGGTGCTACGACCGCTATCGGTCCTACCGGGCCTGGGACAACACGTTCCAGCCCTATGGTGGCCCGCGCCAGCAATGCTGGTCGCCCTACAGCTGACCTATAAACGACAATACACGACGGCGCCGCCCCATCGCGGCGCCGTTTTCATTTGGGAAAGACGGCTGGTCTCGGTCACCGCTAACCATATGTTTATCGGCTCAGCCTATCCGTGATATCGTGCCCCATCTGACGATCGCGCCGATCCGGTCGCGAAGGACGTGCCGTCATGGCCGACAACGAATTGCGAAACAAACACCGGCAGCGCGTGCTGAAAGGCGCGACGATTCTGACCGGCCTCACCAATTCCGAGGTCAAGTGCACGGTGCGCAACATGCATGCCGGCGGCGCCGAGCTGAAAGTGTCTATAGACGCGCGCGTCCCGGACGAGTTCCTGCTCTATGTGCCGGTCGACGGCATCGGCTACAAGGCCATCGTGCGCTGGCGCCGCGACGACCGCATCGGCGTCGAGTTCACCGGCACCGAGCCGAAGCCCCATTGGCACTATGGCTGAGTATCCTGATCGATAAACCGGCATGAAAGAGCCGGCGGATCGCTCCGCCGGCTCTTTGCTCCCAATCCCGACGACTGCGGGTTAGTTCTTGGCCTTGTCGACCAGCTTGTTCTTGGAAATCCAGGGCATCATGGCGCGCAGCTTGGCGCCGACTTCCTCGATCTGGTGGCTGTCATTGTTGCGGCGGATGCCTTTGAAGCGCGACATGCCGGCGCGGTATTCCTGCATCCATTCCGAGGTGAACTTACCGGTCTGGATGTCCTTCAGCACGCGCTTCATCTCGGCCTTGGTCTCGGCGGTGATGATGCGCGGGCCAGAGACATATTCGCCCCATTCGGCCGTGTTCGAGATCGAGTAGTTCATGTTGGCGATGCCGCCTTCATAAATCAGGTCGACGATCAGCTTGACCTCGTGCAGGCACTCGAAATAGGCCATTTCGGGCGCATAGCCGGCTTCCACCAGCGTCTCAAAACCGGCGCGGATCAGTTCGACCAGGCCGCCGCAGAGCACGACCTGCTCGCCAAACAGATCGGTCTCGCATTCCTCGCGGAAATTGGTCTCGATGATGCCCGAACGGCCGCCGCCGACGCCGCAGGCGTAGGACAGAGCGAGATCGAGCGCGTTGCCGGAAGCATCCTGGTTGACGGCGACCAGGCACGGCACGCCGCCGCCCTTCTGGTATTCGCCGCGCACCGTGTGGCCGGGGCCTTTCGGCGCGATCATGACGACATCGACGGTCGACTTCGGCTCGATGAGGCCGAAATGCACGTTGAGGCCGTGCGCGAAGGCAATCGCGGCGCCGTCACGAATGTTTGGCGCGATTTCGTTTTTGTAGATGTCGGCCTGCAATTCGTCAGGCGTCGCCATCATCATCAAATCGGCCCATTTGGCAGCGTCCGCCACGCTCATCACCTTGAGCCCGTCAGCCTCGACCTTCTTGGCGGTCGCCGATCCCGCCTTGAGGCCGATGGCGATTTCCTTGGCGCCGGAATCCTTGAGGTTGAGCGCGTGCGCCCGGCCCTGGCTGCCATAGCCGATAATGGCGACCTTCTTGCCCTTGATCAGATTGAGATCGGCGTCGCGATCGTAATAGACACGCATCTTTTGCTTCCTTCCCACAGAGATTAGAGGCCTTGCGGCCCGGTTTTTGCTCCATAAAGAGCGAGAAACTGCTGCGTCGCCCGGGCGGCATCGCCGCCGATCGCCGCTTCAGTCAATTCCAGCCTGTCGCCGAGCAGCAGACGGATCTGCACGTCGCGGGCGACCAGCCCGAAAAAGGTCCGGAACGCCATTTCGGCGTCCGTAAAGTCGAGCAGCCCGGCCTGCTTGCCGGCAAGCAGCACCGGCTTCAACCGTCTGGCCAGCGCGAAACGGCCATTCTCCAGCACGATCGCGCCGAGATCGTCCTTTCCGGATCCGGCATGGCCGATCGCGACGCGGTTCAGCGCGATCGAGGTATCGCTCGAAATCACCTTCAGCCAGTCCGAGGCGAAGCCTTCCAGGCTTGCCGTCAGCGAGGCAAGATCGAGCCGCTCACCGTCGACCGGCACCACGCGCACTTTCGATGCCTGCCACTGCACGGTCGCCGTCAGCAGTCCGTCGCGGTCGCCGAACCATTTGTAGAGCGTTTCCTTCGAGCAGCTGGCGCGGCGCGCCACCGCCGTCATGGTCAGATTGTCGCCCTCCTCGACCAGCAGCCGCAAAGCCGCGTCCAGGACGGCCTTTTGCCGCTCTGTCAGCACTTCGCTGGTATCGATCTCGGCCCTTGCCTGCAACAATTTCCTGCCCATTCGATGAGGTCGCCGGGTCGCCTCAAACGGCGTACCGTACGTTACGGTTCGGCATATTGCGCAATCCTGTGCTCGACGCAAGGGGTTCGGTAGAAAAATCGTCGACGTGAGAGCCGCCGAGCAAACCACGAGATTCTGACGGATCAATCATCGGCGGGCGGATGGCGCAGCTCTCCAAGCAGGCTCGCCAGTATCTTCAGCTCCTCCGCGGAGAGTTTTGCGCCGACCAATTCCGCAATCGACCGTCCATAGACAGCCCACATCCGTCGCCGCGTCTGACGGCCCTTGGCCGAGATGCGGATGGTCTGGCCGCGGCCGTCATCGGCAACCCTGAGTTTCTCGACCAGTCCTTCGGCCTCGAGCCGCGCCAGAAGCCGCGAGATATTATACTGCGCAAACAGTGTGCGCTCGGTTAGCTGGAATGGCCGCAGCCCGCCCTCACCCGCCTCGGCGAGTTCATGCAGCACGTCATACCAGTCGAGCGGCGGCAAGCCGCTGGTCTTCAAAGCCTCTTCCGCCTTTTCGATGAGCTGGCGCGAAACCCGCATCAGGCGGGCCCAGGCCTTGACGGCTTCGGGCGAAGGCGTGGTTGTTTTGGTCATGACCCATCCTAGGCGATAGATGCAGTTGCATCAAGCTTGACGATCGATGCACTAGCATCAAGCTTGACGATCGATGCACTTGCATCTATATGCATGCAACTGCATCAATCCGGGAAAGATCCATGAAACACGAAATCTGCAAAGTCGCCGACGTCCCACAGACGGGCAGCCTGATCGCGCCATTCTTCGGCCGCGAGGTCCATATTTGGCGCAGCGGTGAGCGCATCCGCGCCGCCGCCAATGTCTGCCTGCATTTCGGCGGGCCGCTCGACTGCAAGGACGGCAAGCTGGTCTGCCAATGGCACGGCGCCGCCTTCGACATGACATCAGGCGACCGGATCGAAGGTCCGGCGCCAAAAGCGTCGCGACTGATGTTCCTGTCGACGCGCGTCGAGGACGGCGCGTTGAACTATGTCTGGGGAGAGTGACATGCTTGAGAAGAATGAAATGCCTGAGAAGAATGAAATGACTGGCAAGCTCATTCTCGTCAGCCATCATCTATGCCCCTATGTGCAGCGCGCGGCGATCTCGCTGGCCGAGAAAGGCGTGCCGTTTGAGCGTGTCACCATCGACCTCACCAACAAGCCGGACTGGTTCAAGGCGATTTCGCCGCTGGGCAAGGTGCCGCTGCTGATCGTCCAGGCAAATGGCGAGGAGACGGTGATCTTCGAATCCGCCGTCATTCTCGAATTCCTCGAGGAGACGCAAGCCAATCCTCTGCATCCGGCCGACGCCTACGCCCGCGCCAGGCATCGCGCCTGGATCGAGTTCGGCTCGGCGACATTGAACGCCATCGGCCGGTTCTACTCGGCTTCGACGGAGGCCGCCTTCCTGGCAGAGTCCACGGCACTTTCGGCCATGTTCGATCGTCTGGAGGACGAACTGGCCGACCAGGCCGGACCGTGGTTCAACGGCGAGCGCTTTTGCCTCGTCGACGCCGTCTACGGCCCGGTCTTCCGCTATCTCGACGCCTTCGACCGGATCGGCAATTTCGGCATTCTGGACGGGAAGCTGCGGGTCCAGGCCTGGCGCAAGGCGTTGAGCGAACGCGCCTCGATCAAGGGTGCCGTGGCGCCGGACTATCCGCAGCGGCTGCGTCTATTCCTGCGTGCGAGAAATTCGCTTCTCTCGACCCTGATCCCGCCGGATGATCTGGCCAGTGCACCTCCTCTAGCCCGATCCGCCTGAACGGATCGATCAGCGTGCCGGCCACCATCGAGGCAAGCACGCTTGGCACTGGCGGGATTTTGGCGATGGTTGCCACCAGCCTGTCGCGGAAGAAGGGCAGCATCGTGCCGTCCGACTGGTAGAACGGCGTCAGCGCCAGCGACAGCAGCTGGAAGATTCGGACATGCCATCGCCGCGCCCGGGCGTAGCTTTCCAGCGCTGCCTCGACGTTGCCCGTCTGTGCCAAGGCATGGCTGAGCGCTGCCGCGTCGAGCAACGCCATGTTGGCGCCTTGCCCGAGCTGCGGGCTGGTCGAATGCGCGGCATCGCCGATCACGGCCAGCCTGCGGCCGGCCGGCAGCTTCATCGTGTGGTGGCCGTAGCGCGCCAGCGACAGCTGGTCGAAGCTGTCGATCTGGCTGGTGAACGCCTCGCACTGCGGCCACAGCGAGACCAGTCTCGCCTTCCAGGCGTCGAGCCCTGCCGCGCGCACGTTTTCGGCATCCGCCGGCTTCAGGCTCCAGAAGAACGCCGCCATCTTTTCCGCGCCCGGTTCCAGTCGGCCGATCGGCAGGACGCCGATCATCACGCTGGCCTTGTCGTAGCGCTGCAGCAGCGCATTTTCGTCGAAGCCTTGGCGCCAGCCGAGCGAGGCCCAGAACGCGCCGTAAGTGAGCTGCCGCGGCTCGGCCGGATCGTTGAGGCACCGGCGCAGCTTCGAACGCGAGCCGCTGGCGTCGACGACGAGGTCGAACGGCCCTGCCCTGCGGCCCTCCACCGTTCGGCTCTTGTCGAAGATCAGGCTTGCCCGCTCACCGACGTCCAGCGCCTCGATCTCGACACCGGTTTCCATGGCGATGCCTTGGCGCTGCGCGGCGCGGAACAACATGTTGAACAGCGCCGCCCGGTGCACCGCCAGCCCGAAGCGGCCGCCAGGCTGCGCGTCGTAGCGCACGGCGAGCACGGTGCGGCCGCTCGAGGCATCGGCGCCATGCAGACGCTCGATGCGGCTCCCCAGCGCCAGAATGTCGTGGAGCAGGCCGAGATCGGCGAGCACGCTCAGCCCGGTCGGCTGCAGGATCAGTCCGGAACCGACGGGCTTGGGTTCCTCGAAACGTTCGAAGATGGTGACGTTGTGGCCCGCGCGCTTGAGATAGAGCGCGGTGGCGAGCCCCGCCGGGCCGGCGCCCGCAATCGCGATGTCGAGAGATTTTTCCATTGCCCGCCCAACTACTGGCCGGACAATCCTTCAGCGCCATTGTCAAATCAAGCCTTTGCTGCATGGACCAAAATATCAGCCACCGGCGTCGAAGGCAGCGCGCGCCTTGCGCACCGCACCATGGTTGAGTTCGGCCCACAGGATCAATTGATGCAAGGCGCCGAACATCGAACGGCCGAGATCGGTCAGGCTGTATTCGACGCTTGGCGGCTTGGTCGGGAACACTTCGCGATGGACAAAGCCGTCGCGCTGCAGATCGTGGAGCGTCTGGGTGAGCATGCGCTGCGAGATGTCGGGCACCAGGCGCCGCAACTCGCCGAAACGATAGGGCTGCTCTGCGAGCGCCGCCATCAGCAGCGAACTCCATTTGCCGTTCACGCCCTGCATCACGTCGCGAACCGGGCAATCGGCAATGTTTGCGCCATCGCTGGTGGCTTTGAATATATTGAGCTTGGTTCTCAGATTGACGACCTTGCCGTCCATGGCTGCTGGTTCCCTGGCGGTGCCTACCTCCCTAAAAACTGCCTTCTTTACGGTGGCCGGTCAATTCTTATTTTAGTGCTGGTCTCTTTTTGAGACTGTCAGAAGCACCCGCCACCCGGCGCAATTTCAGGATCCCCCATGACCGCAACCCTTCTCGTCACCGGCGCTTCCGGCCAGCTTGGCCGCGGCGTCATCAACCACCTGCTGGACACATTAAAGGTCCCCGCAAACCGCATCATCGCCACCACCCGTACACCCGCCAACCTTGCCGATCTGGCGGCGCGCGGCGTCGTCGTCAGAGCCGCTGACTTCAACGACCCGCAATCGCTTGCCGAGGCCTTCGCGGGAGCCGACCGGGCACTCGTCATCTCGACCAACGAACTTGAGGTACAGGGGAAGCGGCGCGAGCAGCAGCTTGCGGCGGTGACGGCGGCCAAACAGGCTGGCGTCGGCCACCTGCTGTACACCTCGATGCCCAACCCCGAGCCTGGTTCGCCGGTTGTTTTCGCGCCCGACCACTACGACACCGAACAGGCGATCAAGGCGAGCGGGATCCCCTACACGATATTCCGCAATGGCTGGTATAACGAGAACCTGTTCATGGCGTTGCCGCAGGTTCTGGCGTCGGGTCAGTGGTACACCTCCGCCGGCGACGGCGCCATTTCCTACGGCACGCGTGACGATTTCGCGGCGGCGATCGCAGCGGGGCTCGCCTCGGACAGCAGCGAAAGCGCGACTTACACGCTCACCGGCCCCAGTGCGTATACGGCTGCCGAAGTGGCGGCGTTGGTCACCGAGGTCACCAGCAAGCCGATCAAGGTCATCCAGCTTTCCGACGAAGCCCTGACCGAGGGAATGAAGTCGGCCGGCCTGCCTGAACCCTTCGCCAAGGTGCTGGTGTCGTTCGACGCTGCCGCACGCGCAGGTGACCTCGGCATGGTGACAGACGCGGTCGAAAAACTCTCCGGCCGAAAGTCGGTGCCGCTGAAGCAGTTTCTGGAGACGAACAAGGCTGCACTGGCCGGCTGAAAGCTGCCGTTGCGGGACGCCGAGCCCTTAAGGTTCGGCCTCCCGCACAATTACTTACGTCGCTTGACCAGTCCCAGCCGGATCAGGCTTTCGCCCGTGGCAATCAAAGCATCTTCGCGCGAGCGTGGCGCCCAGCCGAGCACGCGCACCGCCTTGGCGTTGGTGGCGTTCTTGATCTTGCCCAGTTCCGTTGCGAGTTGGGCCGCTTCCGGATTGAACAGCCCGATGATGCGCACCAGCCAATCGGGAAACTCCCGCGTCGAGACGCGCGACGCCGCCGGCCCGAGCCGCGTCTTCAGGGTCTGCGCGATCTCGCGGACCGTCATGAAATCGCCGGCGACAGCGAGGAACCGTTCGCCCTTGGCGGCGGGGTGGGTCATGGCGCGAACATGCAGATCCGCCACGTCGCGCGCGTCGACGACGCCGAAGGACAGGCGCGGCAGCCCAGGCACGGCGCCGTTCAGCATGCGCTGGACAAATTCGGTCGAGGTCGAATGGTCCGCGCCGAGCACCGGTCCAAAGATGCCAACGGGATTGACGACCGCAAGCTCCAGCGCGCCGCCCTGCTCGGCGATGAAATCCCAGGCCGCGCGCTCGGCGAGCGTCTTGGACTTCACATAGGCGCTGACCTTGCCTGCCGGATCGGTCCAGTTTTCCTCGTTGAAAGGCTGCCCATCCGCGCGCATTTTGCCATAGCCGACGGCCGCGAAGGATGAGGTGAGCACGACGCGCCTGACCCCGGTATCCCGCGCCGCCCGCAGCACGCGCAACGCGCCCTCGCGCGCCGGAAGGATCAGGTCATCCTCATGCGTGGGCACGCCGGGCGGAAAAGGTGATGCGACATGCAGCACGTAATCGCAGCCGGCCACCGCCGCCGGCCAGCCTGCGTCGGCCATCAGATCGGCATGGGCGAATGAAAGGGCGTCACCGGGCTCCGTGCCACCTGCCTTGAGCATGGCGAGCACATCGGCTTCGCGCCTGGCCGATCGCACGGAGGTGCGGACGCGGTAGCCGGCCTTCAACAGTTCGAGGATGCAGTGAGCGCCGAGGAAGCCGGACCCGCCGGTGACCAGCACCAATTCGCCGCTCATATTAGCCTCCTCGACGATTTATCCGTTCGAGACCCTCAGATCGCCACCTGCGTGCCGATCTCGACCACACGTCCGGTCGGGATCTGGAAATACTCCGTCGCATCGGCCGCCGAGCGGGCGAGCCCGATGAACAGCT